>NZ_DAMDFR010000024.1:0-59743 GCF_032103445.1 Stenotrophomonas sp.
AAACAACGGCTGGCCCTGCGGGTGCCGATGGCTGATGTGGCGAAGGTGCAGCCGCCGTTGTCGCTGCAGACGGTGCTGGCGCATCCGCTGCGCGGTGCGGCCGCCGCGTGGTCGCTGCCGTTGCAGGCGCTGCACGCGATTGCACCGGCCCGTGTGTTCGGTGCCTTCGCCTGGCAGATGCTGACCGGGTTGGAGTACGTGCACGCCCGTTCGGATATCGACCTGCTGTGGCAGCTCGAAGACCGCGAAGCGGCCGATTACCTCGTCGTGGGCCTGCAGGCCTGGGAGGGCACCTTCGCAAGGCGCGTGGATGGCGAGCTGTGCCTGCCTGATGGCGGCGCGGTGAACTGGCGCGAGTACGCCAGCGACGCGCGCCAGGTGCTGGTGAAGCGCGTGGATGGGGCGATGCTGGCGCAACGCGAGGATCTGTTCGAGCGTGTTGGGGTGAGGGCATGAACTCGGTGGGGACTGCCCCAACGGCAGCCGGGCAAGGCCCGGCTCTACGAACGGCAGCCGGGCAGAGCCCGGCTCTACGAACGGCAGCCGGGCAAGGCCCGGCTCTACGGGTTGCGCATCCGGCCGTTACCTTGCGCCGGACAGTGCATCCGGTCGACACCGCGCGGCTGGGGCGGTTGGCCATTGCCAGCCTGCATGCTGAACTGGCGTGTGCGCCCAAGCCGGGGCTGGTGACGCCGTTCAGTGCCGGCAGCCATGCTGATATGGACGCGGGCACGTTCCTGCGCAGCCTGTTCGCGCTGCGCCACTACTACCGCCAGATCGCCTGCGCCGGTGCACAGGATGCGCCGTTCGAGGCGTTGCGCACGCTGGGCATTGCTGCAGAGGCGGCGATGCTGCGCGCCACGAACGGCGTGAACACGCACCGTGGCGCGATCTTCAGCCTTGGGCTGCTGGTGGCTGCAGCCGCGCGCGGCCGCGCGCACAGCGGCACGGCGCTTTCGGCCGAGCAGGTCTGCCTGCAGGTGAAGGATTGGGCTGACGACCTCATCCAGGCTCCGCTGAACGCTGACAGCCCGGGACAGCGCGCACGTGCGCAACACCGCGTCCCCGGCGTGCGCGAACAGGCCGCAGAGGGTTTCCCGCTGCTGCGCGAACTGGCCGTGCCTGCACTGCGCGACGCGCTGGGTGCAGGCCTGCCGCGCGAGGCCGCGCTGTGCCACACACTGATGCAGCTGGTGACGGTGGTGGATGATCTGAACCTGCTGCACCGTGGCGGTGCGGCCGGGCTGGCCTGGGCCAAGGCCGAAGCGGCGGCATTCCTGCACGCAGGCGGCGCGCACAGTGCCGACTGGCGGCCGCGCCTGGCCCGCATCGACGCCGGGTTCGTGGCCCGTCGCCTCAGTCCGGGTGGCAGCGCCGACCTGCTGGCCTGCGCCTGGTTCCTGCTGCAGCAGGAGGGCGCATGAGCCTGGCCCTGCTCTGCCCCGGTCAAGGCGCGCAGCACGCGGCGATGTTCGAGCGTGCGCGTCCCTACCCCGCTGCACGCGAGGTCATGGCCGCCGCGAGCGCGGTACTGGGGCGCGACGTGGTGGAGTCCGCAGGCGCAGACGATCGCTTCGACAATGCGCAGGCACAGCCGCTGCTGTGTGCGGCCACGCTGGCGCAGTGGCAGGCGCTGCGCGAGGCGCTGCCGGTGCCGCTGCTGGTCGCCGGCTACAGCATTGGAGAGCTGGCCGCGCATGCCGTTGCCGGCAGCATCGATACGGCCGGTTGCCTGCAACTCGCCGCGCAGCGTGCGCGGCTGATGGACGAGGCCAGCCCGCCGGACAGCGGCATGCAGGCGGTGCTGGGGCTGACCCGTGATGCCCTGCAACCGCTGTGCGCAGCACACGGGGCCTACATTGCCATTGCCAACGGCAGCGACCATTTCATCGTGGGTGGGCGCAGGCCGGCGCTGCAGGCACTGGCCGCGCAGGCGGGTGCGCTGCATGCGGAGATTCGTCCGCTGCCGGTGCATGTGCCGGCGCACACGCCGTTGCTGACGGACGCCAGCAGTGGCTTTGCGAGTGCACTGGCCCAGGCCGGATTGACGGCACCACACCTGCCGCTGCTCGCGGGCATTGATGCGCGCCTGGTGCGTGACGCTGCCGAGGCGCAGCACAGCCTGGCTGCGCAGCTGTCACGGACCATCGAGTGGGCACAGGTGATGCGCCAGGCCTTCGAACGCGGCGCGCGGGTCTTCCTGCAGCTGGGTCCGGGCACGGCCCTGGCACGCATGGTGGCTTCGGCTTACCCGTGCTGCGAAGTGCGCGCGGTGGAAGAGTTCCAGCACCTGGACGGTGCGGCGGCCTGGGTGCATCGCGCCCTGGAGCGCATGTAGCCAGGCAGGCCGTGTAGTGCCGGGCTTGCCCGGCAATCGTTACCCGTGGATGGCGGTCCCCCATCCGTGCTGTACGCGAGTCAGGTGTCTGGGAGGGCGCATGAGTCCACAAGTCGCAACGATCATCGGTCTGGTGATCATGTTCATCATCGCTACGGCCCTGCCGATCAACATGGGTGCGGTGGCGTTCGCATTGGCCTTCATCATCGGGGGCATCTTCGTCGGCATGGAGGGCAAGGCGGTGCTGGCCGGCTTCCCGGGCGATCTGTTCCTGACCCTGGTCGGCATCACCTACCTGTTCGCGATCGCACAGAAGAACGGCACCATCGACCTGCTGGTGCACTGGGCAGTGCGGGCGGTACGCGGACGCATCGTGGCGATTCCGTGGGTGATGTTCGTGGTCACGGCGCTGCTGACGGCATTCGGCGCACTGGGTCCGGCGGCGGTGGCGATCATCGGTCCGGTGGCACTGCGCTTTGCCAAGCAATACAAGATCAATCCGCTGCTGATGGGTCTGCTGGTGATCCATGGCGCGCAGGCGGGCGGGTTCTCGCCGATCAGCGTGTACGGCAGCATCACCAACGGGGTGGTGCAGAAGGCGGGGCTGGAAGTGACCGAGATGGCGGTGTTCCTGACCAGCCTGGGCTTCAACTTCATGATGTCGGTGATCTGCTTCTTCGCCTTCGGTGGCATTGCACTGATGCGTCGGGGTTCGGTCACGGTGGCGGGTGGCGAACTGGCACTGGCCGGTGGTCCGCAGGCGTCGTCGCGGCAGTTCGCGATTGAAGGCCATGGTGCATTGGTCTCGGCGGGCGGTGGCACGCTGTCCAACGATCCGGATGCGCTGGAAGCAGTGGGCGTCACCCGCGAACGCCTGTTCACGCTGGTGGGGCTGGTCGGGCTGGGCGTGGCGGCGTTGATCTACAACCTCAACGTGGGTCTGGTGTCGATCACGGTGGCGGTGGCGCTGGCCTTGCTGTCGCCGAAGAGCCAGAAGGGTGCGGTGGATGGCATCAGCTGGTCGACGGTGCTGTTGATCTGCGGCGTGGTGACTTACGTGGGCGTGCTGGAGAAGGCGGGCGCGGTGGACTTCATCGGCAACGGGGTGTCGAACATCGGCATTCCGCTGCTGGGCGCGCTGCTGGTCTGCTACGTGGGTGGCATTGTGTCGGCGTTCGCCTCGTCGGCGGCGGTGCTGGGTGCGACGATTCCGCTGGCGGTGCCGTTCCTGATGCAGGGTCACCTGGGCGCGGCGGGGGTGATCTGCGCGCTGGCGGTGTCTTCCACCATCGTGGACGTGAGCCCGTTCTCGACCAACGGTGCCCTGGTGGTGGCATCGGCGGCCAAGGAAGAGCGCGAATCCCTGTTCCGCCAGTTCCTGATCTACAGCGGCCTAGTGGTGGCGTTCGGCCCGCTGCTGGCCTGGCTGCTGTTCGTCGTCCCGGGCTGGATGTGACTCAACGTAGAGCCGGGCTTGCCCGGCTCCTGTTGGATTCGCGCGAACAACCGGCGGCCACTGGCTTCCGTGTTTGGGCGTGCCGGGGTGGGTTTGCGGGACACGCCGTGAATCCATCCATGGAGGCTACTCGGACGCCATCCATGGCGCCGAGTGTCCCGCAAACCCACCCCGGCACGCCCCAGACAGAGGGTCGGCGGCCAACAAAGATCAAAAACTCGTGGCCCCGGTAGCGTCGGTCGACAGACGACGGCCCTGAACCTGCCCACGTCTGGTAACGCATGACCCCAGAACAACGGCGGATTTGACACTCCAACCGACAACCCGCCAACCCACTACAATTCCCCCATGGCCATCGCCCCCGCCCCGCGCTCACCCAAAAAAAAGGCCCCCCTCTACGAAGAGGTGGCCGAGCACGTGCGCGAACGGATCTACGACTACCGGCTTCCCCCGGGTGAATGGATCGACGAACCCGCCCTGTGCGAGGAACTCACGATCAGCCGCACCCCGCTGCGCGAGGCGCTGAAGCTGCTGGCAGCGGAAGGCCTGGTCCAGATCGATGCGGGACGCGGCGCGCGGGTTACGCGTTTGACGCTGGAAGATTTGAACCAGCTGTTCCCGGTGATGGCGATGCTGGAAGGACGTTGCGCGCACGAGGCGGTGAAGAACATCGACGACGCAGGCGTGCAGCAGCTGGAAGCGCTGCATGCGGCGATGGAAGCGGCGGCGGCGGAAGGCAACATCGCCGAGTACTACCGCAACAACTATCTGATCCACGAGACGGTGCAGCACTACGCGGGCAACCCGTGGCTGATCCGGATCACGCATGACCTGCATCGCATTCTGAAGATGCACCGCGGCCGCCAGCTACTGGCTCCGGGACGGACCGCGCAATCGCTGGCCGAGCATCGGGAGCTGATGGACTGCTTCCGGCAGCGCGATGCAGAGGCAGCCGGGCGGACCATGGAGCGGCATCTGTTGAGCCAGGGGCAGGCGCTGGCGGCGTATGTGGCGGCGGGGGGGCTTTTGAACGTGCCGGCCCCGTTGCCGACGGAAGGCGGCCGCTGAATCTCGTAGAGCCACGCCCTGCGTGGCTTCGACCCACCCCGAATCACCCGGTACGGACACGTCATGCGTGTCCATCGCACGACCAGATGCCCCGTAGGGACACGCCATGCGTGTCCATCGCACGGCCAGGTACCCCGAGGACACGCATGGCGTGTCCCTACGCGTAGGTGTCGCGCGTCGGTCGGGTTTCGCGCAGGGTCCAGATCGCCGGCAACACCACCACCGCAATCAGCGCGATCATTGCGCCGGGCGCTCCCGCCCAACCGGTATGGCGCACCAGCAGTTCAGCCAGCAAGGGCGTCGCCCCACCAAAGAACGCGGTCGCCACGGTGACCCCCAGCGCGAGCCCACTCAATCGCCCTTCTCCCGGGAACTGCTCGGCCGTGGCCGGCGCAGCCACTGCGCTGACGCCACCAGCCAGCGCAGCGAGCACCACGGCTCCTAGCGCGATCTGCACCACGCCACCCTCGCCCATCAGCGCGAACATGCCCAACGGCAGCAATGCTGACAGCACCGCAAGCGCGATCAGCAACGGCCGCCGTCCGACCCGATCTGACAGGGCCCCGAACAACGGCGTAACGACGATCACCGCCACCGCCGCCACGGTGGACAGCCACAAGGCGGTCGCCTCGCTGACCTCGCTCATCGACCCCAGGAACGCGGGCACATAGGTAATCCCCACGTAGTAGGTGATCGACCCAAGCGCGGACACCGCGAACGTGCGCACCACCGCAGCGCGATGATGCCGCCAGGTATCGCGGATCGGTGTCTTCGGCACGGTGCCGAACTCGCGTTGGCGGATGAACTCGGGCGACTCATGCAGGGTGGAGCGCGCCACCAGAATCACCCCAGCCAAGGCCGCGCCGACGAAGAACGGAATGCGCCAGCCCCATGCCGCCAGCTGTGCGTCGCTCAACAGGGCCACGGTCAGCGCGGAGACGCCGACGGCCAGCAGCGCGCCGATCTCGCTGGCTGCGGACGCCAGCGACGTCACCAGACCGCGCCGGCGCACGGGGGCACTTTCCAGCAGGTACGCGACCACACCGGTGTACTCTCCGCCCACCGAAAACGCCATCACACAGCGCAGCAGCAACAACAACACGCCGGCGCTCACGCCGATGCTGGCAAATGTCGGCAGCAGCGCGGTAGCCAGCATCGCCGCCGTCATCAGGATCATGGAGGCCAGCAGCATCCAGCGCCGACCGATACGGTCGCCCAGGCTGCCGAAGCACAACGCGCCGAGCGGGCGCATCAGGTAGGACACCGCAAACCCGGCCAGGGTGACCAGCAGCGCTTCCTCGCCACCGCCAAAAAACACCCGCGACAACACCGTGGCCAGGTACAGATAAAGCGTGAAGTCGTACCACTCCACCACCGTGGACAACCCGGCGATGACCATTGAACGCGTGTGCGGGGCTGCGCTCAACGCAGGATCTCACCCTCGTCTTCGCCGTCCCAGTAATGGATGCGCACCGCGCTGACCCGGATCAGCACCAGGCCCGGGGTGTCGACGCCCTGCTCGAACCAGCGCGTCAGATCGCTCACCCAGTGTTCCTCCATCAGCGTCTTGCTGCGGATCACCATGCCCCGGCCCTGCACCGACACGAACAGCGGTGGCTTGCCGAGCGTGATCAGCGATTTGCTTCCGGTAAATGAGAGCGCCACCTTCGGCTCGCGCATGATCTCACCGACCATGTCTGCCGACTCCAGCGTAAAGAACCAGCTGTCGCCGTCGTATTCGACGTCGCCGTTGTTGCTCATCGGACGCGCGGCAATCTCACGGTCGTCAGCGTGCGTATGCAGCAGGCAGAAGTCGATGTGGGCCATCTTCTTCGCCAGCTCGGGCAGGGTCAGCGTGGTCATGCGCGCTCCACAAAGGGTCGATCAACGCGCTCAGGGTCGGTGCAGACGCGTGACCGTGCCGTGCACGGCTCACGCGCTGCCTTTCACACGCCTCACCGCACCTCGACGAACACCGGATTGGAATGGAACCAGAGGTCCTGCCACGGATCTTCGCCCGGCACGTCGGCCAGGGCGACGCGCTCACCGGTATTGTTACCACGGGCGCGAACGAAGCCGCCCTTTGTCGGTACCGGCAGCGTCCACGTAACGCTGATCCAGTCGCCGTCACGCTGCCAGTCGCTGGCGGCAAAGTGGCGCGACTGCATCTTCAACGCGCCGTCAGCATCCTTGCCCCCCACCACCAGCTCGATCAGCTTCAGCGCCGGTCGGTCGCCATTCGCGTTGGGGACGTTCGGCTGGCGCACGCGAAGTTTTACCTGCAGCGTGCCATCGGCCGACACCGGCAGCGTCTCGCCGAGCGTGGCCGAACGGGTGCCGTCGCCCACCGACAGTTCCACCCGATCGACCAGGTCACCGGTCACCGCGAACGTGCGGCCATGGCGCAGGCTGTCCAGGATGTCATCGGCCTCCGGCCGAGCCCAGGCGTACGTCTTGCTGTACTCGCCCGGGTCGTAATCGCGGCCGCCGTCGCGCACGTTGACGTGCGAGTCCGAGCTGGCGGTGATCCAGAAGCGCAGCCCGTCGGCCAGCATCTGGTCCCAGATGCCGCCCACCTGCGCGGTCATCTGGTCGAAGCCGCCGAAGGTCGGTGCGGCCTTGTTCCTGTAGAGGCCGCGCTCACTGCGGATGCCCTGGTGGCCCGGGGCTCCTTCCATGCCAACCAGCACCTGCGGCGCGGCCGCGTGCCAGCTGCGCAGCTCTTCGGGGGTGACTTTGCCCCAGACACCCACGCCGGTGGCGGTACGTGACGGGTGGTTGATCAGCATCAACGGCTGCGGTTGCAGCCCTCTCAAGTAACCCAGTGCGGCCAGCATCTCCTGCTGCGTATCGCGACTGCCCTGCAGCGGTTCGCTGCGGCTGTAGTCACGCTCGGCAGTGACCAGCTGGTCACGCTCATCCGGGCCCGGCGCGATGATCAGCGAGGCATGCTCACCGGCCGGCACGTCAAATTCCATGCCGTTGAATTGGATCACGTCAGGCACATCGACCCGGGCCTGTACCAGGGCCGGATAGGCGTGGTCGCGGGTCACCACGGAATGACCGGGGCCACCGTGATCGGTATGAACCATCCAGCGCAGGCCAAACGCCTTGGCCTGGGCCGCATTGCGGCTGCGGCTGTAGGAAGAGTCGCCCCCGCGGATCGGGGTGGGCGGGGTGGTGCTGCGGTCCCACTCCACGCTCCATTCGCTGTGGACGTGGTGGTCGCCGGCCAGCCATTGGCGACCGGCATCGGAATCGGAATCGGGGGTGGCGGCCAGGGCCGGCCCGGAAGCGGCCAGCAGCGCCAGCGCAAGAAGGGTTTTCATCGTCATACCTCACAAAGCGTGCAGGCGACGCGCGGACCCTCTCCGATCCGCGCGCCACCCACACTGGAACGGTGGATCAGAAGTCGGCGCGCAGGCCCAGGCTGATACGGCGACCCGACGCTTCGTACATCGTCGGGAACGACGGATCCATGGTGTAGCCGCTGGTGATCTCGTTGGTGAGGTTGATGCCCTTCAAGCTGATCTTGATGTTGTCGGTGATGCGGTAGCCGATGGAGACGTCCATCTGGCCGTAGGCATCGCGGTAGATCGGGTACAGGTTGTAGCCGATCGACTCGACGTACTCGTCCTTGTGGTTGTACGAGACGCGGGCGTCGAAGCGCTCGTTCTCGTAGTACGCGGTGAAGTTCCAGGTCTTCTCCGACAGGCCCGGCATCGGGGTCTTGATGCCGAGGTCGGACTCGCCGGCCAGCGAGCTGTCGAGCATGGTGTAGTTGGCATTGATGCCGAACCCTTCCAGCCACGGGGTGAACATGCCCAACGGCATCTGCGCGACCAGCTCGATACCGTCGACTTCATAGGAGCCCTTGGCATTGACCGGCTGGTACACGTCGAAGTCGTAGATGCCGTTGAGGCTGCCATTGGCGTTGTACACGGCCACGTCCTCGACCATGCCGGTCAGCGAGTTGATCACCACGCCGTCGATGTTCTTGCGGAAATAGCTGGCTGCGAACAGCGCGCCGTTGTCCAGGTACTTCTCCACGCCCACTTCCCACTGCTTGGCGTAGGTCGGCTTCAGCGCCGGGTTGCCGTCGGTGAAGCGGTACGAGCTCCAGCTGGCGGTACGCTTGTAGGCCACGTCGTTCAGTGCCGGGCGCATCATCACCTTCGAGGCGGCAGCACGCAGCAACAGGCCGGGCGACAGTTCGGCGGTCATGTTGAAGCTGGGCAGCAGGTCATCGTAGCTGCCATCCTTGGAGACCGGCGTGTCGGTGTAGCCGGTGCTGCCGTCCGGACGCTGGATCGGGTGGAAGCCGAACGAGTCGACCTTGGTGTCCACGTAGCGGGCACCGGCATTGACGGTGAACGGCACGCTGCCGATGTCGAAGGCGAAGTCGGTCATGGCGTAGAAGCTCATCACCTTCTCATCAACCTGGTAGAACTGGCCCGGGTCGAACGGGGTGTAGAAGCCGTCGTAACGGAACGCACCGCGCGCGTACTCGTTGGAGACCTGCTCCCAATCCAGGCCCTTGTGCGAATAGCTGCCGCCCGGAACGATGTCGCTGATCGACTGCAACGGGCTGTCGGCCAGGGTGCGGGTGTTCACCCAGGCGGCACTGCCGGCGGTCGGACCGGTGATCTTGGCCTCGCCATACTGACGCTCCTTGGAGCGGTCGGTGTAGCGCGCACCGAACTTCACCGTGTGCAGCGCCGGCAGGAACGCCAGGTCCAGCAGACGGGTCACGTTGACCTGGGCGGCGTACTTGTCGTCCTTCACCTTTTCCAGCGTGGTTTCATAGGCTTCAAACAGGTATTTGTCCGAGGCGTTGTACATGTCGATGCTGCCCGGCGCACTGCTGGGAATCGTCTCGCCGCTGTCGCCGGTCCAGCGCGTACGCGACGGCGCATAGGCCACGTGCTTGAGGTTCGAGTAGTCCGAGGTCTTCTCTGCGCCCGAATAGCCCACCAGCGCGTCGACGTACCAGCTGTCGCCCTTCCAGTCCAAGGCCATGCTGTACTGGCCGTAGTCGGTCTTGTTGATCCGCTCCTTGCTCAGCATTTCGTGCTGGGTGGCGGTGTAGGACACATCACGCAGCACCACCATGCCGTACTGGGACAGGGTATCGGCATCGTACTCGTGGATGGTGTCGAAGGTGCTGCGGCTGGACGCCGAGTAGGCGGCCGCGTCGTACTCATCCTCGGTGCTGTCGTAGCCACCGACCATGGCATCGAAGGTCAGGCTGAAGTTGTTGCTGGGCTTGTACTGCAGCGAGCCCGTGGCACCCCACTTGTCCTGCTCGTTCAGGTAGACGCGGTCGCCGACCTTGTCCTGGAACACCACGCGATTGGTCTGATCCGAATCGTTGCGGTTGGTGATGTTGACCCCGGCGTCGCGCAGCAGCACCGACTGGGCCTGGGTGCCGCGGGTGCCCGACGCGGTCAGGAAGCGCGAGGACGGACGAAAATTGATGCCCGAGGTGGAGTCGGTGCGGTTGGTGCGCTTGGACTGCGAGTACGACACCAGTGCGCCCCAGTCGCCCCAGGTATCGGCAGCGAGGAACGCAAAGCGCGGATCGACTTCCTCGGAGATGCTGTTGTGCGCACCTTCGGCGGAGAACACCAGCTTGCGCTCGTTGTAATCGAACGGGCGCGCGGTGGAAATCTTCACCGAGCCGGCAATGCCGCCCTCCTCGTCTGCTGCGGTCGGGGATTTCTGCACGGTCACCTGCTGGATGATCTCCGAGGCGAACATGTCGAATTCCACGTCACGACCGCCGCTGCCCGAGGCCGTGGCCAGGTCGTTGATCGACACGTGGGTGTATTCGGACGGCAGGCCACGCACGTTGACCTTGGTGCCCAGGCCCTTGCTGCGTTCAATGGTCACACCGGGGACGCGCTGCAGTGCTTCGGCCAGGTTCTGTTCCGGAAAATCGGCCACGTCGGTGGCGACAATCGAGTCAGAGAAACCCACGGTGGCACGCTTGATGTCCACCGCCTGCTCCAGGCTGCGGCTGTAGCTGCCGGTGACCTGGATGGTTTCCAGATTCTGCGGCCCTGCTCCACCGGCCGGTGCCGCAACGTCTACCGGCTGCGGCGCGTTGGCTGCCACCGCAATGCCGGCAGGTGCCACCGCGCTGGAAGTCGGTGCCGGCGATGTGCTGTCCTGCGCCTCGATGGTCACGGTGGTGGCATTGAGGTAGCGATAACGCAGACCAGTGCCGGCAAGCAGACGGCTCAGCGCAGCATCGGCGCTGAGGCCGGCCGGCACGCCGGGGGTGCGCGGATTGCCCGCACTCTGCGCGTTGTAGACGAACTGCAGGCCGGTCTGGCGCGACAGTGCGTTGAGCGCGGCGTCCAGCGGCTGCGAGGCAATCGCCTCGCTGGCCACGCGGGCCGGTTCGGCGGCGGCCGCCGTGGCGGTGACCTGCAGGGCAAGGGCAATGGAAAGGAACAGTGTGCGGCGCATCGTGGGATCCAGTGAGGGAATGGCGGTGGTCGCGGAACGGGGTTGTTCCTGCTTTCCCCAACTACGAGTGCGCAGCGCGCGGATCGGGCACCGCTTTTTCAATGAATTTTTTCTTACAGCGCCGCCGTGCTGCGGGAACGCACGCGCACATGGATGCCATCGGCACGACGCTCGGTGATCAGCGCGGGCTGCTGGTCCAGGAACGCACGCAACGAGGCCAGGTCATCCACGCGCAGATTGCCGGTGAGGCGCAGCGCGCCGGCTTCATCGCTGACATGCAGGCGCACCGCGTTGCGGCGATTGAAGCGGTCAGCAACGTCGCGCAGCGGTTCGTCGCGGAACACCGCGCGCCCGTGCCACCACGCGGTCATGCTGGCCGCGTCTTCATTGCTGATCTGTACGCGCTGGTCGCGATAGTCCACCTGGGCGGCCTGACCCACACCCAGATCCGCCAGCATGCGCCCTCGCCCGCCATCGCCACGCACGTGCACGCGGCCTTCGCTGACGCCGATACGCGCCTGTTCGCGCAGCAGCGAGACATCGAACGTGGTGCCGATGTCGGTCACCTGCAGACCCGCCGCATGCACCGCGAACGGCCGCCGGTCCGGCGCGACCACGAAACTGGCCTGGCCACGCTCAAGCTCCACCCGGCGCGACAACAGCGTGATCCGCACGGACACCTCGCTTTCCGCATCAAGGTGCACCACGGAGCCATCCTGCAGCGTGATCTGGCGCGGCGCGCCGTGCTCAGCCACGAAGTGGTCGGTTCGGGGCAGCGCCAAGGTGGTTCCCCACCCCACCGCCAGCGCGATGCTGGCCGCCACGGCAACGCGTGGCAGCCAGCGACGCCGCCTTGCCGGCACGGCTGCCGCGGTGCTTCGGCGCGGGGAGAGCTGCACCACATTGTGCGTGTTCGCTGCTGCGGCTGGCGCGGCAACCAACGCGTCGAGGTCGATTGGCATGTCACGCAGCGCGTCGCCCAACGCGCCCGCCACCTCGCTGATCGCCATGTACTCGCGCAGGTGCTCGGGCGACGCCACCAGCCACTGCATGAAGGCGCGCTGCTGGGCAGCACTCACCGTGCCCTGCCGCTGCAGGGCATGCCAGTGGGCTGCGGTCTGGGTCAGCGCCGACGGATGCTCGGTAGGCTCGCTCATCGCAGTGCCACCGGTTCCGCCATCGCCCGGCGGCACACCGACAGACCGCGCACCACATGTTTCTTGACCATATGCGGCGACACGCCGAGCCGTTCGGCAATCTGCTTGTAGCTCAGTCCGTCGCGATACTGCATCACCAGTACCGCGCGCGTGTGCTCGGGCAGGCTGGCCAGCAACGTCTGCAGATGCTGGCGGCGCTGTTCGCGTTCGGCGGCGTCTTCCACGCATTCCCCGCTGGCCAGGCCGGAGCCCAGCTGTTCGATCTCATCGATGGGCAGCGTGGACCAGCGCCGCCGGGCGGCCTGCTCACGCACCAGGTTCTGCGCGACGGTGAACAGGTACGCCTCGGGATTGGCAATGGGCTCGCCTGCGCCCTCATGCGCACGCAGCAGGCGCAGGTAGGTTTCCTGCACCAGGTCTTCCGCGTCCTGGCGCGCGCCACGGCGCACGAAGAATCCGCGCAGCACCGGCGCGTGATCCTCGAACATGCGTGCCAGGCGCCGTCTTGCCTGTTCGGCCACCTGTGTCGCCTCGCCCCTGAAGTGTGCAGCACGGTAGGCGATGCAGATGACGGGACGGTGACGGTTCCGGCTCTCGACCGCCCTCACCTGCGCGGGCAGTGTCTTGGACCATGCAGCCACTCCGGTCCGTCATCCCGTCCCCGCCGTTCGCCACCGCACCGCACAGCCTCAGCCCTCGTATGGCGGCATCGTCAGCCATGCACCTGCAGCACCTGCACAACCATGCGTCGGGCCTGCACGTGCCCAGCCTCGGCGTACCGGCGTCCGTGTGGCCGCAACTCCAGGACGCGCTGGCCGCCGCGCACATCGACCAGACGCTGGTGCTCGCGCTCATTACCGGTGGGTTTGGCGGCACCGACCTGGCGCAGTGCCTGGCAGCCCCCCTGCTGGCCCAGCTGCAGCGCACCGAACCGGTGCCCGCCGAATGGAGCGCACTGGTGCTGCAGGCGCTGCGCGACCCACGCGAGGTCTGGGAGACCGCCTACATCGGCGAGCGCGCCCGGTTGCGCGCGCATCTGCACAACCACCCCGGGCCGCTGTTGCGCGGGTTGTACCTTACCCTGCTGCGGCCCTGGTCGCTGCCGCCGTCCTGCTGGCGTCAGCGCCTGTCCGATCTGCCGGTGGAGGCTGGCCTGTGCTGGCCGTCGCTTCGAGCGGCACGCGGCGAATCCGGGCCGGTACACCGCCGCGACGCGTGCGCGGACCTGCAGCGGCTATGGCGCGACACCTGGGCGCTGCCACTGACCGGGCCGATGCTCAGCGACTGCCTCGCGCGGGCACGGCGACTGAATCGACAGGAGCCCGGGCTGTGGGAACCGCTGGTGGCCCTCGACGTCGTCCGTGCACATCGGCATGGCAGCGGCGGATTGGAGGCCGTGCTGGAACAGACCCACCTTCGCTCACCTGTCAGCCTCCGCATCGATGCAGATCCTTTGGTCCATCAGTTGCTGCGGGTGGCCGATCAGGCAGGTTACGACTACTCGCCCGGTCCACCACAGATTGCAGCACCTGCACCTCGGCGTGCCCTGCTGCTGAGCAGCCTGCTCGTGCTGCCCGCTGTTCCGGTGCAGGGGGCGCAGCCGGCCAGCAGCCGACCTGCACCGCGCGCGCTTGCTTCATCCGCCAATGCGAGCGCTGCACCGTGGCCACTGCCAGCGGGCAGTCGCGCAGGTGCGCTCACCTGCGAGGGCTCGCCCGCTCGCGGCTTCAGTATTCCCATCGGTGGCGGTGTGGTTGCCATCCCGGCTGGCCCTCCCTTTGTGGCCGACCGCAGCAGCGGTCTGCGCCCGGAGGAAGCCCGCACTACCGTCGCCTCGCGCTTCACCGCGGTGGTCAGCGCGCGTTGGCTCGGGGTCTGCGGACGCGGTGCGTCGGACTTCAACGTCGCCATGGATGCGCTGCTGCGCAAGGCGGGGGTCACGGCGAGCGAGCGTCGGGACCCGGATGTCGCCGTCAGTGCGCTGTTCGAACGCGGCGATGCACAGCTGGCCGCAGCGTTGCAGGACGTCGAGCTGCCCCTGCTGGCACGGCGGCTGGTGGACCGCGCCAGTGCCACGACCCGTGTCTACCTGCTGACGCTTGCGCTGAGCAGGGTGTACGCGCGCATCCAACCGCGCACGCCCGGCGACCCGGATCTGCGTCAGGCGGCACGTTGGATGAGCAGCATGGACAGCTACTTCCGTTCCGTTGTATCAAGTGATTCCGTGCGGGCCAGTGTCAGTATCGGAGACACCGCCCGATGGTTGGCAACGCCCTCCACCACTACGTACGCGCCCCCGCTGACCTGCGCGCAGGCCATTGCGGAGGCCTGGGATCCGGACTTCCGCCCCGACGACGTGGTGGCGTGGCCGTATGGCAGCCCGCAGTTCCGCAGCAGCGGCTGGTTCGCCCACCCTGCACCGGCGGCTGATCGCCCGACCCTGACCTTGGCCGGCGTGGTGTTCAGCCTGGCCAATCCCATGCTCGAGAGGATCCAGCCGGACTACGACCCGCAGGCGCTGCCTCCCGTCAACGCAACCCATTGGCAGCAGCACTGTGCGCAGTTCGCGCAGGAAAACGCGGTACTGGATGCCACCACCTGTCTGCAGGTGGCCTGGCACCGGCTCGCCCGTCAGCTGGCGCAGTTCATGCAACGAGGTGCGCTGGTCGATGCCACCGACGACAGCCTCAACCTGCGCATGCAGCTGCGCGGCCTGATCCTGCCGCTGCACCGTGCTGTCGAGCAGCTGGAAAGCCCCTGCGAGCCCCTCGGCCTGCACACGCGTGCACGCCGCAGCATGCAGCAGTTTCTGCGCATGGTCCGTCTGCACCGGCAGGTGCAGCAGCGCAATGCCACCACCCTGGCTGCTTCCGTCTGTGCAGCCCTGCCCGGCAACCACACCGCACTGGCAGCAGTGCTGCAGCACGTACTGCCGCACTCCGGCTTTCCCGATCAGGACGATCTGGAGATCACCATCGAGCGGTTGTATAACAGCAACACCACACAGGCCCTGATCGCGCGCGTGCTGGCGTTGCCCCGCACACGGGTCGACAACGTGGTCAACCGGTTGTTCTTCATCCGCCTGGCCGAGGCCCCGTTGCCAGACGACGCGCGCACATCGGCGCTGCTGGCGTGGCAGCGGGAGCTGGGCCTGCGCACGGTGCCAGGCATGCTGCGTGGCGAGTGGATCACGCGGCTGTCGCCGGCCCAGGCAGCCGCGTTGTTCGAACGCGACGAACGGCCCGGGCTGCAGGCGCTGCTGGAAGCGGCCTTGCAGATCCCCGCCGAGGGCGCGGCGCGTTGGCGGCTCTGGCACCAGGCTCCGCAGCGGCTTATCGCGTGGCTGGAAAGCACGACCGGGCAGCAGCGCATGGCCGACATACTTGGCCCAGCGGCTGCTGGCAATCGTTTCCTGTTCGACAGTGATGGACTCCCCGCCTCGCTGGCGCTGACCCTGCTGCACCGCGCGGTGCAGCACCACGTAGGCGATGTTGCACGCGATACGCGGCTTGAGCAGGCGCGCCAGGCCCCGTCGCCGGTGCTGTCACTGGCGGTCAAGCTGCGGCTGGGATATCCGCTGCTGACAGCGCAGGCCTGTCTGTCGCATGCAGCGGTGCTGCTGGCTCCTGCCGCACCCGTGGAGCCCGCCGTGCCGTTGCCGCTGCAGTTCCCGTTGCCCCGGTTGCAGGGCAACGCGACCGACCTGTCACTGAGCGCGGTGCTGCGCGACGCGGGTATCGAGCTGATCGAACAGCTCGACCCGGCGCTTCCACCCTGGCAGGCATGGGACCTGCTCGCCAGCACCGGCAGCTTCCAGCGGGCGGCCCGCCAGCTGCACGGCAACGGCACCGCTGCGGCGAAGGCACAGCAGGTGGTGGCACGCTGGATGCTCGACCATGGCATCGGCCAGAACGCGGTGTCGCGCATCGTGACAGGCCTGGATGATGAACGTTCGCGCGGCCAGCTCATGCAGACCACGCGTGAACAACTGCAGCAGCACCTGCCGGCAGTGCCGTCAGCACTGGCGCGCGCGATGCTGTGGTGGCTGCTGGCACGCCACGCGGGTCGGCCCGAGTGGGTGGTTCCGGATCTGCCGGACGATCTGGACTACGGCCGTTCGCTGCGCAGCGTGTCTTTTCTGCAGGCCACGGCGCTGTGCGAAGCGGCCGCACCGGATTCGGCAGCAGCAATGGGCGTCGCGACCTTGGCCGAGCTGCCAGGCCGGTTGTCCGCCCACGTCGGTCCCGACGAGGCGCACCGCACCGCGCTGCTGCGGGCGATGGTGCGTCCGGCACTGCTGTATGCCGCGACCCATCATCGCGTGCGGCTGCTGGACGGCCCTTCGGCGGCAACCGCCGAGCAGACGCGCGATGCACTGGATTTCCTGCGCGAGCGACAGGCCATGCTGGCAGCTGCCGCCACGCAACTGTTGCAGCCAGCACCGCAACGGCGACCGCTGGCGGCTCGCCAGCTGCGCGACGCCGGTATCCCGGAACGGTATTGGAACCAGACGCTTGATCAGATTCCCGATGCGGTGCTGAGCGCAGGCGGGGTGATCCGTCGCACGGCGCGGGATGCCGGCCTCGACGGCATTTCGCTGGTGTTCGGTGCGGCGCTGCGCTCGGTGAGGGAGTCGCTGGTGGCGGACTCGCTGCAGGACCTGCTGGTCGGCGGTGCGGTGGAGTTGGCGGGGCACCCCTCCATCGCGCAGCTGTTCGACCAGCGCTACGCGCTCTACCGGCAGCAGATGACCGATGCTCTGGCCGTGCTGCTGGCGCGGGCGATGGACGGTCTGCCCTCGCTAGACCGGCAGCGCCTTGAGCGCGGCACCGTGACCCCATTACTGGTTCCCGGTGCTTCCCATGGTGTGCTGCTGCGCTGCATGCACAACGACACCGACGGCACGGCCGTCATGCCGGTCTATTTCGCTGTCATTCCCGCGTCGGGATATGCGGCATGCCTGCAGCGTGGTGACCGGCGCATCGACGGACAGTGGCACAGTGGCGTGCTGTATCCACACCACAGTTTCGCCTCAGGTGCGGTACCGGATCGGATCGCTCCGGAACAGCTGCGGTTTCTGGATGTGCCGTCCTGCGTCGTCGGAAGCCCGCATCACCACAGCGCGAACAGCAGCGACATCGACAGCGGGTTGCTGCAGGCGATGGCCGAGCTGATGTACGGCGACTTCTTCACCCGCACCCGCGACGCCGAATTGGCCCGCCTCACTGGAGAAGAAAGGCTCGACCAGCTGGAGGCGGCGGTGGCCGATGCGTTGGCCCGGTTTGCGGTGCCCTTCTATGGCTGCGCCCGCGACCTGGCGACCGATGACACCGCCGCCGCTGTCGTCGACTGCACGCTCGATGCCGTCTCACTGCTGCTGCCGGAAGCCGGTGTCGCGCGTTTCCTGCGCAGCTCCAGCGAACTGGTGGCACGCGCCGGTGAGCTGAGCGTGCGTGCGTTGCTGCAGGACGCAGGTGTGGCGCTGCTGCATCTGGGCGAAGACCTCGCGACCCAGAGTGGGCTGCGGCTGCTGCATGACCTGGGGCACGGCGTAGTGCAGCTGGGTCGCCGCAGCGCACTGTGGTTGCTTGAGCATGTGCCGGCCCTGGAGTCCCGGTTGGCGCACACCCCACAGCTGGCCGAGGCCCTCCGGTCCACCTTTGCGCTGGACCGGAGTCTGCTGGAAGGCGAAACGTTCACCTGGACGGATGTGGCGGGCCGCTGCACCCGGGTGCGCCGCCAGGTGAATCCCGGGCGCTGCACCGGCGAGACCATCACGCTGTTTGAGTTCACGCCCTCACCCGCCTACGACACCCCCGGCGAAGTGACCTGGTTTGCCGGCATGCAGATCGCATCGGACGAGCCGATCACCGCTGCCGGGCGGCGCTTCATCGTGGATGGCGAGTACTGGCAGCAGACCGTCAGCGGGTCCGCCTACCGGTTTGCGCGCGACAGCAGCCGCACTGCGCCAGCGCTGCGCGCACGCATCCGCGCGACCATCCTCGGCGGCGAATCACAGCTGGTGCGGATAGAGCTGCACAATCCCTACCCGGATCACCTGCTGCGCATCACCCAGGGCGCGGTGATCGGGCGCGCCGGCGACGGCAGCCGCGTGCTCATCACCCGGGTCGCGCCCGGTCGCTTCTATCTGGCCGGATTGCCCACCGATGCGGACGCCAGCGCCGGAATGGCGCTGGAGTTCTGGCCACTGGAACAGCGGGGCTTCCCGCCGGCACAGAACGATGCCGTCAAGACCGCCTGGTGGGGGGCATTCCACTACAGCCAGCAATGCCAGCTCAGCGGTGCGGCGCTGGTCGACCGGTTCGGCAGTCAACTGCAGCGGCAGCTGGAACAGCTGGATGATCTGGGACGCCTGCTGCAGGAGGTTCGCGCCAACAGTCCTTACACCTTCCACAACCTGCCGGCGCAGGCGGTGATGTCGTGCGCCCAATCCAATTGCCGCTATGTGCAGGCGCTGCGTGAACAGATCGGCCCGGCGCACTGGCGTGCCCCCCGTGCCGACGACACCTGGATTGTTGATGCACTGCGCGATCTGCTGAATCCACCGGGCGCGGCCCCGGCGGCGGTGTTCGCCACGCTGGATGACACCCTGGAAGCACGCTTTCTTACGCCGCGACGCGGCGCGGCCAAGACGCTGGCCATCGCGGAAGTAACCCTGAAAGACGATCCTGTGCCGCTGCTGTTCCATGCCACGTCGGGCCAACGCAAGGGCCGCAGCCTGCTGCCGCTGGCGAATCTCGAGCGCAGGCACGCGCCGGCCGGCTGGCAGGTCGACGGCAGGACCGTGACCACACCGCGTGCGCGCTACATCGATGCGCAGCCCAGTGTGACCTCCATCGCCCAGGGCGACGTCAGCAGCGTGGTGCCGAATCACTCGTTGCATGTCGAGGATCTGGATGGACAGTTGTTCCATGAACGCAATGCCCGCCACCTGGACGCCGAGCGCAATCTCTACTACCGCATCGAGCGCCACATCAACGAAGGCACGCTGGACCCGGCCCGGGTGACCTCTCTGCGCCTGTTCTCTTCACGGCGGATCTGCGCTTCGTGCCACATCTCGGTCGGCAGCCTGCGCGCACGCTTTCCCGAGGCGCACTTCGAGGTGGTCGAGCGGGAGGTGCAGGCGGCCGGCGCGGCACTTGACAACGCGGCGCAGACCGGCTCATAGTTAATTAACGAATTAGTTAACAGACAGCCGTGGACCGTATCTTCGAAGCCCTTGCCTCCAGTGCCCGCCGCCAGATCCTGGCCTACCTCAGTGGGGGCGAGCTGAGCGCGGGCGAGCTGGGCGAACGCTTTGATTTCAGCAAGCCGGCGCTGTCCAGCCACCTGCGCATCCTCGAGGAAGCCGGGCTGATCGAGCGCGAGAAGCGTGGCCAGTTCGTCTACTTCCGCCAGGTGCCCGAGCGCCTGACCAACACGCTGTTCAGCTGGGCCGCAGAAGTGTGCCCGGTGGGCGGCCCCCTGCAGCGCGAAAGCCGCGCCCGCGCCCGTTCCCGCAAGACCCCTGCCGAAGGCTGAGGAGGCCAGCATGCCCGGAGTGACCCGCATGGACCGTTCATTCCCTGGCATCAGCCTGCCCTCCCAGGGCGGCGGCAGCCCGGTCGAAGTCACCCTGATCACCCAGCTGGGGATCGGAGCCGGCGACCAGCTTGTGCGCGACGCGGGCGTGCGCCAATCCGCGCATCCGAGTTTCATCGACGCGCTCGACGAGCCATCGGCGCGGCTGGGCGGCATGCACATGGCGCAGCAGGATCCGTCCTCGCTGTACTCATTCGCGGTGGGGCCGCAGGGCCATCCGTTCCACCGCCACGCCGGTCCGCGCATGTTCACCGCGGTGTCCGGCAGCGGCGGCGCGCAGCTGCGCTTTTCCACTGCATCGGATGCGCAGCTGGACGCTGACCCCGCCGCGTTCCTGCATGCCCTGCGCTTCATCGATGTTCCGCCGGACTGCCTGTTCACGGTGCGCTTCGGCAGCGGTACCTGGCATCAGTTCGTCTCAAAGCGCGCGCCGCATCCGGCTCTGTTCGCCTTGTCGTGCCATGCCAACGATCACACCGGCCCGCTCAGCGCGGCGCAGCGCGCGCGGGTGGAAGCCGACAACGCCGACATTCCCAGCCTGACCGACACGCTACCGCCGCACCTGCAGGCGCTGCTGGCGCAGACCGACCCGCACCGCGTGCCCAGCGTGAGCCTGTCGCTGCATGCACCGGCGCGTTCCTGGGCCGGCCGGCTGTGCGCCGCCACCCGTGACCCGATCGGCCGCCTGCGTACCGCGCTGCATGGGCTGCGCCCGATCCGCGGCTATGTCAGTCGCCAGCCGCAGCATCACCCGATCACCCACCACCGCAGCGCACCGCCGGATTCGCTGCTGCAGCCGCAGCTGTCCGAAGGCTGGCACCATCAGGACTACGTATCGCTGACCCTGCCCGCCAACGCGCTGGCGGGCCGCTCGGCGCGTCGTACGCTGGAAACGGTGCTGGACGGATTCATGCTCAATCCGCCGGCGGGCGTGGGCCAGCTGATGGCCGTGCGCAACGTGCTGGTGGCCCCATTGCGGCTGCGCACGTCGCCGCTGGGATGCCCGGTGTCGTCGCTTCTGTCGGAAGACCGCAGCCAGGTGTTTGCCGGCCGTTTCCCGGTGCTGGGCCAGCAGGTGGACAGCGAAGACCGCAGTGCGGAAGTGCTGCTGGGCGCGGACGATCGCCACCTGCGGTTCCGTTCCTGCGTGCGGGTGGAGCGGCTGGATGATGGCCAGGTGCGGGTTTCGCTGGGCACCCGGGTGCGCACGCACAATGCGTTCGGGCGCTTCTACATGGCGATGATCGACCGCACCCACCGCCGCTATATCAGCCCCGCCCTGCTGCGCATGGCCGTGGCGCATGCGCTGGCACCGGAGTTGACCGGGGCGTCCGGTGCAGCCACGCAGGGCGTGGCTCTACGCGTGGTGGGCTGAGTTCCTGCGGCCACGCAGGATGGTCGGGATTCCGTAGAGCCACGCCCTGCGTGGCTGCGCGGTAACCGTCACTCGCCTGCGGGGGCCACCCGCCGCCGCAGGGTGAACACGGTGATCTCCGACGGCACGCCAATACGCGCTGCAAAGCCCGGCCACAACCCGGCCCCGTTGCTCACATACAGGGACATGCCGTCCACCGCATACCCCCCGGACACGAAGCCCCCATTGGCGCGCTTCACCAGCTGGTCCATGCCGACGATGTGCCCGCCGTGGGTATGCCCGGACAACTGCAGCGCGACGCCCTTGGCGGCATTGGCACGCGCCAGGGTCGGACGGTGGTCGAGCAGGATCACCGGCGCGGTCGGATCGGCACCGGCCAGGGCCTTGTCCAGATCGGGCATGGGCAAGCCATAGCGTGCGGCGACCGGGTCGGTGACGCCGGCGATGGTGAGCTGCGCACCGTCGCGACGGATCACGGTGTGGCTGTTTTCCAGCACCTGCATGCCCAGCGTGCGGAGGGCCGGCATCCACTGCGCGTACTGGCCGTAGTACTCATGGTTGCCGGTGATGGCGATGACGCCGTCGGGTGCTTTCAACTCACCCAGTGGGCGCACGTCGTTGGCGCGTGCGGCCACACTGCCATCCACCAGATCACCGGTGATCACCACCAGATCAGGTTGCTGCGCGTTGCTTTCAGCGACCACCTTCGCCACCCACTCGCCAGTGAGCAGGCGGCTGGCGTGGATGTCGGTGAGCTGCAGCACGCGGTAACCATCGAACGCGGTGGGCAGATCTTCAATGGCCACATCGATGTGGCGCACCTTCGGTACCGCCATGCCCTGGCTGATGCCATAGGCCGACAGCAGCAGGGCAAACAGGCCGACCGAGGGGCGCAGCCACGGGCGTCGCAGCGCGTTTACCGCACGCGGAGCGCGCAGCAGGCGCGCCACCAGCAGGGCGACGTCCAGCACGATCAGGAACAGTGCCAGCAGCAACAGCGCAGTGAAGCCGGTAGCCAGTACGGCGATGACGGCTTTGGGGATTTCCGGCGAGGCCATGGTGCCGGCGAAGCGGGCCACGATCCGGTGGTGCAGCGCCAGGGCGATGACCAGCAGCCCCAACGGGCCGCGCAGTGACAGGGACAGCTTCAGGGGCCAGATGACACGCCACACCACGTACAACGCAAGCAGCAAACCGACAACACTCAGCACAGGCAGTTCCAGATCCGGGGGGAGGATGGCCGATGAATGGGCCAGCGTGCATGTTTAGCGGAATCTGGTCGTTGGCGCTACCTTGGGCGTGGGTACGTGCGCAGGATCATGGCTTTGACACGCATGGCGTGTCACTACGACCCTTGGTCGCCCGGATTTGGGGGGTCGGGCGACCTGTAGTGACACGCCATGCGTGTCAACGCGGCATCCGAACAACCCATCATTTCTGGTTGTGCTTCGCTGCTGCTCGGATCAGGGCCTTGAACGCGGTGGCATCCAGCGTGTCGCCTTCATGCAGGTCGATGGCGCGACGGGTATTGCCGTCCAGGCTGGCGTTGAACAGGCCCTTGGGGTCCGGCAGCGACGCGCCTTTGGCGAACGTCAGTTTCACGGCCTTCTTGTACGACTCGCCGGTGCACAGGATGCCGCCGTGCGACCACACAGGAACGCCGCGCCATTTGACCTCTTCCAGCACGTCGGGGACGGCGGCGTGGATGAGGTCACGCACGTGAGCCAGGGTGGTGCCGCGCCAGTCGTCCAGACTTTCGATCTTGTTGGTGATCTCGGGGATTCGTGTACTCATCAGCTGCTCCTCGTAGTGACACGCCATGCGTGTCATCGCGGTGCCAGATAGGGTCGAAGCCACGCAGGGCGTGGCTCTACGCGCCGGGTAGTTTGCTGGCCTGCTTCACCCAGGCAACGAACTGCGCCTCGTCCAACGGTTCATCCTCGAACACATGCAGGTAGCGCACCTCCTGCTGTTTCGATTCCACCGGCGGCAAGGGATCCAGCGACGTGCCCTTGAAGAACGCCACCTTCAAATACTTGCTGATGCAGTGAAAGGACAGGAACCAGCCCTGCCCCTCGACGCCATACCACGGTGAGTTCCACTTCACTGCCTTGCGCACCTTCGGCACGTTGGCCGTGATCAGCGCATCCAGTTGCCGGGCACGCGCCTGCTTCCAACCGGGGATGGCGTTTAGATACGCTTGGACAGGACCATCGCCCTCCCCCTTGGCGATCTGCGGATTGTCGCCCGTCAGCAGGCGTACCTTGCCCGCAGCGGGCGCAGAACTTGATGAACGCGAGGCCTTGCGGGTGCCGCTCGTTGCCATGTCTTTTCCACCATGGAAGTCCGTTGGCGTTATAGACCGCCCAGCCGCCGAACACAACTCGGCGCCCCCTTCGCGACACCGAAAAAATACTGGGAAAAACACCGGGGTTTACCGATGCGCCCCCGCTGCGGGGCCGCCAGCATGGGCGGCACTCACCCCGCGAAGAAGGCAGACCCCTCATGGCAACCAAAGCGGCCAAAACCGCCAAGCCTGCAAAGCCGGCGAAGGCCCCCCGCCCCAACATTCTGGTGATCTTCGGCGATGACATCGGCATTCCGCAGATCAGCGCCTACACCCGCGGCCTGATGGGGTACCAGACCCCCAACATCGACCGTATTGCCAACGAAGGCGCCCTTTTCACCGATTCCTACGGGCAGCAAAGCTGCACCGCCGGCCGCGCCTCGTTCATTCTGGGCCAGGAACCGTTCCGCACCGGCCTGCTCACCATTGGCATGCCCGGCGACCCGCACGGGATTGCCGACTGGATGCCGACCATTGCCGACGTGCTGGGAGCCGAAGGCTATGCGACCGGCCAGTTCGGCAAGAACCACCTGGGCGACCAGGACCAGCACCTGCCGACCAACCACGGCTTCGACGAGTTCTTCGGCAACCTGTATCACCTCAACGCCGAAGAGGAACCCGAGGGCTACTTCTATCCGAAGGATCCGGCGTTCAAAAAGAAGTTTGGCCCGCGCGGGGTTATCCACTCCAAAGCCGGCGGCAAGATCCAGGACACGGGACCGCTGAACAAGGAACGCATGCCGACCGTGGACGAGGAGTTCCTGGAGGCTGCGCAGACCTTCATCAGCGACGCGGTGGAGGACGACAAGCCGTTCTTCGTCTGGTTCAACACCACCCGCATGCACGTGTTCACCCACCTCAAGCCGGAATCTGACGGGATCAGCGGTAAGGGACTGCATGCGGACGGCATGGTCGAACATGATGGCCATGTCGGGCAGCTGCTCGATCAGCTGGACGAACTGGGCATTGCCGACAACACCATCGTGGTCTACACCACCGACAACGGCGCGGAAATCGCCCTGTGGCCGGACGGTGCGATGACCCCGTTCCGCGGTGAGAAAGGCACCACCTGGGAAGGCGGCATGCGCATTCCGATGATGGCGCGCTGGCCCGGGGTGATTGAGCCGGGTACGGCCTACAACGACATCATCTCGCTGATCGACTGGTTCCCTACCCTGTGCGCCGCCGCCGGCGTGGACGATGTGGTTGGCAAGATGAAGAAGGGCTACAAAGTCGGCAAGAAGACCTTCAAGGTGCACCTGGACGGCTACGACTTCGGCCCCTATTTCAAGGGCAAGGTCGATGCTGGCCCGCGCCAGGCGCTGTACTACTTCGACCAGGGCGGCAACCTCAATGCGGTGCGCTATGCGGACTGGAAGGTCAGCTTCGCGGTGGCCAGCCACGGCAACATCGCCACCGCCTCGCGCAAGGTGACCTCGTGGGCGACCATCTCCAACCTGCGCATGGACCCGTATGAGCGCGGCATGGAGGAAGGCGGTGGGGCCACCGGCTTCCTGGCCCAGCAGATGTGGCTGCTGGTCCCCATCCAGGCGCAGATCAAGGCGTTCTTCTCCGACTTCACCGACTACCCCTACCAGGCTGGCAGCTCGCTCAACCCCAGCGGCATCAACTACAGCCTGCTGCAGCAGCAGGACGCCCTGAAGCGGCTGAAGGAGCTGGAAACCCTGCGCACCAACTGAGGCGCACCGTCCCGGGCTGGCTGAACGGCAGCCCGGGCACCCCGGTCCGGCCCCTTGCGCCGGGCCGGCACCGGGCCTATAAATGAGCAACCACTCATTCAATGATCCGGTATGGCCCGCCCCCTCAGCGACGAAAAACGCGATGCGATCCTGACCGCCGCCGGCCGCCTGGTGGCGGCACAGGGCGTGGCCGCGTCGACCGCGCAGATCGCCAAGGCAGCCAAGGTCGCCGAGGGCACCGTGTTCACCTATTTCGAGAACAAGGACGTGCTGCTCAACGCCCTGTTCGTGCGCCTGGAGATGCGGCTGGCGGCCAACATCGGGGATGCGTTTCCGGCCGAGGCCAGTGCGCAGGAACAGCTTCAGCACGTGTGGGATGCGCTCGTTCGCTGGGGCCTGCAGTACCCGGATGACGCCAAGGCTTTGCGCCAGCTGAAAGTCTCCGACCGCATCAGCGACAGCACCCGCCTGCACTGCGAAGGCTTGTTCGGCGGCATGCTGCAGGCGCTGCAGCGCAAGTTGGCCGCGCACATCGACCCGGACCGGCTCCCGTTCTACCTCGGCCGGGTACTGGTCAACCTGCTGGACACCACTCTGGATGCCATCACCGCCCAGCCTGAGCAGCGGCAGTCGCTGCAGCAGGCCGGCTTCGACCTGTTCTGGAAAGGCATCCAGCGATGACGTTATTTGCCCGCATAAATGAGCGCCTACGCACTCATCTCAAGAGCCGCACCGTTCGTGTGCTTGTTGTTGTCTCCGCCCTCACCGTTCTGATCGGGATGACCGTTACCGTGCCTATCACCTCCTACCCGCAGTCGCCGCAGCAGTTCGACGACCAGTTCCACAATGCCGCGCCCAAGCCGAAAGAATCGCTGGGCACCACGCTGAAGCTGTTCTGGGACTTCTTCTTCAACCGCCCGGACGGCACCGTGCCGGTCAGTTCGCCACCGGTGCGCGTGCTGACCCCGGAGGCGCTGGCCAAGGCCCCGGACCGCAGCGTGTACCGGCTGGGTCACTCCACTCTGCTGATCAAGCTGCGCGGCGGCTGGTGGCTGACCGATCCGGTGTTCTCCGAGCGTGCCTCGCCGTTCCAGTGGATCGGGCCGAAGCGCTTCCATGCGCCGCCGATCGCGCTGAAGGATCTTCCGCCGATCCGCGGCGTGCTGCTCTCGCACGACCATTACGACCATCTGGACCGCGCCACGGTGAAATACCTGGCCAACCGGGCCGACGTGTTTCTGGTGCCGCTGGGTGTCGGCGACCGCCTCACCCACTGGGGCGTGCCGGCAGACAAGGTGCGCCAGTTTGACTGGTGGCAGGAAACCGAGGTGGATGGCCTGCGCCTGGCCTTCACTCCAACCCAGCACTTCTCCGGACGCGGCCTGCGCGACAGCAACCGCACCCTGTGGGGCTCGTGGGTGATCATTGATGACGCGCTGCGCGTGTATTTCAGCGGTGACACCGGCTACTTCGCCGGCTTCAAGGACATCGGCGAACGCTACGGACCGTTCGATGTCGCCTTCATTGAAACCGGTGCGTATGACGCCAAGTGGCCCTACGTGCACATGCAGCCCAGCCAGACCGTGCAGGCCCACCAGGACCTGCGGGCGCGCTGGCTGGTGCCGATCCACAACGGCACGTTCGACCTGGCCATGCACACCTGGGATGACCCCTTCGAACAGGTCAGTGCGCTGGCGGCGCAGCGCGGCATCGCGCTGTCCACGCCGGAAATGGGTGAGCGACTGGACCTGGACGCACCGCACCCTGGGCGTCCGTGGTGGCGCACGATGAAGGCGACGGCGTCCGCCCCGCTCGAGACCGTGGGCCAACGCTGAGCGTCCCGATTCTGAAGCACTGGCAGCGCCGGAGGGCCTGCTGGCGCTGCGTTATCATGCGGGGTCACGCAACGTGCTTCCCTGCACGATGGAATCCGCCCTGCTGATGTCTGCATTTCCGTCTGTTGCCTACGTGCTGCCGCTCTCACAGGAGGCGGTGGCGTCGTATCTGGAAGACGGGTCGATTCCGGCCAGTGCACTGGAACGTGCCGGGTTGTTCGCCGCAGCGCTGTGCCTGCGCAGCCGCCAGCCGGAAGGGGCGTTGAGCACGATGCTGGAGCAGGCCTGCGCGTTGTTCGCCGCACAGCCCGACGCGGTGCCGGCGCAACTGGCCGGGCTGCGCGCCGGCCTGCCTTCCACGCTGCAGGCGTGGCAGCAGGCATTGGCCGCGCAGGACCGCGTGCTGGCTCCGGCCTCCGTGCTCGATCAGCATGCGGCAGTCGACGTGTTCGATGCCGTGGCGTTCCAACAGGCATGCGACAGCACCCTGACGCCGCACACGGTGCGCTTCTATACCGAAGCGGCCTATGAGGAAACCAGCGAGACGATCGCCAGCGGCGAGCATGCGCCGATCTACATCGAGCGCGACCACGACTACACCGACGACCAGGCCCGCGCCTTGCGCGCCATCGTGGCCAACGATGACGAGCATATCGACCTGGATGCCTATGCCGGTGCCGGCAAGACGCATCTGGTGCTGCAGCTGCTGGCCGGAGCGACCCGACATTTCACCTATCTGGCACCGCGTCCCAGCCAGGTGCAGGCGTTCCGTGAGCGGCTGGGCACGCAGGCATCGGTAGCGCTGCTGTCGCAGATCGCGTTCGCCAACCAGGTAGCGGCCGATGCGCATCGTCGTGGCGTGCTCAGCACCGACTTCGCACCGGCCTATCAGGTCAGTCGCTTGTCGTTTGCCGAGATCGTGAGCCGCATCGGGCTGCAGCCGATTGGCCGCACCCCCGCCAGCAGCGTGCTGCGCATCGCCTTCGACGGCATCGCCAGCTGGTGCCGTTCCACCTCCGCGCAGCTCGAAGCGCGCCATTTCCTGCGCGCGGTGCCCTACGCCATGCTGGATGCTTCGCCCTTCATCGCTGCTGCCGAGCACGTCTGGCGCTGCATGTTCAACCCAACCCTGCAGAAGGGTGGCCTGCTCAGCCTGACCCCGGACCATATCGGCAAGTGGCTGGCGCAGCACGATGCCCGTATTCCCGCCCGCTGGGGCACGCTGTTGATCGACGAAGCCCACGACCTCAGCCCGGCCTGGAAGCAGTTGCTGTCGGGTTACGAAGGCGCGGTGATCAGCCTCGGCGATCCCAATCAGCGCCTGATCGGGCGCGCACCGCGATTTGCCACCGGCATGGCATTGGAGATCAACCAGTCCGTGCGCCAGGGTCGCTATATCGAGCAACTCGTCAACGACACGCTCGCCCTGGACGCGACCGGCGTGTACCAGCAGCCGTTCAGTGGGGCCAGCGCACATGCCACCGTGGCAGCCACCTACACGCGCTGGGACGAGGTGCCCACTGAAGGCACGCAGGTATACGGCAGCACCTGGCGGCTGCTGGAAGAAGCACAGCGGCTTTCCGCTGCCGGAGCCGCGTTCGGTATTCATCCCGAATCCCTGCGTCAGCTCGCGCGCGAGGTGGACCGCGCCGCAGATGCTTACCGTGAACTGACCACCCACGGTGGCAGCAGCCGGCGTTGGGAGGAGCTGCTGGCCGAGTGGGACGAGCAGCAGCTGCCCCAGCTGCCGCGTCTGTTCATGCGCGGCTACAACCGTGCGCATTTCGATGCGCTGTGCGAACGCCTGCAGCCGCATTCGCAGGCAGCGTTGCTGTTGATGCTGGTCGAGCACAGCAAGAACACCGAGTTCGCCCAGGTCGCCATGGCCCCGTGCTGCTTCCGCACCGGGTTTGCGCGCCGCTATGCGCACAACCCGGTACGTGCGGCGTATACCGCGATGACCCGTGGCTCACGCCAGCTGTGGCTGCCGGAGGGCGCGCTGGAAGATCTGCAGCAGAGCGTGGCGCGGTATTACGACAGAAAACGTTCGTAGGGACACGCCATGCGTGTCCACGCAATCGCCGGCACCAAGAGGACACGCATGGCGTGTCCCTACACGGGTTCTGCCGCCGGGAACGTCCAGCTGCCATCCAGAATCGCCTGCTGCGGCCGGTACATCCGCACGGTGTAGTTCCAGCCCGGCACCGTCGGCAGGCAGTTCGGAATCTTCCCGTCGCAGCCGCCGAACTGGATCGTCACCGCCCCATCGGGATCCTTCACCGCAGTGAGGTTGTTCAGCGAGTACGCGTTCAGCGCGTTCTTCTCGAAGTAGCCCTTGGCGTTGTAGACGCTCACCGACCAGAACGCATCCACCGGCACATCTTTCACCCGCAGCCGATACACGGTCTTGCCGTCGTTCCTGGCTGGGGCCACCCCAACGTAGGTGGCGTCCTTGTCCGGATTGCCACCCCACCCGGCCGCCGTCGCCATCAGATGCGCCACCGGATCGACCTGGTCCTTCTGCCCGAACGCATGCGTGAAGGCCGACGAAGTTGCCGCCAGTGCCAGCAGCGCGTCACGCACCTTGTCCTGGCTCGCCTTGTCCCAGCGGGGAAGATCCAAGGTGCCCGGCCCGACGGGCTGGGACACGGTAATGGCGTCCTGCAGCTTGTGCACGGCCTCGACATCCGCCGGATCTGCCGGATTGACCAGCGTGCGGATGCCGGCGATCACATAGCGCGTGCCGGCCTTCTGCCGGTCAAAGGTATGCGGGCCGGCCCCGTACTCGGTCCAGGTGTAGTGATCCTGATTGACCACCATCAGTGACTGGAAGCGATCACCTGCGTCGGGCAGCGTGATGGTCACCGGGCCGGCGTCCAGATCGAACGCCGCCGAGCTGTACAACGTGTCGCGGTTGAGGCGGATGACGGTCTGCTTGTCGATCGATGCGGGCTCGCGCCGATGCAGCAGCTTGCCGAGTCCGCCTGATTCCTTGGCGAAATCGGCGATGTAGCGGTCGGATTCGGCGCGGATGAAGTTGTCTGGCGACACCACCTGGGCCCCATCGGCGGTGAGGACCGGCGGTGCCGGCTTGGGTGCAACCGCAGGTGCTGCCGGTGCAGGCGTCGCAGCCGGGGTCGCAGGCGGCGGTGTCTGCGCCGCGGGCTCTGGCGTTACCGCGGGTGCCTGCGCCTCATCCCGCGAACCACAGCCGGCAACCAGGCCGGTACACAGCAACAGCAGTATCCACTGGCGCATGACACCTACCTCCGATCCGTGCGGTCTGGACAGCATCGCCCCGCACCGTACTCGGGCCAAGGTAGGTTCTACGCAGCCACTTCCAGTATTTGTACTGGTCAGCGCGACAGCAGCAGCCGGGCCTGGGTGCCCCAGCCGCCCACCAGCACGTCGGTCCGGCCGTCGCCGTTCAGATCTCCCTGCCCCATGCTCCAGCTGCGGCCGACGGTGATGCCCGGCACCGCGTCCAGCGTCACGTCGGTGAAGTTGCCGGCACCGTCGTTCTGCCACGCGCGCAGTTGCAGCGGCACGAAGCCCGGCACCTGGATTGCGCCGACAAGAAGGTCTGGAGCGCCATCGTCGTTGAAATCGACCACCATGCCAGCCCAGCTTGAGAACGTATGCTTGGGCAGGCGTTTTTCAGTTTCATCCACGAAGCGTCCATTGCCGTCGTTGACCAGCAGGCGGGTCTGCGGATCCTTTTCCCAGCCACCGTTGTTGCTGGTGATGTTGAAGAACAGGATGTCGGGCTTGCCGTCGCCGGTCATGTCGGCCACGTGCACCTCGCGCGTCTCCATCGGCACGCGAAGATCCAGACGGTCAGAGGCATTGGTAAAGCGGCCGGTCCCATCGTTGAGCAACAAGCGGTTGGGATGGCTTGGGCTGGCCAGCAGCACGTCCAGATGGCCGTCATCGTTCATGTCGGCCAGTGCGACGCCCTCGGTCTGGTCATCGCCTGCCGGCAGATGGGTCGCGCTGGCATCGATGAAGTGACCCGGGCGGGCGGGATCATTGAGGAACAGCAGGTTGCGTGCTGGTTGCGGTCCCTGCGGACTCTCACCGGTGCTGCCGATGAAGATGTCCGGATGACCGTCACCGTTGAGGTCACCCACCGCCAACCCATTGCCCTGGCTGTGCGCCGGCAGGCGGTCGCTGACATCGGTGAAGCCGCCTTTGCCGTCGCCGAAGAACAGCTGGTGCTGTTTGTCGGCTTCGGCGACGAAGACCACGTCGATGTTGCCGTCGCCGTTGAAGTCGGCCGCGCGCACGTGTTCGTTGTCGCGCGCGGTGGTGCCGAAGGCATCGGGGATGTAGGTCAGCTTGCCGGTGCCGTCATTGCGGTACAGTCGGTTGACGCCGTGCTCCACTGAAACCACCACATCCAGATGGCCGTCGTTGTCCACGTCGACGAACACCGAATCGGTGGCGTGCAGTTGTGGAGCCATCGGCACGTGGGTGGCGGTGGCGTCGGTGAAGTACTTCGACGGCGCTTCGTGGATGAGGTCGAAGGCGTGGGTGGCCGGGTTGGGTGGAGACGGCGTTGCAGCGGTTGCGGCGGGCTGCTGCGCGCAGCCCGAAGCAAGGAGGGCGGCGGTCAGTGCGGTGATGCGGACGGGCATGATCGTGGGGCTCCTGCGGTGCGAGGGACCTGACCACCATAACAATTCAACCACGGGACATCCGCGAAACCCCGTAGAGCCACGCCCTGCGTGGCTTCGACCGTGCCACAGACCGCGAAGCCACGCAGGGCGTGGCTCTACGGGATCCTGGATCAACGGCCCACGCGCGCCGCCAGATCCGCCGGATATCGATCGCCCACGATCTGGATCTGCTCCAGCGCCACACCAATGCGCGCCAACTCATCCGCGCTCAGATCCACTTCCACCGCCCCCAGGTTCTCCTCCAGCCGATGCAGCTTGGTCGTTCCCGGAATCGGCACGATCCACGGCTTGCGCGACAGCAACCACGCCAGGGCAATCTGCGCCGGCGTCGCCTTGCGCGTTTCCGCAATCTGCGCAATTGCATCCACCAGCTGCTGGTTCGCAGTACGCGCCTCCACCGAGAATCGCGGATTGTTGGCGCGGAAATCACCGCGCTCAAACGTGGTGCTGGCATCGATCTTGCCCGTGAGGAAGCCGCGCCCCAAGGGGCTGAACGGCACAAAGCCAATGCCCAGCTCCTCGCAGACCGGCAGCACGTCCTGCTCCGGCGCACGCCACCACAGCGAGTACTCGCTCTGCAGCGCCGCCACCGGCTGCACCGCGTGCGCACGGCGGATGGAATCCACACCGGCTTCCGAAAGTCCGAAGTGCCCGACCTTGCCCTCGGCAATCAGGTCACGCACGGTGCCAGCAACATCTTCCATCGGCACCGTCGGATCCACGCGGTGCTGGTAGAACAGGTCGATGCGCTCCGTACCAAGGTTGCGCAGCGACTGCTCGGCGACCTTGCGGATGTTGGCCGGGCTGCTGTCCACGCCGGCCTGTGCATTGCCGTCCTTGAAACCGAACTTGGTGGCAATCACCACCTTGTCGCGGAACGGCGCCACAGCTTCGCCCAGCATCTGCTCGTTGAGGGTGCCGTAGGCTTCAGCGGTGTCGAACAGGGTGACGCCGCGCTCGATGGCGTCGCGGATCAAACTGACCGCAGCAGGTCGTTCCAGACCTTGGCCGTAGGCAAAGCTCAGGCCCATGCAGCCAAAGCCCAGCGCTGATACCTGCGGACCATTGCGGCCGAGTGTGCGTGTCTTCATGGTTCATGCTCCTGGTGTGGGGAAGACCACCAGTCTGCGCCCATCGCCGCCCGGCGATAAGGGCACTCAACCTGAATGCACTTATGCGCCACGCTTATAAGATGCGCTCATCCCGCGACGCCGGATCGAATCCGGGCCCCCAGGCATTTGAAAAGTGCTTCATCGTCGATTGTCCGTGTCAGCGTCCTGCTCTTCCGGCCCTGGGCGTGTGCGCGTGATCATACGATCAGTGTAGAACCCGCGTGGCCCGGTGTTCTTCAGGTCTTCGTGCTGCGGCGGCACATTCTCCGAGAGGAACAGATACGCGATCCAGCCCAGGAACGGCACCAGCACCACCACGGTGAGCGCGCCTTTCTCCAGCCAGTGGCCCGGGCGCGTGTGCAGGCGAAACAGGAAGTACGCGCTGAGCGCGTAAGTGACCACGAGAATGACCTTTACCGGGGTATCCATGCCTGCCTCCTCCGTTTGCCAGACTCAGCTTACTGTTACGCCAGCCTTCACTCCAGCAGCTTCCCATCCTTCCCCACCCGCCGGAACTCCCACTCCCGGCGCAGCGTTTCCCAACCATAGTGCCGCAACTGCAGCGCGGCAACAGGCCGCTCAGCGGCGATCTCATTCCAGTACGGCTGGGTGCGGAACTCCCAGACCAGCGGAAGTTCGCTGTCGCCCACCTTCTTCTGGAACGGGCCCACGCCCAGATGTCGGGTCGGAATCTCCTTCCCCTCCGCATCCAGCGGCACCACGCTGGTCCAGATGCCGTCCGGTGCTGCAGGCTGGACGCGCTCATTCTGCAGCGTGATCCGATGCGGTGCCGGCATGGACACGCGCACTGCGGGGTTCACCTTGGATGCCTCGCCGGGTTTGATGACCTCCGTGCCCACCCAGTGGTGGACCTCGACATCCACGGTCATTCGGATGCGATCCAGCGCTTGTCGCTGCTGCTCGGTGGTGTTCAACGGCAGGCGGAACGGGAAGGACGGCGAGGTTTCGGCGACCTTGTGGCGCCCTTCCATCTGCATCGAAGACAGGATCCGCACCGCCTCCAGCTCCGGCAGCGGCTTGCCGTCGCGCCCGAGCAGGGTCACCGAGCGCGGGCGCACGGTCAGGGTGGGTTCGAGTACGGAGGACACGGGAGAAGGCGGGCCCAACCGAGCCTCCGCACCGATCGCCAGCTGGGTGCGAGCGGAATCCCGATCCGGCAGCAGCGCAAAGCGCAGGCTTTTCTCGAAGGCTGGCAGCGCGTCCGCCGACACCATCCAGGCATCCAGCTGGCCCTCCACTTCTTTGGAGGCCGAGTAGTCCTCAGGACGTCCGCTGGGTGCACTGTACGGCGGCCGCGCGAGCTCGTCGGTGACCGACGCCACCTGCTGGCGATACTGCTCGGCGGTCACCGGCTCCAGGAACGGTTCGTAGGCCAGATCGGCGACGTGGCTGGTTTCGGTGGTCGCCGGAAAACCCCGCGCCGCATCACGATGCAGCGTTGTACGAGTTTCCACCGGCATGCCGTCGCTGCGACGCACCGCCTGTCGCCCGGTTCCCTTCAGCGCCTTGCCACTCACGGTGAACTCCAGCACCGCCACCGTCGGGGTCAATGAAACCACCTTCTGCTCCACCGCCACGGTGCCATGCGCATGCGACTGTGCGGTACGACGATGGGTCTGGCCGACCTGCCACTGTTCCGGCACGTGCTGCGGCAGCATGGCCAGCACATGTTCGCCGGAAAGCTGCCACTGCGTTGCGTCCGGCATCTCCGTCAGCGCCTGCTCCCAGAGGCGCGTGTTCACTGGCTCCAACACACTGGCTTCGTCCTTGGCCGACACCGTGGTGCGGAATCCGGACGCCAAAGCGTCCAGCATGGGCTGCGCGCCCGGCTCGCGCTGATCGAGGTCGGTGACCCGATGCTTGCCATGGCCCATCACCTGATACTCGGCCCACAACGGGCGGACCGTAACGGAGCGACCGCCGTTCGCAGCGGCATCCGCCTTGACCCGGTGAAACGTCACCGATTCCACGCCGGACTGCGGCGCATCGTCATGCTGGATCCGCTGCAGCGATGCGTACACCGAATCGGCCGCAACGGCCATTACAGGACTCCCCACCAGGGCGGTTGCCAGGACTACAGAAACAGTAAAACGCACGGGATGTCCTATCCTTTGATGCTCACAATGTCGCACATCATAAGCGCTGCATAAGGGCACTGCCGATTCCTACTCTCCTGGTTGGAAAGGTCCGAGCTGCACATAAACACTTGACGCATCTGCCATTGCCCCGACCACTGTACCGATCTGGACCTCGACGTCTTCTGGCAGGGACGCGCAGGAAGTCTGCAGCAGACGCGTGCATTCCGCTTCGAAACCCGGATACAAGCGGCGCTGCGATTGCAGCAGCACGGTGATACTGGCCTGATTCGCCCACGCCGGTGGCCCCTTCGCGTACTCAAAGCTGCCCAGTGCAAACAAAGGCGCGTACGGATGGCCGGGAAGCGCAATCGAGATCGTGCCTGCTTCAACCATGCGGATGGCATCCGGACGATGCAACGCCCAGGCTGGGAGCGCGTGGCGTCCGGGCATCGGCGCGACGGTACCGCCGACAGCGTCGGCCAGCAGTGCCACGCCCTGCTCCGGCGATAGTCCGTAGTGCGCAAGCGAATCCGGCTCAAGCGCGCACCACAGCTGCACCACCATTTCGACCGGACCATAGGCGCGCGCAATGCGTGCCGGTGCCGAGGCCGGCAACAGAATGGCGTTGACCATGTGTTCCAGCGCCTCAGGGGTGCGCGAGGGACTGCTCAGGGTCAGAAACACTGTTGCCGCAGCAGAGGTGCTGACCGGCTGCAACGAAGGAGCCGGTGCCCGCTCAGGCTCCTGCACTGATCTGCGCGGCGCGCAGGCAGCCAGCAGCACGGTGCCGGATACCGCCGCCAGCAACAGGCGACGACGGCGTCCATTGTGAGATTTGGACATGATGGGTGACATCCATTTCGATCTGACGGTCTACGCGCCCCACCATAACGCAACAGCGCCCGCGAATGATCTCCAGCACCGGCCGGGGCCTTTCGAATGTCGCAATCGGCACGCTGAGACGTGCCGAAACGCCGTACTTTCAGTCGCAATTGGCAATTCACGACGGCGCTGCGCCACGATCACAAGTCCGCCCTCAGCCCGGTTCCGTATGAGCAGCCTCTCTGCAGTCGTCGCCCTCGTGGCCGCCGTGGTGTTGTTTCTGTATGGACTGCAAGGCTTCACCCTGCAGCTGCGCAGCGGTGGCGAATCAGTGCTGCGCACGTCGTTGCAGCGGCTTACTGCCCATCGCTGGAGCGGCTTCATTGTGGGCGCACTGGCCACCGCCGTGGTGCAATCCAGCAGCGCGGTCACCGCGTTGACCGTGGCACTGGTGGATGCGTCGCTGCTGTCGTTCCGGGCGAGCCTCGCCGTACTGCTGGGGGCCAACGTGGGCACCACCGCCACGGCCTGGCTGGTGTCGTTCAAGCTCGGCGGACTGGGTCCCTTGCTGATCGTGCTGGGCGCACTGGCATCCGCGCTGCCACTGCGGCTGCGCGCGGCGGGCAAGCCTGTGTTCTATCTGGGCCTGATTCTGTTCGCGCTCGACCTGATGGCCGCTCAGGTCCAGCCGCTACGCGACCAACCATGGCTCAGCAACGGACTGTCCGCTGCCACTGCGCCGTGGCTGGGCGTGCTGAGCGGTGTTCTGATCACCGCACTGGTGCAATCCAGCAGTGTGACCACCGGCGTAGCCATCATGCTGGTGCAGCAGGGCGTGCTGCCCGCAGAAGCCGCCATTCCGATGGTGGTCGGGGCCAATGTCGGTTCGACCACCACGGCGTTGATCGTCAGCCTGACCATGGGGGCGGTGGCACGCGCCACTGCGTTGGCAAACCTGCTGTTCAACACCGTGGGCGCCCTGATACTGCTTCCATTCCTGGCACCATTCTCGCGCGCGGTGGTGGCATTCGCCAACGACCCGGGCATGGCCGTGGCGTTGGCTCACCTTCTCTTCAACGTGGGGATTTCAGCGTTGTTCCTGCCGATGCTGGGCCCGCTGTCGAGCCTCGTAGCATCAACTCATATTCCAGCGTCTGCTGCAGCGGCACGTCCACCCGATCAATGAGAGCGAGCAGCAGGTGTACCGCGCTTGCACCGACTCGGACGTGGGATTGACCTTGACCACTGCTGAGGAATGGCTTTGCCCCCGAGACACGCCGGGACAGCGTCGAGCCACTGCATTGCACCATGCTGAATCTGTGACCCACTCCACGTTCCACCGTCCATTTGCCCGCTACCTTCGTGGCCAACAGCAACGCAGGGAATGCGCGACTCATGGACGAATCAGGTGTTGGATGCGGCACGATTGCGAGCCGACGTTTTCTGGCAACCTCGTTGTGGACACTTCTGATTGCGGCCTGCCCGGCGCAGGCACAGCAGGCTCCCTGGGACGACTACTCGGTCCACATCAAGGGCGCAGAGACATTCTCGTCCCTAGGCACCGATCTGTTTGGAGACACCGTCGACCTCTACACGGGCAGACTCTCGTTCTCCGTTACCGACATCGAACTCAAGGGTAATTCGCCTCTACCTGTTGCATTATCACGCCGCTTTGAAATGCGCGATCCCCAGCTGCAAGGTGAAGCGCCGTTTGCGGACTGGACGCTTGATACGCCCCGGGTGAGCGCCGTCCTTGGCCAGGAGTATTGGGGGCCGCTAACACATTCAATGCATGGGTGGGCGAACCAACGATGCTCAGGTCCGCGCGAGCCGGAGCCCATCGACTTGACCTACTTTCCCGGTGACTTCTGGTACGGCATCAATGCAGACATGCCCGGCGGCGGAGAGTTGCTGGAACCGTCGGCAGCCACGGCACGACCCAGCACCGGCGGCCCATATACATGGGTCACAAGCAACTTCAGCTGGTTTTCTTGCCTGCCCAGCATCAAGAATGCCAGCGGCGAAGGCTTCCAGGCAGTCACGCCTGATGGCAACCGCTATTGGTTTGATTGGATGGCGGTGGAGCCGGAAACCCAACTGGAGAAATACGTACCTTGGTATGTCGGTGGGCAGCCGGAGCTCGTGATAGCCACCTCACTCAGTCGCCGGCGCCATTCGCTGTATGCCACCCGTGTCGAGGACCGGTTCGGCAACTGGGTCACTTACACCTACAGTAACGGGCCAGAAGACCGCGTCAGACTGGAACGCATTGAGAGCAATGATGGCCGCAGGATTGACGTCGCAAGCGACGCAGGCGGGCGAATCATCGCAGCCACCGTCAACAATCGGACGTGGACGTACACCTACCTCCCTGGCGTAGGACCGGCAACCGGACTTTCCTCCGTGGAGCTTCCGGACGGCTCAAGGTGGAACCTCGACATGGCGCAGTTCCGCGCCATGTGGCCGCCACTGATGGCATCGGATGCAACATGCAGCTACCCCATGTACGCTCCGGTTGCCGATGCCTCCGAGCCCGCCACGGCGACCATGACACACCCCTCCGGTGCCACCGCCCAATTTTGGGTGGACTATCGCCTGCATGGTCGCAGCAACGTTCCCAAGCGCTGCGTTTCAACCGGGGAAGAACTGATTGGGGTCGATGAAGTTGGCACGTACTCGGATTTCGTCCGGATGTACTGGACCATTAGTCTTGTCAACAAGCAGATCAGCGGTCCAGGCCTGCCAACGCTTGCGTGGACATACAACTACAACAACGCCTTTACAAAGGCACAGCTGCCCTCACTGGCCGCACTTGCGCCGCAGCCTGTGCCCGTCGGCTCCTGGGCCACAGCGCTCTCATCCACCGGCGACCCCGTCTGCGTAGCCGACGACTGCGCAGGAACCGTCTCCACCGATGTGACCGGACCGGGTGAAAGATGGGCGCGCTACACCCATGGAAACAGCCACAGGTACAACGAAGGCAAGCTGCTCAAAGTCGAAGTTGGCGCTACGCCTGGGCAGCCCATCAGAACCGAGCGGTACACATACGAGCTGGCCACGTCCGGCCAGCCATTCCCGACCCCCGTGGGAAAGAGCCTTCAGTATCAAGGCGACAGTATCGCCAATACGTACCCCCGCCCGCTTCGACAGACAACCATCGAGCAGGACGGGAACACCTACATCCAACGCGTCAATGCATTTGATGTGTTTGCAAGACCCGTCGATGTAACAAAGGAACGCGTTCCCTGATGGACCCGCAGCGGCTGCCATGCGCAATCCCCCATTTGAATCCAGGATGGATGTCATGAAGAGCACATGCTTGGCATTTTCCAGTTTGGCCGTAGCGGTAGGCCTCCTGTCTGCCGGCCCAGTGTGCGCGCAGTCCACCAGTCGCCATGAGGTTACCCACTACCAAGATGACTTCGAGAACTGGATCCTCGGGCATGCGGACTCTGTCACGATCAATGGCGTAACTTCGGAGAACCGCACCTTTGACCGCGGACGACTCGTTCAGCTGCGCATTTTTGGACGCTTGGTGCAACAGTTGGAATACCGGGCCGATGGAACCTTGATGATCGCCCGAGATGGCAATGGCAATGCCACCATCCTGGGCGAATGGAAGCGCGGCATTCCGCAGCAGATCGGATATCCCGACGGAACGACAACATCAGCACAGGTTGACGACAACGGAAGAATCGTCGCAGTCACAGACCAGAGTGGATTCACAACCACCTATGGGCATGACGCAATGGGGCGCCTCACCCGAGTAGATTATCCCGCTGACAGTACGACCACCTGGAGTTCGCTGCATTCGCAGTTCGAGCAGGTAGCCGCCGAGGAGATGACGCTCGCACCCGGTCATTGGCGGCAGACCGTCTCCCGTGGCGACGCACGCAGAGTGACCTATTTCGACGCACTCTGGCGGCCAGTTGTGACGCAGGAGTTTGACGCGGCAGATCAATCCACAACGCAGCGCTTCACTCGTCGCGGCTATGACCATGACGGCAGGGAGATCTTCTCGTCCTATCCAAGCAGCAACCCCGCCGCGCCTCTTGGGATTGGCAAAAGCTTCGACGTGCTCGGGCGCGCTACCGGCACCGTGCAGGACAGCGAGCTTGGCGCCCTCGTTACCGTCGTTGATTATCTGCAGACCGGCATCGTGAGAACGACTGATCCGCGGGGACAGGTGACGCTTTCCCGCTTCCAGCAGTTTGGGGAGCCCACCTACGAATATCCCATTTCAATGGAGCTTCCCGAGGGAACTGCGACCCACATCAGCCGTGATGTTTTCGGCAAGACACTCGCCATTGGGCGTTCCAGCAGCGATGGAACGGTGGCGCTGCAGCGCTTCTACGTCTATGACGCATACCAGCTGTTATGCAAGCAGATTGAACCCGAATCGGGCGCAACCGTTACAGAGTACGACGGTGCGGGAAACCTCGTCCGAAGCGCCTCGGGCGTGGATGCACCATCATCCACAGACTGCAATCGCGACGTTGCCGCCGCTTCCGGTCGTGCAATCACCCGCACCTACGACACGCTTGGAAGGCTTAGGACGTTGCTTTTCCCGGACGGCAATGGCGATCAGACATTCGACTACACGCCGGACGGACTGCCACAGACCATCGTCACCGCCAACGACGGGGGAACCACCCACGTCACCAATACGTACGAGTACAATTCGCGCCGCCTCGTCTCCCGGGAACAATTGGATGCCCCCCAAGGCGTCAGTTGGAGCATGGCCTATGCGTACACTCCGAACGGGCACCTGGCCACAGAGCGGTTTCCAGGAGGACTGGAAGTGGACTACGCCCCCAACGCCATGGGCCAGGCGAGTCGCGCCGGCAGTTTCGCCACCAATGTCACCTATCACCCTGACGGCAGCATCAAACAGTTCACGTACGGAAACGGCATCGTTCGCACATTGGAAGTGAATGCACGGGGACTACGCTCGCGGACATTGGACGCCGGCGTACTCGACGTGACAGCGACCTATGACGGTGCTGGCAATCCCATCTCGTTCAGGGACGGCATCCCGGGAACGGGCACCTTCCAGAACGATCGAGACATGCAGTACGACGGGCTGGATCGGCTCGTCCACGTGAACGTGCATGGACGGCTGCAAGAGCGATTCACCTACGATGCGCTGGACAACCGCACCGCTTCCGGGCGCTTGGTTGCTGGCGAATGGAACGATCAAACCTATCTTTACGACGATCACAATCGGCTGACCAATGTTCGCGGCCCCGACGGCGGAACGATTGCAGCGTTCGTCTATGACCCCCAGGGCAACCTCACCCAGCGCAGCGGCGAGACGTTCGAGTTCGACTACGGCAATCGCCTGCGTACGTCGGCAGGTGCGACCTATCGTTATGATGGTTATGGGCGTCGTGTCGCCAGCGAACTCGACAACGGAGAAACGGAGCTGAGCCTGTATGGCCAAGATGGCCGACTGAGATATCAGCGCAGCCTGGCCGACAACACGCAGAGAAACTACATCGCGATCAACGGCATGGCGATAGCGCGGGTGATTGACGATACGAGCGGGGGCGATCCTGAGCCCACGCCGGCACCTTCGGCTGCACCTGTATTGTCCGGGCCGGTTTCCAGCACAGGGCAGATCGACCTGACGTGGACCTCGGTGGCAGGTGCAACCCGGTATCAGCTGGAGGAACATGCCGGACTGGGTTGGAGCGTCGTGCAGTCGACCGCCGCCACCGCGTGGGGCACTACGGGAAAGGCGGTTGGAACTTACGAATATCGAGTGAGTGCCTGCAATGCAACCGGGTGCGGCCCGGCGAGCAGCCCGTTTGTCGTACCCGTTTCCGCCCTGCCTCCGCCACCGCCCCCCGCAAGCGTCACACTCAAAGTGGAGCGCCTGGACTGGGATCAGATATCGGCACTACGCTGGACCGCTTCTGAAGGCGCAACCTCCTACGAACTCAAGATGGTCTTCATCGGCTCGGACCATGAGCAGTTCGAGACGCTGCCGATGACGCTGGTAAGGATATGGAATCACACGCGCGGCGATCCCATCGTGCTTGCTTACTACTACGTTCGGGCGTGCAGCCCATCGGGCTGCTCCAGCTGGGTAATGGCCAATGGTGGAGGCTGAGTCTGCATGAACCGCAAACAACTTCTATCTATTGCATCGGCCTTGCTGGCCTTTTGCCAAACGTCACCGATGCATGCGGCACAGCGAGTGGAGTATCTCCATTCCGACGCGCTTGGATCCGCCGTGGTGGTGACCAACCAGGCAGGCCAGATCATTTCACGTACCGACTATTCTGCGTATGGCGAAGTGCTGGCTGGCTCCACACCGCCTGGGCTTGGTTACGCCGGCCATACGGCTGACCCTCATAGTGGACTCACCTATATGCAGCAGCGGTACTACGACCCGGACACTGGAAGGTTTCTGTCTGTCGATCCGGTGGCGGCCTACAGCGGCCCGGTGGGCCAGTTCAATCGGTATCGCTACGCCAACAGTAATCCGTACCGATTCAGTGACCCAGATGGAAGATACAGCTGTGATGCCTCTATTTGCGGGGCAGTAAAAGGTTACGTAGAGAGGCTACGGGAGTCGAGATCTAATCTTCGCGATCGATCAGAGCAGCGCAAAGTCGATCAAGTATTGAGATACATCGGTACGGAAGGGTCAAAAGGTCCGCACTACAAGCCTGGAAAACTGGAGGGCGACGCTGCTGCGCGTACAGATCAGAGCGGAACGACTACGATTGACACCGAGAAGATGGATAGCTCCGCAACGGGCGCGATGGCGATTGGGCACGAAGCGCGCCATGACCTCGATGCAATGGAGAGAGGCGGGCCGGCGGGTACGAGCGCCGAGGTTCGCGCGACTGAGACCAATGCGTATGAAATGGAAGCGACGATCGGAAAGGGACTTGATATCAAAATCAGCAAGAAGGAACAGGCAAGAGGAGTGGACGGCTCAGTCAAGAACTGGGAGGATCGTCAGAAGACACCGGAGCCAAAGAAATGAAATTGCGAACCGTTCGCCTGGCTGCTCTCTCTGCTGCACTGGTTTTGTCTGGCTGCATACCATCGGCGCATGTCGGTGCAACGAGTCCTAGCGGCAGGGGCATCTCTCTTTGCCAACTTGTCGCGGATCTTGATGCCTATAATGGAACCGATGTTGAAGTCAGGGCCCGCTATGTTTCAGATGGAAGACATGAAGAGGTTCTGGAAGATTCAACCTGTAGCCAGGGAAGACGCATTATCGATATTGGAAGGCGTGGAGACTCAGAGTCCGTCGCAAGGTTCTACGCCGAAAGGAAAAGAATTTGTTCCGATCGCGGTGCCTCATATCTATGCAACACGCTGGCAGAAGTTGATGTAGTTGGCACTGTCAACGTGATGTCTGGAAAGTTTGTTCTAGATATCAAGGAGGTTGGTACGTTTGAGTTTTTCGATTAATGCGAATTAGGGCATTGCTAGAGTTAGCTGATCGCGCCAACATACGCCAAATATTTCAGCGAGATGATGTCATCTTCCATCATCTCGCTCACAGGAGAACCGCGCTCAGCAGGCGTGCCGTTTCACCCAGCGCGCGGAACACCTGTTGATCCGCGCACCATCAGGCTGAAATCCAGCGTCTGCTGCAGCGGCACGTCCACCCGATCAATGAGGGCGAGCAGCAGGTTGACCGCACGGACGCCGATCTCCCGCATGGGCTGCCGGACCGTCGTCAGCGGCGGCGTGAGGTAACGGGACGACGCCAGGTCATCGAAGCCGACAATGGACACGTCATCCGGCACACGGATGCCGAGTTCCCGGCAGGCCGCCATCGCCCCCAGCGCCATCTGGTCGCTGAAACAGAAGATCGCGGTCGGTGCGGGTGCGCCGTCCAGCAATGCACGCGTTGCCGCGTGGCCCGACTCAAGGGAAAAGTCACCCGGTGCAATGCTCAGACTGCGCACACGCTTGCGCGCCTTGGCGACACGTCGCACGCCTTCCAGACGCTGCTGATGCAAAGGGTTGTCCGTTGGCCCGCCAACCACGGCGATCCGCTCATGCCCCAGTCCATACAGGTGCTCCATCACAGCGCCTGCTGCAGCGGCATTGTCGATATGCACACTGGGAATCCCCACGGCAGGGTCGAACTCGCAGCCATTCACCACCGGCGCAGCGTCCCCGAGCTGCTGCACGATCTCGCGCGCCGTCGGCGGCAGCCTGTGCCCCAGCACGATCAGGCCGTCAGCCTCGTTGCGCCGGAGCATCTGCGCGTAGCGCTCTTCGCGCTCGGGCAGATGCTGGGTATCCCCCAGCAGCACCGCGTAGCCCACCGCCTGGGCGGCGTCCTCCGCGCCCTGCAGGATCTGGGCGAAGAATGGGTTGGCGATGTCCGGCACGGTAACCAGGATCTTGCCGCTGCGTTGGGTCTTGAGGTTCCTGGCCACCGTGTTGGGCACGTAGCCCAGCGCGGCGACCGCCTGCTCGATGCGCGCGCGCGTGGCCGGCAGCACCTTGTCTGGCCGGGAGAGCGCCCGCGACACAGTGCCCGCCGAGACGCCCACGTGCTTTGCAATGTCGTAGATGGTGGCCATGCGGTCAGTTCGTCGGCCCGCTGTGCAGTGCACAACAGGTCTTGCGGAAGGCGCTGCTAGGATAATGCAATCGATTGCATCGAGGGCGAAACACGTTGAAGACGCTCAAGGGCCCGGCCCTGTTCCTGGCACAGTTCATCGGCGACACAGCTCCTTTTGATCGGCTCGACACGCTGGCCGGATGGGCCGCGGGGCTGGGCTATTCTGGCGTACAAGTGCCGACCAGCGCCCCTCACCTGTTCGATCTGGCCGAAGCAGCACGCAGCCAGACGTACTGCGACGACATCGCCGGCATGCTGGCCGGGCATGGCGTGCAGATCACCGAACTGTCCACCCACCTGCAGGGCCAGCTGGTCGCGGTGCATCCCGCCTATGACAGTCTGTTCGACGGATTTGCGCCGGAAGACAAGCGTGGCGATCCAGCGGCGCGTCAGGCCTGGGCAGTGGAGCAGCTGAAACTGGCTGCCAAGGCCAGCCAGCGCCTCGGCCTGACCGCACACGCGACTTTCTCCGGCGCGTTGGCCTGGCCCTACTTCTATCCCTGGCCGCAACGCCCGCCCGGTCTGGTGGACGAAGCCTTCGCCGAGCTGGGGCGGCGCTGGCGGCCGATTCTGGACACGTTCGATGAGTGCGGCGTGGACCTCTGCTTCGAGATCCACCCGGGCGAGGACCTGCATGACGGTGCCACCTTCGAGCGCTTCCTCGAGGTGGTCGATCACCATCCCCGCGCCAAGATTCTGTACGACCCCAGCCATCTGCTGCTGCAGCAGATGGACTATCTGGGCTTCATCGACCGCTATCACGCGCGCATCGGCATTTTCCACGTCAAGGACGCGGAGTATCGCCCCAGCGCGCGCAGTGGCGTCTATGGCGGCTACCAGGACTGGATTGATCGTCCCGGGCGATTCCGTTCGCTGGGCGACGGCCAGATCGACTTCAAGGCGATCTTCTCGAAGTTCGCGCAGTACGACTTCCCGGGCTGGGCAGTGCTGGAGTGGGAGTGCTGCCTGAAGCATCCAGAAGACGGCGCGCGCGAGGGTGCTGCGTTCATCCGTGACCATCTCATCCGGGTCACCGAACGCGCCTTCGACGACTTCGCCGACAGCGGCACTGACCGTGAATCACTGCGCCACATGCTGGGAATCTGAGCCATTACCGCCCTGGGAGGGGTAGCCATGACGCACACCATGTCGCGCTTGGGCGCGATGATGTTTCTGCAGTTCTTCATCTGGGGAGCCTGGTTCGTCACCCTGGGTACGTATCTGGTGCAGGGGCCCCTCCAGGCCAGTGCCAGTCAGGTGGCCACGGCGTTTCTGAGCCAGTCTATCGGTGCGATCGTGGCCCCGTTCCTGGTCGGCCTGATTGCGGATCGCTACTTCGCTGCACAGCGCATTCTCGGGGTGCTGCACCTGGCCGGTGCCGTGCTGATGTGGTTTGCATCCACGGCGACGGATTTCAAGACGTTCTTCGCCTGTGTCATGGGCTACATGCTGCTGTTCATGCCGACGCTGGCGCTGGCCAACAGCGTGGCGATGCGGCATATGCAGTCGCCGGAGAAGCAGTTCCCGCTGGTGCGGGTGGCCGGCAGCGTCGGCTGGATCGTGGCCGGCGTGCTGATCGGCTGGCTGGGCTGGGAGCAGGCGCATCGGCTGGAGCTGACCTTCCAGATGGCCGCGCTGGCGTCGCTGCTGCTGGGCCTGTATGCGTTCTCGCTGCCGCACACCCCGCCGCTGGCGCAGCAGCGCGATGCCGGGCTGGGCAAGATTCTCGGGCTGGACTCGCTGCGGCTGCTGAAGTCGCGCTCGTACCTGGTGTTCTTCCTGGCCTCCATCGCCATCTGCATTCCGCTGGCGTTCTACTACAACTTCACCAATCCGTATCTCAACGACCTGGGCGTGCGCGGCGCGGCTGGCCTGCAGTCGCTGGGTCAGGTCTCTGAAGTGCTGCTGATGCTGGCAATGCCCTTCCTGTTCGTGCGGCTGGGCGTGAAAACCATGCTTGCCGTCGGCATGGCCGCGTGGGTGGTGCGCTATGTGATGTTTGCCTATGGCGATGCCGGCAGCGCGTTCTCCCTGCTGGTGATCGGCATCGTGCTGCACGGCATCTGCTACGACTTCTTCTTCGTCACCGGGCAGATCTACACCGACGCGCACGCCGGTCCGGATGCGCGCAGCAGTGCGCAGGGCTTCATCACCCTGGCCACGTATGGCGTCGGCATGTTGATCGGCACCTTCCTGTCCGGCGCGGTGGTCGAGCACTACACCACCGCCGCCGGTCCGGACTGGGAAAAGATATGGCTGTTCCCGGCCGGCGTCGCGCTGCTGGTGCTGATCGCCTTCCTGCTGTTGTTCCGCGACCGCCCGGTCGTGGCCGCCACCTCCACCACCCCCTGAGGACGCAACCCGATGCCCAAGCTTGGAATCGCCATCATCGGCACCGGCATGATCGGTGCGGTGCATCGCCGCGCCGCGCTGCTGACCGGAGCGGAGGTGCGCGGCGTGGTCGCCTCCTCGCCGGAGCGCGCGCGCGAGGTGGCGCAGGCGTGGAATGTGCCGCACGGTTATCGCGATATCGAGGAAGTGATCGCCGATCCGCAGGTCCAGGTTGTGCACGTGTGCACGCCCAATCACCTGCACCGCGCGATGGCCCAGGCCGCGCTGGAAGCGGGCAAGCATGTGATCTGCGAGAAGCCGCTGGCCACCACCCTCGACGACGCCCAGGCATTGGCCGCGCTGGCCCGCTCGACCGGGTTGGTGGCCACCGTACCCTTCGTCTACCGCTACCACCCGGTGGTCCGCGAAGCCCGTGCGCGTATCGCGCAGGGCGAGCTGGGCCCACTGCATCTGATTCACGGCAGCTACCTGCAGGACTGGTTGCTGGACCCTGCCAGTAACAACTGGCGGGTGGACCCCGCATTGGGCGGCACCTCGCGCGTGTTCGCCGACATCGGTTCGCACTGGTGCGACCTGGTGGAATGGGTCGGCGGCGAGCGCTTCGTCGACGTCAGCGCGGCGTTCGCCACGGTGATTGCCGAGCGCGGTGCCATTTCCGGGCAGAGTTTCACCGCCCCTGCCGCGGGCGGCGCGAAACAGGCGGTCGCCAGCGAGGACGTCGCCGCCGCCATGTTCAAAACCGGCGCCGGCACGCTGGCCTCGCTGACTGTCAGCCAGGTCTCGGCCGGACGCCACAACCGGCTCTGGTTCGAGATCGATGGGGCCAAGGCCAGTGTGGCCTTCAACCAGGAAGACGCCGAGCGCCTGTGGATCGGGCACCCCGACCAGCGCGAGGAGACCTTCGTGCGCGGGCCGGGCGCAGGCAGTGCCGAGCAACGCCGGCTGGCGGTGTTCCCGCCGGGTCACGCGCAGGGCTACGGGACCTGCTTCGAGGCGTTCGTAGCCGATACGTATCGCGCCATTGAAGGCGAACGGCCCGAGGGCCTGCCCACCTTTGAAGACGGCGCGCGTTCGGCGCTGATTGTTGATCGTGTCATCGCCTCGGCCGGGTCTCGTGCCTGGACCGCCATCAGCTGAATTCCTGCAGGAGTGCTTGATGAAGACCCGTACACGCCGGACCACCACCCTCGCGCTGCTGTTGCTTGCCGCCCTGCCCGTTTTCGCCGCCGACGTCACCAGCGCGCAGAAACCCATCGCGGTGCAGATGTACACGCTGCGCAATGCCGGCTCGCTCGACCAGCAGTTGAAGATCGTCCACGATGCCGGCGTGCATGCGGTGGAGACCGTGGGCACGCAGAACGTCAGCGCCGCTGAACTCAAGCAGTTGCTGGACCGCTATTCGATCAAGGCCATTTCATCGCATACGCAACTGGCCGACCTGCGTAAGGACCTCGACGGCGCAATCGCCTTCAACCGCGCGATCGGCAATACCACCCTGGTCGTGCCGTATCTGAACGAGAATGACCGCCCGAAGGATGCGGCCGGATGGACCGCGCTGGGCAAGGAACTCGGCCAGCTCGCCGCAAAGGTGAAGGCCCAGGGCATGCACCTGGCCTACCACAACCACGACTTCGAGCTGGTCGACTATGACGGCAAAACTGGGCTGGAACTGCTGTTCGCCGCGGCCGGGCCTGACCTGCAGACCGAGCTGGACCTGGCCTGGGTGGCACGCGCGGGCTATGACCCGGCGGTGATGCTGAAGAAGTTCAACGGTCGCATGTTCGCCGTGCACGCCAAGGACAACGCTCCCAAGGGGCAGAACAAGGACGAAGGCGGATTCGCTGCCGTTGGCCAGGGCGTGCTCGACTGGAGCGTGATCCTGCCGGCCGCAGCGGATGCCAGGGTGCAGTGGTATATCGTCGAGCATGACCAGCCGCGTGACCCGGCCACCATCATCAACACCGGGGCCGAGTACCTGCGTGAACACCTGACCACCACCCTGCCCGCCCGCGCAAAGCGCTAGCAAGCGAAGGAGTTTGTGTTGTGAAAGTGATTCTGATGTCTGCTGTAGCGCTGTGTGGCTCGATGTTGGCACCGGCTGCTTGGTCCAAGGAGGATCCGGCGGCGGGGCAGAAGCTATATAGCGTGCACTGCGTGGCTTGCCATGGGGCGAATCGGGCGGGCGTGCCGCCGACGTTTCCTGCGCTTACGGATGTTGCCAAGCGGCTGGATGCGGCGCAGATCAAGGACAAGATCAAGAAGGGCGGTGGGTTGATGCCGCCGTTTGCGCAGCTTTCCGAGCAGGAAGTCAGCGATATCGCCAGCTATCTGGCGAAGTAGTCTTCTGGCACCGCGAAGCCACGCAGGGCGTGGCTCTACGGGTGATCAGCAATTGGGTGAGATCGTTGTCCGGGTTGGCAGGGTTAGAGCTTGCGGAGCCAGATGTTGCGGTAGCTGACCTTGGAGGCGTGTTCCTGCAGGTACAGGGGCGCGCAGTCGTGAGGAGCGTACGAGGGGGCACCAATGTACTCGGTCTTGCCGGACACCACGGTGTCGTTCTGTACCAGCACGCCGTTGTGCAGCACGGTGATGCGCGCCGGTGAGATCAGGCCGCCGCCCGGCGAGAAGCGCGGGGCCTTCCAGATGACGTCGTAGGTCTGCCACTCGCCCGGAGCGCGCGAGGCATTCGCCAGGGGCATGGCCTGCTTGTAGATCGACCCGGCTTGGCCGTTGGCATAGGTGGGATTCTTGTAACTGTCGAGCACCTGCAGCTCGTAGAGCTCCTGCAGGAAGATGCCGCTGTTGCCCCGGTCCTGGCCTTCAAAGCCCTTCGTTTCCGTTGGGCTGCGCCACTCGACGTGCAACTGGATGTCGCAGAACTTCTCGCGGGTGCGGATGCCCTTGCTGCCGGGCACCACGGTCATCGCGCCATCGGCCACTGTCCAGGGCACGCGACCGCCCTGCTCCGCCTCCCACGCGGACGTGTCCTTGCCATCAAACAGCACAATCGCGTCAGACGGCGCACCGCCCGGGGGCGTGGCCACGATGGCAGGTTCGGGCGTCCAGGCTTCGGTCGTCGCTGGATCGCGCGCGGGGTCGCCTTTGGTCGCAGCCAAAGCAGGGGCGGCCGCCAGCAGGCAGGCCGCCATCAGAAAGGGTCGGGTCATGGTGTTCCTGATCGAGTCAATGGACGAATCGGGTACCGCTCAGCTGGTTCCCCATGCAGGCGTGCCGGCCACATATGCCAGATCGCCGTCGTAGCGGCCCGGCACGGCGACGTACTGCAGCACTTCGGTCGCACCGATCTTCGAGGTGAAGAAGCCGAAGATGGTCAGCTGTTTTAGCATGGTGAAGTAGTGCGCCTTCGCTTCCGCCGATTCCGCATTGCGTGGACCGGCGTTGGCGGCGTTGGCGGCGTGCTTCTTCGCGTCCGCATCCACGGCGCGCAGTAACTCAGTGCGGGCCTGCGGGGTGAGCGAGACAAACCGCCCGCCTGCCCGTTTGTCGATGTCGGCCAGCCCAGCGCGGAACGTCGCCTGCTGCTGGGCGGTGTAGCAGTCGGCCACGAAGGTCGCCATGAAGGCACCGATGCCGGTGTCCTTGGCCCCGGGCGTCTTGGTCCGCGGCAGGATGGTGTCGGCGATCTCGTCCATCAGGGCGATGTCGGCGGCCGAGAACGCGGCCTTTGTACCCGCCGCCGGACCCTGTCCGCTGGCCAGCGCCGGCAGACCGATCATGGCCGCACCGGTGGCGGCGACGATCATTTTCAGAAGTTCGCGACGGTCCATTACAGGTTCCCCGCTTTCAGTTCGCGCACCGCGTGATCGGCGGCGCGGGCGGTCAACGCCATGTAGGTCAGTGACGGATTCACGCAGGCACTGGAGGTCATGCACGCCCCGTCGGTCACGTAGACATTTGGCGCATCCCAGACCTGGTTGTGCTGGTTCAGGACGGAGCTCTTGCGATCACGCCCCATGCGTGCGGTGCCCATCTCGTGAATGCCCTTGCCCGGCGCGTAGTCGTTGTCGAACGTCTGCACGTCCTTTACCCCAGCGGCCTCCAGCATCTCGGCGGCATCGGTGGCCATGTCCTTGCGCATCGCCAGCTCGTTTGATCGCATCGAGACATCCATCGCCAGCACCGGCAGGCCCCATTTGTCCTTCTTGTCCTTGTCCAGGCGGATGGTGTTGTCGTGGTGCGGCAGCATTTCACCGAAGCCGGTCATGCCGATGCGCCAATCGCCCGGCACGGTCAGCGCTTCCTTCAGGTCGGCACCGATGTTCATCTCGGCGATCTCGCGCGACCAGCCGTTGCGGCTGGCACCGCCCTGGTAACCGAAGCCACGTCGATAGCCACGTTTGTCATCCGCGGTGACGTTGCGGAAGCGCGGAACATAGAACCCGCAGGGGCGACGGCCAAAGTAGTACTTGTCGTCGTAGCCTTCGACGCGACCGGAGGCACCGGCCCCGAAGTGATGGTCCATCACGTTGTGGCCCAGCTCACCGGACGAAGACCCCAACCCGCCTTCCCAGACATCGGTGGCCGAGTTCATCAGCATCCAGGTCGAGTTGAACGACGAGGCATTGAGGAAAATGACCTTGGCGGTGTACTGGTAGGTCTCGCCGGTTTCGGCGTCGATGACTTCCACGCCGCGTGCGCGCTTGCGGTCCTTGTCGTACAGCACTTCCTTGACGATGGAGAACGGCCGCAGGGTCAGGTTGCCGGTCTTCATCGCCGCCGGCAGCGTTGCCGCCTGGGTCGAGAAGTAGGCCCCGAAGGGGCAGCCGAGGATGCACTTGTTGCGGTACTGGCAGTTGACCCGCCCCTGCTCCGGCATCGGCTGGGTGATGTTGGCGGTGCGCGAGTGAATCATGTGCCGGGTGCCGCCAAAGGCTTTCTTGATCCGCGCGGCCACGTCTTTCTCGACGATGTTCAACGGGATCGGCGGCAGGAACTCGCCATCGGGCAGCACGTCCAGCCCTTCGCGGGTACCGGCGATGCCGGCGAACTTCTCAACGTAGTCATACCACGGCGAGATGTCGGCGTAACGGATCGGCCAGTCGGTGGCGATGCCGTCCTTCTTGTTCGCCTCGAAGTCCAGATCGGAGAAGCGATAGCTCTGCCGGCCCCACAACAGCGAGCGGCCACCGACGTGATAGCCGCGGAACCAGTCGAAGCGCTTGGTCTCGATGTAGGGCGAGTCTTTTTCATCGGCCCACATGCCTTCAAGGTTCTCGACCAGGCCGTAGTCGCGCATCAGCACCGGGAAGTCGGCCTTCATCGCCTGGGTGGGGCGATTACGGTGCGGGAAGTCCCACGCCTCCTTCATCGCATTGACGTAATCCTTGACGTGCTCGATGTTGCGGCCACGTTCAAGCATCAACACTTTGAGACCTTTTTCGGTCAGTTCCTTTGCCGCCCAACCGCCACTGATTCCCGAGCCAACAACGATGGCGTCGTAATGATTGTCTGCCATGGGTCTACTTCACCTGGGTGGATATCATTTCAAACATCGCAGAGGCGGATTGCCTCGCGCAGCGAACCGACGGGATCGGGTGCCGTAGGAATGAATTCCTGCGCCAGATACCCATCGAAACCGGTGTCGCGGATTGCGCGACAGATGGCGGGATAGTTGAGCTCCTGCTGGTCGCCGATCTCATGTCGGCCCGGCACGCCCGCCGTGTGGTAGTGCTTGAAGCAGGCATGGTGCCTGCCGATGGTGGCGATGATGTCGCCCTCCATGATCTGCATGTGGTAGATGTCGTACAGCAGACCGAAGTTGTTCGAGCCGAGCCGCTGGCACAGCTCCACGCCCCACGCGGAGTGGTCGCACAGATAGTCGGGGTGGTCGACGCGGGAGTTCAGCAGCTCCATTACTAACACCACGCCGCGCTTCTCGGCATGGCCGAGGATGCGCTTCAGGCCGGCTTCGGCATTGGCCAAGCCTTGCTGGGGATCCATGCCGTTGCGGTTGCCGGAGAAGCAGATCAGGTTCCGGTAACCGGCATCGGCCACCAGATCAATGTGCCGCGTATAGCGCTCAACCAGCTGGTCGTGGAACTCGCGGCCGGCGAAGCCCTTGGTCAGCCCCAGCTCCGCGCCGTTGCACATCGAGCTGTCCACGCCGTGCGCGTTCAGGGTGGGCCAGTCTTCCGGCCCGACCAGATCGATGGCAGCGAAGCCGATGCCCTTGACCGTCTGGCAGAGCTCGGCAACGGACAGCTTCGGGAAGGTCCAGCGGGCGACCGAGTGCTTCAGGTTGCCCTTCAATGGGGCATCGGCCGCAGACGCGGGCAGCACTCTGGCAGCGGCAAGGCCTATACCTCCGGCGACCGCCATGCGCAGCGCCTCGCGCCGCGTGAACCCAGGTGTCGCTGTTGGCCCGCTCGAATCAATGGACATTCGCCCACCGGCCTCCCAACCGGTATCAAACGCAACGATTCACTGCAATGCAATCGATTGCACCATACGGCACTAAATCGATCCAATGAAAGACGCAGCGCACAAAAATGCATGGGGGGCACCATGCCTCGGCCTCGGAATGCATCCCCCTCGTAGAGCCACGCCCTGCGTGGCTGCGCCGCCAGCCACCTCAGATCGGAAATTGCTCGCTTTCGTACTCCGTGACCCGTATCAGCAACGCTTCGAACGCGTTGCCTTCATCGCTTCCTAGCTCTGGCGGATCATCGAACCAGACCGACAGCCGCCGCATCGCCTGGTTGTAATCATCGACGGTCCTAATAGGCACGCTGCCCCCTGGTTGTAGCGCTGTCGTCAGCCTGGTCTTCCAGCAGCTGACGGATTGCCAGCAAGTTTTCCAACGTCATCCATGTCCCCTACGACGAGAAGCTTGGGCTTGGAGAGCAACTCGCGTGCAAACGTGTCGCCCGCCTGCAGCCTTCTCAAGAATTCTTCTCGAGCGTACAAGACCGGATTGATGTCGCGCCGCAGAAGTTCCTGGACCGGATGGACAGCCCGCGCCAGATCAGCGAATCCCGTGGCCCCGAGTACCAGCAGATCAATGTCGCTGCCAGACACTTCTGCGCCGCCTGCCACCGAGCAGAAGATCAGGGCATGATGTTGCTCATCAGGCAACAATCGTTGCCTGATGAGCAACACCCTGCAAGCTGTTACGTCTCACCCCAACTGGCAGCACCGGAAGTTCGGCAGCCATGAAGCAAAAAACCCCGGAGTGCACAGGGCAATCCGGGGCTTCGTCAGAAGACAGCTTCCGTTACAGCGATCAGAACGGTTGTGAACCCACAGATCGCAGCGCTCTCAACGCGAAACCATCGCAAGTTCCTGTATCTAAAGGCTTTTTCTTGATCATTGAAACTCGCATTTATACATTGAGAGAGGTTTTTGTTGTAAAAGACGGATTTCGAGCCGAAAGCGACCGCCTTTTTCTACATAGGTAGCAATCCTAGCAGCGCGCAGAGGCAAGCGCTTACTTACCGCTTCGGGCACCACCTTTGGCGTGCTGGTCAAGGAACTTGCCCATCGCAACCTTTTTCTTCAGCACGTCGGCCGGGATCTCGAGCCCCTCTCGTCGCGCAATGGCAACCGCGTACTGGATCTGCGCCTGGGACGGTGGCCTCAAGTCATAGTCCAAGTACATGTCAACGACCGGACCGACAGCCTGCGCAACCCGATTGGCGAGTCGCTGAAGCTTGACCGGATCCGCTCTCGAACACTGCTCCCGACGTCCCCCCGCTTTCAGTAGCGGAGCTGTTTGGAGCCCGGCTTTATCGTAGCGGTTTCACCGCCAGCTGTTGGGCATAGGCGGCAGGCGTTAGCCCGCCGAGCGATTTCTTCGGCCGCTCTTCGTTGTACTCCCGCCGCCAGCGCTCGATCTCGGTGCGCGCGTGCAGCAGTGTCGGGAACCAGTGTTCGTTGAGGCATTCGTCGCGCAGGCGTCCGTTGAACGATTCAACGTAAGCGTTCTGATTCGGCTTGCCCGGCTGGATCAGACGCAGCGACACGCCACGTTCGTGCGCCCAGGCCACCATTGCCTTGCCGCAGAATTCCTTGCCGTTATCGGTCCGGATCACCTTCGGCAGGCCACGGCTGAGTGCCAGGCGGTCCAGCACGCGGCTGACGCCGTGGCCCGAAATCGCACGCTCGACCTCGATTGCCACCGCCTCGTGGCTGGCGTCATCCACAATCACCAGACACTTGATGACACGGCCGTCGGCTGTGCGATCGAAGATAAAGTCCATCGACCACACCTCGTTGGCCGCAACCGGACGAATCAGTGGTTGCCGTTCGCCCAGGGGCACCTTCTTGCGCTTGCGCCGCCGCACCTGCAGTTTCGCCTGCTGATACAGCCGCTCGACGCGCTTGTAGTTCACGACCTGGCCGCCTTGCCGCAGCTTGAGGTAGATCATGCCCACCCCGTAGCGCTTGTGCCGATGCGCCAAGGCCTGGATCTGCGCCCGCAGTTCTACATTGCGGTCCGGACGAGGCGTGTAGCGCAGTGCGCTGGCACTCATGCCGACCACGCGCAGAGCGCGCCGCTCGCTGAGTCCTTTTCTTGCCATGTAGCGCACCTGCTCGCGTCGGGCGGGTGCGCTCACCATTTTTTTCGCAGCACGTCCTTGATCACCTCGTTCTCGAGGACCTGCTCGGCCAACAGCTTCTTCAACCGCGCGTTCTCGGTCTCCAGTTCCTTCAGGCGCTTGGCCTCCGACACATTCATGCCGCCGAACTTGCTGCGCCACAGGTAGTACGACGCCTCGCTGAAGCCGTGCCGACGGCACAGCTCCTTGACCGGCAGCCCGGCCTCGGCCTCACGCAAGAAGCCGATGATCTGCTCTTCGCTGAAACGCTTTTTCACGTCCAATCTCCTTCTCGTTGGGGATTGGACTCCAAAGCAGCTTGCTACTCAATTGAGGGGGGGCGTCGCTCCTGAAGCGACTCCAGCAGACCAGCTTCCAGCGGAAGCTCGAGCATCACACCGCGTTCTGGGTCCAGCAACATTAGAGGCATAGTCACCGCCTGTTTTAGATAGGCGTCCCATAAGGGACTGGCGCTAAAGGTAGCATGCTGAGGGCGGAGCAAAGCTGAGCCAGCACGCGCTGAAGGACTTGCTGCCGCTAAAAGCTCCCTCAGGCTCAGCGGCCTGGCGATCGCTTCAGCTACCTAGGGATTCGGTGAGAAATGGCTACGCACTGAGCCGCTGCGCGGCCCCGCGATGTCGAAAACCCACGCATGAACCCCCGATCTGTGCCCGATCTGTGCCCAAAGCGGCGCTTGCGCGGCCGCTTCCTACCCGCCAGACTCGCAAAAAAGGGCGGTTGAACTTCCTATACCCGCTTCCGCATCGCCGGCCGGCTGAACTACGCCGACACCGACGACCATCGCGACCGCCTGGCGAACGCGCGCTTCATCGAAGGCAACGCCGGCTTCGCCTGGCGGCCGTGGGATAGCGCGCGCTGGGAAATGTTCGGCCGCTACACCTACCTGTACGACCTCTCCAGCCTGGGCCAGCGCGAGCAGGACTACGACCAGAAAACCCAGGTGCTGTCGGTGGAAGGCGTCTACCGCCACGACCAGCATTGGGAAGTGGCCGGCAAGCTCGCCCGGCGCGAGGGCGAGGTGCGCTACGGACGCGGCAGCGGGCCGTGGTTCGACTCGGCCACCGACTTCGCCGCGCTACAGCTGCGCTACGAGGTGGTCTACGCCTGGCACGCGCTGGCCGAATACCGCTGGCTGGACGTGCAGGCCGGCGGCACGCGGCAGGGCTGGCTGGTCGGACTGGACCGCGACATCGGCAAGAACTTCCGCATCGGCGCCGGCTACAACTTCACCGAGTTCAGCGACGACCTGACCGACTTCGACTACGACCACGAGGGCTGGTTCCTCAACATGGTCGGGATGTACTGAGGGTGCCGGTCCACGCAAGACCGTCGACGTTCAGCCGTCCACGGTCTCCTCGCCGCCATCCTTGGACAGCTCTTCGGCCCGGCGCTCATCCAGGTGGCGCTGCAGGCGGGCCACGTCTTCGGGCGACCAGTCGTCGATGCCGGTGACTTCCAGCCAGGCGTTGATGTAGTGCGATGGCGCGTAGACGTGGCCGAAACCCATTGGTGCGCTCATCGACAGCGAAGTATCCATTGCCATCTGCATCATCGTCACGACCGGATACCAGCGCATCGCCGGGGATACGTCCGGCGGGCGCGGGGCATCGAGCAGTTCCGGTTCGCGGAACAAGCCGTGACGGTCGAAGAACGTCACCGCGTCGCTGCCGTACTGCAGGTAGACCACGCGCATCGGGCCCCACGGCGTGCCGGGCGGGGTGGAGCTGCCGTCCTGGTTCATGAAGCGGACGAACGAGCCGTCCTGGAACTGCGGCAGCCACACCGGCGAACCGGGATTGCGCGAGCGGGTCAGCCCGGCCCACTTGCTGGCGGCGAACGGAGGTCCGCTCCAGACCGCGCCATCGAATGGTTCGCCGAGCAGCTCGAACATCTCGAACGAGCGTTCCGAATTGAGCGCGCCCAGGCTCAGGCCGTGCAGGTACAGCTTCGGCCGCCGCTCGGGCGGCAGCGTGCGCCAGTAGCCGTAGACCTCGCGGAACAGTGCGCGCGCGGTGACCCCGCCTGTGTCCGGATCCAGGAACAGCGTCAGCGGACTGGACAGGTACGAGTACTGCACCGCGACGCTGGCCACATCGCCGCGGTAGAGATATTCGATGCCGTCGATGCCGGACGGGTCGACCCAACCGGTGCCGGTCGGAGTGATGATGATCAGCGCCTTGCGCTCGAAGCCGCCGACGCGCTTGAGTTCTTCCAGCGCCAGCTGGGCGCGCTCTTCGGGCGTGTCGCCGGTGGGCAGGCCCGCGTACACGCGCAGCGGCGCCTTGGCGCCGGGACCGGCGTAGGCGGCGAGTTCGTCGGCGGTGGGGCGGGCATCGACGTAGCGCCGGCCCATGCGCCCGAGCTGGTTCCAGGCCACTAGCGACTGCGCGCTGCCGGGGCTGTCCCATTCGGTCGGCGGCGGCATGTCGGGCGGGATCAGTGCATCGGCCTGGCGATAGGAGGCGTCCAGGGTGTCCAGCAACGAGGACAGGATCACGCCGTTGACCAGGCCCACCAGCAGCAGCACGCCGGCGATCGCACCGACCACGTGCGCGATCCGTCGCGGCACCTTGTGGGTGACCAGGCGCATCACCGCCTTGATGATCATCAGCGCGATGCGGCCCAGCACGACCAGCAGCAGCGCCACGACCGCCGCACCCGCGAGTACGCCCAGGATGCGCGATGGACCGGCGGGAGCCAGGTGCATCAGTTCGCGGACGATGTTTTCCCAATGCTGGCTGCGCCAAAGCGCGAGCGCGGCGATGACCGCGCAGGCGACGACCGCGATACGGCGGCGACGCGGCTGTCCCGCCGGCCCGGGGAGCGGCAGCTCCAGGTATCCCCACAGCCAGCGCAGCAGCACGCCCAGGCCGTAGCCGGCGGCCAGGCACATGCCCGACAGCACCGCCTGCGCGACCGTGATCCGTGGCGTGAGGCTGGGCGTGAGCGAGGCGGCGAAGAACAACGTCCCCAGCACGAGCCCGGTATTGCCAAGGCGCGCCAGCAGCGAACGCCGGAGCCGGGTGAACCAGCCATCGGATGTAGTACCGGAAGCGAGTGCAGCGTCGTCGTCCTGTCGCATCAAGTATCCCCTGCGAGTGGTCCCCTTGGGCCAATATGCCGGCCACGGATAGGCGTTTTAACCGCATGAGGCCAAGTATCGCACCGCGGAAGCGCCATCAAGCCGGCTGAGACACTCGATTTTCCCGCCCAGGTGTCAGGTTCACCACCAGGGTTTGGCGTTCAGGAGAGTGATTTGCGGCGCTCGGCGTGTACCGGGCGCAGAGCCAGTTCGCGGCAAGTCAAAATCGCCGCTTTGTTCATTCACCAACTGATGCGCTGATCGACCTCAAAGTCCGGTGCCGGTTGCGCCGCTAGGTCCCAGTCTGCTGGCTCGGTTTGCGCCCCGTCATCCATCTGCGCATCACTACAGTCATCCCACAGCGGTGGCCCGCGCGCCGGGGAGATGCGGGGTGGCTCTGAATCTGCCCCGATGTGGTCCAGGATGTGCCGGATGTCAGCGCTGTGCGTAATGAACGCGATGATGCGCATATGCCCGCCACACAGCGGACACAAGAGGGGGAACACCTCGTAGATGCGGGCGATCAGCACCGCCCACAGGTAGTGCGCTGCACGCTTGGGCAGCACCGGCTCGCTCTGGGATGGCAGCGCGCTGCTCATCGGTACCACACCAGGCGCGCACTCCCCCGTGCTGATCGACGCGCCCAGCACGGGAGCGGCTCGCGCCGGTGTCGCCAGCGCCGTCACCGCAGCCCTGAGCGGCGAGTTGGGTGCCAACACGCCAAAATAGCGGTGCCGGTGGGTGCGTGGCGGGGGAACCAGCGCGGCAATGCGGTCGATCAGCTCCAGCGGTGTGAGGTGCAGCTCATAAAGGCCGATATGAACCGGCCGGGGCGGGCGCAAGCCTGAGCAGCCATTCCCTGCACCGGAGTGTTTCGTGCCGCGCCTCGCCGCGACCGTGTCGCAGCTGCAGGATGCCGTGGCGCACGCAACGTCGCCGGCAGCGCATCTGCCCACGGCTCGCTATGCGCCTCACCGTCCCGAGCGCACGCTGCTGTATTCGCTGGTGCAGGCGCATTGGCCGGACTTTCTCGCGCGCCGTGAGGTAGAAGACCGCCCGCT
>NZ_DAMDFR010000025.1:0-53748 GCF_032103445.1 Stenotrophomonas sp.
TTTCTACGAGCCCCCATGGATGGGTTTACGGCGTGTCCCGCAAACCCATCCCGGCACGCCCAAACACGGGAACCGATGACCATCGGCTGTTCGCCAAAATCCAACAGCAGCCGGGCAAGCCCGGCTCTACGGCAATCAGGCGGCGCATCAAACCGCGTCATCCGCCGGTAACAGCCGCGTCATGTCGGCTACATCGCCAGCGCCGAGCATGCGCGGAAACTGGAGGCCCGCCATGCGCTATGCCATCGTCACCGAAACCTATCCCCCGGAGGTCAACGGTGTGGCGTTGACCGTGCAGGGCCTGGAAATGGGTCTGCGCGAAGCAGGCCATCAGGTCGATCTGGTGCGACCGCGCCAGGGCGACGAAGCCGATGGCGGCGATGCGCTGCTGGTATCTGGGGCCGGCCTGCCGCGCTATCCGGGGCTGCGCTTCGGCCTGCCCGCCCCGAAGCGGCTGGCCCGGCAGTGGCAGCAGCATCGACCCGATGCCATCTACATCGCCACCGAAGGCCCGCTGGGCTGGTCCGCGCTGCGCACTGCGCGGCGGCTGGGTATTCCGGTCGCCACCGGCTTTCATACCCGCTTCGATGAGTATCTGCCCGACTACGGCGTGGCCTGGCTGCAGGCCGCCGCCATGCGTTGGATGCGCCGCTTCCACAACCAGGCTGACGCGACCCTGGTGCCGACCCAGGAACTGCAGCAGTTCCTGACCGGCCAAGGGTTTGACCGCGTGCGCCTGCTCGCCCGCGCAGTGGACAGCACCCAGTTCGACCCGCAGCGGCGCGATCCGGCGCTGCGCGAGGAATGGGGTATCGACGGCAACGGATTTGCCGCCATCTACGTCGGTCGCATCGCGCCGGAGAAGAACCTGGGCCTGGCGGTGAAAGCCTTCCGCAAGCTGCAGCAGGTCCGCCCCAAGGCACGCTTCGTGTTCGTCGGCGACGGTCCCTCGCGCGAAAAACTGGCGCATGAGAATCCAGACTTCATCTTCTGCGGCGTCCAGCGCGGCGAAGCGCTGGCGCGTCACTTCGCCAGTGGTGACCTGTTCCTGTTTGCCAGCCGCAGTGAAACCTTCGGCAACGTCACCCTGGAAGCCATGGCCAGCGGTGTCGCTACGGTGGCCTTCGACTACGGCGCAGCGCGCGAGTACCTGCGCACCGATGAGAGTGGCGTGGCCGTGAACGATGACGAACAGTTCCAGGCCGCGGCAGTGCGCCTGGCCGAACAGGACAGCGAACGCCAGCGGCTGGGCCGCAATGCCGCGCTGGCGATGAAGCGGCTGCATCCACAGCAGGTCGTGGCGGAGTTCGACGCCCTGCTGACCGAACTCGCCCACGCCCGGAGGCCCCATGCCGATCATGCCGCTTGATGCGCTGCGCGGACGCGAAACCCGGTGGTGCCGTCGCGCCAATCATTATTGTCGTCGCCGCCACGTGCGCCGCCTGTTCGCGACCGTCAGCCGTCTAGGCGATGGGGTGTTCTGGTACGCGCTGATGGGAGCGCTGGTGGTGGTGGACGGCTTCGATGGCCTGCGCGCGTCGATCCACATGGCCGCCACCGGGGTGATGGCACTGCTGCTTTACAAGGGGCTGAAGCGCTGGACGCGGCGGCCGCGGCCGTTCGCCGCCGATCTGCGCATTCGCGCCTGGGTGGCCCCGCTGGACGAGTTCAGCTTCCCGTCCGGGCATACGCTGCATGCGGTGTCGTTCACGATTGTCGCGCTGGCCTACTACCCCTGGCTGGCACCACTGCTGGTGCCGTTCACGCTGGCGGTCGGGCTGTCGCGGGTGGTGCTGGGGCTGCACTACCCCAGCGATGTGCTGGCCGCCACCGCGATTGCCACCGCCCTGGCCGGTGCCAGCCTGCGTTGGTTGCCGGTCTAGGACACGCATGGCGTGTCCCTACAGGTCGCCCGACCCAACATCACCGGGCGACCCCATCCCGGGCGACCAAGGATCGTAGTGACACGCCATGCGTGTCAAAGCCATGATCCTGTGCATGTAAGCCGCCATGCGTGTCAAAGCCATGATCCTGTGCACGTAAGCCCGCCATGCGTGTCCGCGCGTGCACGGGTATCGGAATACAATGTCGGGCATGACCACGCTGTTCATTTCCGACCTGCACCTGGACCCCAGCCGTCCAGCCATTACCGACCTGTTCCTGGCGTTCCTGCGCGATGAAGCCATGCAGGCCGAGGCGCTGTACATCCTGGGCGACCTGTTCGAAGCCTGGATCGGCGATGACACGCCCTCGCCCGCCGCCGATGCGGTTGCCGATGCCCTCAAGGCCGTGGCCGACGCGGGCGTGCCGGTGTACTTCATCCGCGGCAACCGTGATTTCCTCGTCGGCGAGGACTATGCCCGCCGTGCGGGTTTCCGCATCCTGCCCGACCCCACGGTGATCGACCTGTACGGCCGGCCTGTGCTGCTGGGGCATGGTGACCTGCTGTGCACCGACGACGTGGCCTACCAGCAGTTCCGCGCGCAGACCCGCGACCCGGTGTTCCAGGCGCAGTTCCTGGCGCAGCCGCTGGCCGCGCGCATTGCCTTCGCGCAGAAAGCACGCGATGCCAGCCAGGCACGCCAGTCGGACATGAAGCAGGGTGACCGCGCCACGTTCGAGACGGTGACCGATGTGGCTCCGGACGAAGTGGTTGCCACCTTCGTCCGTCATGGCGTGGACACGATGATCCACGGCCACACGCACCGCCCGGCCATCCATGCAGTGGAAGCCGGTGGCCGCGCCTGCACGCGCATCGTGCTGGGCGACTGGTACGAGCAGGGCTCGGTGCTGCGGGTCACACCGCAGGGCTGGACGCTGGATTCGTTGGCGTAAAGCGAAGTGCCCACCAACGGTGGGCACCTACCCCTTACCGGAATGCGGCGATGGTCGCCTTGGTGTTGACCAGCACGCGCTGGTTGTCCGCGCTGGCGGCAATCCCCATCGGCACGCCGTTGTAGCTGATATTGGGATTGGACCAGAAGTTCAAGCGCGGGCAGCCGCTGGTGCAGTCATAGGCCATGATCGTGCGCCAGCGCGAGCCGCTTGCCGGCTGGTAGCGATAGCCATGACCGTACGCATACGGGCTGGTGCTGGGATCGGTGGCGATGTCATGCCGCGCGCTCTGCAGATGGCCGATTTCATGCGCGAACGAGTAATACCCGGTGGCGCAGTCCCAGTACACCGCCGCAAATGCGGTGGAGGCGCTGGAACCGATGCCTGAGGCCAGCCCACAATAGCTGCTGTTGTTGATCAGCAGCACGGCCACGTCGGCGGCGGTGCTGTTGCGGGTGGTGTGGATGGCATCCATGTAGCCATCACTGGTGGAGCGGAAGCGCGCCAGGTCGGTGCTGAAGTTGCCCGACTCCGTGTACGCCACCGCCTGGTAGTTGGCCAGCTGCAGGGTGATGCCCACGTTGCTGTTGACGTAGCCCTGGTTGGACTCGGCCACGGCCAGCTGCACCAGCGACTGCATGTTGCCACCGTAAGCACTGACCGCCGCATTGGTGGCCGCCACCAGCACGCGGATGGTCGCGGGCGTACCGGACGACGCGGCCGCTGCGGTTACCTTCTCGTCCACCGCCATGTCGATCTTCGGCAAGGCGTTGTAATCGGCGGTCGGATGATCGGCCGGCATGCGTGACTCGTCCACCTGGACCAGCATGTGCCGGCCATCGCTGACCGGGCGCAGGCGATACAGCTGACCGTCCTTGCGGATCGAACCGGTCACGGTCTGGCCGTCGCTGACCAGAATCACGGAATTGCCCGGGTCGTTGGTGCTGGCACGGGTCAGTTTGTCCGACGCCGAACGCAGCTGGCCGTACCAGATGCTGCCGCCGTCGGGCAGGCTTTCAACGCGTTGCTGAAGCGCCTTCACCTGCGTCCCCAGCAGCGCGAACTCCAGTTGCCGCTGCCCCGGCACCACGGCAGCCGCGTCCACCCGGACCTCTTCCACCGCCGCGGTGGACGGGGCCGACAACAGCGCCTGCACGGCCGGCTGGCTGGCGGCGCTGGCGCGGCTGAGCACCGTCACCGGTTCGAACAACGGGGCAGCGGCGGCAGTTCCCACGCCCACCAGGCACAGCGCTAACACACCTGCGGTCTTTCTCATCGAACTGGACATTGTGTCGTTCTCCGTGAGTGAACAGTCATGGTTGTTGGTGCGCTGCCGCCCCTGTCAGCAGCCACGTCATATGGCTTCAATCGTTCGTGTGAATACAAGAGGTCTGCCCGGTCAATGTCTGGAACTGTGATCGGCAGCCACGACGGTTCAGCTATGTCGCGTAAGTACCGCTTTCGCGTTAACGTGGCCGTGCATCGACCGGGAACCGACGCCATGGCAGGGCAACCTGATGAGACCGACCTCGTTTCGCTCCAGATCGGCCTGTTCTTCGACGGCACCCGCAACAACGCCGACAACCTGCAGCATGCCTCCCGCCCTGCCGGCAGCACCACGCCCGCCCCGCGTCCACCGGCCCCGGCGGTGCTCGCCGATGATGCGTCGCCGTACCAAAGCCGCCTGACCAGCAGCTACAGCAACGGGCTGACCAACATCGCGCGGCTGCACGCGCTGTATCCGGACCACCGCGTCGCCTCTCCTGCCCTGCCCGGGCTGTTATCGCTGGCGATCTACATCGAAGGCGCGGGCACCCGCACCGGGGAAGACGACGACCTGATGGGGCTGGCGTTCGGCATCGGCCGCAGCGGGGTGATCGCCAAGGTCCGGCGTGCGCTCGACGAACGCCTGCCCGAGGCGTTGCGGGCGCTGGCGCAGGCACGGCCCGGCCGGGTGCTGGGTGCGGTGCGGCTGGACCTGATCGGGTTCTCGCGTGGGGCGGCTTCGGCCCGCGACGCGGTGAACCGGCTCAATCGCGCCGACGGCGGGAACTGGCTGCGCGAACAGCTGCGCCGCACCGGCTGGCAGCTGCAGGGCGACGCGGTGGTGCCGTCACGCCCGGTACGCTTCGTTGGCCTGTTCGATACCGTGGTGGCGATCGATTCCCGCCAATCCGACCAGCAGCCACAGGTTGCGCTGAAGGCCGGTTGCGCCGACACCGTGGTGCAGCTCACCGCGCGCGACGAACATCGCCATCATTTCGCTTTGAGCACGGTGGCACCGACCTTCGAGGAAATCGCCCTGCCCGGCGCGCACGCCAACATCGGCGGCGGTTATGACCAGCGCATCGAAGGCCCCAAGCTGCTGACCCGGCCACAGGGTCAGCGCATCCGCCAGCATGACGTACCCGATACCACGGCACCGCCGCTGTCGCTGCTGCGCAGCACCCAGGTCTACGTTCGCGCGCAGGCCGCATGCCGGCGCTGGCAGCAGGCGCTGGGGTTGGATGACAACGCGGTATGGGTGGATGTCTGGCATCGCTGGCAGCAGATGCGCGTGGCCGGCAGCGACAGCGTGCTGCCGCAATGGGTGTTGTTCGCGCATGCGGCGGTGGTGTTGAAGCGCGAGATTGACTGGCGTTACCAGCTGGTGCCATTGCGGCTGATGCATGCACGCGCGGTGGCAGCCGGTGTGATGTGGCAGCAGTCGCCGGATGCGCTACCGGGGCTGGCGTTACCGGGCGAACTCCGGGACATCGCCGCGCGATTACTGGCGGGCCAGGCGCTGGATGCGGCGCAGGAACTGCGATTACGCCAGCGCTATCTGATGCAGTCGGCGCACTGGAATTTTGATGCGCTGGGGGATACCGCGTTGTTGTATGCCGCTGATGAGGGTGTGCGGGAGTTACCGTATCGTCCCGGGCCCGGGTTGTTCTACATCAACCGGCCAACGGAAGACGGGAAGCGCGTGGTGTTGGCCAACGTCTGAAACGATGACGGACCCCGAGGACACGCATGGCGTGTCCCTACAGGTCGCCCGACCAAACAGGTCGCCCGACCAAGGGTCGTAGTGACACGCCATGCGTGTCAACGCCATGATCCTGCGTTCGCGGACACGCCATGATCCTGTGCACGTACCAGCGTCAGACGCGCGTTCCACCTGCCTGCTCCACCAGGTCGGCCATTTCTTCTTCGTCAAACCCGGCCAGCAGACGCGCTTCCAGATTGAACGGCCCATTGAGATAGCCGCCCGCGTACTCCTTCAGCAGCGCGATGAAACGCGCACGCGGCTCCACCCCTTCGCGGGTGCAGTACCACCGATACCAGCGCGAGCCGGCTGCCACATGCGCCACTTCCTCGCGCAGGATCACTTCCAGCACGTCGGCGGTGGCGTGGTCGTTGGCCGACCGCAGCTTGGTGATCATGCCCGGGGTGACGTCCAGTCCGCGCGCTTCCAGCACCCGGGGCACCAGCGCCATGCGCGACAGGCCATCGTGCGCGGTTCGCTCGCACATCTCCCACAGGCCGTTGTGCGCGGGGAAATCCCCGTAGCGGTGACCGTGCGCTTCAAGACGCCCCTGCAACAGCATGAAGTGGCGCGATTCGTCATCGGCAACGCTGACCCAATCGGCGTGGAATGAGGACGGCAGCCCACGGAAGCGATATACCGCGTCCCAAGCCAGGTCGATGGCGTTCAACTCGATATGCGCGATGGCGTGAATGAAGGCGGCCCGCCCCTCCGGGCTGCCCAGCCCACGCCGTGGCAGCTCGCGTGGGTGCACCAGCTGCAGCTGCGGTGGGCGACCGGGCATGCGGATCGCCTCCGGCGGCGGCGCATCGGCAGCGACCTTGAGCTGCCCGTCGCGGAACTGCCGGGCATAGTGCTGGGTGAGTGCGACCTTGCGCAGTGGGTCGGCTTCGGCCATGCACTGCTGCGCGGCACGCAGCAGGTCGGTGGCCGCGGCATCGAGCGGCAGCGGTACGCTCACCGCCACGCCTCAGGCGCGGCGCTTGTGCTTGGCGTCGTCCGAACGCAGTTGCTGGATGCGCTCGAAGTAGCCCGGCTCGATGCCGGTCGGATATACGCCGGTGAAGCACGAGGAGTCGAAGTTCTTCAGCTCCTGGTTGCCTTCGCTCACCGCCGCTTCCATGTCTTCGATGTCCTGGTAGATCAGCCAGTCGCAGCCCAGGTGCGCTTCGATCTGCTCAACGGTGCGGTTGTGCGCGACCAGCTCTTCAGCCGCAGGCATGTCGATGCCGTAGATGTTCGGGTAACGCACCGGCGGTGCGGCGCTGGCCAGGTACACCTTGCGTGCGCCTGCGTCGCGCGCCATCTGCACGATCTGTTGGCTGGTGGTGCCGCGCACGATCGAATCGTCGACCAGCAGCACCACGCGGTTGCGGAACTCCAGGTGGATCGGGTTGAGCTTGCGGCGCACCGACTTCACCCGTTCACCCTGCCCCGGCATGATGAAGGTGCGGCCGATGTAGCGGTTCTTGATGAAGCCTTCGCGGTACTTCACCCCGAGCACGTTGGAGATTTCCAGCGCGGCATCGCGCGAGGTATCCGGAATCGGAATGATGGTGTCGATGTCGTGGTCCGGACGCAGGCGCAGGATCTTCTCGCCCAGCTTGATGCCCATGCGCATGCGCGCCTTGTGCACCGAGACGTTGTCGATCATCGAGTCCGGACGCGCGAAGTACACGTACTCGAAGATGCACGGGGTGTGTTCGACCGGGTCGGCGCACACTTCGGAGAACAGCTCGCCGCGTGCGGTGATCACCAGCGCCTCACCCGGGCGCACGTCGCGCACGCGCTGGAAGCCCAGTACGTCCAGCGCGGCCGATTCGGACGCCACGATGTACTCGTCACCTTCTGCGTGGCTGCGCTTGCCCAGCACCAGCGGGCGGATCCCGTGCGGGTCGCGGAAGGCGACCAGGCCCAGGCCCAGCACCACGCTGACCACGGCATAGCCGCCCTTGCAGCGACGGTGCACGCCGGCCACGGCGCGGATCGCCGCTTCCGGGCTCAGCTGGCGCTGCGCGTCCAGTTCATAGGCGAACACATTCAGCAGCACTTCGCTGTCCGAATCGGTGTTGATGTTGCGGCGGTCCTGCTCGAACACCTGCTGGCGCAGGGCTTCGGTGTTGATCAGGTTGCCGTTGTGGGCCAGAGCGATGCCGTACGGCGAGTTCACGTAGAACGGCTGCGCTTCATCCATGCCTTCCGAGCCGGCGGTCGGGTAACGCACATGGGCGATGCCGACGCGGCCTTCCAGGGTGGACATGGTCTTGGCATCAAAGACGTCGCGGACCAGGCCGTTCTTCTTCTGCACACGCAGGCGGGTGCCGTCGGCGGTGGCGATGCCCGCCGCGTCCTGGCCGCGGTGCTGAAGGACAGTCAAGCCGTCATACAACTGCCCGGCGACGTTCTGGTTGCCGACAATACCGACGATGCCACACATGGTGCGAATCTCCGCTGGGCCGAGCCCATTACTGTGAAGGTGGCCGTGCCTGGCCGGGGGAACCGTTCCGGGCTGGAACGGGCTCGTCCGGGCGCACCAGCGCCGGGTCGAGATTCTGGGGGGAACCTGGCTTTTGCGCCCACACGTCGGCGGGGTCCACCGCCTGCTGCGGGGTCTCATCCAGCGGTCGCGGCCATCCGCGTCCACCCAGCAACTGGCCAAGCACGCCATTATCGCCTGTCTGGGCCGGCTTGCCCAACCCTGCCGCTGGCAGTTGGGCCAGATTCACTTCCGGCAGCGCCGCCGGCAGCTGCTGCATGTCCTGCAGGTCAGGCAACTGCGGCAGTTCCGGCATGCGCGGCATCTTGGCCTGCATCCAGCCCACGCCCGGGTCGAGCACGGCGCGCAGGTTGGAATCGCGCCAGGATGGCTCCCGGGTCAATGGGGTATACGAGCCCAGCAGCAGCAGGGCGCAGCCGATCAGGGCCCCCCGTGCCAGGCCGAGGCCGCCGCCGAGCATGCGGTCGGCGCTGTTCATGCTGGTCGAGCGCACCGCCTGGCGGATCACCAGGCCAATGCCCCACACCGACACCATCACCAGCAGGAACACGGTGAGGTAGCCGGCGAAGTAATGGCCGGTGCCGGGAGCAGCCGGGGCCGACCACCAGCCGGCGGCGCTGCGCCCGAACATCAGCGAAGCCCAGCCCCCCAGCAACCAGGAGAAGGTGCTGATGACGATGCTGACAAAGCCGCGCATCAGCCCCAGCAGCGTGGAGATGCCGATCACCACCAGCAGGACGAGGTCGATCATGCGGCCCCCTGCTCACGGCGGGAGCCGAACTGCCGGCAGGGGCGCGCCCCGACCATCAGGGATGAGGCCGGACCATGCCGGCCACGCCGACCTTGGACGCAACCTGGGCCTTGAGGTTCTCCGCCTCGGCTCGATTGGCGACCGGGCCGACGCGCACGCGGTGCAGCGTGCCCTTGTCGGTGCGTACCTGCTCTACAAAGGCGCTGAAGCCCGCAGCGCGGACCTTGTCGCGCAATGCGTTGGCGTCTTCGGCCTTGCCGAAGGCCCCCAGCTGCACAGCGAAGCCGACACTGCTGGCGGCCGGTGCGGCCGGGACGGCTGCCACCGGCTTGGCCGGTGCGGGCGTGGCCGGCTTGGTTTCCGGCTTGGGTTCGGGTTTCGGGGCCGGCTTGGGCGTCTCCGGCTTGACCGCCGGCTTGGCGGCAGCGACCGGCTCAGGCGGCAGCGCCTCGGTGGTCACGGCGGTCGACGCAGCGACGGCACTGGCGCTGGAGGCCGGTGCCGGTGCCGGCGCAGCCGCTGCCGGGGTGTCGGCGCGCGCGTCGAGGGTCACCACTTCGGCCTTCACGTCATTGCGGACCTTGACCGCCTCCAGACGCGCGGCTTCGGCTTGGGCGCGGTCAGCGTAGGGTCCTACCCGCACGCGGAAGGCCTGGCGACCGTTGATGGTGGCCGGCTCGCTGAAACCGGGCAGATTGGAACGCTTGAGGTAGGCGATGACCGCCTCGGCGTCCTTCTGGCTGGCGTAGGCACCGAAGCTGACCGCATAGTTGCCCGCGGCGACCGCCGGCGAGGTGTCCGCGGGGGCGGCAGCGTCAGCCGGCGTAGCAGCGGCCTCATTCAAAGGCGCGGTGTTGGAAGCAGCACCCTGCAGGCCGGTCGCGCCACCGGCCGGAGCCACCAGCGGCAGCTCGCGGGTCTGGAACTGACCATCGGCCGGTGCCTCGGGCGCGGTAATCGGAACGTTGGCCACGCCGCTGTCCGGCGCAGGGCCCTTGACCAGCATGGGCAGGAAAATCACGGCCAAGGCCACCAGAACGATGGCACCAATCAGTCGCTGTTTCAGAGGAGTATCCACGGAAGGCAGGCAGGCGGCGCGGCGGAATGCCGGCTTGATTATAAGGGGGTGGGCAGTGATCGCGTCCAAGCCAGCTGAATGATGGCCACGACGCGTGTCTCAAGCGGAACGGATCAGGGCGTGGACTGCAGCCATTGCAATGCCTGTGCAGCGGTGTGGAAGGAGCCCAGCACCAACACGCGATCACCCGGCTGTGCACCGGACACCACCTGTGCCAGGGCGTCTTCCACCGTGGCATGGGTGCGGGCATCGGCGGCGACGGTATCGGCCAGCCGCGCCTGCAGCGCCTGTGCGCTCTGCGCGCGGGCACCGTCCAGCCCGGCCAGATGCCAGGCCTGCACGCGATCGGCCAAGGCATTGACCACGCCCACGGCATCCTTGTCCTGCAGGGCCGCGAACACCGCCAGGGTGCGGCCGGCGGCCGGCGCGGCCTTCAGGGCGTTCGCCAGTTCGCGAGCGGCCTGCGGGTTGTGGCCGACATCGACCAGCACCTCCACGCCCTCACGCTGGAACGCCTGCAGACGGCCGGCGATGCGTGCGTTGGCCACGCCTTCGACGATGGCCGCGCGCGGCAACGGACGGTCCAACGCGCGCAGCGCGGCAATCGCCGAGGCGGCATTGCGCAACTGGATCGGACCCCGCAGGGCCGGCATCGGCAGTTCGATGCGCATGCCGACATCACGCCAGCGCCAGCGCTGGGCGTCGATCACATCCGCGAAGAAGTCGCTGCCACCGCGGATCGCGTTGGCCCCCAGCAGGTAGGCGCGCGCCAGCACGCTGGACGGCGGATCGGTTTCGCCCAGGATCACCGGCTTCCAGCCACGGATGATGCCGGCCTTCTCCGCGCCGATCGCTTCGCGGTCCTCGCCCAGCCATTCGCTGTGGTCGATGTCCACGGTGGTGATCACGGCGACGTCGGCATCGACGATGTTGACCGCGTCCAGGCGACCGCCCAGGCCTACTTCCAGCACCGCCAGATCCAGTTCGGCCTGGCCGAACAGCTGCAGCGCCGCCAGCGTGCCGTACTCGAAGTAGGTCAGCGTGGTCTCCCCGCGGGCGTCCTCGATGGCGTTGAAGGCGCTGATCAGCGCCGCATCGCTGGCATCTTCACCGTCGATGCGTACGCGCTCGTTGTAGCGCAGCAGGTGCGGCGAGGTATACGCCCCCACCTTCCAGCCCGCCGCACGGCCGATGGCCTCGATGAAGGCGACGGTGGAACCCTTGCCATTGGTGCCGCCGACCACGATCACGCGCTTGCCCGGTGCGCCCAGCCCCATGGCCTGGGCAACGCTGCGCACACGGTCCAGCCCCATGTCGATGGAGGCGGGGTGCTGCTGCTCGATGAAGGCGAGCCAGTCGTTCAGGGTCTGCGGGCGGAGGGTGGTCATGGCAATGAATCGTGTTCGTGGAATTACAGCGCGCGGTGCTTGGCTTCGCCGAAGAACGGGGTGTGGTGGGCGCAATCGTTCAGACGCACCACTTCCAGGCTGTCCAGGTCCGCACCTTCAAGCAGGTTGAGCGTGGTCGGAGCCTGGCGGAAGGTCCACAGGCGCGACAGCGGCAGGCCCAGGATGCGGCACAGGATGACGCGGTTGACCGCATCGTGCGCCACCACCAGCAAGGTGTCGTGTTCGCCGAGGCCTTCGGCGGCGCGCGCCAGGCCGCGCCAGCTGCGGTCCAGCACCAGGCGCAGCGACTCGCCGCCGGGCATCAGCACGGTGTCGGGCTCTTCACGCCAGGCACGCAGGCGCGAGGGATCCTTTTCGTGGATCTCACTGGCCAGCAGGCCTTCCCATTCGCCATGCGCGATTTCCTGCAGGTCCGGTTCGGTCAGCAGCGACGCGGCGCGTTCGCTGCCCAAGGCCAGCTGCGCGGTGCGCTGTGCGCGCGACAGCGGCGAGGCCACCGCGCGGGTGATGTCGACCGAGGCCAGCCGGGCACCGAGTGCCTGGGCCTGGGCCTCGCCGATCGGCGACAGCGGGATGTCGATCTGGCCCTGGTAGCGGCCTTCGGCGTTCCACGGGGTTTCACCGTGACGGGCAAGCAGGATGCGCATGCGAACTTGAGATCCTTGAAAGGGAAGACAGTCGCAATCGTTCACAGAACGTGAACGATCGTGGGGGAGCTGCATTCTACCGTGTCGGCAGGCCGCAAGGCCGGGTTGTAACACCGGCAACAAAAAACCCCTCAGCCGTCGCTGAGGGGTTGCCTGGAAACACGCGCGGAAATTCCCGTAGTGCCGGGCCATGCCCGGCAAAACGGGGTCGCGCCTCACGGAGTGAGGCTCAGCTCCTTCAGCAGCTGTGGGGCCGGAGCCACTTCCTGCATGATCCACTGCATGTAGCGGCTGTCCACCGCGATCATGCGGGTCATCACCGGATCGAATACCCAGTTGGAGCTGACCGATTCCCAGTTGCCGTCAAAGGCCAGGCCGACCAGCTTGCCGTGCGCGTCCAGCACCGGCGAACCGGAATTGCCACCGGTGATGTCGAGGTTGGACAGGAAGTTGACCGGCACCGAACCGATGCGCTTGTCTTCCAGACCGCCGTAGCGCTTGTCCTTGACCGCGTCCAACAAGGCCTTCGGCGAGTCGAACGGGTCGGCCCCGGTTTCCTTGGCGGCAACGCCTTCCAGCGTGGTGAACGGGGTGTAGGCCACGCCGTCCTTCGGGGTATAGCCCATCACGTTGCCGAAGGTGATGCGCAGCGACAGGTTGGCATCCGGGTAAACGAACTCGCCCTGGCTCTTCTTGTAGTCGGCCAGCGCCTGCAGATACGCCGGACGGGCGATCAGCGACTCGCCTTCACGGGTCTTCTTCTGCTCTTCGATCTTCAGCAGTGCCGGGGTGATGGCGACGGCGTACTGGATGACCGGGTCGGTGCTGGCCTCGAACGCGGCGCGGTCGGCCTTGAACCACTTCAGGCGCTCATCCAGGCTGCCCAGCTGGGTGCCGGCCAGCTTCTTGACCAGACCGTCGACGGCAGCCGTATCGGTACCGCCCAGCCACTGGTTCAGCACTTCGTTGCTGCGCTGCGCCGGCGGCAGGGCCACGTACTGGTTCAGCCAGTACTGCTGAAGCTGCTGGTCCATGCGCGCCACGTAGCGGCGGTCCATCTGGCGCAGGCTGCCTTCGATGGTCGGCAGGTCGCGGTCCTGGTAGCCGGCCTCACGCTCGGCGTCCGGCTTGGCGCGCTCCAGCGACAGGCGGTACAGCGCCAGCGCCGCACCCACCGCCGAAGTGTTGTGGAACTGGCCGACGAACAGGTCGCGCTCACGCGTGGACTTGCTGGTGTCCAGGTGCTTGAGCAGCTGGGCGTGGGCGGCCAGCGCGGGCTTGCCGGCGGTGCCCTGCTTTTTCAGCCACGCCAGCACGGCGGCTTCTTCCGCCTGCTTCTGGCCGGCCGCGTCGATGCGCTTGAAGCCTTCCAGCTGGCCCGCGTAGTTCTTGGCCACGTTGTTCATGCTGGCGGCGGTGTTGGCGTACTTCACCTTGATGTCGGGATCGGCCTTGCCAGCGGCATCGATCAGCGCCAGTACCGCGTTGTAATGACGCGCGATCATCGGGTAGGTGAAGTTGGCGGTTTCATTGAACTCGCCCACCAGCGCGTAGCGGTTGGTACGGCCCGGGTAACCGGCCACCATCACGAAGTCGTCCGCGCCGAGCGGCTGGTCGGCGAACTTCAGGAAGTGCTTGGGCTGGTACGGGACGTTGTCGGCCGAGAACGCGGCCGGTTTGCCGTCCTTGCCCACATAGGCGCGGTAGAACGAGAAGTCGCCGGTGTGGCGCGGCCACATCCAGTTGTCGATGTCGCCGCCGAACTTGCCGACGCTGCCCGGGGGCGCGTAGACCAGGCGAACGTCCTTGATTTCCATGTTGCGGAACAGACGGTAGGTGTTGCCGCCGGAGAAGCTGTACAGGCGGCAGCGGAAGCCGGCTTCGGCTTCACATGCGGCGGTCTGGGCCTTGTCGAACGCTTCCAGCGCGCGGGTGCGGGCCAACGGGTCTTTGCCGGCGGCGGCAATGGCGGCCTTGGCCTGGTCGGTCACGTCGGTGATCTGGTCGAGCACGAACACGCGGGCGTTGGGGCCGGCGCTGAGCTCGTCCTTCAGGGTCGGCGCATTGAAGCCGTCCTTGATCAGGTTCTTCTCGGCGGTGGAGTTGAGCTGGATCGCACCGTAGGCGCAATGGTGGTTGGTCACCACCAGGCCCTGCGGGGACACGAAGCTGGCGGTGCAGCCGCCCAGCGCCACCACCGCGCCCATCGGGTCGCCGGTCAGGTTGGACAGCTGTTCCGGCGAGAGCTTCAGCCCGGCCTTCTGCAGCGGGCCGGCGATCTCCGGCAGCTGTTGCGGCACCCACATGCCTTCAGCGGCATGGGCGACCTGGACCAGCCCCAGGCTGGCAATGACGGAGAACGCAAGCAGATTCGAGCGCATGGAGCGGCCCTTGGTGAAAGAACCCCGAAGTCTACCGCGCCCGACGCGCCGGCCCTCCCGGCCGTAAGTAATGGCAGGATTGTCCATGTGCCCGCCCGCACGTATGGGTACGGTAGAGCCACGCCCTGCGTGGCTGGCCGCGCGCCCCCCAACCCGCACCGCAACATGGATTACCCCCCTGCCCCCTTTATAATTCCGCCTTTCCCCCTGATGAGCTCCACCCCGATGGCGCAGCAAACAATGAAAGCCCTGGTCAAGCGCGAAGCCGCCAAGGGCATCTGGCTGGAAGAAGTGCCGGTCCCGACCCCGGGCCCGAACGAGGTCCTGATCAAGCTGGAAAAGACCGCCATCTGCGGTACCGACCTGCACATCTACCTCTGGGACGACTGGAGCCAGCGCACCATCAAGCCGGGCCTGACCATCGGCCACGAGTTCGTCGGCCGCATCGCCGAGCTGGGTTCGGCGGTCACCGGCTATGAAGTGGGACAGCGTGTGTCGGCTGAAGGCCATATCGTCTGCGGCCACTGCCGCAACTGCCGCGGCGGTCGCCCGCACCTGTGCCCGAACACCGTCGGTATCGGCGTCAACGTCAATGGTGCCTTTGCCGAATACATGGTGATGCCGGCCAGCAACCTGTGGCCGATCCCGGACCAGATTCCGTCCGAACTGGCGGCCTTCTTCGACCCGTACGGCAACGCCGCGCACTGCGCGCTGGAGTTCGACGTGATCGGCGAAGACGTGCTGATCACCGGTGCCGGCCCGATCGGCATCATCGCCGCCGGCATCTGCAAGCACATCGGTGCGCGCAATGTGGTGGTGACCGACGTCAACGATTTCCGCCTGAAGCTGGCGGCCGACATGGGGGCCACCCGCGTGGTCAACGTCGCCAACACCTCGCTGAAGGACGTGATGAAGGAACTGCACATGGAGGGCTTCGACGTGGGCCTGGAAATGAGCGGCAACCCGCGCGCGTTCAACGACATGCTCGACTGCATGTACCACGGCGGCAAGATCGCCATGCTCGGCATCATGCCCAAGGGCGCGGGCTGCGACTGGGACAAGATCATCTTCAAGGGCCTGACCGTGCAGGGCATCTACGGCCGCAAGATGTACGAGACCTGGTACAAGATGACCCAGCTGGTGCTGAGCGGTTTCCCGCTGGGCAAGGTGATGACCCATCAGCTGCCGATCGATGAATTCCAGAAGGGTTTTGATCTGATGGAAGAAGGCAAGGCCGGCAAGGTGGTTCTCAGCTGGAATTGAGGCTGACGCGCCTGCGGTACGAAAAAGGCACCCAGCGGGTGCCTTTTTCTTTGGTCATGAGGTTGCCGGCCAGCGGCCGGCACTACTGGCCAACAGCGACCGTAAACACCACGCGGTCATCGGCATTCTTGCCGAAGTTGTAATCGCCGCTGCTGTCGGTGCCGTAGTAGCCCAGGCCGAGGGTGAACAGGCCCCAGGTGCGGCTGACCCCGATGTTCCAGTCGGTATAATCCTTGGCCACGTCCTTTTCAAACGTGCTGCGGCCAATGTTCGCGGTCAGCACGAAGTCCTGCGGCAACGTCCATTCCGTACCCGCCGCGTAGTACCAGCCATCGGTGTCGGTGTTCCAGACATCGTTGCTGTAGGCCACGGTGACATTGAAGTGCTCGGCGAACGTGGTCTTGGTGATCAGCTCGTTATAGGCAAGCTCGCTCGAACCCGGGTAGGAATAGCGGTTGAGCATGACGTCGAAATTGACGCTGTCGGTGATGTCCACGCCATAACCGATGAAGTAATCAACCTCGGCATCCGGTCCACCGTCGCCAAAGTCCACACCCGAGCCCCAGATACCGGCATACAGGCCGACCGGCGAGGTGTAGGTGAAGCCGGCCTGCACGGTCGGATCTTCGTCAGTCTGCGAGGCACCACGGAATACGTAATCGGAAACGCCGGTGACGTTCCAGCTGAAGGGAGACTCGGCCTCGTCCTGGGCACTGGCGACAAACGGGGCGAACAAGGCGGCGCAGAGCACAACGGCGGCGGTACAGCGCGTGGCGTGGTTCATGCGGGGTCTCTCCGGGACGTGGGTGGGGTGTGACGTGGTTTACAGTTTTTTAACCTGATTGATATTGCGATGCAACAATCACATGCGCAACTGTTTTTCCGCCCCCTCCCCTCTGCCTTTGAACGACCGGACCCCGGACCTGGCCCGGGCAGGTAAAATCGCGGTTTTCCGCCTATGTGACCGCCTGCCATGACCGACACCGCCAACGCCCCGCTGACCCGGCACTATGTTGAGGAACTGGAGGCGATCCGCGCCCAGGGCCTGTTCAAGTCCGAGCGCATCATCACCAGCCCGCAGTCGGCCGAGATCACCCTGGATGACGGCCGCACGGTGCTGAACTTCTGCGCCAACAACTACCTGGGCCTGGCCGACCATCCGGACCTGATCCAGGCGGCCAAGGACGCCCTGGACAGCCACGGCTTCGGCATGGCGTCGGTGCGCTTCATCTGTGGCACCCAGGACCTGCACAAGCAGCTGGAACAGCAGATCGCCGGCTTCTTCGGCAAGCAGGACACCATCCTGTACGCGGCCTGCTTCGACGCCAATGGCGGCCTATTCGAACCGCTGCTGGGTGAGAACGATGCAATCATTTCCGATGCGCTCAACCATGCCTCGATCATCGACGGCGTGCGCCTGTGCAAGGCCAAGCGCTTCCGCTATGCCAACTGCGACATGGCCGATCTCGAAGCGCAGCTGCAGGCGGCCGATGCCGCCGGTTGCAGGACCAAACTGATCACCACCGACGGCGTGTTCTCAATGGACGGCTTCATTGCGCCGCTGGATGAAATCACCGCCCTGGCGAAGAAGTACAACGCGCTGGTGCACATCGACGAATGCCACGCCACCGGCTTCCTGGGTGCCACCGGCCGCGGCTCGGCCGAAGTGAAGGGCGTGCTGGAGAAGATCGACATCATCACCGGCACCCTGGGCAAGGCCATGGGCGGCGCGCTGGGCGGCTTCACCACCGCCAGCGCCGAAGTGATCGAACTGCTGCGCCAGCGCTCGCGTCCGTACCTGTTCTCCAACTCACTGCCGCCGCACGTGGTGGCCGCCGGCATCAAGGCGTTCGACATGATGGCCGCCGCCGACGACCTGCGCACCACGCTGCAGGAAAACACCGCCTATTTCCGCGAGAAGATGACCGCTGCCGGCTTCGACGTGAAGCCGGGCGTGCACCCGATCAGCCCGGTGATGCTGTACGACGCACCGCTGGCACAGAAGTTCGCCGAGCGCCTGCTGGAAGAAGGCATCTATGCGATCGGCTTCTTCTTCCCGGTGGTGCCCAAGGGCCAGGCGCGCATCCGCACCCAGATCAGCGCGGCGCACACCCGTGCGCACCTGGACCGCGCGATTGATGCGTTCACGCGGATTGGCGTGGAGCTGGGTGTGATCAAGGGCTGATCATTTCTTTTTCTTCTTGCCGTCCTTGCTCGCCACCACCACCGGTTTGGTGGCGGGCTTGGGGGTTGGCCGGGCCTGCGGATTGCCCTTGGCCACGCGGATGCCGTTGGCCTTCATCCAGGCGTCGAACTCATCGGCGCTCATCCGCTTCTTGCCGTCGCTCATGTGGAAGCGGTAGCTGCCACGTCCGTCCAGCTCCGGCAGCTTCAGCTCCACCACCTTGTCTGTGACCGGCGGAGTCGCTTTGGCGGCCTGTTTGTGTCCGCCGCAGGCGGTCAGCACGACCGCTGGCAACAGCAGGCAGGCCCCGCGCAGCAGCGGGCGGAAAGATTGAACGATGAACATGGCACTTCTCCCGGTAGTGGTCAGTCTGTAGAAGCAGGCCGTCCATTGCCCGGTGGTGCGCCCGCTCCCCAGCGGGCCACACACTAGATTTCAGCCCCGGCACCTCCGGCCGTGGCGTACAACAGTTCAAGGTCGTGTGGCTGCAGTTCGCGCCAGCCCCCTTTGGCAAGCGTTCCCAGTTGCAGCTGGCCTATCCCCACTCTGATCAAACGCAGAACGGCGATATCGAAGGCCGCCATCAGACGCCGGATGTGACGGTTGCGGCCTTCTTCCAGCACGACTTCCAGCCAGGCGGTCTTCTCGCCGCTGCGCAGCAGCCGCACCTGGCGGGCGCGCAGGAACTCGCCGTCGTCGTCAACGCCAGTGCACAGCGCCGCCAGCTGATCAGCAGAGGGAATGGCGTCGACCTGCACGTGGTAGGTCTTGTCCGGGCCGGTCGTGGGGTCGGTCAGGCGCGCCGCCCACTGCGGGTCGTTGCTGAACAACAGCAGGCCTTCGCTGGCCTTGTCGAGCCGTCCCACCGGTGCCAGCCAGGGCAAACCGGCACCGTCGAAACAGCGGTACACGGTGTCGCGGCCGCGCTCGTCCTGGACGGTGGTGACCAGTCCGCGCGGCTTGTTGAGCATGAGATGGATACGCCGGGTGCTGCCCAGCGGCTGGCCGTCCACCTTGATCTGGTGGCGGCCATCGACGATCGGAAATTCGGGGTTGTTGATGGTGCGCCCATCCACCGTCACCCGGCCGTCGGTGATCCAGCGCGCGGCCTCGGTGCGCGAGCACACCCCCGCTTTGGACAGGACCCGCGCCAGACCATGGCGTGGCGCGGCAGTCGGCGCGGCAGGGGGGCGGCGGGTGGTTCGCATCGCTCTGTCGCGCGCGGCGACTTACTTCTTGTCCGGCTTGGTCTCGGCCGCCGGTTCAGCTGCCGGGGCTGCAGCAGCGGCCGGAGCCGGACGTGCCTTGACCACGCGAACGCCACGCGCCTTCATCCACGCGTCGAATTCCTCGGCGGTCATGCGCTTGCCGTTCTGGCTCATGTCAAAGCGCCACGGCGTGTTGTCGAACTCGGTCTTGGGCTTGTACGCGGCCGGATCGTTCGGGTTCACCGCCGGCGCGCCCGGCATCGCCTTGGCGATGTTCTGGCAGCCGTCGATGCGCAGGCGCTGCAGTACGCGGTCCACCGACTGCTGCTGATCATAGGTGGAAACGAGCACACCCGCGGGCATGCCCAGCTGCGAACCGCGGATGGCGAATTCGTCGGCGACCGGCGCAATCGCCGTTGCCGGCAGCGGCAGCGGCGAGACACTGGTGGCCTGGGCGGAGCAGTCCACGGCGGCGTGAGCGGCGGGAACCAGGGCCAGGCCGAGCGCGGCGGCCAGTGCGATACGCAGCATGGGATGCATCCAGAAAGAGGGTCGACGCGTCGAGTTTAACAGCGACGAAACGCCTTACAAGATCCCACATTCAATGAATACGGCAACACGTTGAATTTTTTATCGATTTCCTACCCAGCGCACAAAAAAACAGGGCCCGGCAATGCCGGGCCCTGCTTCTGAACCTTTACGTCAGAACTTAGTTCTGGACGTTCAGCTCGGTACGACGGTTCTTGGCGCGGCCTTCCGGGTTGTCCGAACCATCCGGGTTGGTGTTCGGGGCAATCGGACGCGACTCGCCGTAGCCGATCGGGCCGACCAGACGCGACGCGGCAACACCGTTGCTGGTCAGGTAGTCGTACACAGCGGTAGCACGACGCTCGGACAGCTTCTGGTTGTACTCGTCGGTACCCTTCGAGTCGGTGTGGCCAGCCACTTCGACGCGCAGGTCCGGGTAACGGGTCAGGATCTGGGCGGCTTCGCTCAGGATCGCCACGGCGTCCGGACGCAGGGTCGACTTGTCGAAGTCGAAGTTCACGCCCTTCAGGTCGATCGAGACCGGCACCGGGCAACCGTCCGGACCGATGGTCTGACCCGGCTGCGAGTTCGGGCACTTGTCGTCGCAGTTGTTGACGCCGTCACCGTCGTCATCCAGGTCGGCGCAGCTCGGAGCAGCCGGCGGCGGCGGAGCCACAGCGGCAACCGGAGCCGGGCCCAGCGGGATCACGACGCCGACCGAAGCCAGCAGGTCGCCGAACCAGCTTTCGTCACGGCCGTTCAGGGTCGGGTTGTAGCTCTTGTCGTCGAAGTCACCGCGGTAGCCGACTTCGGCGCGCACGGCCACAGCCTTCTCGAAGGTGGTCTGCAGACCGACGCCGACGATGGCGGAGAAGTTGCCGTCCTTGCGCTCACCCAGCACCGGGCCCGGCTGCGAGAACTCTTCTTCCGACTTCTGGTAGCCCACGCCGAAACGCAGGTAGGGGTTCCAGCCACGGCCGTCCTGGATGAAGTGGTAACGGGCCGAGATATCAGCACCGTACTGGCTCCAGTTCAGATCCTGGTTGGCATCGAAGTTCGGGTTCTGGTAGTTCAGCTCACCGTCCAGCGACCAGTTCGGGCTGATGAACTTGCCCAGGCCCAGGGTGACGAACGGAGCATCATTGGTCCCGCGGTCGCTGTCCTGGAAATTGAAACCCGCCGAACCGGTCAGGTACCAGCGGTCATCGAACTCCTGCGCGGACGCAGCCTGGGCCATGGCCAGACCGCCCAGCAGCGCGGCAGTAAGGATCTTCTTGTTCATGTAATACAGCTCCTAGTTCGGGGGTATGAAACCGGTAGAGGCATGGTCGAGCGCTATTGCGTCGTTTCAGACTGCGGGTTCAGCACGCCACCGCCGCGAACATTATGCTCAGGGGAGTGAAGGTGATGTTAACAGTCACATAACATGTGAAGACGACCGCCAGACCTCTACCCGGCCCAGCTGCGGGCACCCTATACAGCTTTATGAAGTTGCGCAAGACCTAGCAACGACAAGGGTTTTCCCACTTTTCCAGAGTTTTCAAGGGCTCGCCACAGTAAATCGTGCAGTTCCCCGGCGTGCGCTTATTCAGCGCATAAACAGGTTTCTCCATCGACGTATGATGAATGCGATTTCCCCTGCCGGAGCTGCCATGAAAGCTGTTGTTCAGGAACGCGCCCTGCCTATCGACGATCCGGCTTCGCTGTCGGACATGAACGTCCCGGCCCCCGGCCAACCCACCGGACATGACCTGCTGGTGCGGGTGCTGGCGGTCTCGGTGAACCCGGTGGACGCCAAACAACGCCGCGCCCCGCGTGCGGACGACGCGCCTCCCCGCATTCTGGGTTTCGACGCGGCCGGCGTGGTGGAGGCGGTGGGCCCGGAGGTGACGGCCTTTGCCCCGGGCGATGAGGTCTATTACGCCGGTGACGTCACCCGCCCCGGCTGCAATGCGCAATGGCAGCTGGTCGACGCGCGCGTGGTGGGGCGCAAGCCGACCACGCTGGACTTCGCCGACGCGGCGGCGCTGCCGCTGACCACGCTGACCGCGTGGGAGCTGCTGTTCGACCGCATGTGCCTGCGCTTCGACGACTGCCGCCACCGCGGACAGATGCTGCTGGTGATCGGCGGCGCGGGAGGGGTCGGCTCGATGGCGATCCAGCTGGGCCGCCATGCCGGGTTCACCGTGGTCGCCACCGCTTCACGTCCGGCGTCGGCAGACTGGTGCCGGGCGATGGGCGCGCACCATGTCATTGACCACCGCCAGCCGTTGCCGGCCCAGCTGCAGGCAATGGGCATCACGGCGGTGGACGCCGCCCTGAACCTGGCTGATACCGACGCCTATTGGGAGGTGCTGGGCGAACTGCTGGCCCCGCAGGGCCGCGTGGGCCTGATCGTGGAGCCGCGCGGCCCGCTGCGCATTGGCGATCCGTACAAGGCCAAGTGCATCAGCATCCACTGGGAATTCATGTTCGCGCGGGCGCGCTTCGGCACCGCCGACCTGATCGAACAGCATCGAATCCTGAACCGGGTCGCCAGCCTGGTCGATGCCGGCGAACTGCGCAGTACCGCGCACACCACGCTGGGCACGATCAACGCGGCGAACCTGCGCGAGGCGCACCGGCAGCTGGAGGCCGGCAGCGTGATCGGGAAGCTGACGTTGGCGGGCTGGGATTGAGAAACCGGCGCTACCGGATGGTTGCCGTCCACCCCACTTGCGGCGCGGCCCCTTTCCCGGCACCCTGCGCGTCTTCCGTACGCAAGCGTATCTTCATGTCGCCAGCCGCCGAATCCACCGCCTACCCTCACCTGTTCAGCCCGCTGGACCTGGGCTTCACCCAGCTGCGCAACCGCGTGCTGATGGGCTCGATGCACACCGGGCTGGAAGACCGGGCTCGCGACTTCCCGCGGCTGGCGGCGTATTTCGCCGAGCGCGCCGCCGGCGGCGTCGGTCTGATCGTCACCGGTGGCTATGCGCCCAACGTGGTGGGCTGGCTCAAGCCGTTCGGCGGCAAGCTGTCCTGGCCGTGGGAAGTGGGCCCGCACCGGCAGCTGACCCGCGCCGTGCACGAGCACGGCGGCAAGATCTGCCTGCAGCTGCTGCATGCCGGCCGCTACGCCTACCACCCCTTGTCGGTGGCCCCATCAAAGAAGAAGGCACCGATCAATCCGTTCACCCCGCGTGCCTTGTCCGCACGTGGCGTGGAGCGGCACATCGCCGACTACGCGCGCAGCGCGCGACTGGCCCGTGAGGCTGGCTACGACGGCGTCGAAGTGATGGGATCGGAAGGCTATCTGATCAACGAATTCATCGCGCCGCGCACCAATGCACGCAGTGACGCGTGGGGCGGCGATGCCGCCAAGCGCATGCGTTTTGCGGTGGAAATCGTGCGCCGCATCCGCGAAGCGTGCGGACCGGACTTCATCATCATCTACCGGCTGTCACTGGTCGACCTGGTGGACGACGGCAGCAACTGGGAAGAGATCGTGCAGCAGGCGAAGGCAATTGAATCGGCCGGTGCCACGCTGATCAATTCCGGCATCGGCTGGCATGAAGCGCGCGTCCCCACCATTGCCACCTCGGTGCCGCGCGCGGCCTTCGCCGGCGTCACCGCCAAGCTCAAGCCGCATGTGCAGGTGCCGGTGATCGCCACCAACCGCATCAACATGCCCGATGTAGCCGAGCGCATCCTGGCCGACGGCAACGCCGACATGGTGTCGCTGGCCCGCCCGCTGCTGGCCGATCCGGAGTGGGCGAACAAGGCCCGCGCCGGTCGCGCCCATGCAATCAACACCTGCATCGCGTGCAACCAGGCCTGCCTGGACCATGTGTTCGAGAACAAGACCGCCAGCTGCCTGGTGAACCCACGCGCCGTGCACGAAACCGAACTGGTGTACCGCCCCACCCCGGCACCGCGCCGGATTGCGGTGGTCGGTGCCGGGCCGGCCGGACTGGCCTGCGCCACGGTGGCCGCCGAGCGCGGCCACGCAGTCACCCTCTTTGACGCAGGCAGCGAGATCGGCGGACAGTTCAATGTCGCCAAGCGCATTCCCGGCAAGGAAGAGTTCCATGAAACGCTGCGCTACTTCCGCCACAAGCTGGAAGAAACCGGCGTGCAGGTGAAGCTGGGCACGACCGCTGACGTGGCCACGCTTGCCGGTTTTGACAGCGTCGTCGTGGCCACCGGCATCACCCCGCGCCAGGTGGACTTCCCCGGTGCCGACCACCCCAAGGTGGTCACCTATCTGGACGTGCTGCTGGGCAAGGTCACGGTGGGAAGTGAAGCCGCGATCATCGGTGCCGGCGGCATTGGCTTCGACGTCGGCGAATTCCTGGTCCATGAAGGGCCATCCCCTGCGCTGGACCCGGCGCGCTGGATGGCCGAATGGGGCGTGGACCCGAGTTTCGAGGCGCGTGGTGCGCTGGCGCGCCCGCAGCCTGAAGCACCCGCACGCAAGGTCTGGCTGCTGCAGCGCAGTCCCGGCAAGCCTGGCGCACGGCTGGGCAAGACCACCGGCTGGATCCATCGCGCCACCCTGAAGGCGAAGGGCGTGAAGATGCTCGGCGGGGTCGAATACCTCGGCGTGGATGACAGCGGCCTGCATATCCGCGTGGACGGCCACGAGCAGACCCTGCCGGTGGATCACGTGGTGATCTGTGCGGGCCAGGAGCCACGTCGTGACCTGCATGCGGCATTGCTGGCTGCCGGTGTGGACGCGCATCTGATCGGCGGCGCGGACGTCGCAGCAGAGCTGGATGCCAAGCGTGCGATCAACCAGGGAAGCCGGTTGGCGGCGACGTTGTAACGGGGCCGTTCCACGCACGACCCACGGTCGTGCGCTACCCGCCAACCGGTAGGTGACGACCGTTGGTCGTCACCTGAATGCGGGTTCCGGCACCCGCTCCGAACCTGAATGTCAAGCCTTTCGGTTCAGGATGCATTGGGAAATACCCCCCTATCGTGCGCCAACTTTCCCGCTCACCACCCAGTTCGAGTGAGCGTGCGGCCCCCACGATCTTTCGGGAGCCGCCAACGGGCGGCCCCGATGGTCGCCTCCCCATGACGCCAAGCAGTACCCTCGCCGCCGTCCGGTTGATCGGATGGCCCAGCCAGGTGCGGCCCATACGGAGCAAGGAGATTTATGAAACTGGCCTGGATTCTCTGGCTGTCGCAGTTGTTGCCGCAGCCGGCCGCCGATTCGTTGTGCCTGAGCACGACCGTCTACCTCGAAGCGCGTGACCAGACCCTGCGCGGCCAGCAAGCCGTGGCAGAAGTGGCCCTGCGCCGTCTGGACAGCGGCCTGTGGGGCGACTCGATGTGCAAGGTGGTGACCGCGCGCAAGCAGTTCGCCCCGACCATCGTGGCTCCCGGCACCCAGCTGGGCAACACCGATGCGTGGGAAGAAGCGATGACCGTGGCCTTCGACGCCGAGCGCAACTGGGCGCTGCCGGTGGGCGAGCGCAAGGAGATCGTGCCCGGGGCCAGCCATTTTGCCGCACTGGCCATTGCCAGCCCGAGCTGGCGCAATGCCTACCAGGTGGCCACGATCGGCGACCACACCTTCTATAAGGTGCAGAGTCTCAAGCCCCGCCAGTCGTAACAATCTGTTGTGGGCGCGCCGTTGCCGCGCGCCGCCGGCTCCGCGATAGTGGTGGTTTCCACCATCGATCCATCCTGGAGTCCGCATGAAGCTGTACAGCAAGCCCGGAGCCTGTTCCACCGCCGACCACATTGCCCTGCGGTGGACCGGTCAGCCGTTTGAAGTGGAACTGCTCGACAAGGACACGATGAAAGCGCCCGCATTCCTGGCGATCAACCCGGCCGGCGCAGTGCCGGCGCTGGTCGACGGCGACTTCGTGCTGACCCAGAACGCGGCAATCATGGGCTACATCGCCGACTCCTTCCCGCAGGCTGGCCTGGCCGGTGACGGCAGCCCGCGCCAGCGCGCCGAGGCTGCCCGCTGGTTGTCGTTCGTCAATTCCGACGTGCACCCGGCGTTCTCGCCGCTGTTCGGGCCCGGCAAGTTCATTGCCGACGAAGGCCAGTACGACGCGATCCGCGCCGCCGCGCGCAAGCGCCTGCGTGGCCTGTTTGAAACCGCTGACCGCCAGCTGGCCGACAAGCCGTGGCTGGCGGGCTTCCGCAGCGTCGCCGACCCGTACTTCTACATCACCCTGCGCTGGGCCGCCGGTGCCAACGTGGACCTGGTCGGGCTGGACAACGTGGCCGCGTTCAAGACCCGCATGGAAGCCGATGCGGGTGTGCAGGCCGCGTTGAAGGCTGAAGGGCTGGTTTAACGGCCCCTGCGAGACGCTGCCACACGCGTCGTCACGGCCCGTCATTGCACGGGCGCGTGGCGACGCGTTCGTCGTCGCCGCCGCGTCATTGTTCCTGCTGCGCGGCTCTACAACAGCGGGGCAAGCCCCGCTCTACGGCAACGGGGCAGCGAACCGCATTACGCGTCGACGGGTTGGCCCTGCAGCAGGGCGCGGGTTTCTTCCATCCAGCGGTTGGCCAGTGCCGGGCTTTTGGCTTTGGACACCGCCGCCGCCATTTCCGGCCACAGCTTCTCCAGGCTGGCCGCATCGGTGCAGCGTTCGATCTTGAGCTGCATGAAGTAGCCCTTCAGCCCCAGGTGCCTGCGCACCGACTCGCTCATCCAGTCATACAACTGCTTGTACAGCGCCGGGTCGTGTTCGCGCCCGGCGGTCAGCGAGCGCGGCGCGGTCGCAGCCAGTGCGCCGCCCACCACTTCAATCAGGCCCATCGCCTGCAGTTGCGCCAGCGCGTCGTCCGGCGCGCGCAGGCCCGGTAGCATGCCGGTCAGTTCGTCGTCATCGCGCAGGCCATCCACCATCAGCAGAATGGAGCGCAGTCCCGGCGGCAGCTTGCGCGCACGGTCTTCGATTTCCTGACGGCCAGCGGCCGTCTTGGCATGAATGAACGCCATGTTGTCCCCCTGTCACTCTGTGCAGCTGCGGGCGGGACCGTTGTGCGTATCAGCGGTCCGCCTCGCCCCCTTTGCGGTGCCTCGGCACATGTCGCACCGAGCCCCCACCGCAACCGAAGCTTAACCGACGTTCATGATCCGGGGTGCTGCATCGCAGCACCCAGTATCGACTAGCGGCCCAGCGCGCGGCGGATCTCGTCCAGGGCTCCCGGATCGTCCAGCGTCGACAGATCGCCCGGATCGCGCTCCTCGGCCAGCGCCTGCAGCGAGCGGCGCAGCAGCTTGCCCGAGCGGGTTTTGGGCAGCGCATTGACGATGTGGATGTGCGCTGGCCGCGCCACCGCGCCCAGCGAACCGGTCACGCGCTGCATCATCTCGGCGACCACCGCGCTGCCATCGCCGGCCACGGCCTGCTTCAGGGTGACAAACACCAGCGGCACCTGCCCCTTCAGTTCGTCCTTGACCCCGATCACCGCCGCCTCGGCCACCTGCGGATGGCCGGAGATGCACTCTTCGATCTCGCGCGTGCCCAGCCGGTGACCAGCGACGTTGATCACATCGTCGGTGCGGCCAAGGATGAAGGTGTAGCCATCCTCGTCGCGGATCGCCCAGTCCAGCGAGCTGTACAGCAGTTCCTTGAAATGGCTGAAGTAACTCTGCAGGAAGCGGTCGTCGTCCTTCCACACGGTGCTCATGCAACCCGGCGGCAGCGGCGGCACCATCACCAGCACACCCTTCTGCCCTGGCTCGACTTCCGCACCGGTGTTCTCGTCGATCACCTTCATGCGGTAACCGAGATTGGGGTAGCCCGGCGAACCGAAGCGCACCGGTTTCAGGTCCACGCCGGGCAGCAGGGTCAACGCCGGCCAGCCGGTTTCGGTCTGCCAGTAGTTGTCGATGATCGGCTTGCCCAGCGCATCGTTGATCCAGTGCGCGGTCGGCTCGTCTAACGGCTCTCCGGCCAGGAACAGGTACTTCAGCGCCGCCAGGTCGTGCCGCTTGATGAAATCGGCATCGTGTTTCTTCAACACACGGATGGCGGTGGGCGATGAGAACATCGTGCGCACGCCGTACTGTTCGCACAGCGCCCACCAGATGCCCGGATCCGGACTGGTCGGCAACCCTTCGTACAGCAGCGAGGTGCAGCCGCCGATCAGTGGACCGTAGACATTGTAGGAATGGCCGACGGCCCAGCCCACGTCCGAGGTGGAGAACATCACCTGGCCCGGCGCGCAGTCGAACACGGTGCGCATCGACTGCGCCATCGCGACCGCATAGCCGCCCACGTCACGCTGCACGCCCTTGGGCTTGCCGGTGGTGCCGGAGGTGTACAGCAGATAGCTAGGCTCGTTTGCTTCCAGCCATACCACCGGCACGTCCTGGTCGCCGACCTCGGCGCGCAGAGTGGCGTAGTCGACGTCACGCCCCGCCACCTTCGGCTCGGCCGGATCCAACCCGCGCGAGACAATCAGCACGTGCGGCGGTGGCGACTGCGCTTCGGCGCAGGCCGCATCGACCATTGCCTTGTACGGAATCACCTTGCCGCCGCGCTTGCCGGCATCGGCGGCGATCAGCAGCTTGGGTTCAGCATCGTCGATGCGCAGCGCCAGGTTGTGTGCGGCGAAGCCACCGAACACCACCGAGTGGATCGCACCGATACGCGCACACGCCAGCATGGCAAACACGGCCTCGGCCATGTTGGGCATGTAGATGACCACGCGATCCCCACGCTGCACGTCCAGCCGCTGCAGCACCGCCGCGAACGCATTCACTTCGCGGTACAACTCGCGGTAGGTGATTTCGCGGGTGACGTTGGTTTCGGTCGAGATGGCGACCAGCGCAAGCTGGTCGGGACGGTCGACCAGGTGCCGGTCCACCGCGTTGTAGCAGAGATTGGTTTCACCACCGACGAACCAGCGCCGGAACGGCGGGGTGCTGTAGTCGAGCACCTGCTCCGGTTGCTTGTGCCAATAGATGCGCTGGGCTTCCTCGGCCCAGAACGCTTCGGGTTCCTCGATGGATTTCCGGTACAGCTCTTCGTAGCGCATGACAGCCCTCCCAGACAAAGTCATGGGGTCGAGCATAGTCGCGTGCTGCCGGCGCAGCCGCCCTACCTTGGTCGTAAGGGATGTCGGTAGTGCCGGCCGCTGGCCGGCAACCACGCACGCGTGTCCGAAGGTTCCTGAGGTTGCCGGCCAGCGGCCGGCACTACCAGGGGACGAACGATTCGAACGCAAGGGCCTGGCCGGTGACCGGGTGCACGAATTCCAGACGACACGCATGCAGATACACCCGCCCCGCCGGCGTTGCCCCATACAGCACGTCACCGACAATCGGGTGCCCCAGGCTGGCCATGTGCAGGCGCAGCTGATGGCTGCGGCCGGTGACCGGTTCCAGTTCCACATGGGTTCGGCCGCCTTCACGCGCCAGCACCCGCCAGCGGGTCAGCGCGGGCTTGCCGCGTTCATGATCGACCTGCTGTTTCGGCCGGTTCGGCCAGTCCACGATCAGCGGCAGGTCGACCTCCCCTGCTTCGCCGCCGAGCACGCCCTCCACGACCGCCACATAGCGCTTGTGCACCTGGCGCTGCTCGAACTGCGCCGACAACGCCGCCTGCATGGCCTTGCCGCGTGCGTGCAGCAGCAGCCCCGAGGTGACCTGGTCGAGCCGGTGCACGGTAAGGGCATCCGGATACAGCACCTGCAACCGGGCCACCACGCAGTCCTGGTTCTCCGAGGTGCGCCCGGGCACGGACAGCAGGCCGGCGGGCTTCTCAGCCACCAGCAGGGCATCGTCGGCGTAGTGCAGGTGGATCATGTCGGGTTCAACCATCCAGAACGAAAACGGGGAAGCCGAAGCTTCCCCGTGGAACCGGTGGGCGACGACCCTTGGTCGTCGCCCCGCACTGGCGATCAGCCCAGCAGGTGGGCGACGCCGGCGCGCTCTTCTTCCAGCTCGGCCAGGGTCTTGTCGATGTACTTCTGGCTGAAGTCGTCGACCGGCAGATCCTTGACCAGGGTGTACTCACCGTTCTGGGTGGTCACGGCGAAGCCGAAGATCACGCCTTCCGGAATGCCGTAGGAACCGTCGGAGGGCACGCCCATGGTGACCCACTTGCCGTTGCTGCCCAGCACCCAGTCACGCACGTGGTCGATGGCGGCATTGGCAGCCGAAGCGGCCGAGGACGAACCACGGGCTTCAATGATGGCCGCACCGCGCTTGCCCACGGTCGGAATGAAGGTGTTGGCGTTCCATTCCTGATCGTTGATCGCGTCGGCGATGGACGCACCGTCGGCGGTGGCGAAGCGGTAATCCGGGTACATGGTCGGGCTGTGGTTGCCCCACACCACCAGCTTTTCCATGCCGGCGACCGGCTTGCCGAGCTTGGTCGACAGCTGGCTCAGCGCGCGGTTGTGGTCCAGGCGCAGCATGGCGGTGAAGTTGCGCGGGTTCAGGTCCGGAGCCGACTTCATCGCGATGTAGGCATTGGTGTTGGCCGGGTTGCCGACCACCAGCACCTTGACGTCACGCTTGGCAACCTTGTTCAGCGCTGCGCCCTGGGCGGTGAAGATCTTGGCGTTTTCCAGCAGCAGGTCCTTGCGCTCCATGCCCGGGCCGCGCGGACGCGCGCCGACCAGCAGGGCAATGTCGGCGTCCTTGAAGGCCACTTCGGCGTCGTCGGTACCGACCATGCCGGCCAGCAGCGGGAACGCGCAGTCTTCCAGTTCCATCATCACGCCCTTCAGGGCGGCCTGGGCCTTTTCAACCGGCAGCTCGAGCAGCTGCAGGATGACCGGCTGGTCCTTGCCGAGCATTTCGCCGGAGGCGATGCGGAACAGCAGGGCGTAGCCGATCTGGCCGGCGGCGCCGGTCACGGCAACACGAACAGGTGCTTTCATGGGGATTTCCTCTGCTAAAAAGCGAAAAAACGTAGTGGGAGAAGGCCGCCGGGCGGGGATGACCTGGCGGGGCGGCCGCAGACATGAAAACGGCCCCCGTCAGGGGGCCGTTGGAAGCATCAGGCGGCGAGGTGCTTGTTCCACTCGGCGACGCGGTCGGCCTGGGCGGCCAGCACGGCGTCAGTGTCGCCTTCCAGGGTGATCGAGTGGATCACGTCGCCCTGCTTGACCGAATCGACGATGGCCTGGCCTTCCAGGACCTGGCCGAACACGGTGTGCTTGCCGTCCAGCCAGTCGGTCTTGATGTGGGTGATGAAGAACTGGCTGCCGTTGGTGTTCGGACCGGCATTGGCCATCGACAGCGAGCCGACCTTGTGCTTCACGCCGTTCTTGGTCTCGTCTTCGAACTTGTAGCCCGGGCCGCCGGTGCCCTGACCCTTCGGGCAGCCGCCCTGGATCATGAAGTCGGCGATGACGCGGTGGAAGATCAGGCCGTCATAGAAGCCGTGCTTGACCAGGTTCACGAAGTTGGCAACGGTGACCGGGGCCTGTTCCGGGAACAGCTCGACCTTGATCTTGCCCTGGGTGGTGTCGAAGGTGGCGATGAGGGACATGTGGATCCTTGAATATTCGGGGTTGACTCAGCCCCGTGATTCTACACCGCGCCCCACGACCGGCGGGCGCCGGTTTCACGAACGCGTCGCCACGCGCCCGGTCGCCGCCGCGCCCCCCTGGACGACGCTCTTCCTGAACGCGCGAAGGCCAGGCAGATTGGGGTAGATGAATGCGCGAAGGGGGGCTTTTCGCGTTTGGTCATGAAAGCGGTATAATGTTGGACTTCATTTTTCAACTTCCGGCGCCGACTGGCCCCCTTTCGCATGTCCATCGAAAATCTTCGCAACATCGCCATCGTCGCCCACGTCGATCATGGCAAGACCACCCTCGTCGACCAGCTGCTGAAGCAGTCGGGCACCCTGTCCGAGCGCACCGTGCTGGCTGAACGCGTGATGGACAGCAATGACCAGGAAAAGGAGCGTGGCATCACGATCCTGGCCAAGAACACGGCCATCACCTGGCAGGGCAACCGCATCAACATCGTCGACACCCCCGGACACGCCGACTTCGGTGGCGAGGTCGAGCGCGTGCTGTCGATGGTCGACACCGTGCTGATCCTGGTCGACGCCATGGACGGCCCGATGCCGCAGACCCGCTTCGTGACCCAGAAGGCCTTCGCGATGGGCTTCAAGCCGATCGTGGTGGTCAACAAGATCGACCGCCCGGGCGCGCGTCCGGACTGGGTGATCGACCAGGTGTTCGACCTGTTCGACAAGCTCGGCGCCACCAATGAGCAGCTGGACTTCCCGATCGTCTACGCGTCGGCCCTGAACGGCTACGCCGGCCTGGAAGACACCGTGCGCGACGGCGACATGACCCCGCTGTACGAAGCGATCATGAAGCACGCACCGAAGCCGGAAGTGGACCCGGAAGGTGCCTTCCAGATGCGCATCAGCCAGCTGGACTACAACAACTTCGTGGGCGTGATCGGCATCGGCCGCATCCAGCGCGGCACCCTGAAGAAGAACATGCAGGTCGCGGTGATCGATCGCGAAGGCAAGAAGCGCAACGGCAAGGTCGCGCAGGTGCTGGGCTTCCTGGGCCTGGAGCGCATCGAGCAGGAAACCGCCGAAGCCGGTGACATCGTGGCCATCTCGGGCATCCCGGAGCTGACCATCTCCGACACCATCTGCCACCCGGAAACCCCGGAAGCGCTGCCGGCGCTGACCGTGGACGAGCCGACCATCTCGATGACCTTCCAGGTCAACAACTCGCCGTTCGCCGGCAACAAGGACCTGTCCGGTGGCAAGTTCCTGACCAGCCGCCAGATCAAGGACCGCCTGGACCGTGAAAAGGTCCACAACGTGGCCCTGAAGGTCGAACAGCTGGAAGACGCCGACAAGTTCCTCGTGTCCGGCCGTGGCGAGCTGCACCTGTCGGTGCTGATCGAAAACATGCGTCGCGAAGGCTATGAACTGGCCGTGTCGCGTCCGGAAGTGATCATCAAGGAAATCGACGGCCAGCAGATGGAGCCGATCGAACAGCTGGTGGTGGACGTGGAAGAAGTGCACCAGGGCGGCGTGATGGAAAAGCTGGGCACGCGCAAGGGTCAGCTGAAGAACATGGAACCGGACGGCAAGGGCCGCGTGCGCCTGGAATACTCGATCCCGGCCCGTGGCCTGATCGGCTTCCAGAACGAATTCAAGACCCTTACCCAGGGTTCGGGCCTGCTGTTCCACGTGTTCGACCACTACGGTCCGAAGGAACAGGGCGCGATCGCCAAGCGCATCAACGGCGTGATGATCGCCAATGCTCCGGGCGTCACCCCGGCCTACTCGCTGGGCCCGCTGCAGGAACGCGGCAAGCTGTTCGCTGCTGAAGGCGACAACGTGTACGAAGGCCAGCTGGTCGGCATCCACTCCAAGGACAACGACCTGACCGTCAACGCGATCAAGACCAAGCCGCTGACCAACATGCGCGCTTCGGGCAAGGACGACGCGATCCAGCTGACCCCGGCGATCAAGTACTCGCTGGAGCAGGCCCTGGACTTCATCGAGGACGACGAACTGGTCGAAATCACCCCGAAGGAAATCCGTCTGCGCAAGAAGTTCCTGACCGAAAGCGACCGCAAGAAGGCGTCGCGCGCCGGTTGATCGGACCTTTGTCGTGACCGACAAGCCCTACAACCCGGATCCGCACACGCATCCGGGTCTTCATGTGATCGCCTTGCTGGAAGCCGGCAAGGCGGCACTGGCGCTGCTGGCGGCAACCGGGCTGGAAGTGCTCGGCCCGCAGCCACTGCGCGATGGGGTCAATGCCCTGATCCGGCGTTTCAGCCTGGACCCGGATCACGGCACCCTGCCCTCGCTGCTGAACATGATCAGCCCCGACGCGGTGCATCTGGCCGCCGCGGCCATGGTCGCCTACGGCATCCTGCACCTGTTCGAAGCCTGGGGCCTGTGGCGGGCCAAGGCCTGGGCGTCCTGGCTCGGCTGTGTGACCGCCGGCATCTACCTGCCCTTCGACATCTACGCCATTCTCCGCCACCCCGGCTGGGCCTCGTGGACGGTACTGGTCATCAATCTGATCGTGGTCGGCGTGCTCGCCCGCGACCTGCGCAAGCGGCACTGAGTTGCCAAGCGCGGCAACCGCTGGTTAGCCTGAGCGCTGCACCCGGGGACACCTGACACTCACTGATGCGTCTGTCACTGACATCGCTGGCATTGGCCATCGCGCTGAGCGGCTGTTCGCCCTCGCCGTCGTCGCTGCTGGCCAGCACTGCGCATGCTGCCGCCGCAGACAAGACCGACGTCAGCACGCCGTTTCCCTATGCCGAAGCGGATATCAGCGAACTGCAGGCGCAGATGGCAGCCGGTGAACTGGACAGCGTCACCCTCACCCGCGCCTATCTGGACCGCATCGCCCGGCTTGACCGTGCCGGACCGCGCCTGAATGCCGTGCTGGAGCTCAACCCGGACGCACTTAAGGAAGCGGCAGCGCTGGACGCCGAACGTCGCCGTGGGCAGCTGCGCGGGCCTTTGCATGGCATTCCACTGCTGCTCAAGGACAACATCGGCGCGCGCCCGATGGGCACAAGCGCCGGTTCGCTGGCCCTGGCCGGGTTCCGGCCGGACGATGCCTTCCTGGTCACCCGCCTGCGCGCAGCCGGGGCGCTGATCCTGGGCAAGACCAACCTCAGCGAATGGGCCAACTTCCGCTCCAGCCAGTCCATTTCCGGTTGGAGCGCGCGCGGCGGGCAGACCCGCAATCCCTACCGTCTCAGCCACAGCCCGTGCGGTTCCAGCAGCGGCAGCGCGGTGGCGGTCTCGGCCAACCTGGCCGCGGCGGCGGTCGGCACCGAAACCGACGGCAGCATCGTCTGCCCGGCGGCGGTGAACGGGATTGTCGGGCTTAAGCCCACGGTGGGACTGGTCAGCCGCGATGGCGTGGTGCCGATCTCCTTCAGCCAGGACACCCCCGGACCGATGACCCGCAGCGTGGCCGATGCTGCAGCACTGCTGACCGCGATGGCCGGCCGTGACGACGCCGACCCGGCCACCGCGACCCGGCCCGGCCAGGCCGTGTATGACTACACCGCACGCCTGAAGGACGGGGGCCTGCGGGGTGCGCGGATCGGCGTGCTGTACGGCCCGCTGGACCAGCAGCCCGGTGTTGCGCCCGCCCTGCAGCATGCCGTGGCGGTGCTGCGCGATGCAGGGGCCGTGGTGGTGCCGGTGCGCCTGCCAACCCAGGACCAATGGGAGACCGCAGAGCGGATCGTGCTGCTGCACGAGTTCAAGGCGGGCATGGCGCGGTATCTGAGCGCCCGACAAGCCCCGGTGCTCGACCTGGACGCGATCATTGCCTTCAACCGCGCGCACGCCGACAAGGAACTGGTGCTGTTCGGGCAGGACCTGATGGAGAGCGCCGCCCAGGCCGGGGCGCTGGGCAGCCCGGAGTACATCGCCGCGCGCACCGAGGCGCGTCGGCTGGCAGGCCCGGAGGGCATTGATGCGGTGCTCAAGGCCGAACGTCTGGACGCGCTGGTGGCACCCACCACCGGTGCCGCGTGGCCGCTGCGCAGCGGCGAGGCCGATGCGTTTCCCGGCGGCAACTACAGTGCCGCCGCCGTGGCCGGCTATCCCAGCATCAGCGTGCCGATGGCACACGTGAACGGGCTGCCCCTCGGGCTGCTGTTCATGGGCACGGCGTGGAGCGAACCGCGCCTGATCGAGCTGGCCTACGACTACGAGCAGCGCACGCGCGCGCGGAAGCCACCGACGTTCAAGACCGAGGCCCTGCTGCGGTAGCGCCGGCCGTTGGCCGGCCCAGGCGGTGCTGAGGGCCGGCCAACGGCCGGCGCTACCCGGTTTGCAGATCTTCGATCTACAAACCTTGCATCAACGCCATCTGTGCCGAATGCGGCGGCTCGTCGTGGCCGGGGACGCACTTGCGGTACTCACCGTCGGCATGCAGTTCCCAGGCGTTGAGGTTGTCGTCCAGATAGTTCTGCAGCACCTCGCGGTAAACGCGACGGGCCAGCTCCGGGTCCAGGATCGGGAAGCAGGTTTCCACCCGGCGCAGCAGGTTGCGCTCCAGCCAGTCGGCGCTGGCGCAGTACAGCTCGGATGCACCGTCATTGCCGAACCAGTACACCCGGCTGTGTTCCAGGAAGCGACCGACGATCGAACGCACCCGGATGTTCTCCGATACCCCCGGCACGCCCGGGCGCAGGGTGCAGGCTCCGCGCACGATCAGGTCGATCTGCACGCCGGCCTGCGAGGCAGCGTACAGCGCACGCACCACCTGCGGTTCGTTCAAGGCATTCATCTTGGCGATGATCCGTCCCGGGCGGCCACTGGCGGCCAGCCGCATCTCGCGTTCGATCTTCTGCAGCAGCCCGTTATGAAGGGTGAACGGCGATTGCAGCAGGCGCTTCAGCCGGGTCTTCGGGGCCAGCCCGGACAGCTGCTGGAACAGCAGGTGCACGTCGTTGCCGATATCGGCATCGGCGGTGATCAGGCTCAGGTCGGTGTAGGCCCGCGCCGTGCCGCTGTGGTAGTTGCCGGTGCCCAGGTGCACATAGCGCCGAAGTTTGCGGCCTTCGCGGCGCACGATCAGCAGCATCTTGGCGTGGGTCTTGAAGCCCACCACGCCATACACCACCTGCACGCCGGCTTCCTGCAGGCGGTCGGCCAGGCCCAGGTTGGCCTCTTCGTCGAAGCGTGCACGCAGCTCCACCACCACGGTGACGTCCTTGCCGTTGCGCGCGGCCTGGATCAGGGCATCGACAATCTGCGAGTCCTTGCCGGTGCGGTAGAGGGTCTGCTTGATCGCCAGCACGTTGGGGTCCACGGCGGCCTGCTTGATCAGGTCCAGCACCGCGGTGAACGCATCGAACGGGTGGTGCAGCAGCACGTCCTTGTGCGCCACGGTCTCGAAAATACCGTCCGTGTCGCGCAGGGTGCGCGGACTCATCGGCGGGTACTTCAGCTCCGGGCGGGACAGCAGGTCATACAGCTGAATCACCCGGTTGAGGTTGACCGGGCCGTCGATGCGATACACCGCGTTTTCGGTGAGGCCGAAGTTCTGCAGCAGGGTGCGCACGATCTCGCGCGGGCAGTCGTGGGCGATCTCCAGCCGCACTGCCGGCCGGTAGCCACGATCCACCAGCTCATCGCGCAGGGCCAGTGCCAGGTTCTCCACTTCCTCCTCGTCCACCACCAGCTCGGAATTGCGGGTTACGCGGAACTGATAGGCCCCCTGCACCTCCATGCCCGGGAACAGCTCGTCCACGAACGTGGACAGCACCGAGGACAGGAACACATAGGTCTGCGCGCCGTTGCCCAGCGAATCGGGCAGCTGGATGATGCGTGGCAGCGAGCGCGGCGCGCGCACGATGGCCAGGTGACCGGCACGGCCGAATGCGTCGGTACCCTTGAGTACCACCACGATGTTCAGCGATTTGTTGAGGATCTTCGGGAACGGATGCGACGGGTCCAGGCCCAGTGGCGACAGCACCGGCATGATCTCGTTGCGGAAGTACGCCCGCAGCCAGCGCTTCTGGCGGTGGTTCCACGAGTGCCTGCCGAGCACGTCGATACCGGCGTCGTGCAGGGCAGGGCGCAGGGTTTCATTCCAGCAGCGGTACTGCTGGTCCACCAGTTCGGCGGCGCGGTCGTGGATCGCCCCCAGAATCGCCTGCGGGGTCATGCCGTCCGGTGCCGGCGGCAGGCCGAACTCCTGCGCATGACGTACGGCGGCGGCGCGGATCTCGAAGAATTCGTCGAGGTTGGTGCAGGAAATGCACATGAAGCGCAGCCGCTCCAGCACCGGCACCTGCGGGTCCATGGCCTGGGCCAGCACGCGGAAGTTGAAGTCCAGCTGCGACAGTTCGCGGTTGATGTACAGCGACGGCTCGCGCAGTGCGTCGGTGTCCGTCGGCAGTGCGATGGGAACAAGGGTGCTCATGCGGAGAAGTCTTCGGCAGTAGGAAGAGCGGCTTCGGTGCGCGCGCGCACGTGGTCGGCGTCAAAGTGGCACGAGAACGTGCTGCCCTTGCCGACTTCGCTCTGGATGTCCAGGCGTGCATGGTGCAGGCCCAGAATGTGTTTGACGATGGACAGGCCCAGCCCGGTGCCGCCGCTTTCGCGCGAACGGCTGCTGGATACGCGGTAGAAGCGCTCGGTCAGCCGCGGCAGGTGATTGGCCGGAATGCCGTAGCCGGTGTCGCGCACCGACAACACCACGCCCTGGCCTTCGCGTGCCAGCAGCACTTCGATGCGGCCGTCTGCCGGCGTGTAACGCACCGCGTTGGTGACCAGGTTGGAGAACGCGCTGTGCAGTTCCTTGGTCGAGCCCAGCAGGTCCACGCCGGCGGTGTCGGTCACGCTGATCTGATGCCGACCCTGGCTGTGTGCTTCCGCCTCGCGACGCAGGGTGGCCAGCATCGGGGCCATCGCCACGGTCTCTTCTTCGGTGTGTTCCTGCGACTCCAGCCGCGACAAGGTCAGCAGGTCTTCTACCAGCTGGGCCATGCGCTGGGACTGCTTGCGCATTTCCTCCAGCATCGGCCCGGTGCCCGGGAAATCCTCCGGGTCCATCATGTCCAGGTAGCCGTGCACCACGGTCAGCGGCGTGCGCAGTTCGTGCGACACATTGGCAACGAAGTCGCGGCGCACCTGTTCCAGGCGCAGCAGCTTGCTCACGTCGCGCGCGATCAGCAGCCAGTAATCCGCCGAGTAGGGGATCAGGCGCAGGTTCAGGCGGATCGCCGGGTCCACCGGCGACGGCACGTCCAGAATCGGTTCGGCGTTGCGCCCGCCAGCCAGCCAGTGCGCCAGCGGCATCGGCTGCAGCCGTTCCACCAGCGCCTCGCCCAGGTCACCCGGGTGATGCAGTCCGAGCAGGGAGGTGGCCGCTTCATTGAACCACTGCACGCGCTGGCTGTTGCGGTCCACCACCACCACCGCATCGGGAAGCGCGGCGGCAGCGGCGCGGTAGCTGCGCAGCATGTCGAGCAGGCGGCGCTTGCGCGTGCGCATTTCCACCTGGTTGCGGTACAGCACCCGGTCCAGTTCGTTCCACACCCCGGTGCCGCTGGCGGTCTCCCAGCGTTGGCGCGCGGTCAGCCGGCCCAGCACCCGGCGCAGCCGCCAGTAATGCCAGACCAGCGCGGCGATGGACACCAGCGCGATGCACATCCACACATGCCCGGTGGCGAGCCCCACCAGCACGGCGGCCAGCAGCAGAACGGCCAGGGTGGCAAGGGTCTTCAGCCAGGCGGAACGGATGTGACGTGGCATTGTGATCAGGTCGCGGTGGAGAACCGGTAACCCGCGCCGCGCACGGTCTGCACCATGTTCTCCGCACCAAACGGTTCCAGCGTCTTGCGCAGGCGGCGGATGTGCACGTCGATGGTGCGTTCTTCCACATACACGCTGCCGCCCCACACATGGTCGAGCAGCTGGGCGCGGGTATAGACGCGTTCGGGGTGGGTCATGAAGAAGTGCAGCAGGCGGTACTCGGTCGGGCCGATCGGAATCGGCTGGTCGCCGGCAAACACCCGGTGAGCGGCACCGTCGATGCGGATGCTGCCCACGGCCACACTGCCGTCTTCGTCATCCTCGCGGGCGCGGCGCATCACCGCACGGATGCGGGCAAGCAGTTCGCGCGCCGAGAACGGCTTGACCACATAGTCGTCCACGCCGGCCTCGAGCCCGCCGACGCGGTCGTTTTCCTCACCGCGCGCGGTCAGCATGATGATCGGCACCTCGCGGGTGAGGGCCTCCTTGCGCCAGCGCCGGGCCAGGTCCAGGCCGCTGGTGCCCGGCAGCATCCAATCCAGCAGGATCAGGTCCGGCACGCGGTCGGCGATGGCGGTCTGCGCCTCGCGCGCGTCACCGGCGTGGATGGGATCGTAATCGCCCTTGCGCAGGGCGAAGGCGACCATTTCGCGGATCGCGGGTTCGTCGTCGACGATCAGGATGCGTTTCTGCACGTGCCCACCGTAATGCTTATCAGACCGGGATGCTGCCCAGTAGACTACGGTTTCATGACAGGTTTGTGACCACCCTGGCGAGGGCGTTCATCGATGTGTCGCTTTCATGTCATCTTCACGCCCTATCGCCGCTCCAATTCCGGATCATTGATCCCCTGCCGGCGCATCTCCAGCACGGTCGGGGTGATGCTCTCGATCCGCGCATCCACCCGTGCCCGCCCCACGTAATCCAGCTCCGGCTGCTTCTTCAGCGCCTGCAGCTGCATCAGCGCCTGTTCCGGACGGCCGTTCAGGAACGCGGCCTCGGCATAGGCCTCGCTGGCGCGGATGCTGTCTCCGGCCAGCTCGCTGGCCCGCGCAAAGCGCTGCTGGAACACCGGGTCATTGCCACTCTGCGACAGCAGCGGCCGCAACATGGCCTGCGCGCGCTGGCCCGCCTCGCGGCCGCCCTGCTGGTTGAGCACGTCGGCATAGGTCAGCGCCACCGGCCGGCTGCCCGGGTGCTGCCGCAGCAGGGCGTCGAAGCGGGCATTAGCCTGGGCGGTCTGGCCCGCGCGCGATTCGGCTTCACCCAGCGCCAGGGCCACCCACAGGTTGTCCGGGTGGGTGCGCAGCAGTTCGGCCAGGTCCGTCCGCGCCTGCGCGGCACCGCCCGCACGCAGCCGGGCCAGCGCCAGTCCGTACTGCTGGGGGTCGGTCAAGCCGTTCTTCTGCGAACGCTGCAGGTTCTGATACTCGGTGGCAAGACTGTCCGGCGTATCCGCACTGAGAACGCGCAGGCGTTCGCGAGCCCAGTCGAACTGGCCGGAAGCCCCGCGGCTGAGCGTGTTCACCGAGAACTGCATGCCTGACGGCAGCAACGGATTGGTGCGCCGGACCAGCGGGTCGGACAGCGCCGGATCGGCCGGGTCCACCCGTTCCTTGAGCACGCCGGTCGGGGTCTGCGTGGTCAGCAGAACGGTGTCCTTCTTCATCTGCTCGGCGCGGGCCTTGGCCTCGCTGATGCGGGTGATGTTGACCGGGTGGGTCTGCAGGAAGTCCGGCACCGAGTAGCCGCCGGCGTTGCCGCGCATCGAGGCGGACATGCGCTCGAAGAACCCGGCCATGGCGTCGACGTCGTAGCCGCTGCGGGCCAGGGTACGGATGCCCAGCCGGTCGGCTTCGGATTCATTGCTGCGGGTGTAGTTGATCTGGCGCTGCTGCATCAGCCCCATGCCCGAGCTGATCGCCGCCATGGTCGCATCGCCCGAGGAATTGCCGCCGGCCTGCTGAGCAGCCACCACGGCGGCCAGCATGCCGAGCAAAATTGGAATCTGGTCGCGCTGGGCGCGCTCCACCCCCCGCAGCACGTGCTGCTGGGTGACGTGGGCGATTTCGTGCGACAGCACCGCGGCCACTTCGTCCTCACGCTCGGCAGTGAGCACCAGGCCGGCGTTCACCCCGATGTAGCCACCCAGGGTGGCGAATGCGTTGATCTGGCGGTCGCCCATCATGAAGAACGTGTAGGACTGGCGCGGCTGGGCGCTGTTGGAGCCCAGCCGGGTACCCATGGTCTGCAGCCACTCGTCCACCAGCGGGTCTTCCAGCAGCATTCCGTAGTTGCGCAGCTCGCGCAGCATCATCCCGCCGTATTCGGCCTGGCGCGCCGGGGTCAGCAGTTCGCCCGCTGACGAGCCGATGTCCGGCAGTTTGGTGTCCTGAGCCTGTGCCAGCGGCACGGCCAGGGCCAGGGTCAACGCGGCAGAGAGCAGCAGAAGGCGCAAGCGGAGCTCCGGAGCAGGCGGGTAGGGCGGGGCGTGCAGGCAGGGTGACAGGCGCTGTCGAAATCTGCCGTTAATCCACAGTGTTGCGGCGGTGGCATCGAAATTCCAGCGGGGCGATACCATATACAGACACTCGTTCCGCTGTGGAGTTTCCCGTGAGCCAAGATGTCGCTTCCAACCCGGGCGGGAAGCCGCCCATTACCATCTATTCCACCGCCGTCTGTCCGTACTGCGTGGCCGCCAAGAACTTCCTGAAGAGCAAGGGCGAGACCTGGACCGAGGTCCGCATCGACCTGGACCCGGCCGAGCGCGAAAAGATGATGGCCAAGACCCGTCGCACCAGCGTGCCGCAGATCTTCGTTGGTGACGTCCACGTGGGCGGTTTCGACGACATGATGGCGCTGCACCAGGCCGGCAAACTTGAGCCGCTGCTGAACGGAGAGCAGGCATGAGCGCGGCGGACGACGGCAGCAAGGACCGGATCGCCGAGTTCACCGAGTTCCGCAAGCGCATGAACGAGCGCATCCTCGGCGAGCCGAACCAGGTGGTGCGCCGCTTCTTCGCGCTGGACACCCAGACCTACCAGGCCGGCGCGCTGGATGTGAAGACCAAGGAGCTGCTGGGCCTGGTCGCCTCGATGGTGCTGCGCTGCGATGACTGCATCAGCTACCACGTGGCCCAGTGCAAAGAGGCGGGCGTGACCCGTGAAGAGTTCTTCGAGACCTTCTCGGTCGGCCTGGTGGTCGGCGGTTCCATCGTCATCCCGCACCTGCGCCGCGCCGTGGACTTCCTGGACCAGCTGGAAGGCGGTGCCGCTGCTCCGGACGCCCACGCGCATTGATGAACGGACGCCCGACCAACGGTCGGGCGCTACCGGTGTGGGACCTTTGTCTATTTGGGGTCATCCGCCCGGGTGGGGCATAATTGCAAGCGAAACTTCCCTTGCGCCGACGTATCGGACATCCGATCCCGGCGCTCCCCCTGGTTCGGAATAGATATCAATGACGCAGAAAATCACGGTCATCCGCGGTGACGGCATCGGCCCGGAAATCATGGACGCCACGCTCTTCGTGCTCGACAAGCTGAACGCCGGGCTGGAATACGAAGAAGCCGACGCGGGCCTGGTCGCCCTGGAAAAGCACGGCGACCTGATGCCGGCCTCCACCCTGGAATCGATCGCCCGCAACAAGATCGCCCTGAAGAGCCCGCTGACCACGCCGGTCGGTGGCGGCTTCACCTCGATCAACGTCAGCCTGCGTCGTCATTTCGACCTGTACGCCAACGTCCGTCCGGCTACTTCGTTCCCGAACACCAAGTCGCGTTTCGGCGACGGCGTGAACCTGATCACCGTGCGTGAGAACACCGAAGGTGCGTACCTGGCGGAAGGCCAGGAAGTCTCGGCGGACGGCGAAACCGCGTTCTCCGGCACCCGCATCACCCGCAAGGGTTCGGACCGCATCGTCCGGTACGCCTTCGAGCTGGCCCGCAGCACCGGCCGCAAGAAGGTCACCGCGGTGCACAAGGCCAACATCATCAAGTCGACCTCGGGCCTGTTCCTGAATGTCGCCCGTGAAGTCGCTGCCGAGTACCCGGACATCGAGTTCCAGGAAATGATCGTCGACAACTGCTGCATGCAGCTGGTGATGCGTCCGGAACAGTTCGACATCATCGTCACCACCAACCTGTTCGGCGACATCATCTCCGACCTGTGCGCCGGCCTCGTCGGCGGCCTGGGCCTGGCCCCGGGTGCCAACATCGGCAAGGACGCGGCGATCTTCGAAGCCGTGCACGGCACTGCGCCGGACATCGCCGGCCAGGGCAAGGCCAACCCCTGCGCGCTGCTGCTGGCTGCTGCGCAGATGCTGGACCACATCGGCCAGCCGGAAAACGCCGAGCGCCTGCGCAAGGCCATCGTGGCCACGCTGGAAGCCAAGGACTCGCTGACCGGCGACCTCGGCGGCACCGGCAACACCATGGGCTTCGCCCAGGCCATCGCCAGCCGTCTGTAATCGGCCGCGCGCGTAGAGCCGGGCTTGCCCGGCTTGCATGAAAAAGGCACCCGCGAGGGTGCCTTTTTCGTTCGCAGGGTGTCCCGGTAGCGCCGGCCGTTGGCCGGCATCCCGGGATGTCGGATCAACGCTGCTGGATCTTCGACAGCAGGCGCAGGAACTCCACATACAGCCACACCAGCGTCACCATCAGGCCGAACGCGCCGTACCACTCCATGTACTTCGGTGCGCCGGCTTCCACGCCGCTTTCGATGAAGTCGAAGTCCAGCACCAGGTTCAGCGCGGCCACCACCACCACGAACAGGCTGAAGGCAATGCCCAGCCAGCTGGCTTCATGGATCACCGGCACGTTGATGTTGAAGAAGCCCAGCACGAACGAGGCCAGGTAGAGCAGGGCGATGCCGCCGGTGGCCGCCACCACGCCCAGTTTGAAGTTCTCGGTGGCCTTGATGATGCCGCTGCGATAGGCGAACAGCAGGGCGAACAGGGTGCCGAAGGTCAGCAGCACCGCCTGGAACACGATGCCCGGGAAGCGCATTTCAAAGATCGCCGAGATCGCGCCCAGGAAGAAGCCTTCCACCAGCGCGTAGGCCGGAGCCGTCACCGGCGACCATTCTTTCTTGAACACCGTCACCAGGGCCAGGATCAGGCCGCCCACCGCACCGCCGATGGCGTACAGCTTGGCGGCGGGATTGATCTGCCCGTCGATGCCGACGGTCTGGCTCCAGGCGAAGGCGGCGGTCAGCACGGTCAGCAGCAACAGGATGCCGGTCTTGTTGACCGTGCCGTTGAGGGTCATGGCCTGGTCCGGCCGGGCAACGACGGCCCCGCTGGACAGGTCCAGGAACGTCGATTCGGAAAGGGCGGGGTTGCCGCTGCGCATTGCCAATCTCCTTGAAAGGTGTGGATGGAGGCCGTCCGGCCGCTGGCCCGAGCATAGTGGAGCGGGCGGTCTGTCGGCTACCGCAGCCACCTGCTGAGCGACGTTTGTGAAAATTTGTGTGAAAACCGTTGACAGATGCCTCGCCGGTTCCCAAAATAGCCGACTCTTTCGGGGGCAACCTCGAGGGATTTACCGCCGGGGTATAGCGCAGTCTGGTAGCGCGCCTGCTTTGGGAGCAGGATGTCGGGGGTTCGAATCCCTCTACCCCGACCAATCTGCTCAAAACGGGATTGGAATGCGACAATCCGGCATGAGCGCCCGTAGCTCAACTGGATAGAGCACCGGCCTTCTAAGCCGGCGGTTACAGGTTCGATTCCTGTCGGGCGCGCCATCTGGCGCATGCGTCAGGGAAGGTAGGTAGTGACACGCCATGCGTGTCATCGACCAGCCAGGAAGGAATGTAGAGCCACGCCCTGCGTGGCTTCGACAAACCGACAGGATTCAAAGGTTTCAGTGGTGGCTGTAGCTCAGTTGGTTAGAGTACCGGATTGTGATTCCGGTGGTCGGGGGTTCGAATCCCCTCAGCCACCCCACTGTTTCAAAGCCAGGTGCGCCGAAGGCGCTTCCGGGTTGCAGAAAAAGGCGAAATCGTTACAATGATCGCCTGAGTTTTTCAGGGCTGTTAGCTCAGTTGGTAGAGCAGTTGACTCTTAATCAATAGGTCCAAGGTTCGAATCCTTGACAGCCCACCAAGACAGAAGCCGCCGGATACGTCCGGCGGCTTTTTTCTTGCGTGCGATCTGGCATGTGCAGCCACGCAGGGCGTGGCTCTACGCGGTGGCGTGGACGGTGGGCACGACGCGCATGGCGCGTCGCTACGGGATGTGGACCGGTAGGGTCGATCGACAGACGACCGCCGATATCGCCGCCGGGTTCTTTAATGCACGGACCCCGGAACGGAGAAGGCTTTTCGCGACACAATCCGCCAGCAAAAAAAAACGCTTGCAACCCAATGTCGCAATGCGTCATAATTCGCCTCCCGATTTTCGGGCTGTTAGCTCAGTTGGTAGAGCAGTTGACTCTTAATCAATAGGTCCAAGGTTCGAATCCTTGACAGCCCACCAAGACAGAAGCCGCCTGGTTTGCCAGGCGGCTTTTTTCTTGCCTGCGGTCAGCCATCGCGCAGCCACGCAGGGCGTGGCTCTACGCGTGCTGTGGGCGTGGTCGGCACGACGCGCATGGCGCGTCGCTACGCGATGCGATACATGTGCAATGGCGTTTGCGCAATGCCGGTCGGGTAGAGTCGGTCGATAGACGACTACCGATAGCCTGTCCCGATGCTTTAACGCATGGCCCCGGCCGAAGCGGCGGCTTTCCCGAAGGAAATGCTAGTCTCGTGCCTGGTCCCTTCAGCGGTCAGGCATCCGGTGGTCTACTCCCGCCCCAACGTCTTGCGCCAGTGGTCTTCCGACGATCCCGCAGGGGAGCTCCATCAGCTCTCTGTGCTGGACGACCAGACGGTCTGCTGTGCCTATGGTCGATATGCCCACTCATCGGGTTCGACAACATGTTCCTGGTTGGAGTTCATCGAGGGTCGGCTCGATGGCGTTGTCCTGCAGGCGCATGGTGCTGTCACGCTTGCCCAGGCGCGGGATTTCGTCGTGAATGCAGCACGCGCTGCGTAAGCTCCTGATCTGTAGCGCGTCCGTCAACACAGAGCAGTAACTTCCGATGCAATTCGTCCGCTCCAATGGCTACCTTACGGTGATCCGGATCACCGGTCCCAAGCACAACCTCCTGGGTCTGCGGATTGGCGAGCCTGTGACTTCCCGTCCCGTCTGCGAGCGTCTGCCGCCCGTGGGCTGCTGCAAGCACGGCGAGCTGGATGAGGAGCACCTCGTCGATGCGGTGCTGGAGGGAGTTGAGGCGGCGAATGCGGAACTTGGTGCCGCGTACCGCGTGTCGCATGTTCGATATGTTGAGGACGACTCTCCGCCCGTGCGCACCTACACATTGCTGGCGTATCGGGTCGTGCGGCACCTGCATGCGGGTGGCGTGTTTGTTGATGGTGTGCAGGCGGCAGGCGTGCCCCAGGTCGATTGACGGGTCTGCTCGTTCGGGTGGTCAAGGTGCTCCGTTTCCATGTCATGCGTTAAAGAGCGTGGAGCCGATATCGGCCGTCGTCTGTCGATCGACGCTACCAAAGGGCGGCGGCTGCCCAATTCCCCTATAATCCCGCCCTGCGCGAAAGTGGCGGAATTGGTAGACGCCCTGGATTTAGGTTCCAGTGCCGCAAGGCGTGGGGGTTCGAGTCCCCCCTTTCGCACCACAGACCCGGCTGGGGCCGGGCTGTTCGAGGGCACGTCCCGCCTGACGGGAGACGGCTGGCCCACCCTGAACGGGGGTCCGGATTGACGCTTCCGGCCCTGTGCTGGCGGCGCTGCCCGATATCGGCCAAACTACAGGGCTGCGGCGGGATTGTGCGTCCACGGTCCCGTCTCCAAAACCCGTTTCATTCACATCAGTGCCGGGGGCCGCGCCACCGGTGGCAGGAGTCAACATGCAAGCTTCGATCGAATCCACCGGCAATCTGGAACGCCGCCTGACCTTCTCGCTGCCGGAAGACCGCCTGCAGACGCACATCAGCGGTCGCCTGGGCGAAATCGCCCGCACCGCGCGCATCAAGGGCTTCCGCCCGGGCAAGGTGCCGGCCAAGGTGATCGAACAGCGCTTCGGCGCGCAGGTGCGCAACGAAGCGCTGGACGGCCTGCTGCGTGAAACCTTCGATGCCGCCGTGCGCGAGCACGACCTGCGCATCGCCGGTGCCCCGCGCATCGACAAGGGCGACGAAGGCGAGTTCTCCTTCGTGGCCACCGTGGAACTGATCCCGGACTTCGGCGACGTCGACGTCAGCAAGCTGACCGTCGTGCGCCACACCGCCGAAATCTCCGATGCCGACATCGACCAGATGATCACCAACCTGCGCGAACAGCGCCGCAGCTGGAGCCCGGTCACCCGCGGCGCCCAGGACGGCGACCTGGTCGCGCTGGAAACCTTCTCGCAGGCGGGCGATGAGCGCCTGCCGGCCGAAGGCACCGAAAAGGGCAGCGTGGTCATCGGCCAGGGCATGATGTTCGACCAGATCGAAAAGGGCCTGGTCGGCCTGGCCAAGGGTGAAGAAAAGACCCTGGACGTCGAATTCCCGGCCGACTGGCGCGTTCCGGCCCTGGCCGGCAAGCAGGTCAAGGTGACCGTGAAGGCCGTGGACGTGTCCGAGCCGGTGTTGCCGGAAGTGGACACCGACTTCATCAAGAGCTTCGGCGTGAAGGGCGGCGACCTGGAGCAGTTCCGCAAGGACATCCGCGCCAACCTCGAGCGCGAGCTGAAGGGCGCGCTGATGAACCGTCTGCGCCGCGAAGTCGGCGAGCAGCTGATCGCCGCCTACGCCTCGGTGGAAATGCCGCCGCGCCTGGTCGAGAACGAAGCCCGCGCCATGCTGGCCCAGCAGGTCGAGCAGATCCGCCGCAGCGGCCGCAACCCGGGTGACGTCCCGGCGGACGCCCACGAAGGCTTCAAGGACGCCGCTGCGAAGCGCGTGCTGGTCGGCCTGCTTGTCGGCGAAGTGGCCCGCAAGAACGACCTGCGCCTGGATCCGAAGCGCCTGAACGAAACCATGCGCCTGATCGCTTCGACCTACGAAGAGCCGGAACAGGTCATTGAGATGTACCGCAACGACCCCCAGCTGATGAGTGGTCTGCAGAACCGCGTGATGGAAGAGCAGGTGATCGACTGGATCGCCGAGCGCGCCCAGCACACCGAGCAGGCCCTGTCGTTCCAGGACGCCATCCGCCAGTAAGCGGGCGGCGTCACAGGCCCCGCGCTCCGGCGCGGGGCGTTTTCCCCCTACTCAATAGGTGCCCCAGTAATGGACAACGTAACCAAAGCCCTGAACATGGTGCCGATGGTGGTCGAACAGACCAGCCGCGGCGAGCGCGCCTATGACATCTATTCGCGCCTGTTGAAGGAGCGTCTGATCTTCCTGGTCGGTCCGATCGACGACCACATGGCCAACGTGGTGGTGGCGCAGCTGCTGTTCCTGGAAGCGGACAATCCGGAAAAGGACATCAGCATCTACATCAACTCGCCGGGTGGCGTGGTCACCGCAGGTATGGCCATTTACGACACCATGCAGTACATCAAGCCGGACGTGAGCACCATCTGCGTCGGCCAGGCCGCCTCGATGGGCGCGCTGCTGCTGGCGTCGGGCGCGGCCGGCAAGCGCTATGCGCTGCCGAACTCGCGGGTGATGATCCACCAGCCGCTGGGTGGCTTCCAGGGCCAGGCCACGGACATCGACATCCATGCCCGTGAAATCCTGACCCTGCGTTCGCGTCTGAACGAAGTGCTGGCCAAGCACACCGGACAGTCGCTGGAAACCATCGCCCGCGATACCGAGCGTGACAACTTCAAGAGCGCCGCCGACGCCGTGGCCTACGGCCTGGTGGACCAGGTGCTCGAGCGTCGCCCGGAAGAGTCGATCACCCCGGCGTAACGGTAGTGCCAGGCCGGGCGACCGGCCTGTTTCCGCGGGGTCGGGCTGGACTGGTGTCCACCCGGCCCTGTGCTATTCTCGAATCGAACCCCCGTTCAGCGGGTGGGGTAACTGGGTAAGCGAAGCATGAGCGAAGACCGCCAAGGTCGTTCCACGGACACCGGCAAGATCCTCTACTGCTCCTTCTGCGGAAAGAGCCAGCATGAGGTGCGCAAGCTGATTGCGGGCCCGAGCGTGTTCATCTGCGATGAGTGCGTGGAGCTGTGCAACGACATCATCCGCGAAGAACTTGAGGAAAAGGCGCAGTCGGCGCGCAGTTCGCTGCCGAAGCCGCGCGAGATCCTCGAGGTCCTCGACCAGTACGTCATCGGCCAGAATCGCGCCAAGCGCACGCTGGCGGTGGCGGTGTACAACCATTACAAGCGCATCGAGAGCCGCCAGAAGAACGACGACGTCGAACTGGCCAAGTCGAACATCCTGCTGGTCGGTCCGACCGGTTCGGGCAAGACCCTGCTGGCTGAAACCCTGGCCCGCCTGCTCAATGTGCCGTTCACCATGGCTGACGCCACCACGCTGACCGAAGCCGGTTACGTGGGCGAGGACGTGGAAAACATCATCCAGAAGCTGCTGCAGAAGTGCGACTACGACGTCGAGAAGGCGCAGCAGGGCATCGTCTACATCGATGAAATCGACAAGATCTCGCGCAAGAGCGAGAACCCGTCGATCACCCGCGATGTGTCCGGCGAAGGCGTCCAGCAGGCCCTGCTGAAGCTCATTGAAGGCACCGTGGCCAGCGTGCCGCCGCAGGGCGGTCGCAAGCACCCGCAGCAGGAATTCCTGCAGGTCGACACCAAAAACATCCTGTTCATCTGCGGCGGCGCGTTCGCCGGGCTGGACAAGGTGATCCACGCCCGCTCCAACGACGCCGGCGGCATCGGCTTCGGGGCCAAGGTGAAGAGCTCCGAGCGCAAGCAGGAAGTGGGCAAGGTGCTGGCTGAGGTCGAGCCGGAAGATCTGATCAAATTCGGTCTGATTCCCGAGTTCGTTGGCCGTCTGCCGGTGGTGGCCACGCTGGAAGAACTGGACGAAGCGGCCCTGGTCAGGATCCTGACCGAGCCGAAGAACGCCATCACCAAGCAGTTCAAGAAGCTGTTCGAGATGGAGCACGTCGAGCTGGAGTTCCGTCCGGACGCCCTGTCGGCCATTGCCCGCAAGGCGCTCAAGCGCAAGACCGGTGCCCGTGGCCTGCGGACCATCGTCGAATCGGTCCTGCTGGACACCATGTACGACCTGCCTTCGGCCGAAAACGTCAGCAAGGTGGTGGTGGATGAATCGGTGATCGAACACAAGTCCGAGCCCTACCTGATCTACCAGACCCCGCCCGCCCCTGAACAGAAGGCGGCCGGTGCTGAATAATCATTCAACCGTTTGAATTGAATGATTTTTTTCAGAGCAGCTTGCATCCTGATGCCGATGGCCCCATAACGGGGCCATCGGCTTTTTTGTATCCGGGTGAAGCTGCCCGGAGGCCATCCCCACTGTTCCATTGGAGCCCCTATGGCCCGTTCCCCAAGTGAGACTCTCGACCTGCCGGTTCTGCCGCTGCGTGACGTGGTGGTGTTCCCGCACATGGTCATTCCGCTGTTCGTCGGTCGTGACAAGTCCATGCATGCCCTGGAGCAGGCCATGGTCGCCGACAAGCGCATCCTGCTGCTGGCGCAGAAGTCGGCTGAAACCGACGATCCGGCCGCAGCCGATCTCTACCAGGTCGGCACGCTGGCCCAGGTGCTGCAGTTGCTGAAGCTGCCCGACGGCACCATCAAGGTGCTGGTTGAAGGCCTGGCGCGCGTCAACGTCACCCAGGTCACCGAGCGCGACGGCGCGCTGCACGGCGTGGGCCAGGAGATCGAATCCGACGACGCCCGCGAACCGCGCGAAGTCGAGGCCATTGCGCGCTCGCTGATGTCGCTGTTCGAACAGTACGTCAAGACCAACCGCAAGCTGCCGCCGGAGCTGCTTCAGACCCTGTCCGGCATCGATGAGCCGGCGCGTCTGGCTGACACCATCGCCGCCCACATCAGCGTGCGCCTGGCTGACAAGCAGCGCCTGCTGGAAACCCTGCAGACCAGCGAACGGCTGGAAATGCTGGTCGGCCTGGTCGATGGCGAGATCGACGTGCAGCAGATGGAAAAGCGCATCCGCGGCCGCGTGAAGTCGCAGATGGAAAAGAGCCAGCGCGAGTACTACCTCAACGAGCAGATGAAGGCCATCCAGAAGGAACTGGGCGACCTCGATGACGCGCCCGGCGAGATGGACGAGCTGGCCCGCAAGATCGCCGAGGCCGGCATGCCCAAGCCGGTGGAAACCAAGGCCAAGGCCGAGCTGACCAAGCTCAAGCAGATGTCGCCGATGTCGGCTGAAGCCGCCGTCGTGCGCAACTACCTGGACTGGCTGCTGGGCGTGCCGTGGAAGAAGCGCACCAAGGTCCGCAAGGACCTCAAGGTCGCCCAGGACACCCTCGATGCCGACCACTTCGGCCTGGACAAGGTCAAGGACCGCATCCTGGAATACCTCGCGGTGCAGTCGCGGGTGAAGCAGATGAAGGGCCCGATCCTGTGCCTGGTCGGTCCGCCGGGCGTGGGCAAGACCTCGCTGGGTCAGTCCATCGCCAAGGCCACCAACCGCAAGTTCGTGCGCATGTCGCTGGGCGGCGTGCGCGATGAAGCGGAAATCCGCGGGCACCGTCGCACCTACGTCGGCTCGATGCCGGGTCGCATCGTGCAGAACCTCAACAAGGTCGGCAGCAAGAACGCGCTGTTCGTGCTCGATGAAATCGACAAGATGTCGATGGACTTCCGTGGCGACCCGTCGTCGGCGCTGCTGGAAGTGCTCGACCCCGAACAGAACAACGCGTTCAACGACCACTACCTGGAAGTGGACCTGGACCTGTCCGAAGTGATGTTCGTGGCGACCTCCAACTCGCTCAACATCCCCGGCCCGCTGCTGGACCGCATGGAAGTGATCCGCATCCCGGGTTACACCGAGGATGAAAAGCTCAACATCGCCATGCGCTACCTGGTGCCCAAGCAGCTCAAGGCCAACGGCCTGAAGCCGGAGGAACTGGAGATCGCCAGCGACGCCATCCAGGACGTGGTGCGTTACTACACGCGCGAATCGGGCGTGCGTAACCTCGAGCGCGAAATCGCCAAGATCTGCCGCAAGGTGGTCAAGGAAATCGCGCTGGCCGGCCCGCAGCCGGCGGCCAAGGCGAAGAAGGGCGCACGCAAGGCCAAGGCGCTGGTCACGGTCAACAGCAAGAACCTGGACAAGTACCTGGGCGTGCGTCGCTTCGACTTCGGCCGTGCCGAAGAACAGAACGAAATCGGCCTGGTCACCGGGCTTGCCTGGACCGAAGTCGGCGGCGACCTGCTGCAGATCGAATCCACCCTGGTGCCGGGCAAGGGCGCGCTGATCCTGACCGGTCAGCTGGGCAACGTGATGAAGGAATCGGCGTCGGCGGCGCTGTCGGTGGTGCGTTCGCGCGCGGTCGGCTTCGGCATCGACCCCGAGTTCCTGCAGAAGCACGACGTGCACGTGCACGTGCCTGATGGTGCTACGCCGAAGGACGGCCCCAGTGCCGGCATCGCCATGGTCACCTCGCTGGTGTCGATGCTGACCAAGGTGCCGATCCGGGCCGATGTCGCCATGACCGGCGAGATCACCCTGCGCGGTCGTGTCACCGCCATCGGCGGGCTCAAGGAGAAGCTGCTGGCCGCCCTGCGCGGTGGCATCCGCACCGTCATCATCCCCGAGGAGAACCGCAAGGACCTGGCCGACATTCCGGCCAACGTCACCCGCGACCTCGAGATCGTGCCGGTGAAGTGGATCGAAGAGGTGCTGGACATCGCCCTGGAGACGCCGCTGACCCCGAAGAAGGCCAAGAAGGCAAAGCCGCCGGTCGCGGTTCGCAGCCGTGGCAAGACAGCTTCCAACGCGCGCGTCAAGCACTGACGCGCGTAGCTGAACCCTCTGAAACCCGCGTCGTTATTGGCTTTTCAGCTTGCGTGGGGTAGGGGGCACTGGTATAAAAGCACCACTCGCAAGTGAGCACATTGCTGACTGGGGCGAACGAATCACGGGCATCCGGGCAGCACGACCGGTTCGGATGCATCACTGTCTAACACGCGGAAATCCCCGCCAAAGGAGCTGTACAGAATGAACAAGACCGAATTGATCGACGCCGTGGCTGAAAACGCCGACCTGACCAAGGCCGAAGCCAACCGCGCCGTCGATGCAGTCGTTGCTGCCATCACCAAGGCACTGAAGGGCGGCGACGCCGTGACCCTGGTGGGCTTCGGTACGTTCCAGGTGCGCGACCGCGCTGCCCGTACCGGCCGCAACCCGAAGACCGGCGACACCATCAAGATCGCTGCTTCGAAGAATCCGTCGTTCAAGGCTGGCAAAGCCCTGAAGGATGCCGTAAACTAAGCGGCTTGCTGGGGTGCTTAGCTCAGCGGTAGAGCGTCTCCTTTACACGGAGAGGGTCGGGGGTTCGAAACCCTCAGCACCCACCAGGCACTGCCAGTAGATGGTTTTTGAAAGTGTGGAGCGGTAGTTCAGCTGGTTAGAATGCTGGCCTGTCACGCCGGAGGTCGCGGGTTCGAGTCCCGTCCGCTCCGCCAGTTTCAAAAAAATCCTCGAAAAGTGTTAATTCGGGGTAGGTTTTCTTCACATCTTCGGATATGATGAGCGCCTGCAAAGTTTCAGCGCGGAGCGGTAGTTCAGCTGGTTAGAATGCTGGCCTGTCACGCCGGAGGTCGCGGGT
>NZ_DAMDFR010000025.1:53848-58354 GCF_032103445.1 Stenotrophomonas sp.
TCGAGTCCCGTCCGCTCCGCCAACTTTTGAAGGCCCCTGGTGAAAGCCAGGGGCTTTTCTTTTGCCTGCAGGGCAGGGCAGTTGGGGCGTGGCGCGAAGCGGGTTACACTGCCGGGCTCGCCAATCAGGCCTTGATTTCACTCATGCTGCAGAAACTCCGCGACAAGACCTCGGGCTGGATCGTCACCGTGATCCTGGGGCTGCTGATGATTCCCTTCCTGTTCGTGATCGACAACAGCTACCTCGGTGGCGTTGGCGCACAGAACGTGGCCAAGGTGTCCGCTCCGCCGACCTGGTGGCGCTCGGCTCCGGGCTGGTGGCCGATGTCGCTGCTGTGGGAACACCACGAAATCAGCGCCAACGACTTCCGCACCCGTTTCGAGCAGGCGCGCATGCAGGCGCGCACCCAGCAGGGCGAAGATTTCGATCCGCGCAAGTTTGAAAGCACCGAAAGCAAGCTGGAAGTGCTGGACCAGATGATCGACGAACAGGTCATGCGCCTGTCCGGCGAACAGGCCGGCCTCGTCATCAGCGACGCTGCCGTGCGCGAGACCATCGCCTCCATTCCGGCGTTCCTCAACCAGGAAGGCAAGTTCGACGGCACCCAGTACCGTGCCACCCTGGCCGCCGGCAACCCGCCGCGCACGCCGGCGCAGTTCGAGGCGCAGGTCCGCGAAAGCCTGCAGACCTCCATCATTCCGGCTGCGCTGCAAGGGGCGGGCTTCGTCACCGCCGCCGATGCCGACCGCCTGATGAAGCTGTTGGGCGAAACCCGCGACGTGGAACTGGCTGCACTGCCGGAACTGCCGGCCGACACCGCCGAGGTGACTGACGCGCAGATCAAGGCCTGGTATGACGGCCACACCAAGGACTTCCGCCAGCCGGAAACCGTCAGCCTGGAATACGTGGAAATCAATGCCGCCACGCTGCCGGCGGCCACCGCCGCTGACGAAGCCACGCTGCGCAAGCGCTACGACGATGAGAAGGCGCGCTTTGGCACGCAGGAAACCCGTCTGGCCTCGCACATCCTGTTTGCTGCCGATGCCAGCGACGCGGCCGCAATGAAGGCTGCCGAACAGAAGGCCACCGCGATTGCGGCCCAGGCCAAGGCCCCGGGTGCCGACTTCGCTGCCCTGGCCAAGGCCAACTCCGACGACACCGGCTCCAAGCAGGGCGGTGGCGATCTCGGCTGGGTGGAGCGTGGCGTCATGGTCAAGCCGTTCGAAGACGCGCTGTTTGCCATGAAGGCTGGCGAGATCTCCGGCCCGGTCAAGACCGAGTTCGGCTACCACGTGCTGCAGCTGCGTGAGATCAAGCCCGGTCAGTCGCGTCCGTTCGAAGAGGTGCGTGACCAGCTTGCTGCCGAGCAGCTCAAGGCCGACAGCGAAGGCAAGTTCAGCCAGCTCAGCGGGCGTCTGGTCGACGAGGTCTACAAGAACCCGTCCTCGCTGACCGCTGCGGCTGAAACCCTGAAGCTGCCGGTGCAGACCGTCGGCCCGTTCACCCGTGAAACCGCCAGCGGCATCGCCGCCAACCCGGCGGTGCTGCGTGCGGCGTTCTCCGACGTGCTGACCCAGGACGGCACGGTCAGCGACCCGATCGAAATCGCGCCGAACCACAGCGTGATGATCCGCGTCACCCAGCACAGCCCGGAGCAGGCCCTGCCGCTGGACAAGGCCCGCGACCGGGTCATCGCTGCCATCCGTGCCGACCGCACCCGCCAGGCGTCGGAGAAGGCTGCTGATGCGGTGCTGGCCAAGCTCAAGGCCGGCCAGACCCTGCAGGCCGTCGCCGCCGAAGACAAGCTGCAGGTCAGCCCGCTGCCGGGCCTGCCGCGCACCCAGCCGGTGCCGACCCCGGAGATCAACCGCGCCATCTTCGCCGCCGCTCAGCCGGCCGAAGGCAAGCCGACCTACGGCAAGGTCGAGGTGCAGGGCCGCTACCTGGTCTTCGCGGTGAACAAGGTCACTCCGGCCAACCTGGACGAAGTGCCGGCCGATCAGAAGCAGCAGTTCAAGCAGCAGCTCGAGCAGCTGGACGGCATGTCGGCCGCGCAGGAATTCGTGAAGACTGCAAGAAAGCGTTTCAAGGTGCAAACCGAAGAGAGCAACCTTTAACCGACACCTTCGGTGCCGGTTAAACGTTCTTCGGTTTGCCCACGCATTCCACCTTATCCCCGCGCCTGTCGGCGCGCCCCCTTCAACAAGAAGGGGGCTCTCCACCAGATGCATGTCGTAGAGCCGGGCTTGCCCGGCTGGCGCGGAAAACAAAAAAGGCCCGGCATTGCCGGGCCTTCTTCGTTTCTGTCCGCCGCGATCAATCTTCCACGCGCAACACCGCACCCGGCTTCAACACACTGCTGCCGGTGAGATTGTTCAACGACAACAGCGCCTTCAACGGCATCCCATAGCGCTTGGCAATCGTCCAGGCCGACTCGCCATTGCGCACCGTGTGCCGGCGCGCGCGCGGACGATCGGCCGCGCTGGCTACCGTGCGCGTGGCCGCCGGCGTGTTCGGCCGGGCACTGGCAACGTCGGTCGCCGGCGCATCCACCTGGGCTACTGCCACCGAGGTATCCACCGGCGCATGCGTGGCCGGGGCCAGAACCGTCGCGGTGCCGCTCGGACGCCCCTTGCCATTGGCCAGCGCGGGGTTCAGGCGGGCGATGCGTGCCGGGTCCAGTTGCCGCTGTGCGGCCCACTGCTGCACGCTGGTGCCTGCCGGCAGGGTATGCCCCTTCAGCACCGGCACGGTGCGATCCAGCGAGGCCATCACCGCCGGCGTGGTCTCTGCATTCTCCAGCACACACGCCAGCGCGTGCAGCTTTTCCACGTAGGCGTAGGTGATTGGCGACAGCCCCGGCAATTCGGCCGGGCGTGCGTTCTGTGCGTTCATGCCAGCCTTGCGCAGCGACTGCAGCACCCGGTATTCGCCGGCGTTATAGGCCATGGTGGCCAGTCGCCAGTCGCCGGCAAACATGCCGTGCAGGGTTTTCAGGTAGCGCACCGCTGCCTGGGTCGAATCAACGGCCGACAAACGGCCGTCATAGCCGTTGCTCACCTGCACGCGATGGTTCTTGGCGGTGGTGGCAATGAACTGCCACAACCCGGCAGGGCCCGCGCCATTGCGCGCGTTCGGCCGATAGCCGCTCTCCACGAAGGGAATGAGTGCAAATTCAGTGGGCAGATCGGCGGCACGCAGTTCTTCCACCACATAGCCGAACAGCACCAGCGCATCGTCGTCCTGGTTGGCCAAGCGCGAGGGCGCGTGCGCGAACTGCTTCTGCCAGCGCGGGCTGGTGGCCTCGACGTCGCAGGTAGGTTCGGCCAGGCCCTCGCGGAAACTGGCGAAGATGTCCTGCCCGTTGCGTACCGACGGAGGGGGCAGGGCGGCCGCATCGAGCGGCAGCTGGGTGATCCCGGCCACGTTCTGGGCCAGACCGGTATTCAACGACTGGGCGCCCGCGCTGCCGGCCATGGCCATGGCCAGTCCCAGCGCGAGCGGCAGCAATCGCCGGCTCATGTTCGGAATCCGTCTTTCCAGCCGCGCAGGCCGGCCAGCACATCCACTTCAGCAGTCAGTTCACGGCCCAGATGGGCGCTGACCGCGGCCTGGATGGCCGGAGCATGGGTTCGCAGGAATGGATTGCATTCCAGCTCGCTCGCCAGCGTAACCGGCAGCGTGGGGCGTTCATCGCGGCGCATGGCCAGTGCCTCCTCATGGCGTCGCGCAAGCGCGGCGTTGGCGGGGTCGACATGCCGCGCGAAGACGGCATTTGACACGGTGTACTCGTGCCCGCAGCACAGCAGCAGGTGCGCGGGCAGGGACGCCAGCCGCTGCAATGAAGCCAGCAGCTGGGGCGGCGTACCTTCGAACATCCGGCCACAGCCCAGGCTGAATAACGCATCGCCACTGAAAAGATGTTCAGCCGTGTGAAAAGCGATATGCGTTCGGGTGTGTCCGGGCACGGATACTACGTCGATCCCCACGCCCAATGCCTGAACGTGTTCACCATCGCCGACCCGGCGGGTGGCCTGAGGAATGCGCGGATCGTCGGGTGCCAGCACCGCCAGGCCGGGGTACTGCGCCTGCAGTTCGGCCACCCCGCCGATGTGATCGTCGTGGTGGTGGGTCAGCAGCAGGGTGTGCGGACGCCAGCCCTGCTGCGCGGCTGCCGCCAGCACTGGCGCGGCCTCGCCCGGGTCGACCACGATGGCATTACCGTCTTCGGCGACGAGCGCCCAGATGTAGTTGTCCGCGAATGCGGGTAGGGCAATCAGTCGCATAGAATTGGACCATGCCCGCCGTCTCGCGCTCCCGTCAAGCATCCGTCGCATCCTGGTTTGATACTGAACCGGCGCTGTCGCTGCGCGAACTGGAGCGCCAGCGGTTGGCGCTGGTGCTGGCCACCCGGCCGGTCACGCCGTGGCTCTGGATCGCGCCGACCCCCGCCTGGACCCAGGACCCGCTGCTGCCCGGGCCCGGCCTCACCCTGCACCGGCAGCC
>NZ_DAMDFR010000026.1:0-57713 GCF_032103445.1 Stenotrophomonas sp.
GATGGTAGTGTGGCTCAAGCCATGCGAGAGTAGGTCATCGCCAGGGTTTACACCCAAAACCCCGCTGCTCACGCAGCGGGGTTTTTCTTTGTGCGCGAATCAATCGCCGACCAGATCACGTAGGCGGCACGTGCAGGTGGATGACCCGGAACTCCGTGCCCGCGGTGTTCTCGGCTATCGCCTGCCTGTGCAGGGAAGCGAACAGATGGGCCAGCAGTGTGTGCCGCATCGCCTCCAATGCCGGCCCCTGCAGCGCGGGATACAGCTCCTCAAGCACCTCATTGGCGCGCGCCCGACCGGCATCGTCCAGTACGCCGCCGGCGTGGATCTGCAGATCGAGTGCGTGAAGTAATGCGCTTCGCAGCGAAGGCGGTAACGGAGCCTCCAGCTGCAGCAGGCTGGCACACCACGATGAATCCAGCACCTGCTCCAGTTCACCCTGTAACAGACACCGCGCCGCCACCAGGTAAGCCGCCCACGAGGCCGGAGCCTCGCCGCCCTGCGCCCGGAGGGCGACAGCCTCCTGGCGAAGGCTGTTGGCGGCGCAGCAGGTCCAGTGATCCAGCAGTCGCAGCCACTCCGCCTTCAGATGGGTGCCATGGTCCGCCAGCACGGCCTGCGTTGAGGGCGGGTTGTGCACGCCGTAACAGACCAGGTGCTCGCCGATGACCGCCGCTTCAGGCGCAGAGACCCGGCGCAGGCGCAGACCATCGCCGCCCAAAGCCGGCATCCGAAGAACCTCCGCATCGGATCCATTGCGAACCTCGATCCGGGCTGCGTCGCCCAGTCGGGGCGGCGCGCTCGCTGGGCGCGGCACCACCACGGTGCAGATGGCCATCGGTTCAATGCGCAACGCGACGACCCTCGGTTACCGTCGGTGCGGCAGGATCTGCGATGTTCCCCAAGTGGGTCAGCGCGGGCTTTCTCACTGCGACTTCATGCAATGCATCGAACAACGGCCGCAGCAACGGATTCCCCAGCACGTCTTTCGCCGGCTGATGCATGCAGCCTTCCAGGTAGTCCATCAACACGTCGCCATCCTGCTGCAACGGGCTGCCGGCGGCAGCGGCACGCGCCATCTCGCCCCGCACCGCGTCCAGCAGTGGCGCACACACCGTATCCGGCAATGGCGCATCCAGCCCAAACAACCGGCACAGGTGTTCGGACTCCAGCAGCAGGGTGAGCGTGCTCGGCAGCACGTGCCAGGCGGCCGCCTTGTAGGCCCGCCAAAGATAGAGCGTGGGCACGCCCACGCGCGGTAGGCCGGGTGCATCGCGCATCGCGGTGGCTGCATGAGTCAGCCAGCCGGTGATGACACCTGACCACGCCGCATCCAGTATCGGTGTGGTGGGACGTGGAACGACGGCGTCGGCGCTGTTGCTGATCTGGTCAAGTGCGCCGCTGACAACGCGGGGTGGACAGCTTGCCGGGCGGTCCGGGCGGCCCACCCTGGCGGACGCAGAACCTGCCGCGGCGCAGGTAACAGAAGGGGAAGGACCGGGCATGAAACGCTCGCAGGAAAGGACAACCATGGTTGTCGGAACGCGCCACTAAACAGACACGACCTCGCCCGCACCACGACCTGCGTCTCACTTTGCCGCTTGCAGGTCACCTGCGACTTTCAGTGACCCTTTCAACCCGGCCTGAGGGACCGGATGCGTCACTGGCCCTGCAGAAACCCGGTGATCACCGCCGCCACTGTCCCCGGATGCTCCATATGCAGATGGTGCGTACCCGGGAACACCGCCGAACGCCCATCCCGCAGCAGCCGCAACCGCTCGCTGCGCAGCGGTTCGGGGTAATAGGACTGTGCCGGACTGGCGTACACCACCTGGGTGGGGCACTCGATCGCGGCCAGCAGGTTGTCGATCTGCGCTTCGCTCATCCGCAATGCAGTGGGCAACATCAGGCGCGGGTCGCTGCACCAGCTGTAGCCGCCTTCCACCGGCATCACCCCGCGCTCGACCAGCAGGCGAGCGCAAGACTCGCTGAGCTGGTTGGCCATCATGCGGGCGCGTATCGGTGCGGCGAGATCGGCGAACACCCGCAGGCGCTTGTCGCCCAGCCGGCGCGCAGCCTGCACATGCTCGCGCAGACGACTGGCGGTTTCTTCTTCCGGCCCGCGCAGCCCACCCAGCGCCTCAATCGCGATCAAACGCTCGATGCGCTCGGGAGCCGCTGCGGCAGTGAGGCTGGCGATGCCCGCCCCCATGGAATGACCGAGCAGGGTGAAGCGGTCCCAGCCCAGCGCGTCGGCGACGTCCAGCACGTGGCAAATGGCACCGGGGGTGTTGTACTGCGTACCCGACGGCAGGTGTGCGCTATGGCCATGCCCCGGCAGGTCGATGGCGACCAGATCCAGCGCGGGCAGGTGCGCGGCCAGCGGAATGAAGCTGGCCGCGTTGTCCAGCCAACCATGCAGCGCCAGCACGCGGGGGGCGTCGCGGTGCTCCGAGCGCAGACCAGCCACCGAGGTGGTGGCCAGGGCCAGATCGAACGGCTGCAGGATCATGCCAGCGCCGCCACGCTCAGCCGCGACAGAGCCCGGGCGTGCTCCGGCGCATCATTCAGGCAGGGGATGTAGCGCATCTGCGCGCCACGTTCGGCCAACGTTTCGGTGAACCCCATCGCCACTTCTTCCAGTGTTTCCAGGCAGTCAGTAGCGAACCCGGGGCAGACCACGTCGATGCGCTTCATGCCGGATTCCGCCCATCCCCACAGCGTCGGCTCGGCATACGGCTGCAGCCACTTCTCGCGCCCGAAGCGCGATTGATAGGCCAGCTGCCACTCGCCGTCGCCCAGGCCCAGTGCCTCGGCAATCGCGCGCGCACTGGCCTCGCAGCGCTGCGGATAGGGATCACCGGCGTCGGCCAGGCGCTGCGGAATGCCGTGGAACGAGAACATCAGTTTCTCGCCACGCCCGTGCTGGTCCCACCAGGCGCGGATGCTGCCGGCGACGGCGTCCACCCACTGCGGGTCTACCGCGTAATCGCGCACCAGGGTGACGGTGACGCCCGGATGGCGCGGCTGCCATTGCCGAAGCTGGTCTTCGATCGACGCGGTGGTGGTGGTGGAATATTGCGGATACAGCGGCAGCACGACCACGCGGCGTACGCCTTCAGCAGCCAGCCGGTCGAGTTCGGTGGTGAGCGCTGGTGCGCCGTAGCGCATGGCGTGGCGCACGGTCAGGTCCGGCATCAAGGTCTGCATCGCCTCGGCCAGCCGCCGCGTGTACACCATCAGCGGCGAACCATCGGGCAGCCAGACCTGGGCGTACTTGGCGGCCGAACGTCCGCTTCGCAGGGGCAGGATCAGCCCGTACAGCAGCGGTTTCCACAGGATGGCAGGAATGGAAACCACGCGCGGGTCGCTGAGAAACTCAGCCAGATAGCGCCGCACCGCGGGCGCGGTGGGGGTCTGCGGCGTGCCGAGATTGACCGCCAGCACAGCGGTGTGGGGGGCGTCGAGCATGGGGGATATTCTCGCAGGTCCGGGATACTCATTGCGGATTCATTGAAACCTGACTAATTTCGGGTATTGCGTGCCCACTTGCGTGGGCACCTACCGGTTCTGTAATGCGTGCTCATCAGGATGGGCACCTACCGTTGTTTGATTGCTTTCGGAGACCACCATGCGCCGCATCCGCCTTGTCCTGTTGATCTCTGCCAGCCTGATGTCGGCCCAGGCCGTGGCCGGGCCCCAGGAAGACCAGCGCGCCCGCAACGCGGTGCGCGTGCTCAATGAAATCCAGTCGATTCCCGAACAGGGCATCCCGGACAAACTGCTCGACGAAGGCCGCGCCATCGTCGTGATTCCCGACACCATCAAGGCCGGTCTGGTGATCGGCGGCCGTCGCGGGCATGGCCTGATGTCGGTCAAGAATCCGGACGGCAGCTGGTCCAACCCGGTGTTCATGAAGCTCACCGGCGGCAGCATCGGCTTCCAGGCCGGCGTGCAGTCGTCCGACGTGGTGCTGGTGTTCCGCAACGACCGCAGCCTGGACAACCTGGTCAACGGCAAGTTCACCCTGGGTGCCGACGCCGGTGTGGCGGCAGGTCCGGTCGGGCGCAATGCAGCGGCCGCCACCGACGGCCAGCTGAAGGCCGAAATCTGGTCGTGGTCGCGCGCGCGCGGGCTGTTCGCCGGCGTGGCGCTGGACGGTGCCGTGCTGCAGATCGACGACGAAGCCAACCTGGACGCCTATGGCAGCAGCACCACGCCGCGCATGATCTTCGAAGGCCGGGTCGGCGAATCGCCGTCGATGGACGTGGTCGCCTTCCGTGACCGGCTGGAAGAAGCTACCTATTCAGCCCGTGCCAACCGGGGCACCGCGGGGGCCGCACCGGCACCGCGCGCCGCGCCGAATCCGACCGGTGCGCCGGCGCTGCCGCCGGCTGAACAGGGCGCCACCGGAGCCACCACCGCTCCGCTGCAGGCGGTTCCGGCGCAGCCCGCGGCCCAGCAGGGCTTCCAGCCGGTGGGTGAAGGGGAAATCCGCACCGAATCGCTGGATGGCGGCAACTGACTTTCGTCACGCGCGCCGTCGTAGTGGCGGTGCGCTATGCTCAACCCTCTGTTGACTAGGTACGCGAGCAGCACATGGGCAGTATGAGCTTGTGGCATTGGGTGGTAGTGCTGGTGATCGTGCTTCTGGTGTTCGGCACCAAGAAGCTGACCAGCGGTGCCAAGGACCTTGGCAGTGCGGTCAAGGAATTCAAGAAGGGCATGCGCGATGAAGACGCGCCGCCTGCGCAGCTGAATGACCAGTCGCGCAACTCCGATTCGACGACGTCCTCGCAGAACGAGCACGACCGCGACCGTCGCTGACCGGACGATCTGGCGTGTTCGATATCGGCTTCAGCGAACTGCTGCTGATCGCAGTGGTCGCTCTGGTGGTGCTGGGCCCGGAACGCCTGCCCAAGGCAGCGCGGTTTGCCGGGCTGTGGGTGCGTCGCGCCCGCAACCAGTGGGATTCGGTAAAGCAGGAGCTGGAACGCGAACTGCACGCCGATGAGATCAAGCGTCAGTTCCGCGAGGCGCAGCAATCGGTGCAGGACACCGAGGCGCAGCTGCGCGCCAGCGGCGAAGCCGCACGCCGGCAGGCCGAAGAGCTGCAGCGCGATGTGGCGCGCACCGATGCCGGCAGCGCGGAGGAACCGCTGATGACCGGCCCGGCTCCGGATTCGCCGGCCAGCGTGGCCCAGCATGTGGTGCCCGCCACGCCTGATACGCCGGACCCGGAACCGCAGCGCGATGCGATGGCACCGCCCGGCATCGACGGCGGTTCGCCGCGTGACCCGGCTCCCGTGCCGCCCACCGGAACCGTGCCGGAGGGCAAGCCATGAGCGATCAGCAGGCCCCCGAAAGCGGGCTGGTGGAACACCTGATCGAACTGCGCGCGCGGTTGATGCGCGGATTGATCGGTCTGGGCGTGATTCTGCTGGGGCTGATGCCGTTTTCGCGGCAGATCTATACCTGGCTGGCCGAACCGCTGATCTCGCAGCTGCCGAACGGGCAGTCGATGATTGCCACCAACCCGGCCGGTGCGTTCTTCGCGCCGCTGAAGCTGACCTTCTTCGTGGCGCTGTTCATTGCGGTGCCGTGGCTGCTGTTCCAGCTGTGGTCGTTCGTGGCCCCGGGTCTGTATGCGCGCGAAAAGCGCCTGGCAGTGCCGCTGCTGGTGTCGTCGGTGCTGCTGTTCTATATCGGCTGCGCATTTGCCTACTTCCTGGTGCTGCCGGCGGTGTTTCACTTCCTGACCACGTTCCGCCCGGAGGTGATTGCGATCACCCCGGATGCGAATGCGTACCTGGATTTCGTCCTGGCGATCTTCTTCGCTTTCGGCAGCAGTTTCGAGCTGCCGGTGGCGATGGTGATCCTGACCCTGCTGGGCTGGATCACTCCGGAACAGTTCAAGGAAGGCCGTGGCTACGCCATCGTGGGCATCTTCGTGCTGGCGGCGGTGCTGACTCCGCCGGATGTGGTGTCGCAGCTGATGCTGGCCATTCCGATGTGCCTGCTCTACGAGCTGGGTATTCATGCGGCACGTTGGCTGGTGCCGAAAAACAAGGCGGAAACCGCGTAGAGCCACGCCCTGCGTGGCTTCGACCAAGGCGGCACCGCGCAGCCACGCAGGGCGTGGCTCTACTGATTACGCCGCGAAGATGTTCTTCGGGCCGTTCGCCGGCGGCACCGGCGGCGGATTACCGCGGGTGCGGTGGGCAAACATCTGCTTCCACGACGCGTATACCGCGCCCACGTACAACGGCATGATCACCGTGGTGACCACCAGCTGCATCAGCGCGGTGGCGGCCGCGGTACCGCCGAACAACAGCGCGATCTGCATCAGAATGGCGACCAGGAAGTAGATGCACAGCATGGCCACCAGGCCCAGCAGCATGAACACGGTCATCGCACCGAAGTTCTCCACACAGCCTTGCAGGCTCATGCGCAGCGCGTGCATGCCGCTCTGACGGTCGAACATCACCAGCGCCGGCTGGGTGAACATGGCCATGCTCAGCGCGACGAACACCGCAAACACCAGCGCGATCCACAGCAGCACACGCTTCACCGGCACCGGGTCGAACACGGCCAGCACCTGTTCGTTGCTGGGTGCGGTGTCCGACTGCTGCAGGACCTGCAGATTACGGGTGGCTTCGCCGATGCTGTTGAGCCCGTCGCTTCCGATCATCACGAACAGCAACGCACCCAGGGCCAGAATGGTGACCATCTGGATCGCCAGCGGCACCAGCAGGTGGCTGACGCGGCGGTCGCGAATCGGCTGCAACAGGTGCGCCGGCTGGGCGCGGTGGCCCTGGTCGATCTCACTTACCGCCCACAGCATGCCGCCGAACAGGATCGGCCCCACCGCCACCGACAGCAGCTGCCCCAGCAGGCTCAGCCAGCCCGGCAGCGCCTGCGAGACGATGGCGATCAACGAACTGACCAGCATGCCGATGATGCCCAGCACGGCCAGCTGCAGTGGCGCGCGGCGGTACAGCGTGAATGTGTCCAGCAGCCATTGGGCACCCGCCGAGGCGGGCAGCTTGCGAATGTCTCTCATACCAATCCGGAACAGGGGGAGTAGGGGCCGCAGGCCCCGTGCTGGCTCGATTATCCCTGTTTTATGTGCGCGCCACCTGAAGATGTGGCGCGATCAATGCCCGCGTTCGACATTGCGCGCCTGGCGCACGAACCGGCGCAGCAGCTGGCGGGCCAGTGGCGCGGCGCTGACCCCGCGGGCCACGGTGCGGGCGCAGCCGCCGTGGCTGCGGATGCACTCGGCGCGGGCGCGCACGTAGCCGCGCATGTGGTGGGTGGCAAATTCGGGGTGGAACTGCACGCCCCAGGCCTGCTCGCCCCAGCGGAAGGCATGGCAGTTGTCCTGCGCCGAACGGGCCAGGATGGCGGCACCTTCCGGCGCGCGCAGCACCGTCTGCAAGTGGGTGGCATGCGCCGGGAAGCGCGCCGGCAGCCCGGCGAACAGCGGGTCGTCCACCGCGGCAGGGTCCAGCGCCAGTTCGATGGTGCCGGACTCGCGCCCGGCCGGGTTGTAGGCCACCTCACCGCCCAGGGCGTGGGCCAGCAGCTGGTGGCCGTAGCAGATGCCGAACACCGGGCGGCCGTCGTAGGCGGCATCGCGCAGCCACTGCGCGCTGCGCTCGCTCCAGTCGGCGCGGTCGGTGACGTACGCGGCCGAGCCGGTGACGATCACCCCGGCGAAGTGGGCGGGGTCGGGCAGCTGCCCGCCGTGCTCCACATCCACCACCACGGTTTCATCGGCTTCCAGCCCGGCCGCGACCCGGATCCAGTGCGGAAAACGCCCGTACCGGCGCAGCGAGGCGACCGGTTGGCCGGTTTCAAGAATCAGGAAGGGCGCGTGGTTCATCCGGGGGCGGCAGTACAGACAGGACTTCCTCGATTGTAGTCAGCCCTGCCGCCACCTTTTCAAGCCCCGCGCGGCGCAGGGTTCGCAACCCTTCAGCACGCGCCGCACGGCTGAAACCGGCCAGATCCATGTCGCCCCGGATCAGCCCGCGCAGCCGCGAACCCAATGGCAGCAACTCATACAGGCCCACGCGCCCCAGGTAACCGGTGCGCCGGCAGTCGATGCAACCAGCCGGCGCATATGGCGTGGGCGACTCTGGTAATGCTTCATCGGCATCAGCCAGCGCCGCCCATTGCGCCGCGCTGAGCGGTTTGGGCACCTTGCAGTGCGGGCACAGGGTGCGGACCAGGCGCTGGGCCAGGATGCCGTTCACGGTCGAGGCGATCAGGTAATGCGGCACGCCCAGGTCGAGCAGGCGGGTGATTGCCGAGGGGGCGTCGTTGGTGTGCAGGGTGGACAGCACCAGGTGGCCGGTCAGCGAGGCCTGCACCGCCATCTGCGCGGTTTCCAGGTCGCGGATTTCGCCGATCATGATGATGTCCGGGTCCTGCCGCAGCAGGGTGCGCACGCCAGCGGCGAAGTCCAGGTCGATGTTGGTCTGCACCTGCATCTGGTTGAATTCCGGCGCGATCATTTCGATCGGGTCTTCCACCGTGCATACGTTCACGTCCGGGGTGGCCAGCCGCTTCAGGGTGGAATACAGGGTGGTGGTCTTGCCCGAGCCGGTCGGGCCGGTGACCAGCACGATGCCGTGCGGGCGCTCCACCAGCGCGGTCCAGCCAGCTGCTTCTTCCGGACTGAAACCGAGCTGGTCGATGCTTTTGAACGCCGCATCCGGGTCGAAGATGCGCATCACGCACTTCTCGCCAAAGGCGGTGGGCATGGTCGACAGGCGCATTTCCACTTCGCGCCCACCCGGCGAGCGGGTCTTGATGCGACCGTCCTGCGGGCGGCGGCGCTCGGCCAGGTCCATGCGGCCCAGCACCTTGATCCGGCTGACCACGGCGGTCATCACCGCCGGCGGCACCTCGAACACCTTGTGCAGCACGCCGTCGATGCGAAAACGCATGCGGCCCATGTCGCGGCGCGGCTCCAGGTGGATGTCCGAGGCGCGCTGCTCGTAGGCGTACTGCAGCAGCCAGTCGACGATGTGCACGATGTGGTGGTCGTCGGCGTTGACGTCGCCGGCGCGGCCCAGTTCCACCAGCTGCTCGAAGCTGGGCAGGGTGCCGCTGGGTTCGCCGCGGGCGTCGCTGCGTGCGCCGCGCACCGAGCGGGTCACCCCGAAGAACTCCATGGTGTAGCGGTGCAGGTCCAGCGGATTGACCGTGGCCAGTTCGATCTGGCGGCGGGTCAGGTGCTGCAGGTCGCGCAGCCATTCGTGCGCCAGCGGCTCGCTGGTGGCCACCAGCACCCGTTCGGCGTTGACCGCCAGCGGCAGGAAGCGGTGGCGGCGTGCATAGGCATGGGAGACCAGCGCGGTCACTGCCGGCACATCCACCCGGGTCGGGTCGATGCGCAGGTAGCGGGTGCCGGTGCGTTCGGCCAGCCATTCGGTCAGCCGCTCCAGGCCCAGTTCGCCGCCGCCGGCCGCGGCCAGTTTCAGGTTGGCCAGCAGCACCAGCGGATGGACTTCGCTGGCATTGCGCGCGCCGTGGGCGGAAAAGCGGATCCGATCCTGGTCGTGCTCGGCGACCAGTCCGTCGGCCACCAGCGCCGCAGCTACCGGGTCAAAGCCGAGACGGCCCGGCGGCAGCGGCACCCGTTCCGGCGTGGCAGCGGACCCGGCCAGGCCGGCGGGAAGGGGCGGTACCGATGGGCGATGATCCATGATCGCTATACTAGCGCACCCCCTTTGCAGGCAAGAATCCGCCGCATGTCCGCCACGAAGACCGTTCCGATCACGTTCCAGGGCCTCATCCAGACCCTCAACCAGTACTGGGCGCAGCAGGGCTGCGTGCTGATCCAGCCGCTGGACCTGGAGGTCGGGGCCGGCACCTTCCACCCGGCCACCTTCCTGCGCTCGATCGGTCCGGAAAGCTGGAATGCCGCCTATGTGCAGCCTTCGCGCCGCCCCACCGACGGCCGCTACGGCGAAAACCCCAATCGCCTGCAGCGCTACTACCAGTACCAGGTGGCGATGAAGCCGAGCCCGGACAACATCCAGCAGCTGTACCTGGATTCGCTCAAGGCGCTGGGCATCGACCCGCTGGTGCACGACCTGCGCTTCGTCGAAGACAACTGGGAATCGCCGACCCTGGGTGCCTGGGGCCTGGGCTGGGAAGTCTGGCTCAACGGCATGGAGGTGACCCAGTTCACCTACTTCCAGCAGGCCGGTGGCCTGGAGTGCAAGCCGGTGCTGGGCGAGATCACCTACGGTCTGGAACGCCTGTGCATGTACCTGCAGAACTGCGACAACGTGTATGACCTGGTCTGGACCTACGGTCCGGATGGCACGCCGGTGACCTACGGCGATGTCTACCACCAGAACGAAGTCGAGCAGAGCACCTACAACTTCGAATACGCCAACGTGGAGGAGCTGTTCCACCGCTTCGACGCGTGCGAGAAGGAAGCGCAGATGCTGGTTGAGGCCGGCCTGCCGCTGCCCGCGTATGAGCAGGTCTGCAAGGCCAGCCACTCGTTCAACCTGCTGGACGCGCGCCGCGCGATCAGCGTCACCGAGCGCCAGCGCTACATCCTGCGCGTGCGCGCGCTGGCCCAGGCGGTGGCGAAACTGTATGAAGCCAAGCGCCTCGAAGCCGTGGCCGCCAAGGAGGTGCAGGCATGAGCGCGATGCAGCCGCTGCTGATCGAACTGGGTACTGAAGAGCTGCCGGTGAAGGCCCTGCCGGGCCTGGCCCAGGCGTTCTTCGATGGCGTGATTGACGGCCTGAGCAAGCGCGGCGTGGCCGTGGAACGCGGCGACGCCAAGCCGTTGTCGACCCCGCGCCGCCTCGCCGTGCTGCTGCCCGGCGTAGCCGTGGAACAGCCGGAACAGCACGCCGAAGTGCTGGGCCCGTACCTGAACATCGCGCTGGACGCCGACGGCCAGCCGACCAAGGCGCTGCAGGGCTTTGCCGCCAAGGCCGGCATCGACTGGAGCGCGCTGGAGCGCACCACCGACGCCAAGGGCGAGCGCTTCGTGCATCGCTCGGTGACCCCGGGCGCGCGCACCGCTGCGCTGCTGCCGGAGATCCTGGCCGAGACCATCGCCGCCATGCCGATTCCCAAGCCGATGCGTTGGGGCAGCCATGCGTACGGCTTCGCCCGCCCGGTGCATTGGCTGGTACTGCTGCACGGCAAGGACGTGGTCGACGCCGAGCTGCTCGGCCTGAAGGCCGACCGCATGAGCCGCGGTCACCGCTTCATGCACGACAAGACCGTGTGGCTGAGCACCCCGGACGACTATGTGAGCTCGCTGGAATCGGCCTACGTGCTGGTCGACGCCGACGTGCGCCGCGAGCGCATTGTCGCCAGCGCCCACGCCGAAGCGGCCAAGGCCGGCGGCCAGGCCCGGATCACCGACGACAACCTGGAACAGGTGGTCAACCTGGTCGAATGGCCGGCCCCGGTGCTGTGCAGCTTCGAGCGCGAGTTCCTGGCGGTGCCGCAGGAAGCGCTGATCGAAACCATGGAGATCAACCAGAAGTTCTTCCCGGTGCTGGATGCCAGCGGCAAGCTCACCGAGAAGTTCATCGGCATCGCCAACATCGAGTCCAAGGACGTCGCCGAAGTGGCCAAGGGCTACGAGCGGGTGATCCGTCCGCGTTTCGCCGATGCCAAGTTCTTCTTCGACGAAGACCTCAAGCAGGGTCTGGAGTCGATGGGCGACGGCCTGAAGACCGTCACCTACCAGGCCAAGCTGGGCTCGGTGGCCGACAAGGTGCAGCGCGTGGTGGCGCTGGCCGAGCTGATCGCGCCGCAGGTCGGTGCCGATGCGGTGTTGGCCAAGCGCGCCGCGCTGCTGGCCAAGAACGACCTGCAGTCGCGCATGGTCAATGAGTTCCCGGAACTGCAGGGCATTGCCGGCCGTCACTACGCCGTGGCCGGTGGTGATTCGCCGGAGGTGGCGCTGGCCATCGACGAGGCCTACCAGCCGCGCTTCGGTGGTGACGACATCGCACTGTCGCCGCTGGGCAAGGTGCTGGCCATTGCCGAGCGCCTGGACACCCTGGCCGGTGGCTTTGCTGCCGGGCTGAAGCCGACCGGCAACAAGGACCCGTTCGCGCTGCGCCGCAATGCGTTGGGTCTGGCGCGGACGATCATCGAGTCCGGTTTCGACCTGGACCTGCGCGCGCTGCTGGGCAAGGCGCTGGCCGGCCTGCCGGCAGCGGTGCAGCCCAGTGCCGAGCGCAAGACCGAGGCGCTGCCGCAGGAGCTGTACGACTTCATCATCGACCGCTTGCGTGGCTACTACGCCGACAAGGGCGTGCCGGCCACGCACTTCAACGCCGTGGCGGAACTGAAGCCGGCGTCGCTGTACGACTTCGACCGCCGCATTGACGCCATCGGCACGTTCGCCGCGCTGCCGGAAGCGGAAGCACTGGCAGCCGCCAACAAGCGCATCCGCAACATCCTGCGCAAGGCCGAAGGCGACATCCCCGGCATGGTTGATCCGTCGCTGCTGGCCGAGCCGGCGGAGAGCGAACTCGCCGAAGCGGTGGAAGCGGCCATTGACGACAGCAACGCCAGCCTGCACCACAAGGATTACGTCAGCGTGCTGGCGCGTCTGGCCCGTTTGCGCCCGCAGGTGGATGCGTTCTTCGATGGCGTGATGGTCAATGCCGAAGATCCCGCACTGCGCGGCAATCGTCTGGCGCTGTTGAAGCGGCTGGGCGACCGGTTGGGCAGCGTGGCCGCAATCGAGCATCTGTCCAGCTGATTGCTCGCATCGGTCTGATGGAAACAGCGAATGCCCGGCGAAAGCCGGGCATTTTCTTTTTCGGACAATTCCTAAAAATCGATAAGAAGTTGTATTCGAAAAGCATGATGGATTTCGCAGTATCGGGTCGCACCGCTCAGCGCAATGCAATTGCTCTGAAGGTGGTGCGCCTCCCACAACTTCGCGAATCACCCCACCATGCCGAGCCCTGTTGTTGCCTCCACCTCTGCGTCCCGGTCCTCCCCGGTTGCCTTGCCGCCGTCTCCGCCCGAAAACGAGTGTTTAGTCACCGGCGCGCCGGTCGCGATCCACAACGACGCTTCCGCGTCACTTGCGACACGCACCTCGACGCGCCAGGAACTGGCCGCACGTAAACGTCTGATCCTGGAACAGCTCCGCGACAGCACTGATCCGAATGCCCGCGATCTGATTGCGATGCTCAACGAGAAGCTGAAGCACGCCCCCGATGCCGCTGCCCGCGAAGCGATCATCGCCCGCTTCGAGAAGGAATTGTCCAAGCCGGTCCCCCTGCTGCCCGCCCTGAAAAACTTCTTTCTCAACGCCGCCAATACCACCCTGCAAACCTACACGTGGCGCTTGGCCTCCCACGCATTGCCGGGCATCACCGGCGCGGCCAGCGCGGCCCAGGTGGCGCGCGCGCTGTACGAAGGCGACTGGCGCGCAATCAGCGCCGCCCTGCCAAGCCTGCTGCCATTCCTGCCTGCCCTGCGCAGCGTCGACAGCATCGAAGCGTTCATCCGCAGCCTGCCGCCCACCGTGGTGGAAACCCTGCAGTCGATGCACGAGTGGGTACAAAGCGCCGATGAAGCCACCACGCTGGACCTGGGCATTGAAGAGGCGGGCGGCGCGCTCGCGGCGGCGGTGCTGTTGTGGCAGCTGCAGGGCCGGTTGCCGCAGGCATCCGGGCAACTGCAGGGCGTCGGCCAGTTCGTTGCCAACCTGCCGCATCACTGGCGGAAGCTGGTCAGTCTGAACGGACTGGGCGGTCAGCTGTTCGCCCCGATGGCCGAAGCCCCGGGCCCGATGCGCAAGCTCGACCGCGAGGAAATGGCGGCGTTCAAACGCGCGGAAGACCGCAAGCACCTGGCGGGCTACAAGGAAACGGCACCGCTGCCCCATCGTCTGGCCACGGCGACGTCGTCGGCATCCGGCAGCGCTGCGTTCGATCTGCACAAGGCGGTCGCCCCGAGCACGCTCGCAATCGCGGGGCCCATCGTCAAATCACCGCTGGATGAGCTGTACGCGGCGAGCTCGCCAGCCCCCCGCGCAGAAGCGAGCTGGCTGAACTGGTTGGGCACCATGCTCACGTGCGTGGGCGCACGCGCCGGCTTCAGCCAGGTGGCAACCGAAGTTCAGGGAATCGAACTAAAACTCATGGAAGAGGGGCAGTTCGTGACCCCGACCGCCGACCCCGCGGCCGATGCCCTGCTTGGTAGTGCACCCAAGACCGTCTCCACGTCGCTACTGGCCGGCATGGGCAACTTCATCAAGCAGAATCCGTTCAAAGCCACCGTAGTGGGTACTGGCACCCTCGCCGCCGCTGGCGTGGCGTGGTTCAAGGACTCCATATGGCCCCCGGAGGCACCGCCGCCGACCCTGGAGCAGCTGGCCGCGATGCTCACCCAGGAAGTGGTCTCAGTAGACGGTGCCTGGGGCTCCGGCGTTGACCAGTTGCTGGGCACGCCGGAGGTGCCTGGCAAGCGTCGTCGCCGCCACGCGCTTGAGCAGAGCAACACGACTACCTCGACGGAAGCTCCGCCCGAACAGATCCACGTACAGGGCCTCACCGACGCCCAGCGCGACCAGATGCTGGGCGACGGCCAGCTGACCGACACCCTGCGTTCGATGCAGGCCTGGGCGCTGGCCCTGGCCCAGGACATCGCCCAGCAGGACGGCTGGAAGTGGGTGGCCAGCCTGGTCGGTTCGGAGCAGGAACTGGTGGTGACCCAGCTGAAGCTGCTGCACGAGCTGGAACCGGTGCTTACCTCGCTGGAAGCGCTGCCCCAGCAGGTGCTGGACGACGCCTTGAAGCATCACGGCTACAAGAGCGGCAGCGCCGGTCTGCACGTGGACCTGGGCACCACCACGGTGGCCGGGGTCAAGGTGCAGGAAAAAATGCCGCTGCTGGAGTACTGCCTGACCCGAACGGGCAGCAGCGCATCGCCGGTACGCATCAGCCGCGACGGCAAGCCGCTCAGCGACAAGCAGCAGGAACTGCTGCGGGGCTTCCTGGCCAGCAAGGACTGCCAGCAGCTGCAGCAGCAGGTGGAGGAGCGCAGCACGTTGCAGCAGCCGGCGCTGGTGAAGGCGCTGCGCGCGCGGCTGGTGATCGATGCGGTCAAGGCCAAATTCAACGGTGCCTTGGGCAGCGGCCCGGACGCCCACCGACGCGGCGCGGACATTGTGCTGGGCTACCTGCAGGGGGCCCAGAATGTGGAAAGCTCGCTGCTGACCTACAGCGACGTGCTGGCCGATGGCTCCACGGTGACGTTCAGCGTGCCGCACTACCTGGTGCTGCGCAGTGCCAGCGACGATTCTCGGCTCAATGGCCAGGTGGTGCTGTATCGCGCCGACCTGCAGAAGTTCGACGTGTTCAAGGACGAAAACGCGTTCCGCCAGTTCCTCGACGAGCGCCGCGCCAAGGGCGGGCTGCACGTGGTCAACAACGAGATCGACAAGACCCTGGTCAAGGACATCATTGCCGCTGCACCGCCGGCCCTGCGTCCGCAGGTGCAGGAGCAGGTGGACCGCTGGCAGGAGCGCAAGGCCGCCTACCAGAACGGCAAGCAGGGCACCGCAACCTGGAACCCGGGCGACAGCTTCATTCTGAACTTCAAGCCGGTGTCCGACCCGGGCCACTCGCTGGACGACTGGGCCGCGCAGCGCATCCAGTTCGCCCGGCAGGAGGCGCAGCAGCAACTGGCCAGCAACCGCCTGCGCTGGAGCACGTTGGGCATTGCCAATGCGGCCACCGACGCTGACCACGCCGAGCACCTGAACAACGACGTGCAGACCCTGCAGGACCATGCCAAGCCCGCTGTCACCACCGAAATGGTGCACGCGCTGAAGCTGGTCGGCATCGACTTCGCTGACCTCGACCCCGAACGCATCGTGCTGAACGTGCAGGGCGTGGAAATGTCCCTGATCGACTGGGCGGTGAGCGGTTGGCAGCAGCATGGGCTGGAGCGGCCGCCGCTGCCGGTGAACCTCCCGGAACTGCCGGATTGGGAAGGCGGCCTGCCCAACCAGCGTCAGGAGCTGGAACCGTGGCCGAGCCAGATCGACCTGTTCGACATGGACCTCACCGTGCAGAAGGCGGACGGTAGCACCGACGCGCAGCACACCGATCAACTGCTCGACGAAAACGGGCGCCGCGCGATCATCCGCGTGCTGGCGGACATGGCGTGGAGCAACCAGCTGGCCGATGCCTACGTTGCGCACCTGAAGGACGTGGCCAAGGACGCCAGCAATGGCCTGCATGCCTCGATGGCCAACCACACCCGGGTCCACATGGCCTGGATGATCGAGAACGCACATCAGGAAGGGCGTCTGGATGCCGCCACCTACGCGGCGTTGATGCGGGCGCACGGCCACCTTGACGGCACGAAGAAGAGTGCGTCATCGCTGCAGGTGGTGAAGATCAGGGGCCATGAGATCCACGGCCTGTGGGCGTTGAGCGCCAACAACAAGCAGTATGTATTCGTACCGGGCACCAGCGCCGGTGACCAGCTGCTGGATGAAGCCGCATTCAAGCGCTGGCTGCTGCTGCCGGAAGCGCAGGACTACGTGATGGCGCGTGCGCCGCTTCGCCTGCATCAGGACCTGACCAACGCCTTCAACGCCAAGCAATCCGCGACGGGCATCGCGGTGACCTTCGGCAGGACCGGCGGCCCGTGGCAGGCCGGCAAGTCGTTCATCGACATGCGCATCTCCGATGTGGACGAGATGACCACCAGCGAGTTGGAGCGGGTGACCGATGCGCTGACCATCTTCGGCTCCATCGCGGCCGGCCTCGCCTGCACCATCGGCACCGGCGGCACCATGGCCGCGGTGTGCATCGGCAGCACCCTGGCGCTGGTAGCCAAGGGCATCCACAGCGGCGTGGAAGCGCTGGAGCGCGGCAACATCGACGGAGCCATCGAGGAGATCGGCAGCAGCGTGGCCGACGCACTGGATGTGCTGGGCATGGTCTCGCTGCCGCTGACTCTGTGGCAGCTCGGCCGGAAAGGCCTGTCCAGCGTCAACGAGGCCATCGATGCGCTGGCGCAGTGGCGTCGGCAGGCGGAGGCGTTCACCGGTGAGGGCCATATCAATCCGGCTTTCGTCACCTCACGCCAGGATCTGAGCGACGCTGGTCTGCCGATGTTGGAGCGTCGCCTCGCTGATGGCACCAAGGTGCACTGGCAGGACGGGGAGGAGTACATCGAGCAGGCCGATGGCTTTGTGAAAGTGACGCAGCAGGAAGGCGAGGACTTCGTGCGCCTGGACATGCAGGACGGTACCCAGGACGCGGGGCCGCCGATCAAGCAGCAGGCCGGCCAATGGCAGAGGATGGAAGCGCCCGACCGCAAGCACGGGGTTACCACGCTGCGCCCGCTCAACACGCCGCGCGAAACGCCGCCTCAGCGGCCGGACTGGGTCAACAGGATCGCCGAGACGAATCGTCTGTCCGAAGACAAGCTGGATGAGCTGGCCGTGGTGTTCGGTTCGCGATCGCGGGAATCCTCGCCCAGCGCCGATGTTCGCCGTGTGGTGCGTGAAGCCACCATTGAGCAGCGCGTGCAGGAGATCCTCACTGACCCGGACACGCTCGGCAAGCCGGGCGACGAGTCGATCATCATGCGCGCCTGGGCAGACAGCCCCCTTCTGGGCAACGGAAAATCGGTGGAAACCTTCATCGACACCGTGGGCGAATGGACGCGCGGCGCGCGCTTTGGCACCGGCCCGGTCGGCCTGATGGTCAAGGTCCCCGATGCACGAACGTTGGCAGGCATCGACGCGCTTATCGACGCATCGGATATCGATGCGCTGCTGAAGCGCATGGGCCTGCCGGGTACCACCGGGCGCGAAGAGCTGGTCAAGCAGGTCACCCAGGAACTCGCCCGCGTCATCCAGAAAAACCCGCAGCAGAGCATCCAGACCTGGCAGCGTTGGCTGGCTGTGCAACACCGCCTGCCGGCAGCCGCTGACAACCTGCAGAAGCACTTCCCGGAGCTGACCAAGGACGAAGCCGAGGACATCGTCAACGCGGCCAATGCGATTCAGAAGCGCGAACTTGAATCGTGGATCTTCAATCCGGACATTCGCGACAAGGTCAGTGACAAGCTGCGTGTCCGCAATGAGCGGCAGCACCGCGAAGCCGTGTTCAAGAACCGCTTCCAGACGCTGGCCGACGTCCAGCAGCTGGGCTCGCATATCCAAGGCGTGCTGCAAGGTCGCACAACCCGCGTACTCGACGACAACGCAGGCGGCTTCATCCTGACGGTGGCGGGCACCACTCCGGGCGACGCGGTGATGAAACTGGTATTCACTCCAGGTGATGCCGGCATACTGGTGGTCAAGGATGGCAATGGGGTCGTGCACCCGAACTGGCAGACCGCACTGTTCCCGCAGATGAGTATGACCGAGCAGGCACTGCACCTCGACGCGGCGCAGCTGCGTCGTGCGGTGCTGGAGGACATGCAGAAAGCTCCCATCAAGGAGGTCTGCACGCTGAGCAGTGCCGCGTCAGGAAGTTCCACGCTTGGAGTGTTCAAGTCGAAAACCAAGAAGCGTGCGCCGGAATGCGATCCCACGCCCTCCATCACATTGGTACAGGAAGATGTTGACCAGCGCGAAGCGCTGATGGGCGTGTTGGATGGGGCGCATGGAAAGTTTGACAACGAGTACGACCAACTGGCGCTGGAAGAACTGGAGCTGAAACAGCTGCAGAAGCAGGCGCGGGAACTGAAGGAACAGAAGAAGAACCTGGACGATGCGTCACTTGCCCGGCTGCGCGAGCTGGAACAAAAGCCCTTCGGGAATCTGAAAGGCCTCGATTCCATGAATCTGGCCAGCTACAAGATGCAGGGACTGTACTTCAACGACGAGTCGGTGGACCTACTGCCGGACTTTCCCCTCGAGGGGACCGCGGTCAGCGGAAACGCGCGGCCCCTCTTCTCCTTAGAGGGATTGATCGAAGGTGCCCCGGTCCGCCGGGTGTTCGTCCCGGAAGCCGACGCGTTCAACAATCCAACATTCAGCAACTGGTATCGCGATGACTACGCGCTGGGTGCGGATCTGGGGCCGATCGCCGGTCGGCACGGCGAAGGTAACCAGGGGTCGAAGAAGATAACCCTGAAGGAGGTCGATCTTCGCGTGACCCGTCCCGGTACCAAGCAGAAAGTGCCGGTTTACGAGCTGGATGAGAAGGAAATCCTCAAGCTGGACAGCGCCAACTTCTCGCCAAATCTGCGCTCCATCATGGGCGATTCCTACCTGCTGCCCAGCAACGCGAAATCGCTCCGTCCGGGCGACTACCGCGTGTACGGGATTCGTTCGTGCAGCGAGGGCAAGTGGCTGGATGGATTCTTCAGAGCGCTATCCAGCAAATTTCCGTCGCTTTCGGCACGTTTGTGGGGTTCCTTCAAGGGTCCGGTGACCGAAATGAAGGGCAAGATGTACATGATGTCGGACATGGACCCGTGCCTGCGTAGTTGCGACCGACGCTTTGCCGAGCTGAAGTCGCTGATGCCGAACATGGAGTTCCGCGTCTTCTACATCTTTGACGACAACGCACACCGCAAGCAGTGGTTGCTTGAGAAGAAGCTGGAGGCCATCATCAACAAGAACCGCGACGCGTGGGAGAATTCGGGTGTTCGTGAAAGCGAAATGCAAGCGCTCGCGGAGACGGATCTGCTGAAGCCCGAGGTCGCCCAATGGGTGGATGCCGAGTTCAAACGCAACCCACCCCAGCCCCCCGTCGCCCGCTTGTGGGTGCCGGAAGAACCGGAGGCGTTCTGAGGTATGTATGCATGCTGACAAGACAGTAGTGCCGTCCATGACCGTCAGCAGTTCCAGCACAGCCGGCGCTTCTGCGCCGGTTGTGTGCGGACCGCCGTTCAGTGAGCTCCTGAAACTCCAGGGAGGTGCGCTGGTGTTCGGCGATACGGCCGAGGGCAGCCACGACCCGCTACCAGCGGAACTGGCGAAGACGCTGGGCGAGTTCCTGGAATCGGGTTACCTGGACGGAGACGACACCGGCCCGGTGCAACGCCTCGTGTCTGCGGCGTGGCAGTCCGAGGGCGTGGAGGAGGGGGCGGTGAATCTGGCACTTCACCCCGATGCCCGGGTGTTCGGTTTTCTGGACTGCCAGGGGGTTGGTGACTGCTATTACGCATATCGGGGGCAGCAGTACTACACGATCTGCATCGAATCCGGTACGGCGACCGGCGGTCCATATGACATCTATGTTTCGCCCGCCATGACCTGGGCGAAGCTCAGGGAGGAACTGGAGTTCCAGAGACGCATGTTGTGAACACGGCGTGATGTCCGCCACCCCCGCACCGCGCGAAACGGGCTTCGCTTTCGGCCCGTTCCCGCTATCCTGTCCCGATGCAGCCAACGAAATACGCCCTCCCCCTGATGGTGCTGGCCCTGCTCGCCGCTTCGGCGGCGCATGCGCGCGGCACCATCGAGAAGGTGGACATCAAGGGATTGGACAAGGGCGACGACGCCGAGATGATCGAGAACATCGAGGTCTCGCTGTCGCTGTACGACACCATCGGCCAGGTGCAGGGCGAGTCGCGCCTGGAGTACCTGCTGTCTCAGGCCGAGCGCCAGACCCGGCAGGCACTGGAGCCGTTCGGGTTCTACAACCCGAAGATCACCGTGGAAAGCCCGCGTGAAGGTGATACCCTGCGCGTGGTCATCCATGTCGAAAAAGGCCCGCCCACCCTGGTGCGGCGCGAGCATATCGACATCACCGGCCCGGCCCAGCTCGACCAGTACCTGCAGGACGACCTGGAGAACTTCCGCCCGCGCAAGGGCCAGCGCTTCGAGCACACCACCTACGAAGCGAGCAAGATCGTCATCACCCGCCGTCTGGCCGAGCGCGGCTACTTCGACGCCGACTATACCGAGCGCCGGGTCGAGATCACCCGCGCCGAGAACGCCGCCGACATCGACCTCACCTGGGACAGCGGTCGCCGCTACAACATGGGCGAAATCCGCTTCAACCAGGACTACTTCGTCGACAAGCTGTTCGACCCGCTGGTGTACTGGGACACCGGCAGCTACTTCCACGAAGGCAAGCTGGACCGCCTGCGTGAGTCACTGACCAAGCTCGACTACTTCAGCACCATCGATATCCAGCCGCGCCCGGACCAGGCCGACGACAACGGCAATGTGCCGGTGGACGTGAATCTCACCCGCGCCAAGCGCACCATCTACACCGCCGGTGTCAGCTACGGCAGCGAGAGCGGGGCGGGTGTGCGCGGCGGCATCGAGCGGCGCTTCCTGAACAACCGCGGCCACAAGATGAACACCCAGCTGGACTACGCGCAGAAGCGCAAGAGTCTGGTGGTCAGCTACCGGGTGCCGGCGTTCCGCTGGCTGGATGGCTGGTACGGGCTTACTGCGAGTGCGTATGACGAGCAGACCGACTACATCGACCTGCGCAACTTCAAGCTGATCGGCAGCCGCAGCGGCCAGCTCAACGAGAACTGGACCCTGATCGCCTCGGTCAACGCACTGCGCGAGCGCTGGCGCTATGCCTCGGGCACCGAGTTCACCAATGCGATCTACAACACCTCCACCCTGGTGTATCCGCAGCTGGTGGCCGACTACGTCAACGTCGACGACAACCTGTTCCCGCGCAAGGGCCTGAGCGGCAGCGCCACGGTGCGCGGCGGCGTGGAAGGCGCGGGCTCGGATACCAGTTTCGTGCAGGCCAACGTGCTGCTGCGCTGGTATATCCCGGTCGGCGACAGCAACCGGCTGATCCTGCGCGGCGAAGGCGGCACCACCTGGACCAGCGACCTGGTCGCGATGCCGCCCAGCCTGCGCTTCTTCGCCGGCGGCGACCGCAGCATCCGCGGCTATGCCTTCCGTGAGGTCGGCCCGCGTACCCCGGAACCCGACAAGTACGCGCTGGGCGCGAAGAACCTGGTGGTCGGCTCGGCCGAGTACGAGCATTACTTTAACGGCGGCCCGTGGGGCGCGGCGGTGTTCGTGGATACCGGTAGCGCCTTCGACAACACCATCGACCTGCACACCGGCGTCGGCTTCGGCGTGCGCTGGAAGTCGCCGGTCGGCCCGGTGCGCGTGGATATCGCGCATGGCTTGAACGACCCGGATTCGCAGTTCCAGCTGTACCTGAACATCGGAGCGGACCTGTGAGCACGCCCACGCCGACCCCGCAGAACAAGATCGCCCCACCGCGCGTGCGCTTCTACCGCAAGCGCCGCTTCTGGGCGTGGTCGGGCTTCACCGCGCTGGGCCTGGGCCTGCTGTTCCTGCTGCTGCTGTACTGGCTGTTGCAGACCGTGGCCGGCCGCGACGTGCTGCTGGCCCAGGTGATGGCACGCCTGCCGGCCGGGGCCACCCTGCAGTGGAGCAAGGTCGACGGGCCGCTGGCAGGGCCGCTGGTACTGCACGACCTGGACTTCCGTTACGACGACATCCACTTCACCGCCAAGCGCGCCTACCTCGACCCCGACCTGCGCCCGCTGCTGGGCCGCAAACTGCAGCTGGACGCGCTGCAGCTCACGGACGCCAGCTTGAATCTGGCCAAGAGTGACGAACCCTTCGAAATGCCGTCGTGGCCGGAATCGCTGCCGCAGATCGAAATGCCGCTGGCGATCCAGGTCGACACCATCACCATCGACGGCTTCCGCATCACCCAGGCCGGCGAGCCGGTGATCAACATCGACAAGGTGCGCGGTGGGCTGGAAGTTGCCACGGGCGAATTCCGCGCCAAGCAGCTGCTGGTGGATAGCGACTATGGCGATTTTCGCATCGATGGTCGCTATGTGCCGCGCAACGACTACTCCACCGACATCACCATCAGTGCATTGATGCCGGCCCCGCGCGGTCGCACGCCGGCGCGGCTGGGGCTGGTGGCGCGTGGCAATCTGGGCCGAATGGAAGTGGCGCTGGCGGGTTACGCGCCGGAGCCGCTGCAGGCCAGCCTGATCTTCGAGGGCCGTGACGACCCGGTGTGGAAGGCCAGTGCGAAGAGCAAGGCACTGGATCTGGCGCTGCTGGTTCCGGGCATGGACGCCAGCACCAGCACGCCGCTGTCGCTGGACTTCCAGGCCAACGGCAAGGGCGGGCAGGCACACCTGCAGGGTCGCGTGCAGCAGGGCGATCTGGTGGTGGAACTGGCCCCGTCCAATGTGGGTCTGGCCGACCAGGTGCTGACCGTGTCGCCGCTGGTGGTGAAGGGCTTCGGCGGGCAGGCCACGCTGCAGGGCAAGGCCGACTTCAGCGATCGCGAGAACGCCAGCCTGCGCTTCTCCATCGTCGCCAACGACCTCACCTACGTGCCGGCGGCCGACCCGTCCACGCCGGGTGCAGCCGCACCGGTGCCGGTGACCCTGAAGGAAGCCCGCATGGGCCTGGCCGGCACGCTGAAGCAGTGGGCGGCCGTGGGCGAGGCGTCGGTCGAGCGCGAGCAGCAGAGCGCCGACCTGCAGTTCGACATCCGTGGCAGCGACCAGGCCGCACAGATCAAGCAGCTGCAGGCCAAGACCCCGGGCGGCACGCTGGATGCCACCGGGCAAGTCGCCTGGGCTCCGCAGCTGGACTGGGACGTGGCCGCCAAGCTGGCCGGGTTCGACCCGGGTTACTTCGTGCCGGGCTGGGACGGGCGTCTGTCCGGCTCGCTGGCCTCCAAGGGCCGGCAGGTGCCGCCGCCCGCAGGCAGCGCGCCCGGTACTGCGGCGACCTATGAAGCCACCGTGGACGTTCCCGGGATCAAGGGCACGCTGCGCAACCGCTCGGTGGACGCGCAGGGGCGCTTTGCGATCCGCGGTGCACAGGGCGAGGGTGATGTGCGGCTGGCGGTAGGCAACAGCCGCCTGACCGCCAAGGGCAGCGTGGGCGACCGCCTCGACGTGCAGGCGCAGCTGGACCCGGTGCAGCTGGATGACCTGCTGCCCGGCAACAGCGGCACCCTGCGCGGGTCGGTGCAGGTGCGGGGGCCGCGTACCGCGCCGGACATCACCGCCGATCTGGTCGGCAATGGTCTGCGCTACGGCGACTACAGCGCTGAATCGCTCAGCATCAAGGGTCGCCTGCCGTGGCAGGGTGACAACGGCACGCTGGCGCTGCAGGGCACGGCGGTGCAGGTCGGCATGCTGCTGGACACGCTCAGCGTCAATGCGCGCGGCAGTGTCTCCAACCTGCGTCTGGATGCGCAGGCGCGCAACGAACTGGGTGCGGTGGCGCTGCAGGGCGGGGTGCGTCAGCAGGGCAATGCGTGGCGTGGTGATCTTTCGCAGTTGAACATCGCCCCGATCAAGGGCGATGCCTGGAACCTGCGCGGCCCGGCGACCTTCGCGGTTCAGGGCAGCAACTTCACCCTCAGCGACACCTGCCTGGGTGCGGCCACCGGCGGCGCGCTCTGTGCCAGCGCCAACTGGCCGCGTGACGGGCTGGTGGTGCGCGGCGACGCGTTGCCACTGGCGCTGGTGCAGCCGTGGCTGCCGCCGCAGTCGGGCCGGCGTATCCATCTGCGTGGCGAAATCACCTTGGACGGGCGCATTCGTCCGCGTGGCAACGCGTGGGAAGGCAACGCGCGCATTGCCTCGATGGAAGGCGGCATCCGCCTCGGCGACAACGCGCGTGGCGAGCTGGTGCGGTATGACCAGTTCTCGGCCAGCGTGGACATGACCCCGGCGCAGATCGTCGGCAAGCTGGGCGTGGGCTTCCAGGGCAACGGCTTCGTGGATGCGAAGTTCCAGACCGGCTGGGAGGCCAGCGCGCCGCTGAATGGCGAGCTGTACCTCAACATGTCGCGGCTGTACTGGCTGGAGCTGTTCTCGCCGGACATCGTACGCCCGACCGGCTTGATTGAAGGTCACGTCAGCCTGCGCGGCACGCGTGGGCAGCCGTCGCTGGGTGGCGAGGCCAAGCTGAGCAACTTCAAGGGTGAGTTCCCGGCGCTGGGGCTGACGTTCGATCAAGGCTCGGGCAGCTTCGTGGCGCAGCCGGATGGTTCGGCGAAGATCACCGCGCAGGCGAACTCGGGCAAGGGCACGCTGTTCGTGGACGGCGGATTGTCGTGGTTCGGCGACGCGCAGCCGCTGCAGCTGCACATCCACGGCGAGAACGTGTTGCTGTCGAACACGCCGGAACTGCGGATCGTGGCCAATCCGAATCTCGACTTCACCCTGGCGCAGACGGCGATGGAGCTGCGCGGCACGGTGCATGTGCCGGAGGCGGACATCGATCTGGAGCGCCTGGATCGCGGTACCTCGGTGTCCGAGGACGTGGTGATTCTGGACCCGGCGGACCCGGAAGAAACGCCGACCTCGCCGCTGGACATGGACCTGACGGTGAGCCTGGGCGACAAGGTCAACATGGCCGGCTTCGGTCTGAAGGGTGGGCTGGGCGGCAAGATGCAGGTGTGGGCGCGCCCGGGCCGGGAAATGACGGCCAACGGTGCGCTGGAAGTGCGCGGGCGCTACAAGGCGTACGGCCAGGACCTGACGATCACGCGTGGCAACCTCAACTGGAACTACAACGCGGTGTCGGATCCGCGCATCAACATCCGCGCGGAGCGCCGGATTGGTGACGTGACGGCGGGCATCGATGTGACCGGGCGTGCGCAGTCGCCGCGCGTGGACGTGTGGTCGGAACCGGCGATGTCGCAATCCGAAGCACTGGCGTACCTGGTGTTGGGCCGCAGCCTGACCAACGCGAGCAGCGACCAGACCCAGCAGGTAACGGCAGCTTCGGCGGCATTGTCGGCGGGCAGTGGCCTGCTGGCCTCGCAGCTGGGCGCGAAGCTGGGCCTGGACGACGCAGGCGTAAGCCAGTCGCGCGCGCTGGGCGGTTCGGTGATCGGCTTCGGCAAGTACATCTCGCCCAAGCTGTACATCGGCTACGGCGTCTCGATGGTCGGCAGCGGTTCCGTGCTCACGCTGAAGTACCTGCTACGCCGCGGCTTTGACCTCGAACTCGAATCGAGCACCGTGGAAAACCGGGGCTCCCTCAACTGGCGGCGCGAGAAATAATCTCGCGCCTGGTGATGGATTCACGCGAACAACGCTCGGTTCAACGTTCTTCTGGTTGGGCGGGTCGGGGTGGGTTTGCGGGACACGCCGTAAACCCATCCATGGGGGCTCGTCAAAAACATCCATGTTTTTGACGGTCCCGCAAACCCACCCCGACCCACCTTCGACAGGTGATCGGTGGCCACGGGAAATCAAAATCCAACCGCGATACTCGCTCCGGGCCCTGATCGGACCCTGATCGCCCTTGCTTTGGTAGCGTCGGTCGACAGACGACGGCACGGAAACGCCCAACATCCGGTAACGCATGACCTCGGATCGAAACCGCGCTCCCCCCGCCAAAACACGCCAATTGCGCCACCGCAAAACCCTGCGAACCGGGCTCGCCGCAACCAAACCCAACCCATTCGCGACACCCACCAAATCCCGCGAATCCCCGCGCCACAACGCCCGAACGTGCGCCGCAACCCAATCGCGTCACGCCACGCAAAACCACCGCGCGCCGCGCCAACATCACGCAAGAATTCCTACATCCGCTATCGTTGCGTCTGTTGCATGGTTGGCCCAAGAGTCTGAAAGCTCTAACTGCACATGTAAGCAAGACAATGCCGGGAGGGTGGCGCAATACAACACCCTCGCGGAAATACGTCACGCCGTGCGTGTGCAGACGGCTTTCAGCCTCCCGGCTTCCCCGCCATCCCGGCGGGGAAGAGTCTCTACGAGAGGTCAATCATGCAAAAGAAAGAAAAACCCCGCACCATCTACCACTGGCACACCCCGCGCAGCATCCAGGTTCACACGCTGCACCGCGAAGGTGTGGAGCGCCAGCCCGACGATCCGTTGATTCCCTGCATCAAGCTACGCGGCATGTGGATATCACGCGCGGGGATTGAACCCGGCACACGTGTCAAAGTAGAAGCCGGCCCGGGCTACATCCTGCTTTCACCGCACGAGCCGACCGTTGCGGTGACCTACCTGCGCGACCGGCAGGGCCCGGCGGGCAGCATTGCGATGGTCTGCCGATGAACTTACGCCAGTGAATCCCTGCATGGACGCATGTGGGGATTCACGTTGAAAGCCGTGATCGGCTGGCGGAGAGTGGGTCGATGACACGCATGGCGTGTCACTACACGGGAATCATCGCAATGATGGGTTCGTTAGGAATGGTGACTTGGTAGCGTCGGTCGACAGACGACGGCCCTCAAACACACCACACCCGGTAACGCATGACCACGGGTCGAAGCGCGCGGTCTGCCAAGTGCCCTGCAAACGCATGGCCACAGAACGATGACGCACAGCCGGGCAAGCCCGGCTCTACGCGCGGTCGTCGCGCAGGTCCATCCACCAGCACAGCAGTGCAGCGCCCCAAGCGGGCACCAGCAGTACGGTGGCACCGAGCAGGCTCAACGCATCACCGGGATTGCCCTGCGATGGGGTGTCCTGCCGTTGCATCCGCCGCGCCCACGCGAGGTGCAGGGTGAGGGCGCTGATCAGCCAGGTAACGCTGAGCGCGCCGCATGGCATGCCGTCGGTCCAGTGCAGGCCCAGCCACACCACCGCGATGCTGATCAGCACCAGCAGCGGAACCACCAGCCTCCACAGAAGCCTTGGCATGGGACTGCTGGGCTGCCAAGCCAACTGCCAATGCACCAGTGCCCGCCACGACACGCCGGCTGCCCAAATCAGAGGCCCGAAAAGCGTTGCACCCAGAATGATCACAACCGCCTTCTGCGGACCGCTGAACCAGCCGCCTTCGGAGGGTGGCAGTGGCCAGCTGCTGACCACGCCCCAGGTGCAGATAAGACCGAGCACCAGGCCTGCCAGGCAGACGCGCGCACCGTTGTACAGGGTGTGCAGGCGGGGCCGGATGCCAAATCGCGCCCAGAAAGCGACCTGATCCGCGTCCAGCCCGGGCGGCGTCTGTCGCGTGTACCAGTATTCCAGCGCGCTCAACAGGCCCACGGCCTCGGCGGCGCGCCCGGGAACCAACGCGGTCAGCCGATTTCGCCAACGTGGCCGCGGCTGGCGCATCGACCGAAGCACGCTGCCCTCCGGCATCAGCATGCCGTCGGTCTGCGCAATGTAACGTCGGGCCAGCGCCTGCTCGCCGTCTGCGGACAACAACCAGGCCTGCTCACAGCGCCGCCGTACCCACTCAACGTCCTCCTGCCACAGCGGACTGTTGAGATCGTCCCAGCCGAAGCACAGGCTCAGGCAGTCGAACACGCTGGGTGCCAGCCGCAGCTCGCACGTCGCAATGGTCGAGAACACTGCAAGGCCGATGCGGGGCTTGTCGTCCAGTGACCAAAGTTCGGGCAGCGCCTGCAGCCATGCATCCAGCTCGCGGGCACCCAGCGCAGCGGCCTGCTCGGCAATGCGCTGGGCCACGGCCGTGACATCCAGCGGTTCGATCGCAGCCCCGTACTGCGGTGTCTGCATGGATCGCATCGGTGCACTGGAATCACTTTCATGCGCAACGGCAGCCAGCGCGTCTCTATACGCCGCGTGCAGCCGCTGGAAACCCTCGGGGTCTTCGTCTGGGCGTGTACGGCGCAACAGCTGCGCGTAGGCGCGCTTGATTTCCCGCTCATCCGCGCCGGGCTCCAGCCCCAGCCATTGCAGCCCCCAGCTCATACGTGCGCACTCCAACGCATCCGATCGCGGTTCTGATACAGGTCCACACCCCAGTACACACACGCCAGCACCAGCGCGGGCCACACCATCAATGCGGCCGGCACCAGCACCAGCAGGCTCATGAACGGCGCTCTTGGCGATTCGCCACGACGAACACGCAACCGCTGCTGGCCCAGGCGCAGTACCTTCCAGCTCATCAGCACGGTGAGCACGGTGCGGATGAAGACCAGGTCCGTCGACATCAGAACCGCACACCCCACCGCAGTGCCGGCGACCAGCAGGGGAATGCCGAATGCGCGCAACAAGGGCTGCGTGCTGGGTACCTCCTCGTCGACCCACTGCCAGTTCCGCAGTCTGGCACCGACGTAGTCGCTGATCGGGAACCAGGCGGGCAGCAGCGTGGCCACCAGGAACACCACCACCGAATCCAGCAACGGAACCGGTGCGGTGCCCGCCCACCACAGTCCACCGTTGGCGGCGGTCCATGCGAGCGCGCCAAGCAGTAACAGGCACAACGGCAGAACACGTAGCAGACCAACCTGCAGGGCAACCACATCGGACGCCGCACGCAGCCGGGTCCAGAAACGTAGTTGCCCAGGATCAACGCCACCGGGCAACGGTCGGTCAGGATGGAGGTCCAACCCGGCCATCAACGCGCCGATCTCGCGTCCGACGCGCGGTCTCAGCGCGGCGAACAGATTCTGCAGACGCGAGCGTGGAACCCGGAGCGCATCCAGCCTCGCGCGCATCTGCGCTGAGTCACCGCCCATGATGATCTCGGCGGCACGCTCGAATGACACCGGCGTGCTCGACTGCGGAATCTGTCGCCATGCCTGATGGGCACGCACCACGTGCTGATGCCACTCGTAGGGATCCACGCCGCTGTACACGTCGTCGAAGCCGAAGAAGCGATACAGGTCAGCCAGCTTGGCTTGGTTCAGTGCAAGCGTGCCGCTGCGCAGTGTGTCAATCAGGAGCCAGCCGGCGGTGTGCCGGATGTCCAACGACCAATCGCGGGTCTGTGTCATCAGCCACTGCGCATACTGCCCATTCGGCACGTCGCCACTGTGCCTCAGCAATTGCTGCAGCGCCTCAGCTGCATCCAGTGGTACGTCGGGAAGCTGGCGCGCAGGCAGCTTGACGAGAACGTCCCCACCTCGGCCACCTGTCAGCGCATCCTGATAGGCATCGTGCAGGCGCTGGAACCCGACTGGATCCTCATCCGGACGCGTGCTGCGCAACCGCTGCGCATACGCCCGCTTGATCGCCCGCTCATCTGCACCGGCATCCAGCCCCAACCACTCAAGGCCCCAGCTCATGGGTGGCCCCGCGGCTTTCGCGGCGCGTTCGAGAGCGGTACCTGCGCGACGGCGTCTGTCGCCCACAGTAGCAGCGCGCCAATTGCAGCAATCTCGCCGACGGCCAGCACCGCCCCGAATTTTTCAAGCCATGGCAACAGGATCACGACCACGCCGATCATCCACGGACTGAACTTCATCCGGAACGGACCGCGTGCCAGCAATCGAATCATTGCCAAGGCCGCCACCGGCCACGCCAGGGTCACCCCGGCAAGGCGCACGTCCGTTCCCCGCATGAGCCACAGCGCGGCACAGGCCAGGACTGGAATCACCAGCAGGCGCACGATCCAGCCGCGAGGGCGCGGATGCTCGGCACCGGCTTGCCACTGCACGAATCCTACCAGCGGCAAAATCATTGATCCGAGCACCAGCAGGCTGAGGCCCACGATCAATGCCGGCTGAAGGTCGCCCCAGTAACCCCGGTGCCCGCCAGCGAAGCCATCGGCAATCCCCTTCACCAAAATGAGCGCCGCCACGCCAACTCCGAGCAGCGCGCTGCGGAACATCGCCAGCTGGATCTTGGTGCCGTTGACTTCATTCCGACGGTTCAACGCCTGCCAGAACTCAATCTGACGGGGTTGCAGCGGTCGGCTGCCTGCCTTCGCGCGAAACCGTGCCAGCACTTCGCCCATCTCGTGCGCACGGCCTGGCAGGGTCGCCGACATCAGCGCACGCAGTCGATTCCATGGCCGGCGCAGCCGCGCAACGCGCCGGTCGTCCTCGCCTGGAGCCGGGGATGGACGCAGGGGCGCGCGGTACACAGTAGGGTCGTCGACCTCATCAAGGCGGAACAGCCACAGCCCGTGCAGCCGCTCCCGACATTCCTCCAGGTCGAGGGGATCCACGCCACTGCCTACGTCGTTCCAGCCGAAGCAGTCCGCCAGTGCATCAAACGTAGATTCGTGGATAGGCGCGTCCACCCGCTGCAGACGCTGCAGTACTGCCTCGCCAATGCGGGGTTTGTCACCCACCGACCACAACTCCGGCTGTGCCGTCAGCCACTGTGCCATGGCATGGGAATCGATCCGGCACGCCTTCTTGGTCACCCTGCGCGCAAAGCGCTCGACATCCAGCGCAGGCGGCGCAACGGGCGGTAACTGCAGGTCCGGCCGTACAGGCGGAACCTCGGCTACTGCGCCGCCGCTGGTGACTGAAATAACCGGGTCATGCAAGGCCTGGGCGTCGGTGTGCACGGGCGACACCCCCGCAAGCGTGTCGCCGAGGTCTGGCCGGCACTGCGTCGCGTGGGCCAGTCCTGTTTCGACCTCCTGTACCTCTGCGCTGCCCAGCGTATGCCCGTCTCGGTACTTCACCCAGGCCAGCGCGGCTTGATACGCCTCATGCAGACGTTGAAACCCGGCCGGATCCTCGTCCGGGCGCGTGCTGCGCAACTGCCTGGCATAGGCCCGCTTGATCGCGCGCTCATCCGCGTCCTCTTCCAGCCCGAGCCAATCCATGCCCCAGCTCATTGGTCTAGCGCCTTGCGCGGTTGTTGACCGCATCAATGGCCCAGAGGATCAGGGCGGCGGCCGCTGGAACTTCCCCAAACAGCAGAGCGACGCCGCCCACCTTGACGAGCGGGACGAGCGCCAGCAACCCCCAGCCGCCGAACCGTCCGCTGAGCTGCAGTTCGAAAGCACCGCGACGCCACCAGCGCACCAGCGCGATCAGGGCGGCGGAAAACGCCAGCAGCGTGCCGGCGATGCGCTGGTCCAGGACATGGATGATCAGAATGGAGGCAATGGCCAGCGTGGGCACCAACAATCGTTGCAGCCACAGGGCGCGCTGTCCGGGCACTTCGTCCGCAGATTGCCATTCGAGCAGGCGTCGCATCGGCATCACCAGCATGCCGCCAGCGAACAGCAACAGGGCACCGTACAGGCCGAGTTCGAGGGTCTGTCCCATCGACCTCGGCCCATTCGGGCGGACGGCCAGGGCAGCGACCACGATCAACGTCAGCCACGCCAATGCACATGCCAGGCTGCGCAGCGCCACCAGCTGCATCTTGGGGACATTGAACTGGCCGGGCCGGGTCAACGCCAACCAGAACGCCACCTGTTCCCGCTGCAGCGATGCGGGGGCCTGTTCCACCGTTTCAATGCCCAGCACATCCAGCAGGTGTCGCATGGCCGGTACGCGTTCGAGCAGCGAGGCGTACAGCAGGGCGCGCCACCGCTTGTTCGGACGGCTCAGCCACGCCAGTCGCTTCCCGGCCTGTACCGGGTTGACTGACGCGCCGGGCCGGTTCAGGTAGTGCGCCAACCACGCATGATTGTCGGGCTGCACGACCCACTCACGATGCAGTCGCTGGCGGGCGGTGCGTGCCGTATCCGGGTCCAGCTCGCTGCCGACCTCGTCCCAACCGAAACAGCGGCTCAGCGCATCGAAGTTCTCCATACGCACGGGCGCATTGCCGTAGAGAACGTGCCACAGCACCTGCGCCCCCACCAAGGGCTTGTCACGCAGCGACCATAGTTCCCTCCGCTGCTGCAGCCAGCGTTCGAACTCCACCGGTGGCCCTTTCGAGGCCGCGTCGAGCACGCGTTCGGCGAACGCGGTGACGTCCAGTGGAGGCTCGCTCAGTTCGGAGACCTGCAGATCTGGACGCGGGGGAGGCACCGACGGCGATGCGGAGCCGGTCGCCACCGGCTGCACCGGGTCGTGTTGCCTCAGTTCGTCGGACTCCGGTTCGAGCGGACGCAGCCCGGCTACGAACGGAACCGAAGCGGCGCGTTCTGCCGACGGTGCAGGCGGCTCAGGCGATTCAACGGAGACCGGGTCCTTGGCCGGCAGGGCAGACACCGTCTGAGCAACGTTCTCACTGTCGTCCTGCTCGTCCTCCGCCGCGTCCCACTGCGCCCGATACTTCGCGTACGCCAGCGCTGCCTGATAGGCCTCATGCAGCTGCTGGAACCCAGCCGGATCCTCATCCGGTCGCGTCGTGCGCAGCCGCTTGGCGTACGCGCGCTTTACCGCGCGTTCGTCGGCGTCCTCGTCCAGCTCCAGTTCGGCGTGGCCCCAACTCACGCGTCGCGTTCCAGCGCGTCCATCGCCTCCAGCAGCTCGCCGCGGTGTTTCTCGATACGCGCCAGGTCCTGGCTGTCCAGTACATGGCGGAACTGCTGCAGCCAGTGCTGGACCAGTTCGCGCTGATCGATGAACTCTTCATACAGGCGCTCGGCACGCGCCAGCACCGCCACGTTCTGCTGCACGTCACGCGGGTGGATCTTCAGCCCCTGCAGCGCCTGCAGGCGCGACTGGATTTCCTCCGGCGAGAGCAGCCCCGGGTTCTGTTCCAGCACCAGCTCGTAGCGCTTGCCGCTGGCGTCTTCGGTGACTTCCACCTGCAGTAGTCCGTTCACGTCGTAGGTGAAGCGCGTGGTCAGACCCTTCTCGGAGGCCTTGCCACGGGCCAGCGGAATACGCAGTTCGCCCAGCTTGATGTTCTTGTCCACGGTGGGGCTTTCGCCCTGGTAGACGTCGATGACCACTTCGCGCTGGTCGTCGCGCACCGGGAAGAACCGATCTTCACGGCTCACCGGCACCACGCTGTTGCGCTGGATGATCGGGTGGAAATAGCCGGCGCGCTCGCCGCCGTCGGGGCCGCGACGCGAGACCTGGGTGCCCAGCGTGTACGGGCACACGTCGGTCAGCACGATCTCTTCCAGGGTCTGGTCGCGGCTCTTCAGGCCGGCCGCCACGGTCGCGCCCAGCGCGATCGCCTGGTCGGGGTGGATGTGGCGTAACGGCAGGCGGCCGAACATGCGCGTGACCAGGCGGCTGATCATCGGCATGCGCACCGCGCCGCCAACCAGCACGATGTCATCCAGTGCTTCCGGCTTGATCCGCGCATCGCGGATGGCGCGTTCGATCGGGCCGCGCATGCGCTGCAGCAGCGGCTCGCACAGCTGCGCGTAACGCGCTTCGTCCAGCGTCCAGTTGAACTCGCGGTTGGCCAGGGTCATCTGCAGCGTGCAGTCGCCCTGCGAACTCAGCTCGCGCTTGAACTGCTCCAGGCGGCGCAGCAGCTGGGCCTGTTCGGCGGCCGCCAGCGTCTTGCCACCCAGGCCCTGGTCGGCGTGGAAGGCATCCACCAGCACCTGCAGGAAGTCCTCGCCACCGAGGAAGTTGTCGCCGGCGCTGGCGTGCACTTCGATCACGCCCTCGAACAGCTCCAGAATCGAGACGTCGAAGGTACCGCCGCCCAGGTCCAGCACCAGCACACGACCCTCTTCATCGCGCTGCTGCAGCCCGTAGGCGAGCGCGGCGGCGGTGGGTTCATTGATCAGGCGCTCGACGCGGATGCCAGCCAGTTCGCCAGCGGCGCGGGTGGCCTTGCGTTGCGCGTCGGAGAAGTAGGCCGGCACGCTGATCACCGCTTCCTCGACCTTCTGGCCCAGCGCCGCTTCGGCATCGGCCAGCAGCGAGCGCAGCACCAGCGCGGACAGCTCCTCGGCGCGGAACGCACGGCCGCCCAGGCGGACCTCGCGGTCGCTGCCCATCCAGCGCTTGAAGTGCGCCACGGTGTGCTGCGGGTGGCTGACCAGGCGCTCCTGCGCGGCCTTGCCGACCAGCACGGTATCGCCATCCAGGCTGACCACCGACGGGGTCAGCAGGTCGCCATGTGCATTGGGGAACAGCTCCCCTCCCTGGGCCCGGTGCACGCCGATCAACGAATGCGTGGTACCGAGATCTATCCCTACGATCATCTGCAATCCCCCTTGCTCGAGGGGTGATTCTAGCCAGCCGGTGTCGCCCCTGACCATTGGCCGTTGCCCCCACACCCCCCAGCGGCTATGGTCCCGGGCTGTTTCGTACTGCCGGAAATGCCGATGTCCGCACGCACTGCCCTCTCCACCGCCCTGGCCCTGGGCCTGACCCTGGCCGCCAGCGCCCACGCCGACGAAGGCATGTGGATGCCGACCCAGCTGCCCGAGCTGGCCAAGCCGCTGAAGGCGGCCGGTTTCAAGGGCAACCCGGCCGATCTGGCCAACGTGACCGCACCGCCGCTGAGCGCGGTGGTCCGTGCCGGCGGTGGCACCGGCTCGTTCGTGTCCGCGGACGGCCTGCTGCTGACCAACCACCATGTGGCCATGGGCGTGATCCAGTACAACACCTCGCCCGAGCACAATCTGATCGACAACGGCTTCATCGCCAGCGGCCGCAGCGATGAGCGCCCGGCCAACCCGGACTTCCGCGTGCTGGTCACCACCGGCTTCGACAAGGTCACCGATGAGGTGCTGCGCGATGCGCGCGGCAAGACCGGCCGCGCCTATTTCGACGCGGTGGACAAGGCCAGCAAGCGCCTGGTGGCCGAGTGCGAAAGCGCCGGCAACGTGCGCTGCAGCATCGCCGACATGTACTACGGCACCGACTTCTACCGCATCCGCCAGCTGGAACTGAGCGATGTGCGCCTGGTGTACGCACCGCCGCGCGCGATCGGCAACTACGGCGATGAGATCGACAACTTCATGTGGCCGCGCCACACCGGTGACTTCACCCTGCTGCGCGCCTATGTGGGCAAAGACGGCAAGCCCGCCGCCTACAGCCCGGACAACGTGCCGTACCAGCCGCCGGCACACCTGAAGATGGCCCTGGATGGCCCGAAGACCGGCGACTACGCGATGCTGGCCGGCTACCCGGGCATCACCTACCGCCACCGCACCGCGGCCGAATTCGCCGGCCAGATCGATGCGGTGCTGCCGCGCCGGGTCGACGTGTTCCAGCAGATGATCGACACCATCGAAGCAGCCACCGCCAAGGATGCGCAGGCGCGCACCCGCTATGCCTCGCAGCTGCAGTCGCTGAAGAACAACCGCAAGCGTGCCGCCGGTGAGCTGGAAGGCCTGCTGCGCAGCGATGCCAAGGCCCAGCGCGCCAGCGATGAAGCGGCGATGCTGCAGGCCACCGACGCGAAGTACCAGGGCGACATCCAGGCCCTGTTCGCCTCCCTGTCGCAGGGCGCATCGGTGGGCGAGCGCGACCTGTTGCTGGACCTGGCCGCCAGCCAGAGCCAGCTGCTGCGCTCGGCGCTGATGCTGGAACGTCTGCGCATTGAATCGGCCAAGCCCGATGCCGAACGCGAAACCGGCTACCAGCAGCGCGACCAGGCGTTGATTGAAGGCACCTTGAAGCAGGTCCAGCGCCGCTATGCGCCGGCGGTGGAAAAGGCGCTGCTGACCAACCTGCTGACCCGCTACCAGCAGCTGCCCGATGCGCAGCGCGTGCCCGAGTTCGACGCCGCCTTCGGCCGCACCCCGGCGGCGCTGGTCAAAGCCCTGGACACGCTGTACGCCGGCACCGCGCTGGGTGATGAAGCGCAGCGCCTGAGCCGCTTCGCCGCGGCGAAGGAAGGCAAGGCCCTGGCTGCGGATCCGCTGATCGACCTGGCCGGCCCACTGGTGGCCGCGCAGCTCCGCCTGGAAGACCAGCGCAAGCAGCGTGAGGGCGAGCAGCTGCGCCTGCGCCCGGCCTACATGCAGGCGCTGTTTGCCTGGCGGGCCAAGCAGGGCCGCGCGGTGTACCCGGACGCGAACCGCACCCTGCGCATCAGCTACGGCAAGGTCGAAGCCCTGTCGCCGCGCGATGCCGTGCATTTCGACCCGGTTACCACCGTGGCCGGCATTGTCGAGAAGAACACCAACGCCTACCCGTTCGATGCGCCCAAGCCGCTGCTGGCGGCGATTGCCAAGGGTGATTTCGGCAGCACCGCCGACCCGGTGCTGAAGACCCAGACGGTCAACTTCCTGACCAACCTGGACACCACCGGTGGCAATTCGGGTTCGCCGGTGCTGAATGCGCGGGGCGAGCTGATCGGGCTCAACTTCGACAGCAACTGGGAGTCGGTCAGCGCCAGCTGGTGGTTCGACCCGCGCTTCAAGCGCGCCGTGCACGTGGACATGCGCTACCTGCGCTGGCTGCTGGCCAAGGTGTACCCGGCTCCGGAGCTGCTGAAGGAAATGGGTGTGCCTGCCGAGTAAGCGCGCCGGGCGTTTGGGAGGCCCCCGACCATGGTCGGGGACCCCCCGGGTCGCATTTGACGCGAAACCGGGGCAGACTGGCCCCGGAATCAAGAAGATGTGACGGGTACCGGGTGGCAGTGAAGGAAGACGGTCGCGGCGATCCCGCGGCCCCGCAGACGACATTGGAGGGCCTGCACGTCTGGGTGGTCGAGGACGACCCGGAACTGCTGGCATTGAGCGTGGACGAGCTGCGCTGGCGCGGCGCGCAGGTGCGTGGACTGGACAGCGCCGAGGCGCTGTACCGGCATCTGGCGGTGGAGCGCTGCGACATCGTGGTGCTCGACATCGGCCTGCCGGGCGAAGACGGCTACGCCGTCGCGCGGCATCTGCGCAGCATGGCCGAGATCGGCATCGTCATGCTCACCGGGCGCGGCAGCACCCACGACATGACCCATGGGCTGGCCCAGGGCGCGGACGTGTACCTGGTCAAGCCGGTGGCCGGCGATCTGCTGGCCGCCGCACTGGTCAGCCTGCGCCGGCGCCTGCATCGGGGCGCACCCTCGGCAACGGGTGCACCTGCGCCGTCCGTGCCCAGCTGGCAGCTGCAGAGCGACGGCTGGAGCCTGCAGGCTCCCAACGGCAAGGCGCTGGCCCTGACCGGGGCCGAGCGCGGCTTCCTGCGCGCGCTGATGGTCACATCCAGTGCGCCGGTAGAGCGCGAAACGCTGATTGCGGCGGTTACCGACACCCCGTGGGATTTCGACCCGCACCGTCTGGACGTGCTGGTGCATCGCCTGCGCAGCCGGGTGCAGAGCGCGACCGGACTGGTGCTGCCGGTGCGCGCGCTGCGCGGTGCCGGTTATCTGTGGACGGACGGCGCGGCCTGATTGCATCCGACCCGTAGAGCCGGGCTTGCCCGGCTGCTCTTGGCGTCCCACCCGCGTGAGCTTCGGTGAGCAACCGTTAGCGCCGCGGCACTGACTTCACAAATTATTCACAACACAATGCGCGCCGCCCGGACCTGCCGGCGACGCCGGTCGCCTGCACCCCGGGGATTCACCCGACAGGGAGTGTCTGGACCAGCCGCGAACGCATCGCGCTGACCGACAGCCCCTGCCGGGCCGCAACCGGAACAGGGGAAAACACGCATGTCCAGCCAGAGCGATCGCGCAGTCACCTGCGCGGCGGTGTCGTTGTTCGAGCGCGCGCGCGCGTCCTGCGCGCGCCACGCCTGGCTGCGAGGCGCGCTGACGACCCTGCTGCTGCTCCCGCTGCCGGCGCTGGCCATCGACCTGCAGATCACCGACTTCTCCGACACCGGTTACGACCCGGTGCCGGCGGGCACCACGGTGATCTACAACGTCAAGGTTGAAAACGGAGCCAACGACACCGCCACCGGCAGCGTCACGATCTTCGACCTGCCGGCCGGTACCGCGCTGGGCAGCACCGCTCCCGCCGGCTGCAGCAGCTCGGCCGGTGCCAACGGGACCACCCGCGTGGTCTGCACCAACCCGACCCTGGCGGCCAGCGGAACGCCCTACGAATTCAAGCTGCCGGTGACCACGCTGGCCTCGCAGCCGGCCACGATCACCCTGCGCGCGGCCATCGGCTTCGCCTCGGCATTGCCGCCGGCCACGACCCCGATCAACACCCTGCAGAACAACGACGCGTTCTTCGGCAGCGACACCAACGTCGCCAACAACCGCACCAGCCAGAACACCACCATCCAGGCGGCAGCGGATCTGGAGCTGGAAAAAACCGCCAACCTCACGGAAGTCATTGGCGGCGGCGAAGTGCTGTACCGCCTCATCGTGCGCAACAACGGCCCCAGCGTGACCACCGGCTTCAATGTGGTCGACTCGCTGCCGCCGAACGTCACCCTGGTGGGCACCCCCAGCGGCGCGGACTGGTCATTCAACCAGCAGAACGGCACCTACAACGGCACCCTGGCCGTCGGCGCAACCACCAGCTACACCTTCCGCGGCAAGGTCAACGTCGGCACCGGCAACATCGTCAACTCGGCGGTGGTCAATGCCGGTTCGGTGCCGGACGCGATTCCGAACAACAACTCGGCACAGGTGACCACGGCGGTCACCGCCGGTGCCGACCTGCTGCTGTCCAAGTCGGTGTCGCCCGCGCCTGCGGCGGCCGGCTCGGTGGTGACCTACACCCTGACCGCGCGCAACGATGGCCCGAGCACCGCCAGCAGCGTGGTGATCGACGACCCGTTGCCGGAAGGCTTCATCATCAACAGCGTCTCCGGCCCCAACGGGTGGAGCTGCACGGTCAACGCCGAGCGCACCCGCGTCACGTGTAACGCGGCCAGTTTCGCGTTCGGCACGCAGGCCGAGATCCGCATCCAGGCGCAGGTGCCGTCAACCGGCACCAACAGCAGCGGCACGGTCACCAACACCGCCGTGATCAGTGCGGCCACGCCTGACCCGGCCACCGCCAACAACACCGGCAGCGTTGGTCTCACCGTCATTCCCGACGGTGCCGACCTGCGCATCACCAAGACAAAGGCCCCGACGCTGGTGCCGGTCTGGAACAACACCGGCCTGCGCACCGACAGCGTCATGACCTCCTCGATCCGGGCGCAGAACCTGGGGCCGCGCACAGTCACCGGCAATCTGCAGCTGGTGGATACGCTGGCTGTGGGTGAGGAGTGGGTGGATGCCAACGGGAACCCTTACGCCGCCAACACGCCGATCAGCGTGGGCAACTTCAGCTGCAGCGTGGACGCCGCCTGGAGCGGCACTGCAGCGCAGGTGGTGACCTGTACCCAGACCAGCAACTACCCGGTGGCGGTCAACGCCAATTCACAGCCGCTGACGCTGCGCACGCTGGCGCGCCTGCAGGGCACGTTGACCAACACCGCCTGTACCGGCGGCAGCGGCGGTTCGGCCGAGCCGACCACGGGCGGCGGCATCAACCTCGACCCGAACACCACCAATGACTGCACCGGTGCCTCCAGTCGCTCCACCGATGCGCGCGCCGACCTGTCGATCACCAAGCGCACCAATGCGGTCGGCGACGCCGACAACATCCTGCTCGACACCGACGCGTCGGTGACCTACACGCTGGTGGTGAGCAACGCGGGTGCAGCGACCACCGGCGTGGTGGTCAACGACCCGATTCCAGGCTTCGTCACCGGTGCGACCACTGTGACCGAGGTGACCACGCCCGCCGGCTGGAGCTGTGGTCTCAACGGCAGCGCATGGGTGTGCCGCTCGCGTGATATCGCGCTGGGCAGCAACGCCAGCGCGACCATCGCCTTCCGGGTCAACCGCGCGCTGTACGACAGCCAGGCCCAGGGGGCCACTACCTGCGCCGGTCAGGCGCAGCCGGCCGGGCGTTTCTGCAACACCGCCGGGGTCAGCGTGGACCCGTCCGTCACCGGTGCCATCGGCGAAGCCAACCCGAACAACAACTCCGCCTCGGACTGGGTGCAGATCGACCCGGTGGCCAATGTCGCCACCACCGCCAAGGACATCACCTCCGGCAGCCCGGGCCGCGCCGGCGTCAACACTACGTACCGCATCACCTACCAGAACCGGGGTCCGTCCACGGCACGGGGCGTGGTGTTCAGCGACACCTTCACCCTGCCGGCCAACGACGCCGGGTTCGTGCTGGTCTCCGCCTCGCGCACCGGCAGCGGCAACACGGCGTGCGCGGTGACATCGTTCGACCCGTCGATCAGCTCGGCCACCGCGCCGGGCGGGACCTCGTGGTTCAACACCGGTGGTGCACCGGCCACGCTGCGCCTGACCTGCGCGCCGCAGGACATGGCCAACAACTCCACCCAGACCATGAACGTGGTGATCCGCCCGAACGTCAACAGCGGCAATACCGGCCGCCAGTTCACGAACGTCGGCACCTTCCACTTCGACCCGGACAACACCGGCACCGCCATTCCCGCCAATGGCACCGACAGCAGTGGCCGCAGCTACAACTACAACAGCAGCACCGCCGACGACGTACGCAATGCGGTGCTGGTATTCGAAGCGGGCGAAGTCGACCTGATCGTCAACAAGATCGACACGAACTTCGATGGCGGCGTCGATCCGCTGGGCTTCGATTCGCGCCCGGGCCAGGAAGCCAACAACTACATCCTGTACCAGGTGAACGTGCGCAATGAAGGCCCGTCGCTGGCCACCCGCACCATCATCGAGGACACCATCACCCCGGCCGCTGGTGCGAACGTCGCCTTCGTCGGCAGCCGCATCGGCACCCAGACCACGCCGCAGGGCGCACTCGAAGCACCGGGTGACCGCTGCACCGTGGCCGCGGGCAGCAGCAACCCCACCACCGCGCCGCAGACCCTGTCGTGCACCATGCCCAGCATCGGCGTGTCCACCACCGAGCAGGGCGTGATCGCCGCTGGCCAGACCAGCTACCTGTACCTGGTCTACCAGTACCTGAACTCGCCGCCGGCGACCGGTGCGACGCTGCTTAACGCAGTGACCACGCGTTCGGCCGAAACCGAACGCGACACCAGCAACAACAGCGCGGTGCAGGAAACCAGCATCCGCACCCGTGCCGACCTGGCCACCAGCAAGTACAGCGTGGTGCTGGCCCCGAACCCGGACCCGATGCAGCCGCTGCCGGCGGCGGCCACCACCATCAGCCTGCGCCAGCCGTTCTGGTTCGTGCTGGACGTGGTCAACAACGGCCCTGGCCACAGCCTCTCGCGCGACCGCAGCGGTGATTCGCCGATGCGCGGCGAAGGCGTGGTGGTCACCGACACCCTGCCGGCCGGCCTTGAAGTGCTCGGCGGTGCCGCCGCGATCACCTGGCAGAAGGCCGGCACCACCGCTGACGTCGGTGTGCAGAGCAACGGCAACGGCACCTGCACGCTGAGTGGCCGCAACGTGACCTGCCGCATGGGCGACCTTGCCCTGGACGGCCGCACCCGCGTGCTGATCCCCGCGCGCTGGACCACCGTGCCCGCCAATGGCACCGGCACCAACACCGCCCGTGCCACCAGCGACCAGGTCGACCCGGTGCCGACCAACGATGAAGGCACCACCACCCATACGGTCGTGCGCTCGTCGCTGGCCGGCGTGGTGTTCCAGGACCGTGACCGCGCAGCGGCCAACGGCGGCACCGTGCAGGCCGGCGAACCGCTGATCTCCGGCGTGGAAGTGCGCCTGAGCGGTGAGGACGCCTACGGCAATGCCGTGTCACTGATCGCCAACACCGATGCCAGCGGCGCGTATCGTTTCCAGGACCTGGCTCCGGCCAATGGCGATGGTTACACGCTGACCCAGGTGCAGCCGGCCACCTACGTCAATGGTCCGGTGGCACCGCCGACCACCGGCGGGCAGGCACCGTCCGCGGGCGGCACCTTTGCCGCCGTCACCCCGGTGACCACCGCCGATTCGGTCTACACCGGCATCGCGCTGACCGCCGGCGTGGACGCCGTGCGCTACAACTTCCCGGAAGTGCGTCGCCCGTCGCTGGCTGGCTTCGTCTACGTCGACAGCAACTACAGCAACACCCGCAACGCCGGTGATGCGCCCATCGCCAACGCGACGGTCGAACTGCTCGACGCCACCGGTACCGTGCTGGCCAGCACCACCACCGGTGCCGACGGCAGCTACACCTTCAATGCACTCGACCCGCTGCTGTCGTACACGCTGCGCGAAGTGCTGCCCACCGGCAGCTACCGCAACCGCCCGAGCGCGATCAATCCCGGCCTTGTCGGCGGTGTTGCGTGCAGCGGCTGCACGGTGAGTACCGGTGCGCCGGGTGATGCGGCCACCACGGATCGCATCAGCAACATCGATCTGTCCAGCGGACAGGACGGCACCGCATTCAACTTCGGCGAAGACGCCATCACCGCCATCAGCGGCCATGTGTACCTGGACCGCAACAGCAACGGTGATTTCGATGCCGGTGACATTGGCACCCGCAACTCGCAGCCCAACGGCGGTCTGCAGGGCATCACCATCACGCTGACCGGAGCCGGTGCAGACGGCGCGTTCGGCAGTGCCGATGATCTGGCGGCGGTCACCGCGCAGACGGACGCACAGGGCCGCTACGAATTCGACGAACTGGTCGTTGGCCAGAACTACCGCATCGTCGAAACCCAGCCGCAGGGCTATGCCAACGCGGCCGAGAACGCCAGCAACACCATCACCGTCAACGCACTGGCGTTGACCGGTTCCAGCGGCAATGACTTCGGCGAGAAGCTGGGTTCGTTGGCCGGGCAGGTGTTCGAGGACTTCTCCAACACCGCCGCCGGCAACAACAATGGCGTGCGCGACGCGGGTGAAAACCCGATCGCCAACGTCACCGTGACCCTCACCGGCACCGACGTGCGTGGCGATGCGGTCAACCTGACCGCTACAACCGACGCGACCGGTGCCTACCGCTTCGGCGACCTGCTGCCGCCGCAGGCGGGCATGACCTACACGGTGACCGAAACCCAGCCGGCCGGCTATCTGGACGGCAAGCACACCGTGGGCAATGCCGACACGCGCGGCAGCAACGCGGTGGCCAACGTGTTCTCGGGCATTGCCATCCTGGCCGGCCAGGACGCCACCGGCTATGTGTTCGGTGAGCTGGCCAATGCGCCGATCACCGGCACCGTCTACCTGGACCGTAACGACGACGGCAGCGTGAATGCCGGCGACGTCGGCATTCCCGATGTGCAGGTGCGTATCGTCGGCGCAGGCACCGACGGTGTGTTCGGTTCCCCGGACGACACCACGGTCGATCTGGTCACCAACGCCGACGGTCAGTACAGCTACCCCGGCGCGATTGCCGGGCAGGACTACCGCATCACCGAAACCCAGCCAACCGGGTTGGCTGATGGCCGCGAGCAGCCGACCAACCGCATCGACATCAGCAACCTGCCGGCCGCCGGTTCGGCCGACAACAACTTCGGCGAACGCGCCGCGTCGTTGACCGGCATCGTGTTCCTGGATCGCAACAACAACGGTACCCAGGACGCTGGCGAACCCGGCCTGGCGGGCGTGCAGCTGCAGCTGCCGGCAGGCACCGTCAACGCACTGGGCACCGCCGTGACCGCTGCGGTCACCGATGCCGACGGCCGCTATCGTTTCGACGACCTGCTGGCCGGCACCTACAGCGTGACCGAGCAGGCCACCCAGCCGCAGTTCAACAACGTGACCACGCTCAACGGCGAAACCCGCGCGGGCACCATCGACGCGGTGACGGTGGGCACGGCGACGGCCGTGGCCGTGCTGCCCAGCGCGATCACCGCGATCGTGCTGCCGGCCGGCAAGGACGGCATTGCCATGAACTTCGCCGAGATCCAGCCGGTCTCGGTGCGTGGCAGCGTGTTCTTCGACGTGGACAACAACGGTGCGCGCAGCGGTGCTGCCGAAACCGGTATTGAAGACGTGGTGATCCAGGTCACCGGCACCGACGACACCGGGGCTAGCGTGGACGTGCAGGTCCGGACCGACGCCGACGGCCAGTTCGTGTTCGAAGGCCTGCGCCCGGGCATGTACACCCTGACCGAACCGCAGCAGCCAGCCGGCACCAGCAACGGCATCACCACCGCCGGCAGCGTGGGCGGTACGCCGCAGGGCACCGCCACCCCGGTCAGCACCGTGCCGAGCCGGATCAGCACGATTGACCTGAGCACGCCGGGCAGCGCCTCGGTGGACAACCTGTTCGGCGAGCTGCCACTCAACAGCGGCATCAGCGGCAAGGTGTGGCTGGACCGCAACAATGACGGCGTGGTCGACCCGGCCGAACCCGGCCTGGCCGGCGTGCGCGTGCTGCTGAGCGGCACCGACGTCACCAGCAACACCCTCACCCGCAGCACTGTGACCGATGCTGATGGCAGCTACAGCTTCGCAGAGCTGCCGCCGGGCACCTACGCCGTGAGCGAGCCCGACCAGCCCACCGCGACCCGTGACGGCCGTACCGTCGCCGGCAGCACCGGCGGCACGGTGACCACGCCCGGTACCGCGGTATCGCAGATCAGCGCGGTGCCGCTGGGCGTGAACCAGCAGTCGATCCACAACAACTTCGGCGAGATTCCGGTCAGCAGGATCAGCGGCCGCGTCTACAACGACAGCAATGACAACGGCCGTGTGGATGCGGGCGAGGGCGGCATTGCCGGGGTCAGCGTGGTGCTGGATGGCAGCGACGACCTCGGCCAGCCGGTGTCGCTGAACCAGACCACCGATGCCGAGGGCCGCTACCGCTTCGACGACCTGCGCCCGGGCACCTACCAGGTGACCGAGCCGACTCAGCCGCCGCAGACCCTCAATGGCATCACCCGTGCCGGCACCATCGACGGCTTGCCGGTGGGCGTGGTCACCGACCGCACCACCGTGCCGTCGGCGATCAGCCAGATCGTGCTGCCGCTGGGCGTGGATTCGATCGACAACGATTTCGGCGAAATCGGCGACTCGCCGGACCTGATGGTCACCAAGGCGTCGACAGTCACTCGCTTCACCGTCAACAACGTGGCCGGTTACACGCTGCAGGTGCGCAATGGCGGGCAGCAGCCCAGCCGTGGCGAGTACACCGTGCACGACCGCCTGCCCACCGGGCTGAGCCTGGACGGCGTGCCGACCGGTAGCGGCTGGACCTGCACCGGCGAACCCGGCGCGGTCCGCTTCAGCTGCGTCAGCCAGCGCGTGCTCGGTGCAGGTGCGGTCTCGCCGGACAGCATCGCCGTGCAGGTGCGCGTGAGCGCGGCAGCGGCCGAAGCCGGCACCGTCAACAACGCGGTGCTGGTGGAAGGCGGCGGCGAGAATCCGTTCCGCGCGCCGACCCCGACCGAGCGCGCTGCGTTCGAAGGCGAGGTCACCGAGCTGCCGCTGTGCGATGCGGCGATCACCCAGAACGCCTGCCGCGTGCCCAATGCGGTTCAGCTCAGCGCCTCGGTGGGCGGCACCGTGTGGTATGACGTCGGCAACGATGACCAGCTGCTCGACGGTGCCGACCAGCGCCTGCCGGCCTGGATCGTCGAGCTGGTTGACGCCACCAGTGGTCAGCTCGCGGCCAGCACGGTCACGGCGGCGGATGGCAGCTACCGCTTCAGCGACGTGGTGCCGGGCACGAAGTGGAACATCCGCTTCCGCGACCCGCGTTCGAACGTGCTGTGGCCGTTCCCGGTGACCCGCGAAACCGCCAACGGCGTGCAGACCCCCTGCGATGCCGACGGCGCGATCGCGCGCAGTGGCACCAGTGCGTGCCGCACCAGCGACAACGGCGTCAGCCAGCTGCAAGTGGTGCTGGCGGCGGGCCAGCACCTGGCCCAGCAGAGCCTGCCGGTGGACCCGTCGGGTGTGGTGTACGACGCCACCACCCGTGACGTGGTGCCGAATGCGGTGGTGACGCTGAGCCCGGTGGGCCTGTGCAGCGGCTTCGACCCGGCTACCAGCATCCTCAACGGCAGTGGCGGTGGCTACCGCATTGAAGGCAGCAGCATCGCCATGACGGTGGGCAACGAAGGCTTCTACCAGTTCGCCTTCGGCCCGGCTGCGCCCGCGCGCTGCGAGTTCCAGCTGGTGGTGACTCCGCCGGGGGGCTACCAGTTCGTGTCGACGATGATTCCGCCGCAGAGCGGTGCGCTGTCGCCGGCCGGTTCGGCCGGGGCCAACCATGTGGTGCAGCCCAACAGCGAAGCCCCGACCGGCGCGGTGGGTACGGCCACGCAGTACTACCTGAACCTGTTCGCCGGTTCGGCCACGGCTGCCATCGTGCACAACCACCTGCCGCTGGATACGGCAGTGGCCACCGGGCTGGTGATCAGCAAGAGCGGCGATCGCCAGACCGCGGAAATCGGTGACACCGTGCAGTACACCATCACCATCCGCCAGACCGCCGGCAGTGCGCTGCAGTCGGTGAACGTGATCGACCGTCTGCCGCGTGGCTTCACCTACATCGACGGCACCGCGCGTGCCGATGGTCGCGCGGTGAGCGATCCGGCCGGCAAGCCGGGCCCGCTGCTGGGCTTCGGCGTGGGTCCGATCAGCGTCGGTGGACAGATCGTGCTGACCTACCGCGTGCGGGTCGGTGTGGGTGCGCAGCAGGGTGACGGCGTCAACCGCGCGCAGGCCCACGGCTGTTCCATCGCCGGTGGCTGCATCGACCCGGTCGGGATCACCCCGCTGCCCGGCGCGCTGGCCTCCAACCGCGCCGAGTACCGCGTGCGCGTTACCGGTGGCGTGTTCACCGACCAGGCCTGCGTGCTTGGCAAGGTGTTCGTGGACTGCAACAACAACCACGTGCAGGACCGCGAAGAGCTGGGCATTCCGGGCGTGCGCATGTACTTCTCGGACGGCACCTGGGTGATCAGCGACTCGGAAGGCAAGTACAGCTTCTGTGGTCTGCCGCCGCAGAGCCACACCCTGAAGGTCGACGCCAGCACGCTGCCGCGTGGCGCGCGCCTGACCACCAGCAGCAACCGCAACCTCGGCGATGCCGACAGCCTGTTCCTCGACCTGAAGAACGGTGAGCTGCACCGCGCCGACTTCATTGAAGGCAGCTGTGCCAACCCGGTGCTGGAGCAGGTCAAGGCCCGCCGCACCCAGGGTGAAGTCAGCGCGCCGGAAACCGAGCCCGGCCAGGGTGCGCTGCGCTTTGAAAGCAAGCCGGCGCGTGCCCCGCAGCAGGCCACCGACACGGCCAACCAGAGACCGATCGTGCATCCGCGAGAACTACCGCCCGCGCAGGACGCGGCGACGGAGGGCCAGCCATGAGCCGCGCCCCCCTGATGCGCGGCCTGCCGCGCCTGAGCCTGCTTGCCTGTGCCCTGGCAGCCATGCCGGCCTTCGCCCAGAGCACCGGCACCCCCGGTCGCTTCACCCCGGTGCTGGGCGATGCCAGCACCCTGTATCCGCGCAGCCCGGTCAGCGTGGACGCCGCGCCGCGCGCGCTGGCCGCACGCAGCGACGTGCTTGACCGGATCGTGGTCGAACTGGACCGCGACGGCGTGCCGGCCGATGGCCAGAGCGCCGTGCATGTGCGTGTGCAGTTGCTGGATGGCAACGCGCGTCCGTTGACCGGCACCACCTGGATCACCATCGAGAACAGCGGCGGCCGCATCCGGTTGCCGGGATCGCGCACCGACGAGTTCGGCCCCGGTGCACTAGACGCCGACAAGGTCACTCCGGGTGTGCAGCTGCAGGTGATTGACGGCGGCGCCGGGTTCGACCTGATCGCGCCGCATGATCCGCAGGACGTACTGCTGCGGGTGACGGCCGGCGACCAGACCGCACAGGGCAGCATCGGCTTCCTGCCGGAAATGCGCGAGCTGCTGGCCACGGGCCTGGTCGAAGGCATCATCAACTTCCGCCGGCGCGGCAACGCCAGCGCGATTGCGCCGGTGGAAAACCACGATGCCTTCGACCGTGACATCCGCCGCTGGGAGCGTCAGTTCAACAACGGCAAGGCCAACGCCGCCGCCCGTACCGCGTTCTTCGTCAAGGGCCGGATCAAGGGCGAGTACCTGCTTACCGCCGCCTACGATTCGGACAAGGACACCCGTGGCCGTCTGCTGCGCGACATCCAGCCCGAGGAGTTCTACCCGGTGTACGGCGACAGCGCGCTGCGGGGCTTTGATGCGCGCTCGGCCGAGCGCCTGTACGTGCGTATCGACAACAAGCGCAGTTATCTGCTGTACGGTGACTTCCAGACCGGCGACGGCCTGGCCACCGCTACCGGCATCGGCGGCAGCGGCCCGATCCCGCAGCGCAGCCTGGGCACTTACAACCGCACCGCGACCGGCCTGGGCTGGCACTTCGAAAGCGAGCGTGTGCGCAGCAATGTCTTCGCCATGCAGGATTCGCTGCGGCAGGTGATCGAGGAGTTCCGCAGCCAGGGCAGCGGCCCGTATGCACTGCGCAACAACGCGGTGCTGGAAGGCAGCGAGCGCGTGGAAGTGATCACCCGCGACCGCAACCAGCCGACCCGCATCGTGTCGGTGCGCGCGCTGGCACGGTTGGTGGATTACAGCTTCGAACCGTTCTCCGGCCGTATCCTGCTCAACCAGTTCCTGCCGGCCTTCGACAGCGACCTCAACCCGGTATCGCTGCGCATCACCTATGAACTGGACCAGGACACCGAGAAGTTCTGGGTGGGCGGGGCCGATGCGCAGGTCAAGCTGACCGATCGCATGGAAGTGGGCGCGGCGGCGGTGGAAGACCGCAACCCGTATGCCGCGTTCCGCATGGGCAGCGCCAACGCCAGCTATCGCTTCGGTGACAACACCCTGCTGGTCGCCGAGTTCGCGCGTACCCGCAGCGAGGTCAACACCAACACCATCAACCAGGTCACCTCGCAAGGGCTCAAGGACGTGACCGGCGAAGTGGAAGGCGACGCGTGGCGTGTGGAATTCGCGCACAGTGCCAAGCAGTTCGACGCACGCCTGTTCGCGGCCCGCACCGACCCGGCCTTCAACAACCCGGCGGCACCGCTGTACGGTGGCCGTGGCGAGTACAACGCGCAGCTGAACTATCGCGTCGGCCCGCGTCTGGAGCTGTATCTGGAAGGGCTGCGCAGCGAAGACCGCAATCCGGAGGGGGGCGAGCGTGACGCTGGCGGTGCCGGCGTGCGTGTGGCCGCCACCGAGCGTCTGACCGTCGACCTGGGCGTGCGCAGCATCCGCGAAACCATCGGCGTGACCTCGCCATGGTCGTCCGGCGTGCCGTTCGGCAACGCTGGGGGGCTGACCGGCGGTTTCGCCACCGGCTCCGGTGGTGGCGCACTCGGCTATGGCCAGCAGGCGCTGGACCCGGCCACCGGGCTGATGGTGATCAACGGCAGCAGCAGTGGCAGCCCGCTCACCAGCGACCTGCCGGTGGGCACCGAGCTGGAATCGGACAGCGCCCGCCTCGGCCTGGGCTATCGCCTGACCGACCGCTTCAGCGCCGGCGCTGAAGTGGAGAACAGCGTCAGCGGCGAGGACCGTCGCCGCCTGGCAGCCGGCCTGGACTACCAGGTGTTCGAACGCAGCCGCCTGTATGGCCGCTACGAGAAGCAGACCGGCCTGACCAGCGCCTATGGCATCACCACCACCGACCGCGAGGCCGACGCGCTGGTGTTCGGTATCGACAGCAGCTACCTGCGCGATACCCAGACCTTCAGCGAATACAGCCTGCGTGATGCGATCAGCGGCCGTGACGTGCAGACCGCCTCGGGCATCCGCAACACCTGGGACATCGCCCAGGGCCTGCGCCTGAGCAGTTCGGCCGAGCACGTCAAGGTGATCGACGGCAGCACCGGTGACAGCACCGGCCTGGCGCTGGGCCTGGACTACAGTGCCAACCCGCTGTGGCGCGGCGCATTCCGGGTCGAGCACCGGATCTCCGACGATGTGCCGGACACCGAGACCAACGAAGCGTTCGACACCACGCTGGTGCAGTTCATGCTGGCGCGCAAGCTCAGCCGCGACTGGACCCTGCTGGGCCGCAACTACCTGCTGAGCACGCGCTATGACGCGCGCGGCGACGTACTGCAGAACCGCTTCCAGCTGGGCGTGGCCTACCGCGATACCGACCGCAACCGGATCAATGCGCTGGCACGCTACGAGTACAAGCTGGAGCGCGACGAGAGCGGGCTGACCCTGAGCGATGGCGGCGTTGTCGATGGCAGCAGCCAGGACGTGCGCACCCGCGCGCACATCGTCTCCACCCATGCCGACTGGCATCCCTCGCGGGCGTGGTGGTTGACCGGGCGCGTGGCGGGCAAGTGGCAGCAGGACCAGTTCGCCTACAGCGACGGTGCACGCGTCAACAGCCGTTTCCGCGCCATGCTGTTCTCCGCGCGGGTGGTGTACGACATCACCGAAAACTGGGACATCGGCGTGCTCGGCTCCACTTTCCGTGGCCAGTCCGGTGCCAACCAGTACGCCTACGGCCTGGAGATCGGCCGCCTGCTGCGCCAGAACCTGTGGCTGTCGGCTGGCTACAACTGGACCGGCTTTGCCGGCGACCGTGACCTCAACGGTTACGAATACACCCAGCAGGGCGTGTTCCTGCGCCTGCGCTTCAAGTTCGACGAAGACCTGTTCCGGCCGGACCCCGTCCGCTACCGCGATCCGGCCCGCTGAGGATGCCCTGATGAATGACTTCAACCGCATGACCCGTTGTGCCCGCACCACCTTGAGCGTGGCCCTGTTGGCTGGCCTGGCCGCCACTGCGTCTGCCCAGCAGACCCGGCTGGCTCCGCAGCAGCAGCGCATCAGCGACCAGGCGATTCATGCCGATCACAGCGCGTATGAGGCTACCCAGGGCCGCATCCAGGCGCTGAACGACGGTGGCCGCCCGATCCGTGATTACCACCTGGCCAAGGCCCAGTGCTGGCTGGATGTGTCGTTTCACGAGTACAGCCGTAATGACCGCAGTGATTTCCCGCAGCTGGCGCTGACCGAATCGGAAAAGCTGATCAACGGCATGGAGCAGGGCGTGCAGCCCATGCCCACCGACACCCCGCTGGTAAACAACGCCAAGTACCTGCGCGATGACCTGTGGCAGCGCCTGCGCGTGGTGCACGGCAGCCCCGGTTTCATGTGCGCGCAGCAGCAGGTGGCCTGCGGTGAAGTGGAGCTGGTGCATGCCGGCAACGAGTTCAACCAGCAGCAGTGGCGGCATTCCAAGCCGTACATCCAGATTGCCGAGGAACTGGTCAACGATGCCGAGGCGGCGGCACGCCAGTGCGCCGCCGCACCGGCGGCGGTCAGCGCCGCGCCGGGTCCGCTGGTGGCCAACGTGCTGTTCGAATTCGACCGCGACGGCTACCGCGACATCCGCACCTATTCGCTGGAAAGCATCGACCGCGCTCTGGCCAGCATCGCCAGTGAAAAGCTGCAGCTGCAATCAGTGGCCCTGGTCGGCCATGCCGACCGCATGCAGGGTCGCGGCTTCGATGCCAACCAGGCCTTGTCCGAGCGGCGTGCGAAGACCGTGCGCGACCTGCTGATCGGTCGCGGTATCGACCCGGCCAAGGTCCGTTACGAATACCGCGGCGACACCCAGCAGGTGCAGCAGTGCGCGGGCGTTGCCCCGCGTGCGGCGCTGCTGGAATGCCTGCTGCCCAACCGCCGGGTGGAAGTGCGCTTCGAGGTGGCCCGCTAATAGCGGGCCGGCGTCCACGACATCGGCCGGCTGCCGGACAACGACAGCCAGCCGCGCGCCATCGCATCGGCCGGGTCGTGCAGCAGGGCATACAGGTCCACGTCCTGCCCGGCCCGTTCGCCCCACAGGCTGGCCCAGGCGTTCTGGCCACTGCGGCGCGCGCTCTGCAGGGCGCGATCACTGGCGCGCAGGCTGTCCTCCAGCACCGCCGAGGTATCCGCAAACAGCGGCAGCGGGGCGAGCCCGATGCTGGCCGTTACCGTGGTGTGCTGGCCGGGTGCCAGCTCGACCACCATCCGCTCGATCTGCAGGCACAGGTGGCTGGCAAGGGCTTGGGCGGCTTGTGCCTGGGTGTCGTGGCGGGCCACCAGGAAGCCGGCACCGCCCCAGCGTGCCACCACGTCGTGGCGGTCGCAGGCGGCGCGCAGGCAGCTGGCCGCCGCGCGCAGGACGGTGTCGCCGGCGGCCTGGCCGTGCTGGTCATTGAGTGATTTGAAGTCGTCAATTTCCACCAGCAGCAGGGCCGTGCGGCGCGTGCTGGCAAAGGTGGGCATCTCGCTCTCCAACAACCGCTCGGCCTCGCGCCGGTTGGGCAGCCCGGTAAGGCTGTCAGTGCTGATCAGGGTGGTCAGCTGCTGCCGCTGGCGGCGCAGACGGCCCACCATCACCAGGGCGACGCCCAGCACCAGGGCCAGCGCCACCACCGCACTGTTGCGGATCACCTTCACCCGCTCCAGGTCCTGCACGGCGTTGACCTGGGTCGGGTTGATGCTCCGTTCGGCGGTGGCCTGCAGCTGTGCCAGCTGCGCGAGGGCCTTGTCCTGGGCCCGGCGCTGGTCCAGCTGCCGCGCTTCGCGCGACAGGGCCACGGCTTTGCCGCGCTCGCCCAGCAGCAGATGAATGTCGCCCAGCAGTTCCAGCCCCTGGCGTACCTCTTCGTCGAAGTGGCCGCGTTTGGCCAGCGCCAGCGCCTGCTCCGCCAGTGGCTGGGCGGCCCGCGCATCGTCCTGGTCCAGCTTCACCAGGGCCAGGCGCTGCAGGGTGACTATCTGTCCCTGCGGATCCTGCGCGGCCTGCCAGGTCAGTGCCCCGCGCAGACCGGCTTCGGCGGCATCGAGTTCTCCGCGCACCCGTGCGATCTCGGCGCGGTGGCTGGCCATGCGCTGCATCATCAGGTCCTGCCCGCTCAGGCGCACCCCGACCGCCTCGGCACGCTTGAAGGCCGCCGCCGCCTCGTCGTAGCGCTGCAGCAGCAGCAGGGCGTAGCCGTAGTTGTAGTAGACGACCAGGTCGCCCGGTGACGGCGGCCGGCGCAGATGGTCGGTCAGCTCGGTGGCCTTGCGCAGGTAGGTCAGTGCGCCGGCCGCGTCGCCCATGGCCTCACCGCGGATCATCGAGATCATCATCAGTGACGCAATCTGGCCCTGCACGTCGCGCTGCTGCACGGCTTCGTCCAGAAATTCGCTGACCAGGGTGAGCGCCTGTGCCTGCTTGCCCTGCCACAGCAGCAGATGTGCGGCCAGCGACTGCGCGCGCATGCGGTCGTCGGTGCTGGCGTCGTCGCGCTGAGCGGCCGCCAGCAGGCGTGCGGGCAGGTCAGCGGTCTGGTCCAGCTGGCCCTGCTGGCGCAGCGCGAAACCCAGGCAACCCACCGCGCTGATCTCCACCGAGGTCGGCAGGTCAGGGTGGGCCAACAGTGTCTGCGCCAGCTGCAGCGAGGTCTGTGGCGCGCTGCTGAGAGTGGCCTGGCACTGCTCCACCTGCGCGGCCAAGGGTGTGCCTTCGCCCGCGCGTTGCGCGTGCACCGGTGCGGCGCTGAGCGCCAACAGACAGACCAGCGCGGGTGACACGCGCCGGATGAACGGCTTGATGAACATGAAAACTGCGACTTCCCCGGGTCGATGGCTACTATACCTGCGTTGCCCCCAGCCGCCGGCCCTTCCGGCGGGGACTTGCTGAACCGCATGCCTGTACCGCCGCACCACGATCCCGCTGCGCCTGCCCCGACCGGGCTGGGTCGCCGCACCGACACCCTGCTGCGAGGCCTGTTGCTGCTGGTGGCGCTGTACCACGTGGTGTTCGCCGGCTGGCTGGCCTATCGCACCGGGCCCGGCCTGGACCGGATGGTGCCGGCCGTGGCGGTGCTGCAGGTGCTGCTGTGTGCACTCTGCCTGGTGGAACACCATGCCGGGCGCAGCGTGCGCGCGGCCACCACCTTCGTGCTGGCGCAGCTGCCGCTGCTGATGCTGGTCTACGGCTACTGGGGGCTGGCGGCGCTGATGCGGCTGCAGCTGGGTCAGATCGTGCCGCTGCTTCTGGTGGCAGCCGTACTGGGTCATCGCACCCTGAGCTGGGCGGCGGCGGCGCTGTGTGGCCTGCAGCTGCTGGGAGCCTGGGTGGATGCGTCCGGGGCGATGTTCCGCGGCGACCGATTGCAGCTGGTCGGTACCGACCTCGGCGTGGGACTGTTCGGCGTGCTGCTCACCGCCTGGCTGCTGCATCACAGCGTGACCGGGCTGCGTGAAAGTCTGCAGATGGCACAGCAGCGCAGCCAGGAGCTGGCGCGCAAGCGCGACGAGCTGCAGGTGGAGATCCAGGAGCGGGAGCGTGCCCGCGACCAGCTGGTGCATGCGATGAAGATGGAGAACGTGGGCCGCCTCGCCAGCGGCATCGCGCATGACTTCAATCATCTGCTGGGGCTGATCCAGATGTATGTGGCCAAGGCCGGGCGCAGCCAGGGCGAACCGCAGCAGGCCGCCTTGAACGGCGCGGACGCGGCGGTGCGCCGGGCCAGCGCGGTCAGCCGCCGGCTGATGGACTTCAGCCGCCTGGAGGCCGCGCGCCCCCAGCTGCTGGACGCGGCCACTACCGTCAACGGCCTTACCCCGCTGCTGGAGCAGATGTTTCCGCGCGGCGTCGATGTGCAGGTGGACACCGGCGGCGTGCAGCGCCTGATCCATTTCGACCCGGCGCAGCTGGAATCCATCCTGCTCAGCCTCGCCGTCAACGCGCAGCAGGCCATGCCGGAGGGCGGCCGCTTCACCCTGGCGCTGCAACCGGCCGAGGGCGACCAGCTGCTGCTGCGGGTGGAAGACACCGGCGTGGGCATGAGCGAAGAGGTGCGTGCGCGCTGCCTGGAGCCGTTCTTCACCACCAAGCCGATCGGGCAGGGCACCGGCCTGGGGCTTGCGGTCACCGTGCGCCTGATCAACGCGGCCGGCGGCTCGGTGCAGGTGCACAGCCAGGCGGGGCAGGGCACCCAGGTGCACCTGCGGTTGCCGTCGCGGTCGATCGGGCCGGTAGCGGCGTGACGCTGAGCCCACGCAGGTCGTCGAGCATCCGCCTTCCACTGACGTGGAGGGGCGCGCGTTCCAGATCCAGCTCCGGGCGCGGGTCTCCCAGCGGATTGTGCGGGTACCAGCCTGGGCCGGGTTCTGGTGTCACCGGACGCAGTGGCGGCGGCGCGTCCAGCCACCAGGCGGAAACTTTGAAGGCGATGCCGTCCACCAGGCGACCGTACGACGTGCCGACGGTGGGTTCCAGGTACATGAGCCGAAGTTCTGTCGGCGCACGCGTTCCCAGCGGAACCCGCTTCATGACGTTGTCGGCGATCAAGGTGGCGATCCGCTCGCGATCCGGACGTGGGTAGGTCTGGGACGGCTTCTGCAGGCCCAGTTCGCGCCTTGCCTCACGTCGAAGATGCTCGTGCTCTTCCACGCGTTCCTCCCGCTGCCGGGACACCCGCGTGCGGGTCAGGGTGACGTTGCCGCGCACGTAGAGGGTCGCGTTCTCGATCGTGTTGAGCTGACGGGCGGCCTGCCGCAGGCTGGGAGCGGGCCCGGGGTTACCCTGCGGCACGGTGAGCGGAATCCACGTGGACGGGTCTGCAGCGGTGGCGGGATCCATGTCGTACGTCCTTCGGCGAGGGTGGCCCCACACGCTCGGCCAAGCGTCGAACCCCTACAAGAGCCAGTTGCGACATAACCCACTACACTGGGGCCACGTCTGCTCCGGGAACACGGCCCTTGGTCTCAAGCTGGATTCTGCTGCTGGTCTCGGTTGCCTACGCCGCGCTGTTGTTCGGCGTGGCCTGGTGGGGCGACCGGCGGCCGATGTACCCGGACCGCCCGTGGCTGCGCCCGGTGGTCTACAGCCTGGCGTTGGCGGTGTACTGCTCGTCGTGGACCTTCTACGGTGCGGTCGGCACCGCGGTGCGCAACGGCATCGGCTACCTGCCCATCTACCTCGGCCCGCTGCTGATGCTGCTGTTCGGCTGGCGCATCATCGAGCGCCTGGCGCTGATCGCGCGTAGCCAGAACGTGGTCTCCATCGCCGATTTCATCTCCTCGCGCTTCGGCCGTTCGCGGCGGCTGGCGGCGCTGGTCGCCGGCATCGCGCTGATCGGCATCGTGCCGTACCTGGCGCTCCAGTACAAAGCGGTGGCAATGAGCCTGGAGGTGTTGACCGGGCACCACGGGCCTACCGGCTATTTCGAAGACCCGGCGTTGTACGTGGCGCTGCTGATGGCGCTGTTCGCCACCTTGTTCGGCACCCGCCAGATCGATGCCACCGAGCATCACCACGGCATGATGCTGGCTATTGCCTTCGAGTCGATGATCAAGCTGATCGCGATGGTCGCAGTGGGGTTGTTTGCCTTCCTCTGGCTCAATGACCGTGGCGAAGCGGTGGTGCGCGGCGCGCATACGCTGTTCACCGGCCTGCCGCCGGTGGGCTTCATTTCGCAGACGCTGCTGGGCTTTCTGGCCATCATCTGCCTGCCGCGCCAGTTCCACGTGGCCGTGGTGGAATGCGCCGATGTCGGCGACGTGCGGCGCGCGCGCTGGATGTTCGGCGGCTACCTGATCATCATTTCGGCGATGGTGATTCCCATCGCCACGGCCGGCGTCTCGCTGTTCGGCAGCGGCGGCACGGTCGCCGATGACAGCATGGTGCTGGCCCTGCCACTGGCCGAGGGCCGCCGCCTGCTGGCGCTGGTGGCCTATGTGGGCGGTTTTTCGGCGGCCACCGGCATGGTCATCGTCACCTCCATCGCACTGGCCACCATGGTCAGCAACGACCTGGTGATGCCGGTGCTGCTGCGCCGCAGTGGCGACCACCGCGAAGCGGCCGAGGTGGCCTCGCGCGTGCTGTGGATCCGCCGCCTGGCGATCCTGATGCTGGCCTTCGCCGCCTACAGCTACTACCGCGGCAGCAGCAATGACAGCACCCTGGCCTCCTACGGCCTGATGGCGTTTGCAGCGGTGGCGCAGTTCGCACCCGGCCTGATTGGCGGGCTGTACTGGCGCGGGGCCAGCCGCCGCGGCGTCGAGGCCGGTATCGTGCTCGGCTTCGGCACCTGGATATACACGCTGCTGCTGCCGGCGCTGACCCATGCCGGCTGGACCGACCCGGCCTGGCTGACCGCCGGTCCCTTTGGCCTGACCTGGCTGCAGCCGCAGCGCCTGTTCGGCATGAGCGGCTGGGACCCGCTCACCCACGGCACGTTCTGGTCGCTGCTGATCAACGTCGCGGCGATGGTGCTGGGCTCGGTGCGCTGGCGTCCCGGTGTCGACGAACGCCTGCGCGCCGCGCCGTTCCTCGACCCGTATGCCGAACGCCCGTCGGTGGCCGGTGCCTGGCCCGGCCATGTGCACGTGGGCGACCTGCTGGCGCTGGCGTCGCGG
>NZ_DAMDFR010000027.1:0-56667 GCF_032103445.1 Stenotrophomonas sp.
ACCGCGGCCACCGCAACGCCGGTAGTGCCGGCCGTTGGCCGACTCCGCGACACACCTTCCGCAGGCGCATCAACCGCCACCGGCATGTACTCCACCTCCGGCCCCGGCCCCGGCCGCGGGCCGCCCAGCAGCCACCATCCGGCCGCCCCGATCACCACACCCAACGCCAGCAGCCGCATCAAGGTCATGAGCTCACTCCTGCATGATCACAGGCACCGACGCATCCACCGCATCAGCCACCCGCAACGCATCCCAGTTGGTCATCCGCACGCAGCCGTGCGATTCGGTCTTGCCCACATGCCCCGGCTCCGGGGTGCCATGCAGGCCATAGTGCGGCTTGGAGATGTCGATCCAGACCGGCCCGACCGGATTGTTCGGCCCCGGAGGAATCGTCGCCTTGCGGTCGCCCTTCTTCGCATCCCAGAACAGCTTCGGGTTGTAGTGGAACGGCGGGTCACGCGAGATGCCCAGAATCTTCCACTCGCCAATCGGCAGCGGGTCGTGCTGGCTGCCCGAGGACACCGGGACCTGCGCATAGACCTTGCCGGCGGCGTCATACAGGCGCAGCGTCGAATCAGACTTGTCGATCACCAGTTTGGCTGCCTTGGGCAAGGCGGCCGGTGCAATGTTAGGCACCTGGATCTGGCTCCCTGCGTTGCCCAGGTCCACGCCGGGGTTCAGCGTCTGCAGCAGCTTCGGGTCGGCGTGGAAGCGCTCACCCAGGGCTTCGGCCACCGAGGCATACCCCAGTGCGTCGAGCTTGGCCTGGTCGGCCGGCTTCTTCGGCACCGGACGGAATGGCCCGGCCACGTCCTCGGCGGTGAGCGTGTAGCGGGCCAGCGCCGGCGTACTGTCCTGCAGTGCCTGCCAGGTGGCGTCATCCAGCTCCCCGGTCACCTTGAGGCCGCGCGCCGCCTGGAAGCCGGCGACCGCGCGCCGTTGGTTGGAGCCGATCTCGCCATCAATCTGCCCGGGCGAGAAGTTGGCCCGGTCCAGCAGCACCTGGGCGTGCAGGTTGGAGCGCGGGCCGGTCTGAAGCGCGTCTGTTTCGGCGATGGGAGCCGGCAGTGCGGCCGGGGCAGGGGCCTGGGCGAGGGCAGAGGAGCTTGCCGCAGCCAGGGCCAGCGCCAACAGGGGTAAGGACGCAGATCGTTTCAGCAGCATCGGGCACTCCGTTTCACATCTGTCCCGAACATGCCGCAGTCGGCCGCGCACGCCTTGTGAAAAGCTGCACCCGCGCTGGGCTGGCCGTCATGCAGATGAGTGCGCCGTGGGTGGGGTGTGAAGCACCGTGCACAGCCAAGCGCTAAGGTAGGGCCACACCGCTTCCGAAGGGGGAGGGCAGGATGGCGTGGTTGGCGGCCGCGTTGTACGTGCTATGCCATGCGATGGTGCTGTGGCTGCCCGCGCATGCCACGCTGGGCTCGTTCCTGTTCCTGATCGGTGCGCCATTGCTCGCCGCTGCGGCCTGCTTCCATCGCCTGGTGCGCAGCTGGCACAGCGACGTGCGCATCGGCTGGTTGGCGCTGAGCGTTGGCATGCTGCTGTGGGCCGGTGGCATGGCATTGAACATGTACCAGGAAGTGGCCCTGGGCAACGTGGACGCCGTGCCCGGCATCGCGATGTTGCTGTACGTGCTGTATGGCGTGCCGCTCACTTTCGCCATGGCGCACCCGCGGCACGAGCCGTGGTACCTGATCGCCATTGACGGCGCGCTGGCCCTGCTGCTGGGCTACTTGTTCTTCGTGCACACCTTTTCCTACGCCACGCCGACGGATGCCCCCGACCCGGCGATCGGCAGCCTGCGCCTGATGTTCGACATCGAGAACATCTTCATCGCGCTGTTTGCGCTGTTGCGCTACATCACCAGCGAAGACGGAACCCGGCAGGGCCTGTTCCGCGCACTGACGGTGTTTGCCTGGGTCTATCTGGCGATGGCCGCCTACATCAACCACATGGCCACCGATACCGGTTATGGGGCGCTGCCCGACCTGCTGATCGACATCCCGTTCCTGCTGTTGGCGGTGATGGCGTTCCGCCATGGCGACGAGCCGGCCCGGCAGACGCCGCGCAGGCTGACCTTGGCGGTGCGCGCGGGTGCGCCCTTGATCCTGCCCGCTGCGCTGCTGGTGGTGTCGGCGCTACTGGTGGACCAGCATCCGCATCTGGCCGCGTTCGGTTTCATCTTCGCCACGCTCGGGGCCGGGCTGCGGGGTGTGGTGATGCAGGTGCGGGCGATGGAGGGCCAGGATCAGCTGGACCGGTTATCGCGCGTGGATGCGCTGACCGGCGTGGCGAACCGGCGCGAATTCGACCAGGTACTGCTGGGCGAATGGGGGCGTGCGCGCCGTAGCGGGCAGCCAATGGCGCTGTTGATGATCGACATCGACCACTTCAAGCAGTTCAACGACCGCTTCGGCCATCCCATGGGCGATGCCTGCCTGCGCGCCGTGGCGAACACGTTGAACCACTGCGCCACGCGTGGCACGGATGTGGTCGCGCGTTATGGCGGCGAGGAGTTCGCCGTGGTCGTGCCGGCGACGCCACGTGCGGGCGTGCTGGCGCTGGCGGATACACTGCGCGGCGCGGTGGAGCGCATCCGGCTGGCCTCACCGGATGGGGTGGGGCAGATCGGGGTGACGATCAGTGTGGGGGCGGTGGTGATTGCCAAGGTGGCGGGGGCGGACCCCACGGCGCTGCTGAAAGCCGCCGACGCAGCGCTGTATGCCGCTAAACACGAAGGCCGCAACCGGGTGGTGGAAGGACACCTGCCGTAGGGATACGCCATGCGTGTCCAAGCCGATCACGCTCGCGTGCCCACCTCGCCGAAAAACCACAGGTCGCTGTACCACTCGTCGTACCCTTCAACTGCCGGATACTCGGCGGCAACGCCCCATTCGCCCACGCCGGGCGGCAACGTCAGATTCCACTCGAGCGCCAGGCTGCGCGGCTGAAGAGAGCGCAACTGGCCACGGTCGTAGGGGCCGGGCACGGTGTGGCCGCGATAGTAATCTTCATCGAGGTACAGGCAGATCTCGCTGCCAAACATGTGTGGCAGCGCGATGAGGCAGGTAACCCGCACGTGGGCGAGTTCTGCCGGCCTTGCCGCGATCAGGTGCGCGCAGGCATTGATCAAGTGCTGCGCGCATTCCCGCTGCAATTGAGGGTTGGTGGTGGGCGCTTCTACCAGCCGTGACTCGACAGGAATCTTGTTGTTCCAGTAGCGGGGGTGTTCGGCGATCTCTTCCGCTGAGGGAAACCTCCCGGCGAATCCCTCCGACCAGCGCTGCAGGTCACGCAACCCACGCGGCGCAAAGCGCAGCTTCGCCTGGCCGCGCTCGGCGGGCCGAAGCAGCGCTGCGCGCCTTGCCTTGGCCGACTGGCCCGGACTCACCGCTCTCATGACGGATCCCTGCCTGGTTCCACAGCTTGGGCCACGTATCGCATTCGTGCATTGGGCAGCAATTGCCCGCGCAGCTCAACCACCTGCCGGTCTACCACTACAAACCCATTCGAAGCGAAGAACTTTTCCGCGGCAAGGCTGACGTCGGCGGTGAGTTCGGTGATGCCACGATGGGCCGCCTCACTCATCAGGTGCTGCATCAGTGAACGGCCAATGCCTTTACCAGTCCACCGGGGGTGAACGAAGAACAGGTCGATGTAGCCTGACTCCTAAAGGTCCGCGAATCCAGCGAGCTGATCGTCCACCACCACCACGAACGGATTCACGGATTGGATCCGCTCGGCCCACACACCGACGTCGTAGCTGACCGGTGCCCAGGCCTCACACTGTTGCGGCGAGTAATGGCGAGAGGCCGTCTCATGCACGGCGGCGTGGAACAGCTGGCGAAGCTCGGCTTCTTCGCCTGTCCGGTATGGACGGATGTGCATGGGGGTCACCGGGCGCGGTCGGATGTTTTCCGCCGCTTGGCATAGATGATCAGTGGCCAGAAGGCAATCATCCCCAGGCAGAACAGGGCACCTATGGCCTTGCCGAACAAGGTGGCGTTATCGTTGCGCAGGACGACATCCAGCAGCACCAGACCGGTGATGATGGTCGGGCCGCCGAGGAAAAACAGCGCAAACAATCTCAGACGGCCGCTCACCGGGCTGTCGCTGCGCAGGGCTCCAACGACACTGACATCGCCGAAATGCACCTGCAGCGGGTCGGTGGTGGAACGGGCGGCTTCGGGGGTGGCCGGAGCCGGCGGAGCCACCGGTTGCTGATAATCCTGCTGCGGATTGGCAGGCTGCAGCAGATCACCCAGATTGGTCTGGGCGATCAGGTCCTTGAGCTTGGAGTCCATCGTGCGTTCCGTGCGTGGGGGCACGGATTATCGCACGTCGCGCATTTCCCAATGATGGCCGGCCAGCAGGCGCAGGCGCTGCTTGAAGACGTCGCTGTCGATCTTCGTATTGACGGTCAGGTTGATGCGCAGGTCCTTCTGTTCACCGGTGACGGTGGCCTCCGGGTCGGTCACGCCCCACTGAATTTCCACCGCGTCCGGGTCGGGCTGCTTGGCGCGCCACTTTTCGAACAGGGTGGTGCTGCGCAGGGCGTCCTGCAGCTCCTCGGCGAATCCACTCGCCCCGTGCGACTTGAACGACAGGTCCGGGTCGCTGCCACGGGCTTTTTCCGGGTCAGGCAGGCTGATGGTGTAATGAACGACTGACGACATGGTGGTCTCCATTGAATGCACGCAGACTGCCAGAAACCCGGTGCAACCGGTGTGCAGAAACCGGCCGGCCAGGTCAGCCGCTGAAGGTGTGCGGGCCGTCGGCAAAGCCGACCGTCACCGCGCCCTTGCCGACGTTGACCATGCCGGTCAGGCTCATCACCGACTCGAACAGCTGCACCCCGTGCGCCTCGCAGGTCTGGCGCAGGCTGGCGTAGCCGGGCAGGGCGCGCAGGTCCTCCAGCTCGCCGCCGTAGCTGACGCAGACGGTGGGGGTCATCAGCCCGGCCTTGACCCGCTGGCCGACGAAGTCGAACAGCTTCTGCACGGCGTTGTCGAAGCCCTTGATCTTGGCCACCGGCCCGGTCTCGCCCCGGTAGCCATGCAGCACCGGCTTGATGTCCAGCGCGCTGCCCAGTGCGGCGCTGATCAGGCCCACGCTGCGGTCGCCCTTGTGACGGGCGCGGGCGCGCATGTAGTACAGGTCGCGGGTGACCATGTAGCCGTGCACGTTGTGCGCCAGGGTCTCCAGCTTCTCGCGGATCTGCTGCACGCTTGCCCCGCTGTCACGCAGCCGTACCGCTTCCACGGCGGTCACGCCCTGGGCGGCGAACAGGTTCTGGGTGTCCAGCACGCGCAGCGCGAACGGCGAGTTGAAGCCCGCCGCCTGGCGCACCGGCTTGTAGTCGTTGAGGATCGCGAAACTGGCCTGCATCGCGTTGTCGTAGATCGGGCTGCGGGTCTTGGTGATCGTCATGCAGAACACATGGTCGTAGTCGATCACCAGCTTGCCCAGGAACAGATCGCGGATCTGCACCACGCTGAAGGGTATGGTTTCTGCTTCAGCCCCGTTCTCGGCCACGTGGGCATGCAGGAAGCTCAGGGTGGCTTGTTCGTCGCGATGGTCGGCGAGCACGGCTTCGCCGATCCGCACCGTGATCGGCAGCAGCACCAGGTTGTTCTTTTCAATGAAGTCCTGCGGCAGATCGCAGGCCGAGTCCACGACAATTCCGATGCGCATCCTGTTACCCCCTCCAGGCAGGTGTCGGTTCGAAAATGTGAAAGCTATCTCAAAATGGACTCACGTACCTGACCGGGGATTCACGGATTCGGATGTAATCGATTACCCGGCACATGAAGCAGCCGGGCAAGCCCGGCTCTACATTTACCGCGAGTATGCCCGCGGTTCGCTGCCAGCGGGAGCCGCGTACCGATCCCGAAGCTCCGTCTGGCGCGAACGCATCGGCATGGCCTTGCCGCCCAGCCATACCTGCTCGGCGTAGTGCGCCACATCCAGCGGGTCGCCTTCCCACAACACCAGATCGGCCAGCTTGCCCGGTTCGATGCTGCCGATCCGGTCACCCACGCCCAGCACCTGCGCCGGCACCCGGGTCAGGCCGGCCAGGCCGTCCTGCCACGGCAGACCGTTGGCCACCGCATTGCCCGCCAGCTGGCGCATCTTGCGGGCATTGTGCGAGGCATCGTCGCGCTGGGCAAAGCTCACGTCCACACCGGCCTTGCGCAGCCGCGCGGCGTTCTCCAGCGTGGCCCCGAGCTGGTCGAAGCTGCTCGGCAGGTTACCCAGCGCATCCACGAACACCGGCACGTTGGCCTGTGCCAGCTGCGGGGCGATCCGCCACGCTTCGGCACCGCCGGCAATGGCGATCTTTACTTTCTCACGGGCAGCCCAGCGCAGCAGCTGGCGGATGTCGGCGGCACGGTCGACTTCGACCACCAGCCGGCCTTGGCCGTTGAGATAGCGCGCCAGCGTGGCACGGCCCGCAGGCGTGAGCAGGGCATGGGGCGAATCCGCCGGAACCCGGCCACGCGCTTCGCTGACCATCTGCTCCAGCAGCATCCACTGCGCCGCGCGCGAGCTGCCGGTGAGTTCGGCACCCGAAGCACCCAGACGGATGTACAGCGCCAGCGGGCCAATCGGGTCGGCACTGCCGTCCAGCCGCATCACGCCGCCCTGGCCGGCAATGAACGATCCGCCGGTGTTGGCTCCCAGCGCGGTGAAGCCGATGCCGTCCAGGCGTGCCACCGGAATCAGCACCGAAGCGGGGTTGTAGGCCAGGCTGACGTCGAATTCCGGTCGCAGCGGCTGGTCTTCCAGCTTCAGCGTGCTGTGCACGGTGGAAGATTCACCGGACACCTCGTCGATGCCGATATCGGTAATGCCGCCAAACAGGGCAGGGGTCAGCGGCTTGCCCGCCGCTTCCACCACGCTGGCACCGGCCGGTGCAGTCAGGCCGGTACCGACGGCGCGGATCACGCCGCCCTGCACCAGCACGTCAGCATGTTCCAGCGTGCCGCGCGCGCTGGCGGTATGCACGGTGGCGTTACGGATCAGCACGTCCTGGGCGAAGGCCGGCGCGCTGGCCAGCAGGGCGGCCAGGGCTGCAGTCAGGGCAAGCCGGCTCATGGGCGTGCCTCCTGGCCGAGCATGAAGTCCGACAGCGGCTGGCGGCGTACATCCGCGCGGTCGTACACCTGGTGGCCGTCGATATAGACCTTCTCGGCCTGCGCATAGGAACTGAACGGACTGCCGTTCCACACCACCACGTCGCCCATCTTGCCCACCTCCAGGCTGCCGGTCTGCTGTTCCACACCCAGCGAGCGTGCGGCGTTATGGGTCAGCCACATGATCGCGCGCTCCGGTGCGATCTGCATGCCGGCACGGCGTGCATTGGCCATCACCTTGGCGGCTTCCTGGTTGAGGCGCTGGATGCCCTCGGGCGAATCAGAGTGCACGATGGCGCAGCTGTTGGCCGGACGATCCACCAGCGCGATGTTCTCCTGGATGCCGTCGAAGGCTTCCATCTTGAAGCCCCACCAGTCGGCCCACAGCGCGCCACACACGCCTTCGGCCGCAAGGCGGTCGGCCAGCTTGTAGGCTTCCACGCCGTGGTGGAAGGCGGCGATCTTGAAGCCGAACTCCTTGGACAGGTCCAGCATCGTGGCCATCTCATCGGCGCGGTAGCAATGAATGTGCACGCGGATGTCGCCGTTGATCGCGCCGGCCAGCGTGTCCAGCTTCAGGTCGCGCTTGCCACCGGCATCACCGGCGCTGTCACCCTTCTCATCGCCGCTGAACCAGCGCTTCTTCTTCACTTTCTTCGGGCTGTTCCTGGCCAGGTACTCGCTGGCATCGATGAACGCGGCGCGGTAGCCGGCCACATTGCCCATGCGCGTACCCGGGGCCACGCCCTTGCCGCCGCCATACACGCGCTTGGGATTCTCACCGCAGGCCATCTTCAGGCCCCACGGCGCGCCGGGGAACTTCATGGCCTGGTAGGTGGTGGCGGGCACGTTCTTCAAGGTGACGCCACGTCCACCGACCAGGTTGGCCGAGCCCGGCAGCACCTGCATCGAGGTGACACCGCCGGCCAATGCAGTGGCAAAGCCCGGATCCTGCGGCCACACCGAGTGTTCGGCCCAGACGTTGGCGGTGACCGGTGCGGTCATTTCATTGCCGTCGCTGTGCGCGCCGACGCCGGGGCTGGGGTACACGCCCAGGTGCGAGTGCACGTCGATGATGCCGGGGGTAACCCACTTGCCGGTGGCATCCACCTGCACCGCATCGGCGGGAACCTGCAGCGCGCTGCCCACGGCAGCAACGCGGCCATCGCGCAGCAGCACGTCGGTCTGCTCCAGGCGTGCGCCGGTGCCGGTCAGCACAGTGGCGTTGCGCAACAGCACCGGAGCCGAGGCAATGGGGGCATAGGTGCTGGGGTAGGGATCCTCGGTGAACCGCGAAGCGGAGTTCGCCGCAGGCGCGGCCAGTGTCAACAGTGCCAGGCCCAGCCCGGCGCTCAAGTGTGTACGCATGTTTTCCCCGACGTGCATCTGTGCAGAAAGCGACGCTAGCCGCTGGGTGGGGTCGTTGCCAAGTGCCGGTCTGCACGCTGGGTAGAGCAGAACACTTGTTTCAATCGTGTGACTGTGTTCTTGTCGGGGTGTGCTGACCTGGCCCATTGGCTTTGCCGAAAGTGGCGCAGCACCGTTCGAGCATGCCGCGGAGTGGCATGCATGTCTCGCCGTTCTCAAGGAAGTCGCTTCTGATGACCCATCGCTTCACGATCCAAGCTACCCCACGTCGCCCCGTGCCCAGCCTGCTCGCCTCCGCCATTACCGGCACATTGATTGCAGCGCTCGCGGTTCCTGCTCTGGCAGCGGCACCCGCCGACACCCTCTCCAGCTATCAGCAGCAGCGCGTGCTGCAACGTGCGGCATTCGCCGAGCGCAGCACGGAGCCCTCCGACCCGCTACCGGTCAACGGTACGCCCGGCGATGCGGCCAGCTGGCGCTCCGAAGAGTTCCAGGCCGACTGGGGCCTGCAGGCGATCAATGCTGATGCAGCGTATGCGCGCGGGCTGAGCGGCAAAGGCATCCGACTAGGCGTGTTCGACAGCGGCAGCGGTCTGGACCATGACGATTTCGGCGGCAAAGACCATCGCAGCATCCACATTGCCGACCTGCTGGCCGACGGCACGCGCTGCGGCAATACCCTTATTCTGACCGGGCCCGATGCCTGCTTCAGCAGTGATGGCGACGACGTGGCGATCGACTCGGTGGCATTTGATGACAGCGTGCCGGAGAACATCCGCGAGATCATCCGTAACGGTCGGTATGTGCAGCCGGGCATCAACTACAACACCCACGGTACCCACGTGGCCGGCACCATCGCTGCCAACCGCGACGGCAACGGCATGCATGGCGTTGCCTTCGGCGCTGACCTGACAGCCGGTCGTCTGTTCTTCAATTCGGCGGCGCAGTGGCAGGCAATGCCGGGCGGCGGTTACTCGGTCGTCTCGCTGGGCGGCGTGGGTCCTGATCCCACGGCCTTCGAAGACATGTACGCGCAGATGAACGCCCAGGGCGTGCGCGCGGTCAACCATAGCTGGGGCCTGGCCAACGAGCCGGATGAAGAAGATTACGACCTGATCTACCAGGATCCGGGTGATCGCGAGTACCTCAACACCTATGCAGAAGGCTCGCGCGCCAATGGCATGATCCAGGTATGGGCCGCCGGTAACAGCGGACCCAATGCGTCGCCGGAAGCCAGCCCGATCGCAGGCATCTACGCCACCCTGCCGCGCGCGTTTGAAGATATCGAGCCGTACTGGCTGAGCGTGGTCAATGTGAATCAGTCGCTGACCCTTGATGATTCGTCAAACCGTTGCGGTCTGAGTGCGAACTGGTGCCTGGCTGCACCGGGTACCGAAATTCTGTCGACGGTGTATGGCGACGATTCGCAGATCGACGCACAGGTCGTGACCGGGCCGCAGGGTGAGTTGATGCTCGACGTCATCTCGCGCATGCCCACCTATGACTATGCGCTCAATACCGGCACTTCCATGGCCGCGCCGCACGTCACCGGTGCGCTGGGCCTGCTGTTCGAACGCTTCCCCTACCTGAGCAACGCGCAGGTGCGCGATGTGCTGCTCACCACCGCCACCGACCTGGGCGAAGAAGGGGTGGACGACATCTACGGCTGGGGCTTGATGAACCTGGCGGCGGCCATTGAGGGTTACGGCCAGCTGCGCGTGGACACCGACGTGGTGATGAACCAGAGGGCCGGTGGTCTGAAGGTGTGGGAAGGCGAAGCGTGGGACGACTGGACCAACGACATCGGCGGTCCCGGTCGTCTGACCAAATCCGGTATCGGTTGGCTGCGGCTGAGCGGGGACAACAACTTCAACGGGGCTACGGTGCGCGAAGGTGTGCTTGAGCTGGATGGGGTGAACACGCTCAGCGGTTCGCTGGATGTGGCTGGCGGGCAGTTCCTGCTCAATGGCACCCTGCGCGACATGGCCTTCAACAGTGCCGGTGGCAGCAGTGTGGTCAGTGCCAGCGGCGTGCTCGACAACACCGACCTGACCATCAGCGGCGGCGTGGTGTCGTTCAACGGCGTGCAGACGGGTGGCGGCACCCTCGTCGGTGCTAACGGCACGCTGAAGGGCGTGGGCCGGTTGGGGGACACCCGTGTGGAAGGCACCATTGCCCCGGGCAACTCGATCGGCACCCTGACCGTCGATGGCGACTACGTGCAGACCGCCACCGGCGTGTACCAGGCCGAGTTGGCCCCGGGCAGCCGCAGCGACCTGCTGCATGTCACCGGCACTGCCAGCCTGGACGGTACCCTGGTGGCGCTGCCGGAAGCCGGCGTGTACTACCTGGGCGAGCAGTTCAACTTCCTGGCCGCCGATGGCGGTGTCAACGGCACCTTTGCCAGCACCGACTTCTCCGCGTTCTCGCCGTTCCTGCAGTTCAACCTCGTGTATGACGCGCAGAGCATGCGCATCGACGTCATCCGCGGCAACGCGCTGGCCTCGGCAGCCAGCACCGGCAATCAGCTGGCCGTGGCCAGCAGCGTGGACGGACTGGCCATCGAGCAGGGCCTGCCGCGTCCGCTGACCCAGCTGTTCCCCGAACAGGTAGGCGCGGCACTGGACAGCCTGAGCGGCGAGCTGCATGCGGCCATGCCGATGCTGCTGGTGGAAAGCAGCCGCTACCTGCGTGACGCTGCGCTGGGCCGTTCGCTGGCACAGCGGGCACCGGGCGAAGCGGAGGGCGGGGCGACCGGAGCCTGGGTGCAGGCCATCGGCGGCAGCACCCGTCTGGATGGCGACACCAACGCCGCCCGCACCGAGGGCAACAGTAACGGCCTGCTGGTCGGTGCCGACCATCAGTTCGGTGGCTGGCAGGTGGGTGCGCTGCTCGGTACCGGGCGTACCGATGTGAAGCAGGGCCAGGGCCGCCGCGCCAAGTCCGATATCGACAACACCCATTTCGGTGCCTATGTGGGCCACCAGTGGGGCGGTTTCGGTCTGAAGGCCGGTGTGGGTTACTCGCGTCACGACGTCGACAGCCAGCGCAGCCTCGCCTTCGCCGGGTACCAGGACACCTTGTCGGCCTCCTACGACGCCACCACCCGTCAGGCATTCATTGAGGGCAGCTACCGCTTCGGCGGCATGCAGGGCGGACTGGAGCCCTACCTGCAGGTGGCGCGCGTGGAAGTGGACGTGGACGGCATTGACGAGCAGGGCGGTGCCGCCGCGCTGAACGGTCAGGCCGCCGACACCCGCACCACCCTGGCCACGGCAGGTCTTCGATTCGATCGAGGCTTGAAGGCCAGCTGGCAGCAGGACGCGTGGCTGCACGTGGTGGGTGGGGTTGGCTACCGCAAGGCGTTTGGCGACCGCGAACAGGTGGCCGATCTGGCCTTGGCCGGTGGCGACGCCTTCCGGGTGACCGGCGCGGCGATCGCCGACAATGCGGTCGTGGCAGAGCTGGGGCTTTCGGCCTGGCTGAGCCCGCGCCAGCAGCTGGAACTGGGCTACAACGGCCAGTTCGGCAGCGAAGGTCGCGACCACAGCGTCAACGCGCGCTGGTCGCTGCAATTCTGATCCGGCCCGTCCGGTAGGAGAGAGAAGGCGGCTTCGGCCGCCTTTTTTCTTGCCATTTTTCCCGCCAGCCGGACAATTGCCGCACATCATAAAAACAAGAAGAACGGGCAATGAAGAACAAGCAGGAAATCGTGGAGAACTGGCTGCCGCGCTACACCGGCGTGGCCCTGGACCAGTTTGGCGAGCACGTGCTGCTGACCAACTTCGGTGGTTACCTGCACACCTTTTCGCAGCTGACCGGTGCGCCCATCGTGGGCCTGGACCGGCCGATGGCCAGCGTGACCCACGACGGCATCACCCTGATCAACTTCGGCATGGGCAGCCCCAATGCCGCCATCGTGATGGACCTGCTGTCAGCGGTGATGCCCAAGGCGGTGCTGTTCCTGGGCAAGTGTGGCGGGCTGAAGCGCAAGAACCAGCTGGGCGACCTGATCCTGCCGATCGCGGCGATCCGCGGCGAGGGCACTTCGAGCGACTACCTGCCGCCGGAAGTGCCGGCGCTGCCGGCGTTCGCGCTGCAGCGAGCGGTTTCGACCACGATCCGCGACCTGGGTCACGATTACTGGACCGGTACGGTGTACACCACCAACCGCCGGGTCTGGGAGCACGACGAGGCGTTCAAGGAAAAGCTGCGCCAGATGCGCTGCATGGCCATCGACATGGAAACCGCCACCCTGTTTGCGGCCGGCTTTGCCAACCACATCCCCAGCGGGGCGCTGCTGCTGGTCTCGGACCAGCCGATGATCCCGGACGGGGTCAAAACAGAGGCCTCGGACGCCAAGGTCAGCTCCCAGTTCGTGCAGAACCATATCCAGATCGGCATCGAGGCGCTTAAGCTTATCCGGCGCAACGGCAAGTCGGTCCGCCACCTGCGCTTTGACGAATGATGCAGACAGCCAGGGCAGGCGTCACCGTGACGGCCTGCCTGCAGGGATATGGAATGGACGTGGCGACGAAGGTAGTCGAATTCTGGACAAACGCGGGGCCACAGAAGTGGTTCACGCGCGATGCTGCGTTCGACGCGCAGTTCCGCGAGCTGTTCCTGGATGAACACTACGCGGCGGCCAGGCGTGCGCGCGAACATTGGCTGGTCAGCGCCGAAGGCGCGCTGGCACTGATGATCCTGCTCGACCAGTTCCCGCGTAACTGCTTCCGCGATACGGCCCATTCCTACGCGACCGACGGGCTGGCGCGCCACTACGCGATGCGCGCGGTGGAAGAGGGCCTGGACCTGCAGCTGGTACCGAAGCTGCGCGCCTTCATCTACCTGCCGTTCGAGCATTCCGAAGACCCGCAGGACCAGGAGCGCTCGGTGGCGATGTTCGACGCGCTGGGCGACAAGGAGTACCTGCAGTACGCCGAACTGCACCGCGACATCATCCGCCGCTTCGGCCGCTTCCCGCACCGCAACGCCGTGCTCGGCCGCATGCCGACCCCGGAAGAGCTGGACTATCTGGCCGAAGGTGGTTTTTCCGGGTAATGACACACAAAAAACGCCGGCAATGCCGGCGTTTTCCGTAGGTGACACGCCATGCGTGTCACGCAGCATGAATCAATACTTCGGCACCGCGTTGTCCACGTCCTCCGACCAGGCATCAATGCCGCCGGTGATGTTGTGGACGTTGGTGAAGCCCTTGGCGCGGAACTGCTCGGCGGCCTGGGCGCTGCGGCCACCGCGGTGGCACAGGAAGGCCAGTGCGGTGTCCTTGGGCAGCGCTTCCAGACGGGCGCGGTTGTCACCGTCGAAGGTCTCGAAGGCGGCGTTGATCGAGGCAATCGCGCGCTCGTCGGCCGGGCGCACGTCCACCACCGTGATCGTGCCCGCGCGCAGGCGGTCGTCTGCGTCACGCACGCTCAGTTCCTGCACCGGCTTCGGCGCGTTCGGGTTGTCGATCGCCAGGCCCTTGCCGCGGATGTCGTCCACCCAGTCAATGGTGATGCCTTCGGCGCGACGCGCGCTGGAGACGTCAAACTGGACGCGCAGCCCGTTGGACTCGGCGGCGATGGCGTTGTCGTCGTGCGGCACCAGCTGGAAGTTCGGCTGGAAGCCGGCGTCGATGCTCAGCTGCAGCGAAGCACCCGGGGCATCGGCCAGCGCACCGCGCAGCATTTCCACTGCGGCCGGGGTCACCGTGATGCGCGGCGGGGTGCGGTCCGGTGCCGCCAGGCCCAGCACGCTGCTCAGTTCGCCGCTGCTGGCCATCTGCAGAATGATGTCGCTGCCGCCCACCAGTTCGCCCTCGATGTACAGCTGCGGAATGGTCGGCCATTCGCCGTAGACCTTGATGCCTTCGCGGATTTCCGGGTCGGCCAGCACGTTGACGTGGGCGAACTCCACGCCCAGGTCCTGCAGCGCGCCTACGGCCTTGGCCGAGAACCCACACTGGGGCATGGTCGGCTGGCCCTTCATGAACAGCACGACGCGGTTGGCGTTGAGGATGGATTCGATGCGCGAGCGCAGGGCGGGATCAAGGGACATGACGGTAGGTCCGGGATATTCGAACCCGTCATTCTACGCGGCATGGCATCATGGGGCATGACCGTACCGGAAACGTTGCATCGCATTCCCCGCCGCCCCTGGCGCTGGCTGCCCTGGCTGGTGGCCTCCCAGCTGCTGGTGGTGCTGGCCTGGTGGAAGGCCGGCTGGCTGCTGGGCCTGCCCCTGATGGTGGCCTCGCACGCCCTGTTCATGGTGCCGGTGTTCCTGCCCAACAGCCGCTTCTATGCCCCGGTGATCAGCCGCCTGCCCGGCACGGCTCCGCGCGTGTGGCTGACCATCGACGACGGCCCCTCGGACGAAACCCCGGCTGTGCTCGACCTGCTCGACCGCTACCAGGCCAAGGCTACCTTCTTCATGGTCGGCGAACGCGCGCTGGCCCATCCCGAGCTGGTGCAGCAGGTGCTGGCGCGCGGGCATGACCTCGGCAACCACAGCCACAGCCACCCGCAGACCCGCTTCTGGCGGCTGGGTCCGGCCACCATGGGCACGGAAATCAGCGCCTGCCAGCAGGCCCTGACCGAGGTGAGCGGTGCGCCGCCGCGCTGGTATCGCTCGGTGGTCGGCATGACCAACCCGTTCGTGGCCCCCGCCCTCAAGCGCCTGGGCCTGACCCGGGTGGGCTGGAGCGCGCGCGGCTTCGATGGGGTGAACTGCACCCCGCAATCGGTGCTGGAACGCCTGCGTCCCGACCTGCAGCCCGGTGCCATCGTGCTGCTGCACGAAGGGGCCGCACACGGCCATAACCTTGCGATTATCGAGGCGGTGCTGCAGGAATTGCAGGCGAAGGGGCTGCGGGCGGAACTGCCGGATGCGCCCGCTCCCATTGCTGATGCGCCCAGCTCCCCAGTGAGGCCTGCGCCCACAGCAGCGTGAGCGACAGTCCCAGCGCCAGCACTCCGGTCACCCGGCGGCGCTGGTGCTGCAGCGCGCTGCCAATGCCCAGCAGCAACGCCAGCACGCTCAGGCCCAGTCCAACGAACAGCAGCACCAGCAAGGCCAGCGGCACTTCCTGCATGTCTTCATAGGCAGGGCGATGTGCCACCTGTGCGGTGACCGCGAACACCACCAGCGCACACAGGCTCACCACCAGTGCGGTGATGCCCAACGCGGAATGACGCGGACCGGCCTGCATGCTCAGCCGCGCGTGGCGGTGAACAGCCAGTTGTTGAACGGGGTGTTGCCGTACAGCGGTGTCATCTGCAGGTGCAGCCCCGCCGCTTCCAGTGGCGCACGCACACTGGCGGCGTCGGGGTAGTGGCGGGGGCGGGTGCCCATCCAGCCGACCAGATGCGCCAGCATGTCGGTGATGCGGGTAGTACGGTCGCGACCGCTGTTGTCGGCCAGCACGGTGCGGATCACCAGCCGACCGCCCGGTGCCACGCGCGCGGCGGCGCCCGCCAGCAATTGCGGCTGTGCCGCCGCTGGCAGGTACTGCAGGACGTCCAGCAGGGCCACGCTGCCCTGGTGTGCCGGCAGGGCTGCACTGGCGTCCACCACGTCAAATCCGGTGTCAGCCAAACCGGCGCGGCGGTCGGCGCGCACGGCCCGGGCGATCTTGTCCGCATCCACGTCCACGCCCAGGTAGGGCATGGTCTGGCCGTCCTGGCGCAGTACATGCGCCAGAAGGCCCAACCCGCAGCCGATGTCGAGCAGCGGTTGGGTGTCGCCGCGCAGCGCACCCAGCACGCCGGGGAACAGCGGGTCGCTGCCCAGCTTGCCGCGGGTGTAGTAATAGTCGCGCCGGTTGCCGAAGCGCTGCGCCGGCATGAAGGCGTCAGCGATGCGGCGGGCCTGTTCCCTGGCCAGTGGTAGGGCGTCCGTGCTCAGGGGAGTACCTCGTTGTTCAAGTTCCGGTACGCGACCGGATACGCCTGCTGGAACCAGTGGGTATACAGCGCGGCGGAAGGATGCAGGCCGTCGTCGGCCAGCATGGCCGCCTCGCCACCGCGTGCGCGGCTGACCGGGGCGGTGTCGATGAAGGCAATGTCGTGTTCGGCGCAGACGGCGGCTGCCACCGCGTTATAGCTGTCCAGCTCGCGTGCGATCTGCGCCACGTCGCGCCCGGAGCCGGCGGCAAACGGGGTCACGCCCCAGTCCGGAATCGCCAGTACCAGCACCCGCTGCGCGCGCTGCCCAGCAAAGCCAAGCGCGCGTTCGAGCAGTGCGGTGAATTCGCTGCGGTACTCGTCAACCGATCGCCCGCGATACTGATTGTTCACCCCGATCAGCAGGGTGACCAGATCAAACGGCCCCTGCGGTGCCGCCGCATCAATGCCGGCGGCCAGCTCGTCTGTGGTCCAGCCGGTGGTGGCGATGATCTGCGGGTCCGCGATGTCCACGCCGTTCGCGCGCAATGCGGCGGCCAACTGCATCGGCCAGCGGCCTTCGACCGCCACGCCCTCACCAATGGTGTACGAATCGCCCAGCGCCAGGTAACGCAGCGCCATCGTTCAGGCCACGCTGCGCGGCTTGAGCGGCACCACCTTGGTGTTGGCCTCGGCACGGCGCGCCAAGGCACGGTCGATGCGAGCGAACACGTCGCGCATCACGCTCGCTTCGGGCAGCAGGGTGACGCGGAAGTGGTGGCGGTAGGGCACGTTGAAGCTTGAACCCGGCACCACCAGCACGCCTTCCTCGTTCATCAGTTCCAGCGCGAAGTCGTGGTCGTCGAAGGCTTTCGCCGCCGCACCGACCACCGCCGGGAAGGCGTACAGCGCACCGGCAGGAGCCACCAGCGACAGGTGCTCGCTGGCGTTGCAGGCTTCAATCACGGCGCGGCGGGTTTCATACAGGCGGCCGCCCGGGGCACAGAGCTCGGAAATGGTGTCCGGTCCGTTCACCGCCGCGTCGATGGCGTACTGGCCCGGCACGTTCGCGCACAGGCGCAGCGCGCTCAGCAGGTCCATCGCCGCGCGGAACTCGCCCAGCTGTTCGGCGGCACCGGACAGCATCGCCCAGCCCACGCGCCAGCCGCAGGCGCGGTGGACCTTGCTCAGTCCGCTGAAGGTGATGCAGGGATGATCGCCGGCCAGCGGTGCCACCGGCTGGAACTGCGCGCCGTCGTAGAGGATCTGGTCGTAGATTTCATCGACCATCAGCAGCAGGTTGTGCTTGCGCGCGATCTCAACAATGCGCTCCAGCAGCTCGCGCGGGTAGCTTGCGCCGCTGGGATTGTTCGGGTTGATCAGGACGATCGCGCGGGTGCGCGAGGACACCAGGGTTTCAATCTCGCTCGGGTCGGGCTGGAAGCCGTTCTCCGGGGCGCAGCGGTAATACACGGGCCGACCGTCGTTGAGGATGGTGGCGGCCGACCACAGCGGGTAGTCCGGCGAGGGCACCAGCACTTCATCGCCCGGGTTGAGCAGGGCGCGCAGCGACAGGTCGATCAGTTCGCTGACGCCGTTGCCAATGAACACCCGGTCCGGGTGTGCGTCCGGTGCGCCGCGGCGGGCATACGCAGCGGCAATGGCCTCGCGCGCGACCGGCAGGCCCTGCTGGTGGGTATAGGGATCGGTGCGGCCCATGTCGTCGGCAATCGCGCGCTGCAGGTGTTCCGGCGCGCGGAAGCCGAAGTTGCCGGGGTTGCCGATGTTCAGCTTGATCAGGGTGCGGCCCTGGGCTTCCAGCTCACGCGCTCGTCGTGCCAGTTCGCCCCGGATCTCGTAGCGGACTTCGGACAGGCGCTCGCGGGTGGCGAGCGGCTTCAGCGGTGGCGTTGACATGGCTGGGCCAGGTTGGGCATGGAAATCGCATGGTAGCGGAAATGGTGCGACGCAGGGCAAGCCCCTCGGGGGCAAATCCTGAGCACTGGCGGGCAGTTGCCGGCCATGCCTCAAGGGTAGAATGCGCAGGATGACCGACCCGATCGATTACCGCGCCCTGCAGACCATTGGCTGGCCCTGGCCAGGGGCCCCTGAACTGCCTGCCTGGCAGGCCTTGTTCGCGGCGCACCCACAGGCCCGTCCGGGCCGGGTGATCGAGCAGCACCGCACCGGTTACGTAGTGGCCGATGCCCCAGAGGCCGCCCTCAAGACCGAATCTCCGCCCGAGTGGCAGCGCCCGCGCTTCCCCAGCCATGAACGCGCGGCGGTGGGCGACTGGGTACTGCTGGAGGGCATCAAGATTGTCGCGCTGCTGCCCCGGCGCACCGCGATCAAGCGCGGCGCGGCCGGTGAGCACTACCACCAGCAGGTGATCGCGGCCAACATCGATACCGTGTTCATCGTCTGTGGGCTGGATGCCGACTTCAATCCGCGTCGTATTGAGCGCTACCTGCTGCTGGTCGGCGGGGGCGGCGCACAGCCGGTGGTGGTGCTGACCAAGGCCGACCAGACCGAGTACAGCCAGGACGCGCTGGATGTGCTGGAAGAGCTGGCCGCGCAGGATATTCCGCTGCTGGCGATCAACGGCAAAGATCCAGAGAGCGCCAGCGCGCTGCTGCCCTGGCTGGGCCCGGGCCGGACCGTGGTGCTGGTCGGTTCCTCCGGGGCGGGCAAGAGCACGCTGACCAACACCCTGTTGGGCGAGCAGCGGATGAAAACCGCCGATGTGCGCGAGAACGACTCCAAGGGCCGGCATACCACCACCCACCGCGCGCTGATGCCGCTGCCGGCCGGGGCCTGCCTGATCGATACCCCCGGCATGCGCGAACTCAAGCCCACCGGCGAAGAGGCGTTGAGCGAGGGTGGCTTCGCCGATGTGGAAGCGCTGGCCGCGCAGTGTCGCTTCCGCGACTGTGCGCATCAGAGTGAACCCGGCTGCGCGGTGCGCGCGGCCATTGACGCCGGCGAACTGGACGAAGAGCGCCTGCTCAACTACTTCAAGCTGAAAGAAGAGGTGGCCGCGGCCGCCGCCAAGCTGGCCGTACGCCAGGCCGAAACCGCACAGGAGCGCGGCAAGGGCAGGGGCCAGCAGTTCCGCCCTGCGGGCAAGCCGCGCCGGCGTTGATCAGCGGGCCCGAAACAACAGGTTGTACTGCAATCGCTGCGTCGCCCGCGCGGTGATCCGTTGTGCATCCGCATGCTGCGCATTGATCAGCACCACCGTCTCCTCCGGTACGATCACCGACGGCAGCTCCACCAGCGCCTGACCCTGCGACAGGTACCACGCCGAACCGGCCTCCACCGACACCACGCCATGCGGAATCGCGTCCCAGCCACTCGGCAGGACATCGGCGCTGATGATCCGCCGTGCTGCCCATACATCGTCCGGCACGTCGATCTCGATCACATACTTGTTCAACGGCAAGCCGCTGTCATCGATGTGCGCGGCCGTCTCCAGCACGGCCATCGCCAGGGTGGGTGCGGCGTACACCACGGCCTGCCCTTGCTTGTTCCAGCGACCGGGTGAGTAAGCAGCACCGACGCCGCTGAGATCGTCCGGCCGCCAGGTAGGCCCCGTGGAGCCGATCCGCGCCAGCTTCACTGATACGCACCGCTCTGGATGGCCCCCAGTACCCGCATCACCGAGTCGCGCCCGCTGGGCGTGTCCATCAGTTCCGCCGGAGCCAGCCCGCCGAGCGCCGGCTGCGGCCGCTGGATCCACTCACCCACCCACTTCTGCACATCGAAGTCGCGCGCCTCGGCGTTGTCGGTTTCAGCCGCCAGCATGTCTTCGACCTTGTTGATGAGCTCCATCAGGCCGACCACCGATTGCCCGGGCGTGCCGCCGAACAATGCCTTGTCGCGCATCTTTTTGGTGAAGGTGGCCTTGGGAATGCGCACGAACACCTGGAAATCGGCGCTGCTTTCAAACACGTCGTCGATCAGGCCTTTCACCACCTGATAGGGGACACCCTCACGCTCAATGCGGACCCGTTCTGTCAGAGGGGCAGTGCGCAACTGCACACGAAAGCTGTTGGCGGTGGAGGACATAGCGTGGCTCGGCGTGGCTAGATATGGTCCTAATGTAGGCTAAAAATAGTCATAAGCAAGTGAGGGCTGTCGCCTTTGCCCACCGAAGTCATTGATCCTGTTAATGTCCGCCCATGAACACCGCTCCGATCACCGCGGACCGTGACGTGGCCTACCACACCCAGCTGGATGCGCAGCTGGTGGAGGCTGTGGGCGACATCAAACTGCTGGGGCTGACCAGCTGGCCCGCCGCGCTGCAGGCCCCCTTCCTGGCCAGCGTGGCGCGCGGGCAGCCGGTGCTGCCGCAGGTGGACTACCCGAAGCTGGACTTTGGCGAGACCCGGCAGGCGCTGGCCAAAATCAGCGACCGGTGCGACCCCAGCCATCCGCTGGGCCAGTATGTGCAGCGTTCCGCACAGAGCTGGGACCTGGCCGCTGGGCTGCTGGAGTCATTGGGCACGGCAGCAGTGGATGGATACTCGGTGCAGTTGTACGGTGCGCCGGAACAACCGCTCCCCGGGCATGGGCCCAGCACGCGTGAGGCGGCGCGCCACTTCATCCAGATCGCGCAGGAACTGGACCACGAATTGTTGGCCCCAGAAGAACAGGTGCCGGTTTCGGCCACCGCGCTGATGCTGCAGTTGCAGAGCGATCTGGACGCGTTTTTTGAATCCCGCATCATCCAGGTGCAGCTGGATCCGGATCTGATCTCCAAGGCCGCTGCGGGCCCGACCCGCATCCGCCTGCGCACCAGTGCGCGTTTCAGCGCGTATGACCGCGCGCAGCTGTTCCACCACGAGGCGCTTGTGCACTCACTGACTGCGCTCAATGGTCGCGAGCAGCCGCATCTGCCCAGTCTGGCGCTTTCATCGCCGCGCGTGACCGCCACCCAAGAAGGATTGGCCACGTTCGCTGAGCAGATCACTGGCAGCATCGACATCGAGCGGCTCAAGCGCATCAGCCTGCGTACCGAGGCGATTGCCATGGCCCGCGAAGGTGCGGACTTCATCCAGGTGTTCCGCTACTTCTGCGATGCCGGGCAGAACCACGAAGAGAGCTTTGCTTCCGCGCAGCGTGTTTTCCGTGGGGTACCCACAGTGGGTGGGGCGGCGTTTACCAAAGACACCGTGTATCTGCGCGGACTGGTGTCGGTGCACACCTTCTTCCGGCACATGCTGGCCGAAGACCGTCTGCAGATCTGCCGCTGGCTGTTCGCCGGCAAGATGTCGCTGACCGATGCGATTGAGTTCGCCCCCTTGTTCGAAGAGGGCATTCTGCGTCCGCCGCGCTGGCTGCCGCATTGGGTCAGCCGCGCCAACGGGCTAGCTGGGATGCTGGCGTTCTCGCTGTTTGCCAACCGCATCCGGATGGATCAGCTGGCGGCGGAGTAGCTGGGTTACAGTCCGGAGAATATCCGAGCTATCCATTGCCGCAGGCGAGGTGCGGCTGGCGCTGTCGCATCAGCTTCTGAAATGTCGCCAATCCCCATCTGGATACTCTCAAGAATGGCTGGGTCAAAGAGACTTGCGCTTGCTATTTCAGAAACGGGAAGCACCTTGAACGAGGGAATCGTCGGGATTTGCTCAAGTGTGGCCGGTGGCGATTGTGTCTGGTGGTGGGCTGTGAATACTGCCGTGTAATCATCCGTGAAGTGAACGCTGAGATCGTCCTTGTCTCTGTACCCACCCAGCAGTACCTCAAGGTTGAGGTGGGACATGCTCGCAGCCTTGAAGCTTGGTGCCTGCCTTAGAAGACCGACGTACACTTTTCTATCGCGCATCGACACCATGATGGGTGCCGGGCTGGCGGTTCGCGAGACGTCGTCGTAATGCGTGATGACTCGCCATTGCCTCCGCGCTTCAAGTCGCTTTCTGAGGGGGTAGCCAAGAATCGGGACTGCCGCGGTCATCCTCAGCGCGAGCTCTACGGGTAGAGAACGGAACACAGCGCCATCAAATGGAACGCTACCATTGAAGCTCGCAAAGAACAGAGCTTCAAGCTGGGTGAGGGTGCCTCTGCCGTACAGCCAGCGGCCTGCCTCTGGGATTGACCATGAGCGGTTGATCCAAAAGACCAAGAGCGTCCCAAGTGCGAGTGAAAGTGCCGCCGTTCCGATGCCGTCGTACGGAACGTGAGCGTGCAGCACGCGGTGGATGTCCTTGCCCCAATGGGTGCTTGCGACCAGCAGCGTTATGACGCGGGATACCAGAGCAAGCAGCGCGCCGGCAAAGGCGGAAGCCAGCAGGAGCTGCTCCTTGGACTGGCGCGATGACCAGTAGATGAAGCAGTTGGCGTAGGCGACGAGTACATAGCCGCCAAGCAAAGGAAGCAAGAGCTGGTTGAATGGCATGGCGTCCGTGCCCCGGGATCTGCTTCAGGGCCTGCGCTTCTGCGGCTTGTTTGAGAGCGCTTGTGCTGCTTCGTGAATACGCTTCAGCAGGCGCTGCCCCTCCCGCGTTGCCAGAAACCCCCGTACGTCCATCGTGATGCCTGCTGGACCGAACCGAGCGTAGCTGGCTTCAGCGAGCTCCTTATCCGTCAGTATTTTTTTAGCCATTTCTGCGCCCCTGCCGCTTGGATGTTCCATGCCGGTAAGAATGTGTCCCGGATTCGATGGCAGCCAGCAGGTAGTTCAGGGCTTACATGAAAGCTGAAGAAGATCAGTGGGTTGAGATCATTCCGACTGCGCGGTCAAATGTCGTCACCGGTCCCATTTCCGCAGATTGCACCCGCCCGGGGACGGGTGCAATCGCTCAGAACATGTGCAATCCGCCGTTGACGGCGTAATCCGCCCCGGTCACGTACGCGGCATCATCCGACGCCAACCAGGCACACAGGCTGGCCACTTCCTCCGGCTTGCCCAGGCGCCGGATCGGTACCGAACCTGCCAACCGATCCAGCACATCCGGCGGGAAGCTGCTGATCGACTGGCTGGCGATGTATCCCGGCGAGATGGTGTTCACGGTCACCCCGCGCGTGGCCACTTCATTGGCCAGCGCCCGGCTGAACCCATGCATCGCCGCCTTGGCGGTGGCGAAGTTGACCTGCCCGATCTGGCCCTTGTGCGCGCTCACCGAGCCAATGTTGACGATGCGGCCCCAGCCGCGCGCGGCCATGCCGTCGATCACCTGCTTGGTGATGTTGAACAATGCATGCAGGTTCGAGCCCATCACCGCGTTCCAGTCGTCCTGGCTCATCTGCCGGAACAGCACGTCACGGCTGCCGCCGGCGTTGTTGACCAGCACGTCGATCTCACCGACCTCGGCCTTGACCTTGGTGAAGGCGGCCACCGTGGACTGCCAGTCCGCCGCGTTGCCTTCGGAGGCGATGAAATCAAAGCCCAGCTCGCGCTGCTCGCGCAGCCATGCCGCCTTGCGCGGAGAGTTCGGGGCGCAGCCGGCGACCACGGTGTGGCCGTTGCGGGCCAGCTTCTGGCAGATGGCGGTGCCCACACTGCCCATGCCACTGGTTACATATGCGATGCGAAGCGTCATGCGAATCTCCTGTCAGCAATCAGGAAGCAAAGGGATACAGGCCGCAGATCAGGCTGCCGACCATCAACACCAGCGACACCATCACCGCCCACTTCAGGGTGAACTTCTGGTGATCGGCAAAATCCACCTTGGCCAACCCAACCAGCAGATAGGTCGAAGGCACCAGCGGGCTGAGCAGATGCACCGGCTGGCCGGCCAGCGAGGCGCGTGCCATTTCCACCGGGGTGATGCCGTAGTTGCCTGCCGCTTCGGACAGGATCGGCAGCACGCCGAAGTAGAACGCATCGTTGGACATGAAGAAGGTGAACGGCATCGACGCAATCGCCGTGATCACAGCGAGGTACGGGCCCCAGGCATCCGGAATCACCGCCAGGAAGCTGCGCGACATCGCCTCGACCATGCCGGTGTTGTTGAGGATGCCGGTGAAGATGCCCGCGGCGAAGATCAGCGACACCACCGACAGCACATTGCCGGCGTGGTTGACTACGCGGCGGCGCTGCTCGGCCAGGTTCGGGTAATTGATCACCAGCGCAATGGCGAAGCCGACCATGAACAGCACCGGCATCGGCAGCACGCCCATCACCAGCGCCACCATCAGTGCCAGGGTCAGGGCAAAGTTGACCCACAGCAGCTTCGGCCGCTTGGTGTCCTCGGCGTCTTCCACGGTGGGCAGGGCGCCGTCGTCAGACACGCTGGCATCCATCCAGGTGCCGCCGCTTGGCAGGGTGACCACACCCAGGCGGCGACGCTCCTTCAGGCCCAGGTACCACGCCAGCAGCAGTACCGAGGCGCAGGCCAGCACCATCGCCGGAATCAGCGGCACGAACACATCGGCCGGGTCCACGTGCAACGCGGTGGCGGCACGTGCGGTCGGGCCGCCCCACGGGGTGAGGTTCATCACGCCGCCGGCGAGGATAGTCACGCAGGTCATGTTCAGCGCGCTCATGCCCAGGCGCTGATACAGCGGCAGCATGGCGGACACGGTGATCATGTAGGTGGTCGAGCCATCGCCATCCAGCGAGATCAGCATCGCCAGCGCGGCGGTGCCGAGGACGATCTTCATCGGGTCGCCCTTGACCAGGCGCAGGATGATCCGCACCAGCGGGTCAAACAGGCCAGCGTCGATCATCACCCCGAAGTACAGAATGGCGAACATCAGCATCACGCCAGTCGGCGCGATCTTCTTGATGCCATCCAGCATCATCTCGTCCAGCCCGGTGGCGAAGCCGCCAATCAGGGCGAAGATGATCGGAATGGTGATCAGTGCCACCAGTGGCGACAGCCGTTTGCTCATGATCAAGTACATGAACGTAATGACCATGCCAAAGCCGAGGATGCTGAGCATCATCTGCGGACTCCTTAAAACGAGGGGTTAGAAATCGAACTGCAGGCGGCCGGTGACCGCGCGGGTGTGGTCAACCGTGGTGCCCGCAAGCTGGTCGCGGTTACGGCTGTCAATCAGGTTCAACATGAAGCGCAGGTTCGGGCGCATGTACCAGTTGCCGCCCAGCGTCCAGGCTTCGGTGCGGCCGTCGCGCAGGTCCGGCTGGCCAATCAGGTGCTGGTCACCACGCATCTGGTCGTAGCGCAGCGCCAGCTCGAAGGCACCGGCCTTGTGCTGGATGTTCTTCACGCGGGCAAAGCGACCGGTCTTGCTGTCGTAAGCACGCGATTCGCCGGTGACGAACCAGCTGAGCATGCCGTAGCCGGCGAGCACCTTGCCGCGCTGCATGCCGTCGTCGAAGGTGGCCCCGCTGAACTCGCCCTGCCAGGAGATCGGGCCGCGCACCTGCGCGTACTCCATCGACCACTTGTTGACGTCGGTGTCGCGACCGGCCGAGAAATCGACCAGGGTCAGGCGGCTGTTGTCGCTCAGATGGCCCGCCGGGCGCGGGCGGATCTTCAGCCCGGGCACGCCGTTCGCACCCGGATTGTCGTAGCGCTCGTGCGCCAGTGACAGGCCCAGGTGCAGCACGTCGCCGGCGGTGGCCCCCGGGGCCCAGGTCACACGGCCGCCGGCCGCGCGGCCCTTCACCTGCCAGGCATCAATGCTCTCCAGGCTGTACGCGCTGGCCGCCCAGGTCATGTCGTTGCGTGCGGCCTGCCAGGACGCACCCAGCCGGTACAGCGGGGCCAGCGTGGTGCCGGCGTTGCCGCGTTCCAGGAAGCTGCCGTAGTTGGAACCGGTGCGGTCGTCCAGCGAGAAGTACTGCTTGAACTGACCCACGGTGAGCTTGCCGCCGCTGAAGTCGCGGCTGACGTAAACGTCCTTGGCTTCCACACGGTCGCCGGAGAAGTCCGCTTCCAGCTTGTAGTCGACCACGAAGAACCTGCCGGACATGTCCAGCCAGGCGCGACGGACCTCGGTGTCGTCCTTGTTCGGGGTGCCGCGGCTGTCGTTGTCGAAGTCGGCAAAGTCCAGGTGCAGGCGGCCGCCGAACGTGGCGGTCACCGGTCGGTCGTCATCGGCCGCTTCGGCAGCCCACAGCGGTGCCAGGGGAAACAGCAGGGTGCAGGCGGCCAGCCCGCGCCAGCGCAGGAAATCGAAAGACATGCACCCTCCCAGGTACGTTGTAGGTCGAAACATCCGCACCGTGGGGGAGGTGGGATGGCGCAGCCTAGTACCGGGAAGCTGTCATCCACCTGTCAGCCATTGTTGCGCCGCAGCGTAACCACGGAAGGCCCGCTACGCGCTAGCATCTGGGCACCTTTGAACGTTTGTGGCCGATGCGCATTCTGCTGGTGGAAGACAACCCGGACCTGGCCGACGCCATCGTCCGCCGCATGCGCCGCAGCGGCCACGCGGTGGACTGGCAGAACGACGGCTTGGCCGCTGCGAGCGTGCTGCGCTACCAGAGCTTCGACCTGGTGGTGCTGGACATCGGCCTGCCCAAGCTGGATGGCCTGCGCGTGCTGGCCGGCATGCGTGAGCGTGGCGATGCCACGCCGGTACTGATGCTGACCGCGCGCGATGGCATTGAAGACCGCGTGCAGGCGCTGGACGTGGGCGCGGATGACTATCTGGGCAAGCCGTTCGACTTCCGCGAGTTCGAGGCGCGCTGCCGCGTGCTGCTGCGGCGCGCACGCGGGCAGGCCAGTGAAGTGGTGCAGATTGGCGGCTTCCAGTTCGACAACGCCTCGCACCGCGTGTCGCTGGATGGCACGCCGATTGAACTTCCCAACCGCGAGTTCCGTTTGCTGGAAATTCTGATGGGTCGGTTGGGGCAGGTCGTCGGCAAAGATGAAATCGCCAATGGCCTGTTTGGTTTCGATGACGAAGCCGGCCCCAATGCCATTGAGCTCTATGTAGGCCGCTTGCGTCGCAAGCTGGCTGACGCACCGGTGCGAATCGTCACCGTGCGTGGCAGTGGATATATGCTGGAAGCGGCGGAAGAGGGCGGCGATGGCAGCCGTTGAGGCCGCGCCAGGTTCCCTGCGGCGCACGCTCACCCTGTATCTGGGGGCGTTGCTGGCGGTGTTCGCGGTGGCGTTGCTGTTTGCCGCGCGCGACTACGGCCAGCGTGCCGCCAATCGCTCCTACGACCACCTGCTGGTGTCGTCTGCGCTTTCCATCATCGACTCAGTCGCGCTGGTGGAGGCCCAGTGGCAGGTGGACCTGCCGTATGCCTCGCTTGATCTGCTGTCGATGGCTCCGGAAGACCGCGTGTTCTACCGCGTGTTCGACGCCCACAACCAGACCGTGACCGGCTACGAAGACCTGCCTGCGCCACCGCGTGAACCCACCGACCAGCCGCAGCTGTTCGACGCACCGTACAGCGGTGAAACCGTGCGCTTCGTAGTGGTGTCACGTCGTGTGTCCTCGCCGTCCACCCAGGTGGAGGTGCGCGTGCAGGTCGGCCAGACCAGGCGCGCACGCGAGGCCCTGGCGCAGGACATGGTCAACCGCTCGCTGATCGCCATCGGCGTGCTGTCGCTGCTGTCGTTGGCGCTGGTGGCGTTCGGTGTGCACCGCGCGTTCCGGCCGCTGGTGAAGGTGGAGCGCGAGCTGTCGCGGCGCGAGCCGTCCGACCTGAGCCCCTTGGATGCGCGCGTGCCTCGTGAGATGGACCAGATGGTGGCCGCGCTGAACCGCTTCATGGGCCGACTTTCCAGCAGCAATGAGACCCTGCGCGCGTTCATGGCCGAGGCCGCGCACCAGATGCGCACCCCACTGGCTGCGCTGCGTGCGCAGGCTCAGCTGGCGCTGGATGATGACGACCCGGAGGACATGCGCCGCAGCCTCGTCGCCATCGAGCGCAACGCGACCCATATGAGCCGCCTGCTGAACCAGCTGCTCAGCGACGCCAGCGTCATTCACCGCTCCAACCTGCAGCGCTTCGCGCCGGTGGATCTGGTGGAAACCGTGCACCAGGCCCTGCATGAAGCCCTGCCACAGGCTGGTCCGGCCCCACGCGTGCAGCTGGCGGTGGGCGTTACCTCCGCCAGCGTCAACGGCGATGCGCTGCTGCTGCGCGAGGCGATCAAGAACCTGATCGACAACGCGCTCAAGTACGGCGGTCCCGGCGACCTGCAGGTGGCGCTCACCGCCGACCGCAAGTGTTTCGTACTCACCATTGCCGACCACGGCCCGGGCATTGCGCCCGCCGATGCCGAGCGCGTGTTCGAGCGTTTCGCCCGTGGCGAAGGCGCGGCCGCCGGTGGGGCAGGGCTGGGGCTGGCCATCGTCAAACGCGTGGTGGACAGCCATGGCGGCCATATCGACCTGAGCAACCGGCCCGGCGGTGGGTTGGTGGCTACTTTGACACTGCCCGGACGGAATACATGAAGGCGCTGATTTCCCTGTTTCTGCTCTTCTTCGCGGGCACCGCGCTCGCCGCGCCCGGTGACGTGCAGCGCTTCCCGGCCAAAGGCCCGGTGCTGGCCCAGCTGCGCATCCATGGGTCCACCGACATCGAGGTGTTCGGCACCGTCATTGCCGATTACCAGCGCCTGTATCCCGGCACCGAGATCGTCTACGAAGACATCATCACCCAGGACATGTACGCGCGTTACTTGAACGAGCGTAACGGCCCGAATGGGCCGGACATGCTGATCAGCAGCGGCATGGACCTGCAGACCAAGCTGGTCAACGAAGGCTATGCGCTGGCGCATCGTTCCGCGCAGACCGAGGCGCTGCCGGACTGGGCGCAGTGGCGACATGAGGCCTTCGGCATCAGCTACGAGCCGGTGGCCATGGTCTACAACACCCGCACCCTGCCCAAGGCGCGGGTGCCCCACACCCGTCGTCAGCTGCTGGAGCTGCTGCGCGCCCCCGACGCCCCGTTGGCTGGCAAGGTCGGCACCTATGACGTGCAGCGCAGCAGCGTCGGTTACCTGCTGGCCACCCAGGACACCCAGCGCGGCAGCATGGCGGGCGCACTGCTGGGCGCAATGGGCGACAACCAGGTCGAGCTCGAAGAGCGCACCGGCGTGCTGCTGGACGCGGTAAGCAGCGGTCGCTTGTCACTGGTCTACAACGTACTCGGCTCCTACGCCCAGGCCCGCATCGACGCTGGCGAACCGCTCGGCATCATCGAACCCGAGGACTACACCCTCGTCGTGCTGCGCACCGCGATCATCCCGCGCAGCAGCCGTCACCCCGACGAAGCCCGCCGCTTCCTCGACTACGTGCTTTCGCCCCGCGGCCAGCAGGTGCTTTCCCGCGAAGCCCGCCTGATGCCGATCCTGCCCGCCCAGCGCCCCCAGCAACCCGGCGGCGCACCCGAGCGCAGCTACCGCCCCATCCAGCTCGGCCCCGGCCTGCTGGTCTATCTCGACGCCCTCAAACGCCGCCAGTTCCTCGACGCATGGCGCGGCAGCATGCTCCCGCCGAACCCGTGATCGTCCCGGGCAACTTCGGACACGCTGCCCACGCTGGCCGCTGTGCCCGCACTGCCCGCATCGCCTGATTCCCACGCTTTTCCTGCTTTGGTAGCGTCGGTCGCAAGACGACGGCCGATAACATCCATCGGCCCTGTAACGCATGACCCCGGAACGAAGCCCAACACCACCCCAACGCACCCCGTACAATCCCCCCATGGATGCCCTGACCCTGCTAGTCGCCGACGACCACCCGCTCCTCCGCGCCGCCGTCGTCCACTCCCTGCACCAATCGCTCCCCGGTGCCAGGGTCATCGAAGTCGCCAGCGCCTCCGCCCTCGAAACGGCCCTCGATCAGAACCCCGAAATCGAACTGGTCCTGCTCGACCTCACCATGCCCGGCGCACGCGGCTTCTCCTCCCTGCTGCACGTACGCGGCTCGCACCCCGACATCCCGGTCGTCATCGTCTCCTCCAACGACCACCCCCGTGTCATCCGCCGCGCCCAGCAGTTCGGTGCCGCCGGCTTCATCCCCAAATCCGCCCCGGCCGAAACCATCGGCCAGGCTGTGGAAGCCGTTCTCGACGGTGGCCTCTGGTTCCCCGCCATGGCCCCCGAGCGCAGCGAATCCGACGCCCTGCTCGCCGCCCGCCTCGCCCAGCTCACCCCGCAGCAGTTCCGCGTGCTGCTGTGCCTGGCCGACGGCCTGCTCAACAAGCAGATCGCCTACGAACTGGGATTGGCCGAAAACACCGTGAAGGTGCATGTGACTGCCATTCTCAAAAAGCTCGAATGCCACAGCCGCACCCAGGCTGCCGTGCTGGTGAAGGCGCTCGAGCCTGAGGGAGATGCGGGTGCTGATCTGACGTAAACGCGGGCGCGTCCCGGCTGCTCCAACGCATGACCCGGTAGCGTCGGTCGCAAGACGACGGCCGACAGCATCGATCAGTACTTTAACGACGTGTGCTCTAACGAAGACGCTCCACATCGGTCGGGCGTCCGTCAATAACTTCAATCGTAGATACGCAAACTTGAGCAGCCCATAGCGCCAGGTGCCCATTGTTCGCTGCGTCAACCTTACCTGTGATCACAATCCTCTGTCCCCGGAAATTGCTCGCGGGCGATGTTCCGGTCAGCCAAACTCCACTTTTCTTATCGTGCTCACATCCCGGTGATGGATATAGGCCGCTTTCCTCAAAGCCAGAACAGTAGAATCCGTTCAAGCGCACGTAAGTGTCGTGAAACTTTTCAGGTTGCGATGTCAGTAGTTCGATTGAGACATCTTCAGGGCGTGATGACGAAATCTTGCACGCCTCTTCGGTCAGGCTGGCCTCGTAATTCGATGACGGGGATCCTTCACAAGCACATAAGCCCGCCACGATTGCGGTTAGCACCAACGCTCGAATCTTTAGCTTCTCGACCATCATCGCTTCCTGGGGGGGGGCTCATCAACCTACTATTGACACGGTTGCACTTAGCTCAAAGCATTAGACACTCATCCATGCATCAAGCCACGGTGCACGCCATTCGCTGCGATACTTCCTGTCAATCTCGCACGAGAACCGCAGTTGCTTAGGGCTATTGGGCTTCCGGCGCAAGGTGCCGGTCAGCGTGTAACTCTCGAAGGCCAAGGGAAGGGGATCTGACATCAGGTGGAACGACCTGCCTGACGTAACAGAAGGTTCGCGGTCGTATCGCTTGAGTAGAGGGGTGACAGGTCTCGCTGATATGTCCTCTGGCGTCAGTGTGACATCCTCCAAGCTGTCCCCTGGAAGCGTGTTCGAGACATCAATGGACAAGCGGTATGGCGAGCCGCGCGTAGCAGGCTGCCCCGATGCGAAATCTCCTGTCAGCTGGGCCTGCAGCACGACGCCGCTAACCCGGCATTCGCCCGGCTTGTAGTCGTAATAGGTATAGCGATCAAACAGCATCACCCAAAGCGCGAAAACGCCAGTAGCAATGCCCAGCAGGATAAGAATGATCGATCCGGGTTCGGTGCGCATCACAGGGTTCGTTCGTGGGCGAGCGATTGGCTGAGGACCGCAACGGCTTACTGGCAAGCGGACAGTAGCGTACCTTTCAAGGTGCCCGCAATCAGGGCACGCGATCAGAGCACGAACGCCCCGGTAGCGTCGGTCGCAAGACGACGGCCGGTATCACCTGTCGGCTCTATAACGCAGCGCACCCGACCGAAGCCGTCACGACAAGCCGGACCGCCCGACCGCCCACTCACGTCCCTCACATCGAGCCAATCGCAACCCGGTCCATTCGCGACTCCGACCACCACACTTCACCACAACGCTGCAATAAGTGCACCACGTCACACATGGCGCATAGGCCTCGCGATTCCGCGCCAATTCCGACATCACATGTCGCTACCTGCACATTATTGACGCCATCAATCGAACCTCGCGTATCCTCCAAAACAGGCAGCAACCGCACGCATGGTTTCTGCCGCATGGTGTGCCCTCGGAGCTTGAAAACTCCCTAATCACAGTAAGTGCGTGGAAGTCCCAGGTCGGGTGGGTGGTGGAATACAACACCCTCGCGGGAATACGCCACGCCGTGCGTGATTAGACGGTTTTCAACCTCCCGACTCCCTCGCCATTCCGGCGAGGGAGAACTTCCTGGAGGGTTTACGCATGTGTGATTGCAAGTCTGATGATTCGACGCAGAAGCAGTATGGGTTCGCCTGGGCTCCGCCAGAGACGATCAGGATCTCAAAGGTCAAGCTATCCTCTGGCCAGCTCCTTCCCGATAACGAGTCCATACCGTCGCTGCTGCTGCGTGGCATGTGGCTGGTTCAGTGGGGCTATCGCGCGGGATGCCGGGTGCGAGTGAGGGTCAACCACCGGCGCATTGTGTTGACGCTGATTGATCCGTCGGAACAGCGGGCGCGCGGCCCGGGCATGGTTCGCCGCTGGGCGCAAGCCGCGATGCGCTGGGTCTGGGCCTGAGGTAGGCGCTGAGCATGAAAGACATTGACGCGAACCGACCACGCAACTGCTTAACCAGGTAGTGACGGGTCATGCCCGTCATAAGCGCCGACCAGCATCATCCGGGCGCGCGCCAGCGCGTCCGGTTCCAGATCAGGTTATCCATCGGGCGCGCTGAGAGACTACATCCACCGAGCGCACCTTTGGCTAACTGCGACAGAAATTGCCCGAATGGACCTTATCCAGCGAAGCACGTCGTCAACGCTTGAAGCATTGCAGCAGACGTCGCTGCCGTTGCACTGAGCCCTGCACGGGAAGCGGAGGCAAGCCAACGTGGCATCTCCCGGATGCAGTAAACGTAGGATCGCGAGGCCATTCGACCATCACTCAGCAAAGGATCCGCTATGAAAGAGAAGAGTCAGCGCCCAACCACACCGCCCGACGTCGAAAGGCACAGTCACACCCCGCCGCCAGCGCGCAATCCGCCCCCGCCTCCACCGCCCCCGCCGCCCAAGAGGTGACGCCATGACCGAAGATGCCGACTACCCGCGTTCTCTGTACGAAGTCCGGATGGACATCTGCTTCAAGGCAAAGGTCCACGCCCTTCACGAGCGCTTGTATGCGCGGCTGGACAAGGGGGTCAAGGCAATCGAGCTGATTGCCAGCAGTGGCGCGTTCTACGCGGTCACTGCTGGCTACACCGGTACCACCAAGGTGTGTGCCTTGATCGTCACCACCTTCGTACTGTTGAGCCTGGTGTACGACTTCGGTGGGCGCGCACGTGAGATGCGCGACATGATGCGCAATTACATGCAGTTGCTGTCCGAGGTGGATCGCGAGGACGTCACAGTGGCCTCGCTTGACCGACATTTGGCCTTGATTGGAAGGGATGGGCCCGCGCTGATCAATGGCTTGGCCAAGCCTGCTTACAACCAGAACCTCGCCACCCATGGGCGCTATGGTTATGCGCTTCCACTGAGTCGATGGGAGCGGCTCCTGCAGGGCATCGCGTAGAACCGGCGTGAAGGACGCCGCTTTACAGATGCGAGTCTGTGCGTAGTGACGGGCCATGCCCGTCACCGTCGCCAAACAAGATTGTCCCGACACGCGTGAGTGCGCCCGAATCATCGTTACCGTTCTGATCCGACACCCATCTGAATCCATCGCCGACATGGCGTGGAAAGACGTGAAGATGGAAGTGGCCAAGATCATTGAACGCGCCGTTGTTCTGCAGCAGTGATACGCCATCGCAGTCCAGCCTGTCCTTGAGCAGTTGCGCCATGTCTTTTGCTGTTGTGGCGATCTCAGCGATCAGGTCATCTGGCAGATCGGTGAGGTCAGCCAGATGCGCGCGTGGGCAGATCAGGATGTGGCCCGGGTTGATGGGCGCGCGGTCGAGGAAGCAGATGATGGGGTCGTTCTGGTGGATGATGTGGGCTGGGGATTGGCCTGAGGCTATGGCGCAGGCTATGCATGTACTGGTCATTGAATCGGGCCCTTGAGTTGGCTGGCTACGTTCGCAGCCGGGCAAGCCCGGCTCTACGGGACTTCGCGTTTGCCATGATGGGAAGGCCCGGCGGGCTGTATGATCGAATGGCGATGCCCCAGATGGTGTCGCGACATTGACGCCGGGGCCAGAGGCAGTTGCGACGATCTGTGTGTCCTCGGCCATTGCGGCCCGGAACTCAATGGCGGCGGAAACCAAGGATGATGCGTTTTCTTTCAAACCTGCTCTGGCGAAACAGAAGGCTCAACGAACTCGAGGTGCTGATCCTCGATACGGTGAGGTCGCGTCTGGATCCGGAACTGTACGGGCTGTGGGACGAGCAGACCTCGTCGATCAACCGGGTGAATCGACTGCCGGAGGGCGTGGAGTCAGATTTCTACTGCATCAGGAACGGGAATCCATACCGCGATCCGAAGATCGCCTTCCCAGACTGTGCCGAAGAGCATCTTCTGGCGACAGTGAGGTTGACGTTGTGCTCAAAGGTGCTGACGGCAGAGGTTTGGCTTGTCCACGGGCAGGTGTTCTGCATTGAGTACTCTGGCGGAGCGGGGTACTTCGAGGAGGCGATGGGCGGTGAGCTGTGGTCGGGCCATGAGATTCGATGCGAGGTTCATGAGGGACGCTTCCGATCAAGAGCAGCCGGGCAGAGCCCGGCTCTACGGTAGTGAGATTGCAGGGTGTACATGCGGACGCGCATGGCGCGTCCCTACAGGTGCATCCCGTGTAGTGACGGGCCATGCCCGTCACGCCGCACCCGCATCACCCACCCGGTCCGCGATGCCGCACCAGCAACTGCGTCATCAGGGCGCGCAGCGCAGGCGGCCTGACCGGCTTCGGCAGGAACCCCCAACCCTGTTCCGCCGCATGCGCCTTCAACGCATCATCGCGCTCAGCGGTCACCAGAATCACCGGCGGTCGCGCCTGCCACAACAGGCACAGCTCCTCATACAGATCCGGCCCGCGCCATTCGCCCATGCGCACGTCGAGCAGCAGCAACTGCGGTACGTTGAAGGCCGAGGCAATCTCCAGCGCCGCCTGCGGCCCATCGGCCAGCTCAACATTGCAGCCCCAGCGCTCCAGCAGCGCACGCGTCGCCGCGCACACGCGCGGGTCGTCGTCGATGCTCCACACCCGGCACTGGCGCAGCGGGCTTTCATCGCCCGGGTCGGCCGGCGCAACTACCGGCACCGGCGCAACCACCGCCTCGGCCTTGCCCAGTGCCACGGTCACGCAGAACACGCTGCCCTTGCCCAGCGTGGAGCGCAGGCTGATGCGGTGACCCAGCAGCCGCCCGATGCGCTCGACAATGGCAAGCCCCAGGCCCGCGCCACGTTCCTGCTCCACGCCATCGTTGAGCCGGCGGAACTCCTCGAAAATCTCGCCCTGCAAGCTCTCCGGAATGCCCGGGCCCTGGTCGTGGACCTCAATCCGCAGCTGGTCGCCATCACGGCGGCAGCCAATCAGCACGCGGCCGCGCGGGGTGTAACGGAGGGCATTGGAGAGGAAGTTCTGAAGAATGCGGCGCAGCAGGGCTTCATCACTGACCACCACCGCCTTGGTGTCCACCCAGTCCAGCTGCAGACCACGGCTTTGCGCGGCAATGCCAAATTCGCGGGCCAGTGTCTCGAGCAGCGGCGACAGTGCAAACGCACGCACATTCGTCTGCAGCGTGCCCGACTCCAATCGCGAGATATCCAGCAGGCTGTTGAGAATGGCGTCCTGCGCCGCAAGTGCAGCGTCCACATGCTCGCTCAGCTCACGCGCATCACCTTGCAGCTTGCCGCGCAGCACCGACACGAACATACGCGCCGCATTCAACGGTTGCAGCAGGTCGTGCACGGCAGAGGCCACAAAGCGGGTCTTGTAGCGGTTGGCCCGCTCGGCTTCGCGGCGGGCCTCGTCCAGATCGCGCGTACGCTCGGCCACGCGATGCTCCAGCGCATCGGCCAGCGAGCGCAGCTCGCGCGCAGTGTTCTTGTACGCGGTGATGTCGGCGTAGCTGGTGACGAAGCCGCCATCCGGCAGCGGGTTGCCGCGAATCTCCAGCACGGTGCCATCGTCCTTCTCGCTCTCGCGCATATGCGGGCGACCGCTGCGCAGGTGGTTGAGCCGGCGTTCGATGGCTTCATCAATCGGCCCCGGGCCGAGCAGGCCGCGACGCGCGTTGAAGCGGAAGATCTCCTCAATCGGGCGACCGACCTTCACCAGGTCCGAAGGGAAGCGGAACAGCTCAAGGTAGCGCGCATTCCACGCCACCAGCTTCTGTTCGTTGTCGATCACCACGACGCCCTGCGGCAGGTGCGCCAGGCTGCGGCTCAGGCCACTGTCGGCCTGCTGGGCGGCCTGCAGAATGCCGTCCTGCGCCATGCGTAGTTCTTCGGCATGCTGCTGCAGCACGCTTTCCAGTTCGCGACGGCTGCGCTGGCGGTGCGCGGCCAGACGACGGCGCTGCTGGATGAACAACGACAGGAAACACAGCGCCAGCCAGATGCCGCCGGCCGCCAACGCGGTGCTGCGGCCCACCGCGCCGCTGGCGCTGGCGTCGTGCAGCAGGTGCAGCTTCCAGTTCGGACTTTCCAAGGTGTAGGTCTGCCACAGCATCGGGCGGGGCAGGGCGGGTTGTTCCACCCGGACCATGCGTCCGCCATCGGCCAGTACGTCCAGCGTGCGGCTGCGTAAAGGCTGCAGCGAGCGGTCGGCGTACTGGCGGGTGGCCAGCATCTCGGCGCGCTCGGCCGGTGCCAGCGGACGCAGCAGGCGGTAACGCCACTCGTCACCGTTGGCCAGGAACACCACATCATGCGCATCGCTGGCCATCACGATGTCCGTGCTCTGCAGCCATTCCTGCTCCAGCGCCCGCAGCTCGATCTTGATTGCGATCACGCCGATGGGCTTGCCGTCGGCGTCGTAGATCGCCTGCGACAGGAAATAGCCCGGCACGGCCGTGGTCATGCCGATGCCATAGAAGCGGCCGGTGCCCTTGGCCATCGCCTGCTGGTAGTACGGGCGGTAGCTGTAGTCCTCGCCAACGTTGCTGGCCGGCTGATCCCAGTTGCTGGCCGCGACGGCCACGCCGCGGTGATCAATCAGGGTCAGGGTGGAGGTGCGGGTGACGCTGTTGGCGCGCTGCAGTTTCAGGTTGAGGCGTTGGCGCTCGGCGTCGGTCAGCGGTCGGCTCAGCGATTCCTGCAGGTCCGGGTCCAGCGCCATCACCTGCGGCAGGGTGCCGAAGCGGTCGATGCGCTGCTGCAGGGTCTGCGCGTACAGGTCCAGCTGGCGACGCACTTGGGTGCTTTCGGCGGCCAGGGCGCGCTGCTGGGCATAGCGGCCGGCCACCAACGCGGAAATCAGGGTGCCGCCGATCATGACCAGCAGGGTCAGCAGCAGGGCGCGTTTGCGGGAGGTGCTGTACATGGGGCAGGGCGGCCGGGGCCGAATTCACAAGGGATTTACCGGGGCCAATGATAGTGCACACATGGGGCCGACCGCCGCGCGGCGGCCCCTATGAAACGGGGGCGTTTCAGTAGCGGGAGAATGGTATGAGAACTGCGATGATCGCGGCGCTGTCGTGTGCGCTGCTGGGTGGGCCATTGGTTACCTTGCCGGCGTTTGCATTGCAGTGTGATAGGGGGCAGGCAACACTGAAGGTGACTGATAGTGAATTTAAAGGAATCGCTGAGTTTCGCCCTAAGCTTGGTCGAGGTTATCGATCAACTGAGTACAGTGTCAGCGTGGAGGGGCGGTCGGAGATTGACCTTGCAGAAATAAAAGAGCCAGCAGAAGTAGACGGCATGAGCCTCCATCTGGTCATCGGGTCGCTGGCTCCGAAAGAGTTGAAGTACGTCGAAAAGACAAAGGAGTGCCTGCGATTCGGCGCATGGATCGCTGATAAGACGCAGGATCTAAGCCTGATAACGGTGTGGGGAGATGGTGTCACCACTTCTCCGACGATCTGCATTGATGGCTCGGGAAGCGCTCGCCTTAAACTAATGGCTGACGTCAATGAAAAGTTCGTCGAGAACTATGCACATCTCGGGTCTGGGGACTTTCGCGTCTATGTGAAGGGTAAACGACGTAGTGATGGGAGCGCGTTCACCATTTTTGACACGAACAACGCCTGTGAAGGAGCCTTGCCGGATTCTCCACCTGTGCCTCCCCGTCCGTGACACCGGCGGAGAGCCACTGCATTCCGGCTCGACAACTACGGACGCCGTCCGCCACCCCGGTTAGGCGCCAGTTGGCACCGACGGTCAGGTCGTTCTGGCATCCGCTTGGCGCTATCAGTGGCCAGAGCGCGTTTGCGGGAGGTGCTTCAGGCGTGGCAAGGGCGGACGGTGCCGGCTTCACAGGAGATTTACCAGGACCAATGATAGTTCACCCATGGGGCCTGCCGCCGCGCGGCCGCCCCTATGAAACGGGGGCGTTTCAGTAGCGGGAGAATCGTATGAGAACTGCGATGATCGCGGCGCTGTCGTGTGCGCTGCTGTGTGGTGTCGTGCCGGCCTTCCCCACGCAGGCACTTCAGTGCGAAGACGGGCAAGCAAACGTAAGCCTTTATCGCGACCATGTGTCCTATGACGGCCATACAGAGACGTACCACGTGCGGGGATTGGGTAGATCCTCGATTGATTTTTCCGATGTGCCTGAAGCAGTGGATAAAGACGAGATCATTCTCTATCTGGAGACGGGCCCGTTCGTAGTTCGTCTCCCGTATGTCGAGAAAGAAATCTCCGATCCTTCTCTTTTATTTGGTAGTTGGTACGATCCCCAGCATCTGGCAATAACAGTTCCTTCGTACATTCATAGAATCTATCCCGCCGTAAACTTCGTTGACGGCCGCCGTCTGGTTTGGGACTTCCATTTTGACCTGGTTTCCACGATCCCGTTCACGAAGGGCAAGCCGACGCTATCGAGTATTCGCGTGTACGCGCAAGGAATAGGGAATGATGGGAAATTGCTGAAGCTTTTTGATACACGTAATCCTTGCAAAGAATAGCTGCCACACCAAGCGAAGGCAGGGTGGCCGTACGTACCCTGTCTTCAATCTTTAACGTCAGTTCGGATCTGAGTGTGCTGGTTGATCTGATCATGCACTTGGTTGCTATCGGCATCCAGGACTGAACTCACAAGGTATTTACCGGGGCCAATGATAGTTCACCCATCGGGCAGTCCGCCGCGCGGTCGCCCCTATGAAACGGGGGCGTTTCAGTAGCGGGAGAATCGTATGAGAACTGCGATGATCGCGGCGCTGTCGTGTGCGCTGCTGTGTGGTCCGCTGGCGACGTTCAGCGCCAAGGCCCTGCAATGTGAAGGCGGGCAGGCGAATGTGACAGCAACCAAGGGGAGTCACCGAAACGCATTGGTTTACCGGTCGGGCCTGGGGAGGGACTGCTCGTCCATTGAGTACAACATCGATATTGAAGGAGCATCTGCAGTTGACTTTGCGGAAATTCCATCGCCGCGAGATGTCGATGGCATGGCGTTGTATGTGGTCGTCAGGTCACTGAGGCCGAAGGAGTTGATCTACGCGGAGAAGGCAGGGAGGTGCCCGCATTTCAGGGGGGTGGACGGCAATGACGCAGCAGGAGGCATCGCTGCTTTCCATTTGGGGAAAGCACAGTGATTAACAACCAAAGATCTGCTTCGATAGTTCCGGAAAGGTGAATCTTGCGCTGCTGGTCGACGTGCACGATCTAGATGTGAGGGTGCGAAATACCCCGGGTCTCAAGATTTTAGCGTCTACGTGCGAGGTGAAAGAAGCTCCAATATAAAGGAGTTTTTACTGTTCCATACGCAAACGCCTTGCAAGGGATAAGTGCCCGAATGATTCGCAGGCAGAACGCCCTGCCGAAGTTGGCGTACATGGGGTAGGGCCGGGCAGGCAGGGACAACTTCACAAGGGATTTACCGGGGCCAATGATAGTGCACGCATGGGGTCGACCGACGTGCGGCGGCCCCTATGAAACGGGGGCGTTTCAGTAGCGGGAGAATCGTATGAGAATTGCGATGATCGCGGCGCTTTCGTGTGCGCTGCTGTGCGGTCCGTGGTCTGCATTCAGTTCCAGTGCTCCGCAATGTGGAGCTGGGCAGGCAAGTATGACGGCAACGAGGGGGATCGAGAGAACTCCCAAGTTCCGTAGGCCCGGGCTGGGGATGGGCTTTGCATCAGTTGAGTACAGCATTGCGCTTGAAGGAAGGACTGCAGTTGACTTCGCTGACATTCCAGAGCCGCGTGACGCCCATGGCATGTCACTGTATGTATCTGTCGGATCACTGGAGCCGAAGGAGCTGAAGTACGTAGAAAAGACCGGGGCCTGTCTGCAGTACAGGGCTTGGGCAGCAATGACGCGCCAAGATGTTGCCGTTTTCACGATATGGGGTGAACACGCAAACGATCAGCCGAAGATCTGCTTTGATGGTGCAGGTAAAGGGAGTCTTAGACTTCTTGTTGATGTCAATACAAGCAAGCTTGCAGGTGCCCATTATCTTGAGCCTTCGGATTTCCGGGTCCAGGTGCGCGGAAATAGAATCTCTGATGGAAAGGAGACACTGGTGTTCGATACGAAGATGCCCTGCAAGATATAGAAAGGGCCTCGGGCTTGCTGTGCCCATGTTCATGGCCGCTGACGAGTTCACAAGAGATATACCCGGATTGACGATAGTGCACCCATGGGGCCGGCCGCCGCGCGACCGCCCCTATGAAACGGGGGCGTTTCAGTAGCGGGAGAATCGTATGAGAACTGCGATGATCGCGGCGCTGTCGTGTGCGCTGCTGTGTGGTCCGTTGTCTGCGTCGCCCGCGCAGGCACTTCAGTGCGAGAAGGGGCAGGCGACTCTTGAGTTCACCAAGCAGGGTGCTATCGAAAATGGGCGCGCCGACCTCTACTCTGCAACGGTTAATGGGAAGCCCGGACTCGATTTTTCCGAGGTTCCCGGTGTGTCCAGCGAAAGCAGCCTGAACTTTTACTTCGCCGCCGATTCAATTCCGATGGTCGCTCTGCCCTATATCCGCAAAGTCGATACGCCCAGCCAGTGTCTTAATTTTTCGAGGAGATTTTTTGAGACGGAGACTGGGTTGGAACTGGAGTTTCGTGGCGGCCGCGGAACGGTAGTACCCCTAATCTGTTTCGCATCTGCGGGCAACACGATCTTCCACCTCGATGTCATCGCGCGTCCTGCCCGCTGGCTCGAGATCACCAATCCGCGGATCTATGTGCAGGGAAAGCGGAAGGATGGATCGTCTTACACCCTCTTCGACACAAGCAAACCCTGCAAAGAATAGCTGCCTTCCCAAACGAAAACAGGGTGCCTTCCAGCACCCTGTTCTCAAACTACGACACCGCTCAGATCAGAAATGCATCTGCGCGCGGACTTCGAACATCTCCGGCGTGGTATGCACACCACGGCGGCTGGCATCAGCCTTCACATAGTTCGCCTGGAACTTGAAGTGGCTGGTGAGGTACCAGTTCGCACCGATGGTCAGGTCGTTCTGGCGGCCGCCGAGCACGTCGCCGTCGTCCAGGTCGATGCGGCTGTAACGGGCCAGCAGTTCCACCGCGCCATAGGCGTGGGCCGGCTTGACGTTGGCCACGGCACCGGCGTTGTACGGGCGCGATTCGCCGGTCAGGAAGTAGCTGACGGCGGCGTACTGGCCGTCACCGGTGTAGTCCGGCTTGCCTTCACGGGTGACGGTGGTCTGCAGGGCTTCGGCCTGCACCGAGAACGGGCCCTTGATCCAGATGCCTTCCAGACCGGTGCGCTTGATCTTGTCGGCGGTGACCAGGGCACCGGAGTCGACCAGACGGATGTCGGTCAGGCCGGCTTCCGGGCGCGCGCGCAGGCGGGCGCTGGCTTCGTGGTGCACGTCACGGCCGTCGCGGTAGCCGCGCGGGTTTTCTTCCGAGTAGGCCACGCCCAGGTGCAGCACGTCGCCGGCGGCCTTGAACGGGGTCCATGCAGCGCGCACGGCCTGGGTGGTGCCGGGGTTGTCACCCTGCAGGTCCTTGCCACCGTATGCGCCTACCTGCAGCAGGTACTGCGGGCGTTCCAGCACCCACTCGGCACCGGTGCGGCGGCCTTCGTAGAAGGCCTGCACGGGCAGGGCGGTTTCGACGAAGCTGCCGGCGCGCGAGGAGGTGTTGGCGTCCAGACCCACCGGGGTCTTCATGTAGCCGAAGCGGAAGCGGCCCACGTCCTTGCCGAAGAAGGCCTTGCTTTCAAAGCGCACGAACACGTCCAGCCAGGTGTCGCTCTGGAAGTCGTAATACACCATGGCGTCGTACACGCCCTTTTTCTTCAGGGTGGCACCGAATTCCTTGCGGCGCACGGCGTCGGCATCGTCAATGCCGCTGCTGTCAGAGAAACGGTTCCAGTCGTAGGCGATGTTGCCGGTGGCGGCCAGTTCGGTGCCGTCGCTGAAGGCGACCTTGGTCGGCCAGTTGTCCCAGTCGTAGCCGGCAGCAGAGGCGGCCACAGGGGCGGAAAGAGCGGTCAGGGCAAGAAACAGGGGGGTCAGGCGCATGGGTATAGGTGTGCTTCTAAAAAATAGGGGCAGTACAACAACGGCCGCAAGCGGCAAAACTGTTGGGGCACTAGGCCCCGGCCGGCGCGGCAACCCGCCGCCGTGGGGGCGCGGTGCCGGGCCAGTGTAGGCACTGGCGGTAGCTGAACCGGGGGGTTAGTACCAATAGGTTATCTGCGTTCGGCGGCGCGGGGCGTAAAAAGTGCTCGCCCGATGCCGCCGTCCGCGGCCGGCATCCCTCGTGACACTGCCGGAGTTTCCCATGCACGTCCCCACCACAGCCCCCGTTGCGGCCAAGCCGCTGCCGTTCTACCGCCAGCTCTACTTCCAGGTGGTGGTGGCCATCGTCCTGGGTGCGATCCTCGGCCATTACGAGCCGGCATTCGCCGAATCGCTGAAGCCGCTGGGCGATGCCTTCATCAAGCTGGTAAAGATGATCATCGCGCCGGTCATCTTCCTGACCATCGTCACCGGCATCGCCGGCATGACCCACCTGCGCACCGTGGGCCGGGTGTTCGCCAAGTCGATGACCTACTTCCTGTTCTTCTCCACCCTGGCCCTGATCGTGGGCATGGTGGTGGCGCACGTGGTGCAGCCGGGTGCGGGCATGAACATCAACCCGGCCGATCTGGACCAGACCGCGGTTCACAGCTACGTGGAAAAGTCGCATGAGCTGACCCTCACCGGGTTCGTCATGGACATCATTCCGGCCACCCTGGTCAGCGCCTTCGTCGATGGCAACATCCTGCAGGTGCTGTTCGTGGCCGTGCTGTTCGGTATCGCGCTGGCCCTGACCGGCGAGAAGGGCCGCCCGGTGCTGACCTTCCTGGAAGCGCTGACCGCCCCGGTGTTCCGCCTGGTGCACATCCTGATGAAGGCGGCCCCGATCGGTGCCTTCGGCGCGATTGCCTTCACCATCGGCAAATACGGTGTGGGTTCGCTGATCAACCTGGCCTGGCTGGTGGGTTCGTTCTACATCACCTCGTTCCTGTTCGTGGCGGTGATCCTGGGCATCGTGTGCCGTCTGTGCGGCTTCTCGGTGTTCAAGCTGGCCCGTTACCTGAAGGCCGAACTGCTGCTGGTGCTGGGCACCTCGTCCTCGGAATCGGCGCTGCCGTCGCTGATGGAAAAGATGGAAAAGGCCGGTTGCAGCAAGTCGGTGGTGGGCCTGGTGGTCCCGACCGGCTACTCGTTCAACCTGGACGGCACCAACATCTACATGACCCTGGCCGCGCTGTTCATCGCCCAGGCCACCAACACCGAACTGACCCTGGGCCACCAGATCGCCCTGCTGCTGGTCGCCATGCTGAGCTCCAAGGGCGCGGCCGGCGTCACCGGTGCCGGCTTCATCACCCTGGCCGCCACGCTGGCCGTGGTGCCGGAAGTGCCGGTGGCGGGCATGGCGCTGATTCTGGGCGTGGACCGCTTCATGAGCGAATGCCGCTCGCTGACCAACTTCATCGGCAATGCCGTGGCCACCGTGGTGGTGTCGCGCTGGGAGAACGCCCTGGACCGCGACCGCCTGGCCCTGGCGCTGGATGGCCGCGAAGCCGAACTGCCGGCTCTGGCGACCGATGACACGCCGTCGCCGCTGACCGCGCCGGCCCGCTGAACCCCCCGCAGGTGATGCGTTGCAGGGTTGCGCCGTTCCCCCCTTGGGCGGCGCAATCCTGCTTTTTTGTGCGGTCGCAGCACCCCCGCGACAGCCTGCCGACAGGTCTTACCTCGCCAACGGGGGTATGATCCTCTGTTCCTCTTGCCCATTCACGTCCACGAACCGCGATGTCCAACGAAGACTTCAAACAGGCCGCCCTCGATTACCACCGCATGTCGCCGCCGGGCAAGATCAAGGTCTCGGCGACCAAGCCGATGCTGACCCAGCGTGACCTGTCGTTGGCGTATTCCCCCGGCGTGGCCCACGCCTGCGAGGCCATCATGGCCGACCCGCAGCAGGCCAGCGAGCTCACCGCACGCGGCAATCTGGTCGCGGTCATTTCCAACGGCACCGCCGTGCTGGGCCTGGGCAACATCGGCCCGCTGGCCGGCAAGCCGGTGATGGAAGGCAAGGGCGTACTGTTCCAGAAGTTCGCCGGCATCGATGTGTTCGACATCGAAATCAATGAAAACGACCCGGACAAGCTGGTCGACATCATTGCCTCGCTGGAGCCGACCTTCGGCGGCATCAACCTGGAAGACATCAAGGCTCCGGAATGCTTCATCGTTGAGCGCAAGCTGCGCGAACGCATGAACATTCCGGTGTTCCACGACGACCAGCACGGCACTGCGATCATCGTGGGCGCGGCCGTGCTCAACGCCATGGTCGTCACCGGCAAGAAAATCGAAGACGTGAAGCTGGCCACAACCGGCATGGGCGCGGCAGGCATTTCCTGCGTGAACATGCTGGTGTCGCTGGGTGTGAAGAAGGAAAACATCCTCGCGTTCGACCGCGAAGGCGTGATCCACACCGGTCGTACCGACCTGGACCCGGAAAAGGCCCGCTACGCGCGCGACACCGACAAGCGCACCCTGGCTGAGATCGTTGACGGCGCGGATATCTTCCTGGGCCTGTCGGCCCCGGGCATCCTCACCGCCGACATGGTCAAGACCATGGCCAAGGATCCGGTGATCTTCGCGCTGGCCAACCCGACCCCGGAAATCATGCCGGAAGTGGCGCGCAGCGTGCGCCCGGACGCGCTGATCGGCACCGGTCGTTCGGACTACCCGAACCAGATCAACAACGTGCTGTGCTTCCCGTACCTGTTCCGCGGTGCGCTGGACGTGGGCGCAACCGCGATCAACGAAGAAATGAAGATCGCCTGCGTGCATGCCATCGCCGCGATGGCACGCCGCGAGGCCAGCGACCTGGGCTCCGCTTACGGTGACACCCCGAGCTTCGGCCGCGATTACCTGATTCCGCGTCCGTTCGACCGCCGCCTGCTGGTGGAACTGTCCGCCGCCGTGGCCCAGGCCGCGATGGACTCGGGCGTGGCCACCCGCCCGGTCGCCGACATGGGCGCGTATCGCGAGAAGCTGGCGCAGTTCGTGTACCGCACCAGCCTGATGATGAAGCCGGTGTACGACCGTGCGCGCGCCGACAAGCAGCGCGTGGTGTACGCCGAGGGCGAAGAAGAAGTGGTGCTGCGTGCGGTGCAGAACGTGGTCGACGAAGGGATTGCCCGTCCGATCCTGATCGGCCGCCCGGACGTCATCGAATCGCGCATCGAACGCCTGGGCCTGCGCCTGAAGGCCGGTGAAGACTTCGACGTCACCAACATCAATGACGATCCGCGCTTCAACGATTACTGGCAGTACTACCACAGCCTGACCGGCCGTCGTGGTGTCACTGTGGCTGCAGCGAAGAACCTGATGCGCTCGCGCCCGACCCTGATCGCGGCGGTGATGGTGGCACGCGGTGAAGCCGATGCCATGCTGACCGGCGTGGTCGGTCGCTTCCACAAGAAGCTGGGCTATGTGCGCAGCGTGCTGCCGCTGGAACCGAAGGTCACCTCCACCTCGGCCATGACCGGTGTGATCAACCAGCAGGGCGTGTTCTTCTTCGTGGACACCCACGTGCAGGAAGACCCCACGGCCGAGCAGATCTGCGAAGCCACGCTGCAGGCGGCGTACCGCATGAAGCTGTTCGGCATCGAGCCGAAGGTGGCGCTGCTGTCGCACTCCAACTTCGGCAGCCACGACTCCAAGGACGCGCTGAAGATGCGCCAGGTGCGTTCGCTGCTGCTCAAGCGCAACCCGCGTCTGAACGTGGACGGCGAAATGCAGGGCGACACCGCGTGGGATGAGGCACTGCGCCAGAAGCTGCTGCCGGACAGCACGCTGAAGGGCCGTGCCAACCTGTTCGTGCTGCCGAATCTGGAAGCGGCCAACATCGCCTACAACCTGGTGCGCGTGTTCACCGACGGTGTGGCGATTGGTCCGATCCTGATGGGCGTGGCCAAGCCGGTGCACATCCTGACCACCAGCGCGACCTCACGCCGTATTCTGAACATGACCGCGATTGCGGCCGTCGACGCTCAGATCCGCAAACAGCTCGAGGAAGAAAAGAACGCGTAACGCGTTCTTTTCACACCCGCGATGCAAGGTAGTGCCGGCCGCTGGCCGGCATTGCTTTTCATGGCTTCGCAGCACAGCCGTAATCGCCGTGAAACGCGGCAATGGCCCAATATGCCCACGTGGCCCGGCTTGGCGGCGCTTGAAAAAGCGCTGCCACCCCGGGCCCGACCATTTGTGCGATCTTACGTTCCCGGGATATCCAATGGGGCCGTAGAGCCACGCCCTGCGTGGCTTCGACCAACCCAAACACCGCGCAGCCACGCAGGGCGTGGCTCTACGTCAGGTTCCGGCACCGCGTGGACACGCATGGCGTGTCCCTACAGGAGCCCCGCAACGTCCGGCCCCGTAGCGACGCGCCATGCGCGTCCCACGGGAACCCAGCCGGGCTCAATGCGCCCCAGGTGCCAACAACTCCACCTCGGCCAACTGCGCGCGCCCCTGTGCCTTGATCCGCAACCGGTACTCGGCGTATTTCCCCGGCTGCGCAATCTTGAACGGCCGCGTCTGCTGCGCCCACGCGAACGCCTCACCCTTGCGCTGGTCGACTGTCTTCCAGCGCCCACCGGCGGTCCGCGCCTCCAGCACCCACTCGGCGGCACGGATCGAACTTTCGCCACTGGTCAGTGTGTACAGCGTGGCCTGCCCGTCGCTCAGCCCGGTAAAGGTCACCGTTCCGACATCACCCACGCCCAGCGCGCTGTCGGCATCGTTGTCGATCAGGCCTGCGGCCACCGAACCATCCGCCAGCGTGGCCTTGGCCCCGCTGCCCAGCAGGTCATGCAACCCGGCCGGTCGCTGACCCGGTGCAGTGAGCGAACGCGGTGCATCGTCCGGCCCGGTGCCCCAGCGCGATGGCTGCGGGCCCATCTCGAAGTCCAGCGTGGCCCCGGCGGCAATCAGCTCATGCGGAACCCAGGTCTTCGTCCACGGCTTGCCGTTGATCTTCAGCGACTGAACGTAGCGGTTCTCGCGCGAGTTGGCCGGTGCGTTCACGGTCAGCACCTTGCCGTCGCCCAGCTGCACGCGTGCCTGCTTGAACAGCGGTGAGCCGATCACATACTCCGGTGCACCCATGCGCAGCGGGTAGATGCCCAGCGAGGCGAACAGGTACCACGCCGAGGTTTCGCCGTTGTCCTCGTCGCCCGGGTAGCCCTGGCCGATCTCGCTGCCCAGGTACAGGCGCTCCAGAATCGTGCGCACATGGTCCTGGGTCTTCCACGGCTGCCCGGCGTACAGGTACATCCACGGAATGTGGTGCGCCGGCTGGTTGCTGTGCGCATACATGCCCAGGCGCACATCGCGCGCTTCGGTCATTTCATGGATCACGCCACCGTAGGAACCCACCAGCGAGGTATCAGCGGTTTCCGGGGTGCTGAAGAACGCATCCAGCTTTTTGCCCAGTGCCTCACGACCGCCGTAGAGCGCAGCCAGGCCTTCACCATCGTGCGGCGCGGTGAACGCGAACGTCCAGCCGTTGGATTCGGTGTAGTCGTAGCCCCACACGCGCGGGTCGTATTTCGCCGAATCCACCCGCCACGTTCCTTCTTCGGTGCGGCCCTGGAAGAAGCCGGCGGCCGGGTCGAACAGGGTGGCGTAGGTGCCGGCGCGGTTACGGAAGTAGTCGGCCTCGGTGCTGTAGCGCTCGCGCTCGGCGGGGTTGCTGGCGCGCTTGGCGAGCTCGGTGGCCATGTTGGCAATGCCGAAGTCGTTCAGGGCCCCTTCCATGGTCCACGACATGCCCTCATGCGTGTCGGTGCTGGCGTAGCCGCGGAAGCTGGACTGGCGCATGCCCTTGCGGCCGACATGCCGGTCCGGCGGCACCACGCTGGCGTTGCGCAGCGCCGCCTCGTAGGCCTCGGCGGCGTCGAAGCCCTGGATGCCCTTCAACCAGGCATCGGCGAAGGCCACGTCGGAGCTGGTGCCCACCATCAGGTCGGCATAGCCCGGCGAGGACCAGCGTGCCACCCAGCCACCGGCGCGGTACTGCTCCAGGAAGCCCTGCACCAGGGTGCCGGCATCGTTCGGCGTGAACAGTGCATAGGCCGGCCAGGTGGTGCGGAAGGTGTCCCAGAAGCCGTTGTTGACGTACACCTTGCCGTCGCGGATCGGCGCGTAGCTACGGCTGGCGCTGGCATCGTCGCGGGCATCCTCGCCGGCGCTGGCCTGGCTGGCGTAGCGCCAGTCCGGTGCGGCGGCGGTGCCGACGTTCTCGTGCGCGGAGTTGGGGTACAGGTACAGGCGGTAGACGTTGGAGTACAGCGTGGTCTTTTCGTCGTCGCTGGCCGCACCGATGTCGAAACGACCCAGGCGCGCGTCCCAGGCATCCTGGGCACGGCCGGCCACACGCGCGATGTCATCGTCGCTGGCCAGTTCCAATGCCAGGTTGTGGCGCGCCTGTTCCAGCGAGATCAGCGAGGTGGCGATGCGCATGTGCACCGTGCCTTCGGTGCCCGGGTCGAACTTGATGTAGCCGGTGGGGCGGCCGGTCTTGATCGTGCCGCTGCTGCGCCAGGGGCGGTCGAAGCTGGCCACGATGAACATGCGCGTGGCCCCGTTGGACAGGCCGCTGCGGGTGTCGGTGTAGCCGGAGAGCGTCTGCGTGGCGGGGTCCAGGGTCAGCCCGCCGCGCGCGTCGACGTTGTCGAACAGCAGGTTGGCATCGCTGCCCTTGGGAAAGTCGAAGCGGAACAGCGCGGCATGGTCGGTGGGTGCGATGGTGGCGGCAATGCCGTTGTCGAAGCGCACCCCATAGCGGTGCGGGCGGGCCACTTCATTGTCACGCGAGAAAGTGAGTGCGCGCTTGGCACGGTCGGCTTCCGGCACACCACGTGTGTTCGACGGCATCACCTGGAAGGTCTGGCGGTCGCCCATCCACGGACTGGGCTCATGGCTCAGCGCCAGCGCCTGCAGGCGCGGCCGGTTGGCGGCGTCGTTCTGTTCGCTCCAGCGATACAGCCAGCTCAGCGACCCTGCATCGGTCACCGGGGTCCAGAAGTTGAAGCCGTGCGGCACGGTGGTGGCCGGGAAGTTGTTGCCGCGCGAGAACGTGCCGTTGGACTGCGTGCCGCGGGTGGTGAGCACCCAGTCGGAGGGGCGCTGCGCGCTGTTGCGGGCGATGTCGCCCAGGCGGATGTCATCGATCCACCCGGCGCTCGGGGCCTGGGCGGCGCTGTCCACCTCCAGTTCAACCGCCACCACGCGGCGGCCGCGCAGGGCCGGCACGTCGCCCAGGCGCACCTGCTTGTGCGCCCACTGTTGCGGGTACAGCGTCTTCGAGTCGCCCTGTGCCTGCGCGCCCAGCGCCACGCCGTGGTGGTCGCGGGCGGCGCTGGCGGAAACGCGGCTGCCGTCATCCAGCACCAGGTCCAGCGAGACATAGGTGCTGGCCACGGTGTCGCCGCCCACGATTTCCGGCAGCACCATCCAGCTCAGCGTGGTGTCGGCACCAATGGTCACATCGGTGCTGAACAGCGCGGTGCGCGCGGCCCCACCGCCGCTGCGGTAGCCCAAGGCGCGCACGCCGCTGTAACCCGCATTGGCCTTGGCGGCATAAGGCGCGGCCGGTCCGTTCCCCACCTTCACCTGCAGGCCGCCGGAAGCGGCCTTGGGTGCCGGCTGGCCAGCTTCAAACGAGGTGCTGAAGTCCAGCGCCAGGGCGGGCAGGGCGGTGCCGGCACAGGCGAAGGCCAGTGCAAGCGGCAGCACGGCGTGGCGGGCAAGGGGACGGCGGGGCAGGGTCATGCAGGGTTCTCCCGGTGGGACAGGCAGCAGGGCAAAGCCCGCATCGGCGACCTGAGACAGACGGCACCCGCCCGGCCGCCAGCAGGCGGTCGGTGAAGCGGGGCCGGTCCGGTGGGGGTCGGGCCGTGCGATCGGGTTGTGATCGGAACGGGACCGATCCTGCAACACCCTGCGCCGCGCCGCAAGTGAAATTAGTTCGATCTAAACCCGGGAAAAACGCAAAACAGCGAAATTCGTGCGAACCCCGGCCCAAGCCCGGACACGCCGGGGCGGTGGCCCCGGGTGCTAGAATCACGGTCCTCGCACCTCCACTTCCGTATTCCGCCATGAGTCATACCGCCACCGCGCCCGCCAATGCCGAGAAGCGCTACACCGTGCACCGCAGCGAACTGCCGCTGAGCTGCCCGACGCCGGAAATGGCGCTGTGGAACTCGCACCCGCGCGTGTACCTGCCGATCGAAGACGAGCCCAACGGCGAAGCGCAGTGCCCATACTGCGGTTCGGTGTTCGTGCTGGCCGACTGAGCAGGCTGCACCGACCGTGCGCCGATTAACCGTGGTGCAGCTGCTGCCGGCGCTGCACTCCGGCGGGGTCGAACGCTCCACCCTTGAAATCGCTGCCGCGCTGGTCGCGGCCGGGCACCGTGCCCTCGTGGTGTCCGCCGGCGGCCGACTGGTCGAACCGCTGCTGGCCAGCGGCGCTGAACATCTCACCCTGGACATCGGCCGCAAGTCGCTATGGACGCTGCGCCACGTGCGCGCGCTGCGCGATCTGTTCGCACAGACCGGGGCCGATATCGTGCATGCGCGGTCTCGCCTGCCGGCGTGGCTGGGGCTGTATGCGGTGCGTAATCTTCCCGCCGATGAGCGTCCGCACTGGGTGACCACCGTGCACGGGCTGAACTCGCCAGGCCGCTACAGCGCGGTGATGACCAGCGGTGAACGGGTCATCTGCGTGTCCAACACCGTGCGCGACTTCGTGCGCCAGCACTATCCGTCGGTCGCCGCCGAGCGCCTGCAGGTGATTCCGCGCGGCGTGGACATCGCCCAGTTCCCGCGCGTGGGGCGGCAGGACCGGCGTGCGCGCCTCGCCGTGGCCGCGCAGCATCCGGCGCTGGCCGGTGATGCGCCGCTGCTGCTGTTGCCAGGCCGTGGCACTCGCCTGAAAGGGCATCACCATGCGCTGGCGCTGCTGGCCGGACTGCATGCGGCGGGTGTGCCGGCGCGGCTGTGGATGCCGGGCACGCGCGAACCTGGACGCGAGCGTTATGTCGCCGAACTGGAAGCGCAGGCGCGGCAGCTGGGGGTGGCGCAGACCGTGCTGATGACGGCACCCACCTCGCGCATTGCCGAGGCCTATGCGGCCAGCGATCTGGTGCTGCAGCTGTCCGACAAACCGGAAGCTTTTGGCCGCACCGTGGTGGAAGCGGTGTCGGTGGGCCGACCTGTACTGGGCTGGAACCACGGGGGCGTTGGCGAGCTGCTGACACAGCTGCAACCCTCTGGCGCGGTACCCTTGGGCGATGCACCGGCACTGCTGGCGCGCGCGCAGCAGTTGCTGGCGCAGCCGCCCGCGTTGCCTTCGCGAATTCCGTTCACCCTGCAGGCCATGCAACGTGACACGCTCCAGCTCTATTCCCAACTCGCTGGCTGAGCCGCCGCGCGCACCGGGTTCCCCGGGGGCGCGCGCCGGGCGTTGGGCGCCGTGGTGGGTCATCGCCTTCGTCGCCCTGTGGCCACTGCCCGGCATAGCCGAAACCGTGCTGGTGCTGGGGGCGATCTACGCCGCCGTGCGCATGGTGCAGCTGCGCCTGCAGGGCAAGCAGCGCCTGCTCAGCAGTCCCGCGTGGGCGCTGACCAGCATTCTGTTCCTGGGCTACTGGTTGCCGCAGGCGTTTTCCGCCTTCGATGCGATCGATCCTTCCGAGGCGTGGCGCAAGACCGCTGCCGGCCTGCGCTACCTGCCCTTCATGTGGCTGGTGGCGATTGCGGTGGCCACGCCGCAGCGGCGCGCGCTCACTTTGGGCGGCATTGCGGTGATCACCGGGGTGTGGACGCTGGATGCACTGGCCCAGGCCGCATTCGGCTCCAGCCCGTTGTTCTGGTCACTGGACCAGCTCAAGTGGGCGGTGAGCGGGCATGGCCTGTGCACCCCGGCCGAGGCGGCTGCCGCCGATCGTCTGAGTGGCGTGCTGGGTCCCTGCAATCTGAAGTTTGGCCAGGTGCTGGCCAGCCTGTCGCCGTTCCTGCTGTTTGCCGCCGCGCGCCGGCTGGGCACGTGGGGCTGGGCGCTGTCGGCGGCGGCAGTGGGCGTGGTGCTGGTGCTGGCGGGCTCTCGTGCTTCGTGGATCACCTATGCGCTGGTGCTGGCGTTCTCTGGCTGGCGGCTGCTGGGCACGCGCGGACTGCTGATCTGCGCTGCACTGGGGCTGGTGGTCGCGGTCGGGCTTTCGCTGGGTTCAACACAGGTGCGCGAGCGTATCGCCCGTACGGCGATGGCCTGGGATGGCGAAAGCGATGGTGTGAACCAGGCTTTGTCCGGCCGCGCACAGATATGGGCTGCGGCGGGGTGCATGATCCAGGAGCACCCCATCAATGGCGTCGGCGCGCGCGGCTTCCGCGATGCATATCCCGCCTGTCACCCATCGCCGCAGCAGCAGGATGTATGGGGCGAGGGTCCCGCACTGCACGCGCATCAGATCGTGCTGGAAATTCTGGCGGAAACCGGGGTGCTGGGATTGTTGTTGTGGCTGGCCGCTGCGGCACAGGCATGGCGCGCATGGCGGTTTGCGCCGCTGGCCGCACGTGATCGCGCCCGCCCGGCGGCGTTGGCGCTGGCGGTCACCGTGTTTCCGTTGAACACCCATCTCGCGTTCTACTCCACGTTCTGGGGCGGCCTCACCCTGCTGTTGGCCGCGTTGTACGCCGGCAGCCTGCTGGCGCGGGACGAAGAAGCCTGATTGCTCGCTCCGTAATGACGCAATTTCCGTAGAGCCACGCCCTGCGTGGCTGCACGCGATGCCAGATTCCCCGTAGAGCCACGCCCTGCGTGGCTGCGCTTTCGTCCGCCACCGCGAAGCCACGCAGGGCGTGGCTCTACGTCTGACATCACGGCGCGGTGTTTGGCGATACCTTCCGCCCAGCAGTCCTGCGACGGTGGAGGCATGTCCAGCCCCCGCCTACGACGCTATCGCCAATCCCACGTGGGCCGCATCTACGTGCTCACCACCGTGGTGCAAGGCAGACGCCGGTTGTTCGAGCAACCCCACAATGCAGAAATCGTCATCGACGCACTTCGGCATGTGGAGCGCAGTGGACGCAGCTATTCGCTTGCATGGGTGATCATGCCGGATCACGTGCATTGGTTGATGGAACTGCGGCAAGGCACGCTTCCCAGTTGCATGAACGTCTTCAAGTCCATCAGCAGCCGGAAGCTGCAGGCAGGGCAGGTGTGGCAGAACGGGTATCACGATCACGCCATTCGCCGCGATGAATCCGTTGAACATGCGGCCCGCTACATCATCGGGAATCCGTTGCGCGCTGGACTGGCGCAGCGCGTTGGCGAGTACCCGTATGCCTGGTGCCGCTGGGAAATCATGTGATGTGGATCCACGTCACGTGTGCCTCTGCGGTCACAGCATCCGTAGAGCCACGCCCTGCGTGGCTTCGCGATGTCAGACCCGGTCGCAGCCACGCAGGGCGTGGCTCTACGCGGTGGGTGGGATGGTCGCAGCCACGCAGGGCGTGGCTCTACGCGGTGTCAGACCCGTTCGAAGCCGTTGGGGATGGGCTCACCCCACCGGCGGCGGCAACTGCGGCGTCACCAGATCCACGGTGCGCTGCAGCGCCCCACGCCCGGTGCTTACCAGCGTGCAGCCCGCGCGCGCCATGTCCTCGCGCGCCTGCGGGTCGCGCAGCAGCATCAGCAGGGCGACATACACGCCTTCCACGTCGTCGGCAATCAATACCGCACCGGCTTCGCGCATGCGCCGGGAAATCTCCGAGAAGTTGTGCAGGTGCGGGCCGGTCACCGACGCAGTGCCCATGGCGGCTGGCTCCAGCAGATTATGCCCACCAATCGGCTGCAGGCTGCCGCCGACGAAGGCGACATCGGCGCAGCTGTAGAACGACATCAGCTCACCCAGCGTATCGATCACGAACACGTCGGTGTCCGCCTGCGGCCACTGCTCCTGGCGGCGGGTGGCGACTTTCCAGCCCTGTTCGCGGGCCAGCGCTTCCACGCGCGGGAAGCGCTCGGGGTGACGCGGTGCCCACAACAGCAGCAGGTCCGGAATCTCCGCACGCAGCCGGCGGTGCAGGTCCAGCGTGGCCTGCTCTTCGCCTTCGTGCGTGCTGGCGGCAATCCACACCGGGCGCGCAGGCGGCACCGCGGCATGGAAATTCGCCATGAACTCGCGCACATTCGGCGTGGCAATCTCGAACTTCAGGTTGCCCAGCGCACGCACCTGCTCCGGCTCGGCCCCCAGCTGGATGAAGCGCTCCGCATCCTCCTGCGATTGCGCCGCCACGCAGGTCACCGTGCGCAGCGCCCGTGCGATCAGCGGGGCCAGCAGCCGGTAACCGCGCAGCGAACGCGCGGACAGTCGCGCATTGAGGATGTACACCGGAATGCCGCGGTCGCGGCAGCCAAACAGCAGGTTCGGCCACAGCTCGGTTTCCAGGATCAGCGCCAGGCTGGGTTTGAAGTGGCCCAGAAAGCGACCGACGCTGCCGGGCACGTCGTACGGCAGGTAGACGTGGTCCACCGCATCACCCCACAGCGAGCGCACCCGCTCCGAGCCGGTGGGGGTGATGGTGGTGATCACCCAGCGGATGTCCGGGCGTTGTGCGCGCAGGGCGTTGACCAGCGGGGCAGCGGCATTGACCTCGCCGACCGACACCGCGTGCAGCCACACCCGTGGGTGCAGGCTGGACTGGGGATACGAGGCATAGCGCTCGTCCCAGCGCTGGAAGTACTGGCGCACCCGGAAGCCCCGCCACACCAGGTGATACACGGTGATGGGCAGCAGTATGTACAGCACGGCCGAATACAGGCCGCGCAAAATCCACTCAACAGGGCGATTACGCATGGGCAGAGGATACGGGAGCCGGCCCGGGAAAGACATGCGCCACAGGGGGCGGACGCATCCTTTAGAATCGGGGCATGTCAGATAACGCTTCCACCGCGACCCGCCCGTCGCTGCGCAATCCCCGGCACTGGCCGATGTTCGCCTTCATGCTGGGGGCCTTCGCGGTCGCGCGGCTGCCCTGGGGCCTGCAGCGGGCGCTGGGCCGCGGCGTGGGCACGGTGGCGTACCGGCTCGCCAGCAGCCGGCGCAAGGCCGCCGAAGTGAACCTCAAGCTGTGCTTCCCTGAACAGGACGAGGCCTGGCGGCAGCGTCTGCTGCGGGACAGCTTCGATGCACTGGGCGTGGGCATCTTCGAGTTTGCCCGTGCGTGGTGGGGCAGCATCGACAGCATCCGCCCCAAGGTGCAGGTCGAAGGGCTGGAGCACCTGCACCGCATGCAGGCCGAAGGGCGTGGCGTGCTGCTGGTGTCCGGGCACTTCATGACCCTGGAAATGTGCGGTCGGCTGTTGTGCGATCACGTCGAGCTTTCCGGCATGTATCGCAAGCACCGCAACCCGGTGTACGAATGGGCGGTGAAGTTCGGTCGGCTCCGTTACGCCAAGGCGATGTACGCCAACGAGGATATCCGTGCAACGGTGCGGCATCTGAAGAAGGGTGGCTTCCTCTGGTATGCGCCCGACCAGGACATGCGCGGCAAGGACACCGTGTTCGTGCCGTTCTTCGGCCACACCGCATCCACCATCACCGCCACGCACCAGCTGGCACGCATGACCGGGTGCGCGGTGATTCCGTATTTCCACCGTCGCGAAGGCGGCAAGTACTTCCTGAAGATTGGCGCGCCGCTGGAGAACTTCCCCAGCGAGGATGTGGAAGCGGATACCGCGCGGGTGAATCAGGCGATTGAGGCGATGGTGCGTGAGGCACCGGATCAGTATCTGTGGATCCACCGGCGCTTCAAGCGCCAGCCCGGCGGGCGCAGCAGTTTCTACAAGTGACGTAGAGCCACGCCCTTGAGGTGACCCCCAGAACTTGGACACCTGTCCAATTT
>NZ_DAMDFR010000028.1:0-52323 GCF_032103445.1 Stenotrophomonas sp.
CAGCCCGACCCGTGGGTCCTGGCCCTGAGCAGCGCCGAGGCTCTGGCCTGGGCGGCGGCGCAGCTGCCGACCGACCTGCTGGCCCGTCTGCGCGCCAGCACCGTGGTGGCCGCCAGCGAGCGTCTGGCCGCGCTGGCCGAAAGCGACGGCTTTGCCCGTATCCATCTGGCGCAGGGCCCACAACCGCTACAGTTGGCGCAGGCAGCGCACGCGGTCGTCACCGCCCGCGCACCTGACTGAACAGGGAAGAACGGTGGCCTTGCGGGCCGCGCGGGGGACGGGCGATGCTGTGCGCCTGATCGCTCGCCAGCTCGTGAAGACACCGGCGCGAACGACAAGGATGCGTACATGAATGAGCTTGAATCACCCCCGCCACACCGCCCTGCCCTGCGCTGGATACTGCCACTGGTTGTGGTGGCGGTAGGCGCTGGCGCAGCCGGCTGGTGGGGCTGGAGCCAATGGCAGGCCCAGCAGGCCCTCACCGCGCAGCGCGAAGCGGATGCCGCGCTGCTGGTGCAGGGGCTGAGCGACAGCCTGGAGGCACTGCGCCGCGACCAGCGCTCCACCTCGCAGCGCGTGCAGGATGCCGCCGCGACCAACCGGGTGCTGCGCGATGAAATGCTGGGCCTCAGCCAGCGCAGCGCGCTGCTGGAAGAGAACCTGGCCAAACTGGCCGACAGCACGCGACACAGCGCACAGGCGCTGCAGCTGGAAGAGACCGAGCTGCTGCTCAGCCAGGCCGGGCAACGGTTGGCGTACGCCGACGACGTGGACGGAGCCAAGCGCCTGTACGCACTGGCCGCCACCGCACTGGAAGACGTGCAGGGCAACGACTACCTCAACCTGCGCCAGGCACTGATGCAGGAACGCAACGCGCTGGACACCCTGGGCCAAGGCACACGCACCGCCGTGCAACAACGGCTGGGCACCTTCGCCCAAGCGCTGACCGCGCTGCCTGAGCGCGTGGAAGCCCCTGCCGCGGCGACCGCCGCACCCTGGTGGCACAGTCTGCTGGCCCCGTTTGTCACCATCACCCCGACCGCTGCGCAGGGACCGCTGAGCAGCGCCGAACGCGTAGCGGCCTGGGATTCGCTGCAGCTGGAACTGACCTTGGCACGGGCAGCGGTGGAGCGCGGCGACCAGGCCGCGTTTGAACAGGCGCTGGACCGCGTGGGCCTGTGGCTGCCGCGCCTGTGGCCGGATTCACCCGCTCTGCGCGAGCGACGTGCTGAACTGAGGCAACTGCGCACCAGCGTGCTGCGCCCCGCCCTGCCCGAACTGGGCAGCACCCTGCAGCAACTGCGCACTTTGCGCGACGGGAGTTAAACAATGAAGCCGATTCAATCCGTGGTGGTCCTGCTGCTGGCCGTGGTGCTGGGCGTGGTGGCCGCGCAATGGCTGGGCACCGAATCACTGCGCCAGTATGGCGAGGTGATCTACCGCCACGGCGGCGTGGACTACCGCAGCAGCGTGCCGCAGGTAGCGCTGATGGTGCTGGTGGCGCTGCTGGTGCTGTGGCTGCTGTGGAGCCTGGCGTCGTCGCCGTTCCGCGCCTGGGGCCGTTACCGCCGCAAGCAGGGCCGGGTGAAGCTGATCGAAGGCCTGCAGGCGCACGAGTATGGCCACTGGCAGCGCGCGGAGAAGTCGCTGGTGAGCGCCGCGGAAGACAGCGAAGTGAGCGCGGTGGCGCTGACCACGGCCGTGCGCAGCGCCGAAGCGCGCAACGACGCCGCCAGTGTCGACCAGTACCTGCAGCGACTTTCCACCACCGATGCCACCGGCTATGCGCTGATGCAGGCCGAGCGGCTGCTGCAGCTGGAGCGCCCGGTGGATGCGATCAACGCACTGGACGTGCCCGGCGTGCAGCCGCTGCCGCCGCGTGGGCTGTGGCTGCGCACCGAGGCGCTGGCGCGTGCTGGTCGTGCACATGAGGCGTACGGCCAGCTGGGCGCATTGCGCAAGCAGAAGATCCTGCCCGACGAAGACATGGCCGAACTGGAAAGCCGTCTGGCCGCGCAGTCGTTGCTGGAAGCCACTGACGTGAATGCGCTGGCCGCGCAGTGGGAAGCCACCCCGAAGGCGTTGCGCAGCAACCCGGATGTGGTGAGCGCATACGCGCTGCGTGCCGTGGCGCTGGACTGGGAAGAACCGGCCCTGCTGAACCTGGAACAGGCACTGGACACGCGCTGGGACGAGTCACTTGTGACCCTGTATGGGCAGATGCCGGTGGAAAAGCTGGCCACCCGCCAGGCCAACCTGCAGCGCTGGCTCGCCCAGCAGCCGGGCAGCCCTGCCTTGTTGCTGGCGCTGGGCCGCATCGCCGCGCGCCAGGGCGAGCATGTGCAGGCTGAGGACTATCTGCACCGCGCGATTGCTGCCGGTGCGGGTCCGGAAGCGTGGGAAGCCTTGGGCGAGGTGTTCGTGGCGCGCGGTGAGCCGGCATTGGCCGCGCAGTGCTTTGGAAATGCGCTGCGGCAGCAGCGCGGGGAAGACAGTGTGGCGCTGGCGAAGGCTGAGGCTGCGGTGGTGCCAGTGGCAGCGGTGGTGCCGGAACGGGCTACCGTTGAAGAGCAGTCACTGATGAGTGAGCCGGCACCGGTGCTGGATCACCCGGCCGAACATGATGCGTTTGGGAACCGACGCGAGCCGTGATGGATTGCGGTGACGCGCATGGCGCGTCACTACCGTAGGGACGCGCCATGCGCGTCCGCCTCGCGATCGATCAACGTTCGACGATCGCCACCACGCCCATGCCGCCGGCGGTGCAGATCGACACCAGCGCGCGACCACCGCCGCGTTCGGCCAGCTGCTTGGCAGCCGTCGCAATCACGCGTGCACCGGTGGCAGCGAACGGATGGCCGGTGGCCAGCGACGAACCCAGCGGGTTGATCTTCTCCGGGTCGATACGACCCAGCGGCGCGTCCAGGCCCAGGCGGTTACGGCAATAGTCTTCGCTTTCCCACGCACGCAGCGTGCACAGCACCTGCGCCGCAAAGGCTTCATGGATCTCGTAGATGTCGAAATCCTGCAGGGTGAGGCCGTTGCGCTTGAGCATTTCCGGCACTGCAATGGTCGGGGCCATCAGCAGGCCTTCGCCGTGCACGAAATCCACCGCCGACACCTGCGAATCACGCAGGTAGGCCAGCGGCTCGTGGCCGTGCGCGCGCGCCCATTCTTCGCTGGCCAGCAGTACCGCTGCGGCACCGTCGGTGAGCGGGGTGGAGTTGGCCGCGGTGAGCGTGCCACGGCCGGACACCTTGTCGAATGCCGGCTTCAGCGTGGCCAGCTTTTCCAGCGAGGTATCCGGGCGCAGGATGTTGTCGCGCTCGACGCCACGGAACGGCGCGATCAGGTCGTTGAAGAAGCCGCGCTCATAGGCGGCGGCCAGCTTCTTGTGCGAGGAAACGGCCCATTCGTCCTGCGAATCGCGGGCGATGTTCCATTCCTTGGCCATGTCTTCGCAGTGGTCGCCCATGCTCTTGCCGGTGCGCGGCTCGGCCACGCCCGGGAACTCCGGCTTGAGTTCGCTGAACTTGAAGCCCGAGGTGAGCGCCTTGATCTTGTCGCCGGTGCTTTTGGCGCGGTTGGCGGCCAGAAGGCGCGCACGCAGCTTCTTGCCGTACACGATCGGCACGTCGGAGGTGGTGTCCGAGCCGCCGCCGATGCCGGACTCAATCTGGCCCAGCGCGATCTTGTTGGCCACGGTGATGATGGTGTCCAGCGAGGTGCCGCAGGCACGCTGCAGGGTGATGCCCGGGGTGAGCGGCGAAAGGCCCGACGACAGCGTGGCTTCGCGGCCCAGGTTCCAGTCGCTGGAGTGCTTGATCACCGCACCCATCGCCACTTCGCCCAGCTGCTGCCCGTGCAGACCGAAGCGTTCCACCAGCGCGCCCAGTGTGCGCACCGACATGCCAAGGTTGCCGACATCCGAATAGGCGGTGTTCTGGCGGCAGAACGGAATGCGGACACCACCGAGGATGGCGACGGGACGAGCGTTGGGCATGGACATACCTGGCATGGAAGGGGTGTCTGCAACATGGCCTGCACGAAGGAGCAGGCATAATGGAGCCAAGTGTAGCTGCCGCCCTGTGATGGGCCAACTGTGAAACCATGAGCAAACCCGACCCCGGCATGAATGCCTTAGGCGTACTGGCACTGGAACTGGCCGGCGGCGACGCCCCGCGCCACGCGGCGCTGTCGTCCGCCCAGGCCGGCGAACTGGCCGAACGCATCGGCCGCGACCTGGCCAAGCTGGTCCCCGGCGTGAGCGGGCTGGACCTGGTGTTCTTCGGAGCCCATTTCGACCCGGCCGAGGTGCTGCGTCCGGGCTGGCCCATTCACCGCCGCCTGGAAGAACTGCAGATGCGCGCCCCCGGCCGCAATGAAGGCCCGCGCCTGCTGGCCTTCGGCACCAACGAAGACGGCGAAGTGCCGCTGCCGTTGCAGGCCGACACCACCCTGACCGGCGGTGGCCTGCGGGTGGTGCCGTTCGTGCTGACCGGCAGTGAAGTGGCCCAGACCCAGGCCGTGGCCGAGGCGCTGGAAGACGTGCTGCTGGCCCAGGGCATGGCCGGCGCGGACACCGCCCTGCTGGCACAGAACGCGTTTGGCGCGCAGATCGAGCACGCGCGGTATTTCACCGTGAACGACCTGGCCGCGATGATGTCGATGCAGTACGACAACCAGGGCCTGGCCGCGCTGTGGCCGCTGATCGAAACCGCCGTGCTGGCCCCGCAGGCCGAGGAATGGCTGGATGCCGCCCCGGAGCCGCTGCTTCGATACGCTGACGGCGAAGTGCGTATGGCGCTGTTCGATCCAGCCGGCTGGTGCAACTTCTACAACCACGGCACCGGCGACTGCGAGCGCCTGCAGGGCATCTACGACCAGTACCTGATGCGCCAGCGGCAGATGGCCGCCGTGCTGGAAGCCCACGGCCTGCCGGTGCTGTTCGTGCATTGCGAACCCGGGCAGGAACCGCGGGAGCTGCTGGCCCGGTGATTGCGGTACGAAAAACGCCGGCATTGCCGGCGTTTTTCATTCTGCTTACCTAACGTAGAGCCACGCCCTGCGTGGCTGAACTGCCTTACGGCGCAGCCTTGATCACCGCACACGCCAGACGCGCACCGGCATTACCGGTCGGCTGGGTCTTGTAGTCATCCGGGTCGGCATGCACGATCAGCCCGCGGCCAATGATGTCGAAGTCATCAGCCTTGCCAATGTTGACGTTGGTCGACACGTCCGCATCAACAACCGCCTTGCCATCCGCATCGGCCTTGATGTTCGGCATGTCACCGCCGTGGTGCGGGCTGGCCGCCACGCTGCCGTGATCTTCCTTGCCCGGGTTGAAATGGCCACCGGCGCTGGCACCGTCCGGTGCACTGCAGTCGCCGGTTTCATGGATGTGGAAGCCGTGCTCGCTGTTCGGCTTCAGGCCGGTGACCTCGCCCTTGGCGTGCACCTTGCCGTCCACCACGCTGAAGGTGATGCTGCCCTTGACGTCATTGCCCTGGGTCGGCGCGAGCTCGCCAATGGCGGTGTGGTTGGCGTGTGCATCGCTGCTCATCATCGCCGGCGGCGCATCGTTGGCAGCTGCTGCTGCATCAGCCGCCGGTGCGGTGTCGGCGGCCGGGGTGGCTTCCGGGGTGGTTTCGGCCGGCTTGTTGCAGGCGGTCAGGCCAATCGTGGCAATGGCGGCGAACAACGCGGTATGGATCAGACGCATGTGGATCTCCTTGCAGATACAACGGGGTGAAGCGGCAAATGGGAACGCGCCTCAGCGCGTGACCCGGATGATGCCGCAGGAAACGCGGGCACCGGCATTGCCGGCGGGCTGGCTACGGTAATCGTCGGCGCTGGCATGCACGATCAAGGCACGCCCCGCAATGTCATTGGGCGCTCCGCCGCCGAGTGTCACCGCCGGCAGGCGCACGTCGACATTGACCCTTCCCTGCGCATCGGCGCGCAGATTGTCCATGTCGCCCAGGTGATGCGCGCCGCCGCTGGTGCGGCCGTGCGGCTGGTTGGTCGGGTTGAAATGCGCGCCGGCACTGCTGGCATCCACCGCGCTGCAGTCGCCACGCTCATGCACGTGGAACGCCGCGGTCTGCAGCGGTTGCAGCCCGCCGATGACGCCGGTGATGTGCACGCCACCACGCGAATCGGGCACCACCGCCAGCCGTCCGCTGACGATGCTGGCTGACGCCGGCGACAGATTGGCCTCGGCCATCTTCGCCGTGCTCACCGTGGGCAGGGGCGGAGCCGGCGGTGGCGGCGGCGGCGTGGTGCTGCACGCACTAAGTGCCACCAACGCGGCGCTGCCAATCAGGATTCGGGTACTGCGCATGGAAGACTCCTTGTATTTCCAACCTAACGGCGGCGCTGTCCATGGATCATGAAAGCGGCCACCACATACGTGTTATTCCCGTGAACAGGACATTCAGCCGCCGCGACGACGCCCAGCCCCGAGCTTGCGGGTCAAGGTATTGCGACCCAGCCCCAGCCGCGCGGCAGCTTCGGCGCGGCGGCCGTGGGTGATCTGCAGCGCCGCTTCCAGCAGGGCCTGGTCCACCTTTTCGCGCACCTGTGCGTGCAGACCTTCCGCGCCTTCGGCCAGGCGCTGTCGCGCCCACGCCGACAGCAGCGTTTCCCATTGGCCCGGGTCACCCTGGCTGCGCGTCCGCGCGCCGGGGCCCCGATGCAGCGCGCTGTCCACATCAGCCACGCCGATGGTGTCGGAAGACGCCAGCGCGGCCATGCGCCAGCACACGTTCTCCAGTTCGCGCACGTTGCCCGGCCAATCGTGCTCGCGCAGTGCCTGCAGGGCCGATGCCGTGAGCCGTTTCGGCGGCGTATCCAGCTTGCGTGCCGCCGACGCCAGGAAGGTGTCGGCCAGCTGCGCGATGTCATCGCGGCGCTCGCGCAGCGGCGGCAGGCGCAGGCGCACCACGTCCAGCCGGTGCAGCAGGTCGGCGCGGAACCGGCCCTGCGCCACCAGCGATTCCAGATCCTGGTGGGTGGCGGCGATCACGCGCACATCCACGCGGATCAGCTCGCGCCCACCCACGCGGAAGAACTCGCCCTCGGCCAGCACACGCAGCAGACGGGTCTGCAACGGCAGCGGCATGTCGCCGATTTCATCCAGGAACAGCGTGCCGCCATTGGCCTGCTCGAAGCGGCCGACGTTGCGGCGCTGCGCGCCGGTGAACGCACCGGCTTCGTGCCCGAACAGCTCGCTCTCCAGCAACTCCGAGGGAATGGCCGCTGTGTTGAGTGCCACGAACGGCCCCTGCGCGCGCGGTGATTCGTGGTGCAGCGCATGCGCCACCAGTTCCTTGCCGGTGCCGGTTTCGCCGTTGATCAACACCGACAGCGGAGCCTGCGCCAAGCGGCCAATCGCGCGGAACAGCGCGCGCATCGCCGGCGTGTCACCGACCAGCTGCGGGCGTTGGTCTGCTACGGCCGGCGTGGGTGCCGCCGTGGTTTCGGCGATGGGGGTGTCGCGCTCAGGCAGCACGCGCCGCGCCAGTGCCACCGCATCGTCCAGATCAAACGGCTTGGACAGGAATTCCTGCGCGCCGCCGCGAAACGCGCCGGCGGTGCTGGCCACGTCGGTGTAGGCCGACATGACGATCACCGGCAGCTGCGGGTGCGCGGCCTTGAGCTTGTCCAGCAATACCAGCCCGTCATCGCCGGGCATGCGCACGTCGGTGAACAGCAGGTCCGGCGGAGTCTCGGTTTCCAGCAGGCTGAGCGCGGCGGCCGCACCATCGAAGCCTTCCACCTGGTAGCCGGCGTCACGCAGCGCGGTGCACAGGACGAAGCGCACCGAGCGGTCATCGTCCACCACCCAGATGCGCGGGGCGGTCGTGCGGCTGTCATCCGCCATGGGCGGGCTCCTCCATGGCGAGCGTGCCCTGCCCCATCGGCAGCAGCACGGTGAATACGGTATGGCCCGGGCGCGAGCGGTAGGTCAGTGTGCCGCGGTGTTCGCGGGCCACCTGCTGGGCCAGCGCCAGGCCCAGGCCAGTGCCTTCAGCGCGACCGCTGACCAGCGGCAGGAACAGGTGTTCGGCCAGGTCTTCGGGCACGCCGCGACCGTCGTCCACGATTTCCAGGCGCAGCGCCAGCGGGTGCAGCGCATCGTTGATACGCACCCCATGTTCGACCCGGGTGCGCAGGGTGACCGTGCCTGCCCCGGCCTGGATGGCATTGCGGACCAGGTTCCACACCGCCTGGGTGAGGCGGTCGGCGTCGCCGTCGAACTCGGGAATGCTGGGGTCGTAGTCACGCTGCAGGCGCACTGCCCAGCCGCCCTCGGTTTCGGCCAGGCGCAGCACCCGCTCCAATGAGGCGTGGATGTTCAATGGCGCATGCGGCGCGGCCGGAGCCGGCGACAGCAGCTGTTCCAGCAGGCCGTTGAGTCGCTCGATCTCCGAGCCGATCAGCGCGATCAGCTCGCGCTCGTCGGCATCGCGCTGGGCGCTGCGGCGGGCCAGCAGCTGGGCCGCCCCCTTCAATCCGGCCAGCGGGTTGCGCAGCTCATGGGCCAGGCCCTTGAGCGCCGCGCTGAGCGCGCTCGGCAATGCCTGGGTCGGGTCCAGGCCGGGAAATTCGTCGACCGGGTGGGCTTCAAGCAGCCAACCGCTCTCATCGCGCCGGCTCAGCCAGCCTTCGGCGAAACGCGGCGCATCGCCCGGTAAAGCCAGCGCCAGCCGGTGCAGGCGCAGGGTGTCCTGCTCGCCCCGGGCCAGGAAGTGGGCCAGCGCTTCGCCTTGGACTTCCAGCGAGGCCAGCGGCTGGCCGACGACGCGGCGTACGCTGACACCCAGCCAGCGGGCGAAGGCGGGGTTGCAGCCCGCCACCCGGCCTTCGGCATCGGCCCAGGCGACGGGTGTGCCGAGGGTGTCGAGGTCGGGAGGGGGGAGAACGGACGTCATTGCACCAATGTAGTGCAAAACGTGGGGTGGTTGGGCCAGCGTAACGCTGCATTTCGCCGTGTAACTCCGCGGTGCCCCACGTAGAGCCGGGCTTGCCCGGCTGGAACTCGTTCGGGGCCCTCAGACGCGCATGGCGCGTCTCTACGCGTTCATGCGTCCGGTTCCTCCCGGTCGTACCACGCCTCGCCGTGCACGTCCGATCTGGCCGCGACAATGGCCTCCTCCACCGCCGAAACCGGGATGCGGACGGCACCGCGCGAAGTAAAGACCTCAAACCACTGAAACTCATCGTCGTCGGCCACGATGCGCGCAACAGCCTCATGGTGACCGGGAAGGATTCCGCCATCCGGGTCACCCGCAAGAATCTCAAGCTGAAGGCCTTCGCCAGCGCTGGAGGTGTACTGCAGGTATGCAGTTCGGGCAACGACGGGTGGTTCTTTCATGCGGTTCACATCATATCCATCGGCGTACGGTGGCACTGTACAGCGCGTACTCGCCCGGGAATATCGCCGCCAACTGACGCTCTTCCGGCATGATCTGAAGTCTCGTTACGTAGCCGACGAAGAACCCAACGGCTAAAAGCCCCAGTGGCTTCCCCAGAGAGATCACCCATCCAGTCAATGCAACGGCATAGCCCAGGTACATCGGGTTCCGGGAATAGCGATAGAGACCCGAGGTGATCAGGGCCGAGGACTGTTCTGGCCGCAGCGGGTTGACCGTCGTTCCTGCGCGGCGGAACAACAGCTTGGGCAACGCATTGAGTGAGAGACCCAGCACGATGACGGGCAGACCGAAGGCGAGGCGACCAACCGATGATGCTGTCCCAGGAAGGAACCATACGATAGCCGCGAGCGCCAACAGCAGCAGTGGCGGCGGAACCTTGGTTTCCAAGACTGAGATCATGCGGTCTGGCCTTCCTGACCAACGAGACGGTTCCAACGCAGCCTACATCAGGTTCGACATAGGCGTGGCTCTACGCGTCGATAACAACCAGCGTTGGATGATGCCTGGGCGGGGGAGTGTCTGGAAGTTTACGGAGGCATTCCGATGTACATCAAACACGTGCTTATGCTGGCTCTGGCACTGCCGGGCGGTATGGCGGCAGCATCTGAGGAAAGCCCGCAGCTATCGTATGTGTGTCAAGCCAAGGATAGCGCCGGCCGGTATGTGCAGTTTGGTGCCGGGCCGGTCTACTTTGTCACTGCCACGGGTGAGGCTGATGCGCTCAAGAAGGCGCAAAGCGAACTCAATAGACTTGGCAGGAGCTACCAGCATCAAACGCTGGAGTGTCAGGTGATGAAGGCGGCGTAAGCAGAGGGAACGTTGAGCCAAGCGTCATTCGTGACGCGCCCTGTGTGGGATGCAGCCACGCAGGGCGTGGCTCTACGTGTCATATGGCGAGAGCGTACGTGTTACGTGGCGAATTCGCCGGCAACGGTCACATCAGGTCCGGAAGTGGCGCGTAGCGCTGTGCCCCGATGTAGGCGTCGTAGGCAGCGCGCTCGGACTCGGGCAATCGCCCGCGCTGCAAGCGAAGCGAGTAACCGCCGTGCAGCACGCCGTCAATGATGACCGCCCAGTCCCCTACTTCTTCGTTGGGAATGAAGCGCAGGGAACCGGCGGTAACTCCGGGGAAGTGGGCAGGGGCTTCGAACACACGAGCGTCGAAACCGAACCGGGTCACGTCCTCAACGCTCAGCCACAGCCACATGCCCTTTCCATCCGGATCCGGGATGTAGGTTTTGACCAGCGGCGAGGCATCTGGCTCTTCGTTGGTCATGAGAAGCACACGGAAGTGCACAAGGGTTCTCTGCGCGGTGCGTGCAACGGCGGCGAGCTCGCCGTCGGGGATGTTCATGAAGAGGGGTTCGGCCGCCTTGTTCTGGCGGCGGCCGATGCCTAACCGGGTTAGAAGTGCTTTCAGGTGCATGTGGGGGCATTCAGCCACGCAGGGCGTGGCTCTACGTCAGGTGGGGGCGTTCGTAGCTGAAAAGCAGGCGCTTAGCACCTTCGCGCCAGGCTTGCGGGCAATCCTTGCCCCGTAACACGGCGGCGACGGTGTAGGCGTAGCCACGATTGGTGGAGCTCACGTTGCCCAGTGCCGCCTCGGCCTGTTGCACGGATGCGTTCGCGCGCACCGCGTCAACGAACGCGACCACGCGTGCGGCTTCGTTGGCATCGGTGGCCAGCACCTTCTCGCGCCATGCCGCTTCGTTGCGGCCGTGGCGCAGCGCCAGGGCCCACATGGTCCACGCCGAATCGGAATCCACGTCGTCCGCCACCGGCATCCCCAGCGCCTTCTGCGCCCATTCGCCGGGGGCACCCTCCGAGGCGGCAACCAGCGGAACAATCCGGGACAGCAGCTCAGCATCGACCTGCGCCAGGCCCAGCGCGCGCTCGTACTCGCCCCGGTCGAGCTGCAGGTAGGCCTCAAAGGGAGAGCCAACCACCTCTTCGCTTTCGAAGGCCAGCATGCGGGCCACGAACGACGACTGCTCCGCCAGCGACGCCAGCTCCTGCGCGCTGCTGCCCAGCATGCGCTTGACCCGGGCCAGTTCCACTGAGGCAACCTCAGCGAGTTGCGGTGCCGCGGCTGCCTTGGAGAGCATCTCGTTGGCACCGGTCCAATCATTGCGCGCGGCCAGCGTGTGGCCTGCCGCCAGCGCAAACCAGGGCTGCTCCGGCCAGCGACGCTGCCCCGCGAGGAAGGCTTCATCCTGTGCCGGACCGTCGGCCGTGCAGCGCACCGCCAGATAGGCCAGCGCAGAAGACTCCGGCTTGGTCGCTGCCGCCTGCTGCTGGCGCGCGCAGGTCGCCGCGTGCGCGTCACCCGTACTGAGCTCCTGTTCCATGCGCAACGTAGCAACGTCCTCAGGATTTCGCTTCAGCCGCTCGGCGATGAGGCTCTGCATGAGGTCCGGATAAGTCGACGCCATCCCCAGCCACATGATCAGGTGCTGCGACTCCGGCGCATCCCAGCGTGCATGCGCGAGGATCATCGCTTTGCGCTGTTCGTCGTTGTCGACCAAGCCGGTCTGCTGGTGCGGGGCCGCGTCACCGACTGCCGACAGCACCGAGCGCGTGCCGCCGCTCTCATACTCGCTGGTCTGGATCGTTTCCGGCGGGGTCTTCAAGACGAAGTCGGCACTGGTGGCCAGCCAGCGCTGCGCGCCCAGCTTGCGCTCGGCCTCCTCCTTCACGTTGCCGTAGACCGCCGTCCATTCCACCAGCGGTGCAGCGCCCGCCACGTTGTAGGTAAAGTGCGAACGGCCGGAGATGCGCTCGCTGTCGAAAGACTCGATCAGCTGCCCATCTGTGGTGTGGCTCTCCACTTTGTGGGTGGCGCCGGGATCCACATCCATCGCCGTGCTTTCCAGCGGGTCCAGGTTGACGCTGCTGCCGTCGATGGTGACCCGCACTGGAATCGCCAAGCCGTTGTAAACCGAGACCGTAGCGGTACCGGTATGCATGCCCAGCACCAGGACGCCGATGACGATGGCTGCGGCCACCGTGCCGCGCGCAACACTGGCCACCCAGCCATCCGCCGTCTGGAAGCGATCCCACAAACCCAGCTTGGTCTGCAGCTTGCGCTCCTTTCCTGGCAGCAGCACCGGGTAGTCCTTCGGCACCCGCGAAGGCTCTGGCGCGGTGGGTACCACCTCTCCGGATTCCAGGCGATCCACAGCTGCATCTTCGTTTGCCAGCAGCGCCTCCAGCGTGGCGGCGCGCAGGCGGGACAGCACCGCACAGGTGTGTTCGACCCAGCTTCCCACCTTGCGGACCCAGTCGTTGATGTTCTGTTCCGTGGCCAGGGCCAGGCCGAATTCGCCCAGCGCTTCCTGCAGCGGCTGGCCGCCGTGTTCGATGACGGTTTCATCAACATGGCAGACGCGCGCGTACTCGAAGACGGCGACCAGGGCGCGCTGGGTCATGTTGGCTGCTGCGATCAGCCGGCGAAGCTCCTTCCCGGAAACCCGGTTGTCGGCTGTGACCACGTGCATGGTATTGACGTACACGCCATACACATCGCGCAGATCGGCTTCGACGTGTTCGCAGAAGTGCATCAGGCTGACCTGACCTTCCAGCAGCGCCTCCCAGCCATGACCGTTGCGGCGCGCGGCCAGCCGATGCAGGCTGCGGCATTCCTGGTCGTGCAGGAACACCGCCTGCCGCAGCGGTGCGATCTCGGTATCCAGGGTTGCGATGGCAGGTGCCAGACGCTTGGTGTCCAGCGTCTGGTTGCGCCAGTGCACGCGGTTGCCAGATGCGCGCAGGTGGCCTGCGCGGGCGGCGTCCAGGGTGGCGCGCTCTTCCTCCAGACGCTTCAGTTGCTGCAGCGCCTCGCCATGGGCGGGTGCATACAGTGCGCAGATGCGTTCGCGCAGCGCTGCGTTTTCCAGCGACGGCAGCGAACCGAGGAACAGCTCGGCAGGCGTCGCCACATTGCGCAGGAAGGAGCGGCGCAGGTAGGTGCCCTGGTAACGCTGGTGCAGGGCACGGACCTCAAACTCGGCATCCAGCCGGGACAGCGAGTCAGCCGTCTCGGCGAATGCTGGCGGCGTCTCACGCAGCATGTCGCGCGAAAGCCGGTGCTTCAGCCCATCGGCGTCGCGGAACAGCAGCATCGCCGGGCGCTCGTCGATGACGGCGGCCACGTAACGGCGCTTCAGGTTGTTCTCGCGATCGGCATTGGCCGGATGCGTGGACCACATCTGCGGTGCGCGCACCATCTCGTTGCGGAACACCCGGTGCAGCTCACGCTCGTGCTCGGGCAGCTCCGGCGGGTCGGCATACATCGGGTCAGGCGTGACCCGGCGCAGGTTGGCGATCATGCGGGTCTGCACCGCGAACAGGTCGGCCACTGCTCGGCCGGCCTCGAATTCGCGCGAGGCGAAGCCCAGCGTGCGATCCCAGGCTTCATCGGCCGCGCCCAGGCGGTGCAGTGCATGCACCAGCGCATCGCTGCCGGCCAGTGAAGCAGCCACCAGATCGGCCTGGTATTCCATCTCGCGCGACAGCGCGCGTTCGGAAAGGGTCACCACGCTGAAAGCGGTGTCCACCAGCGAGCGGATCGCCCAGATGATGATCGACAGCGTCCAGCCGACCCAGGCGACGCGGAAATCTGTGCGCGAGAGACCGGCGAGGAAGCTGTCCAGCGCATCGCGCCGCGCCACCAGCTGGGTGGCGACCTGGTGGGCGATGTAGACCCAGCGGCCAACCGCCATCGTGCGCTGCGCGAAGTGGCCGAACTCGTGGCCCAGCACCGCCTTGAACTCGGTGAGGTTCAACACGTTCACCAGCGCCAGACCGATGTCCAGGTTCTTGCGCGAGGGGAACAGCAGATTGACCAGCGACAGGTCGTAGAAGACGCCGGCGTTGACCCGCGGCGACAGGTACACCCGGTTCGGGCGCGGCGCGCCGGCCTCGTCGGCCAGGCGGTGCAGGAAGGCGAACAGCTCCGGCTGGTCGGCAGGCTTCAGCTCCAGGTCTTTGGAGGCCTTGCCGCGCTTGAGGAAGATCAGGCCCTTGGCCATGAACACCGCCAGGAACAGCGCGCACCCGCCGACGATGGCGTTGATCAGCGCGCTGCCACCCTCACCGGACAGCAGCGTGCGCAGCATGCGGAAGGCGGTCCAGCCGAACCAGCCCATCAGGGCGAAGTACGCGCCGGCGAAAACGAGCAGACCGGCCACCGCCAGCCAGGCGTGGCGGCGGTAGGCGGAGCTGGGCGCGGTGAGCTGTGCAGGCACGGCCGACGGCCCCGCCGGATAGAGCGAATCCATGGTGTATCCCCCTGTTGTCGTGCTCCGTGCCGTCCCCCCGGACGTGACGCGGAGTGGACCGGGCGTCATGCCCGGGATTCGGCGATTGTGCACGGTGTGGGGAGTCGGTGCCATCTCGCTGCGGGCCAAAAAGCGAGGCATAACAATTGAGACGAAGGGCCGGACGGATCACCTGTAGAGACGCGCCATGCGCGTCTGCGGTCACCCCTCATCCGTAGGTACCACGCCCTGCGTGGTACGCGTGGTCACCGGGACTTCAGCCACGCAGGGCGTGGCTCTACGGGGTGAGTAGGGTGCGGGCAGATGCCTCTGCACGGCGCAGCACTTCAGCAGTATCGACCCCTACCAGCTTTCCATCGCGCTTCAGTACCCGCCCATCCACAATAACGGTGTCCACATCACCGGGCCGGGCCCAGTACACGAGCAATGCCGTGCCGGTGATCAACGCTCGGCGCAGTCCTTTACTTTCATCTGGCCCAAGGTGCGCATGATTTCCAGATTGGCGAGCGCCCGGGAATGCCCTTGTGCCGCCGCCTTGCAGTACCAGGAAACAGCCGCATCCTCGTCCTTGGGCACGCCCGCGCCGGTGTCGTACATGTAGCCCAGCTGGCTTTGGGCCCGCGCCTCACCCAGCTCCGCCGCCTTGCGGTACCAAGCAGCAGCCTGGGCTTCGTCCTTCTTTACGCCGATACCGGCGCGATGGACATCACCGAGGTTGGTCAGGGCCAAGGTGTCGCCGCGTTCGGCCAACGCAGTCAGCGTCTCAAGGGGACCGAATGCACCCGGCGTGTGGACTTCACCGCACCACGCCTGGTTCTCACCACCGTAGTCACACAGCTTCTGCCGCGACTGAATTACGCCCAGTTCCCAGGAAGATTGAAGCGCGGCCTTGGTGTACCAGCGGATGGCCTCGGCGTCGTCTTTGGCGAGGCCGGCAGCGCCACGCTGGTGGAAGCTGGCCAGGTTGTACATACCCGCCGGCGTACCCTGGTCGGCCGCCTTGCGGACCCAGATCAAGGCCTGGGCATCATCCTGCAGTACGCCCCGTCCGTTGAGGTACATGATCGCAAGGTCGGACTGTGACAGCGCTTCGCCTTGGTCCGCGGCCTTGCGGACCCAGACCAGCGCCTCGGCGTCGTCCTTCGGCACGCCTGTTCCGCGCAGATACAATCCGCCCAGCGCGGACTGGGCAGGTGCGTACCCCTGTTCGGCCGACTTGCGATACCAGGCGGCCGCCTGTTTCTCGTCCCGAGTGACGCCTGCACCATGGAGATAGCGGTCAGCCAGCGCATTCTGCGCTTCCGGAACCCCGGCGTCGGCAGCGTTGCGCACCAGCTCCACCGCGAAGGCTTCGTCGTCGGTCGAGGCCTGCGCGCTGCAGGCAAACATCGCCATACCAAGCTGCAGTGCTATGCCGGCGAGAGCCGCTTTCGATTCTTCCTTGAACATCCTCATTCCTTTCCAGCTCCAGATCCATGCGGCACGGTGATACGGACGCGGATACTAGCATTGCTTGATGCTTCGCCCGTGCTGGCCGTCCGACAGGCCACGAGATAGGATCTCACTGGAACCAAACTGGAAAAAGTTGAAACGCATGGACGCCATCGGAGTTTTTCGTTCTCGCTGGGCCCTGCGGCACATGCTGACAGCAGTGCTGCTGACCACCAGCAGCGGCGCATTCGCAGACGCTCCACCGCCGCCGCCTCCACCACCCGGGTCGGCGTCGTTGCCTTCCGACTTCGTGCTTCCGCAGGCGGTGTACAACCCGCCGCCACGCTATCCCACAGGTTCCGCTGATGCCCAGGAAGCCGGCACTGTGGTGGTGGCGTTGAAGGTGGACGCCGAGGGCAGCATCACTGGCGTGACGCTGGACCGGTCCAGCGGGTTTCCGAAACTGGATGCCGCCGCGAAGGAAGCGGCGGCCAGCTGGCGGTTCACTCCCGCGCTGGATGGGGGCAAGCCGGTGCGGAGCATGGTGCGCGTGCCGGTGACGTTCGTTGCGGAGTAAGCGTCCGTATGACGCGCCATGCGTGCCAGTGCGTGATGGATGAGGCGCAGCCACGCAGGGCGTGGCTCTACGGGGCTGGCATGGAATCAGGCGGCGCGGCGGCTCCCGCACGTTTTGAATAAGTCCTGGTTCACCGCGTTGCTCAGCACGATCTGCAGGCCCTGATCCGAGATTTCGTACTCCCCGTTGACCCCGGTCGGTTCAAGGGCCTGCTCTCCGGTCAGACGCCGGATGGCCGTTTGAACGCGCGAGGTGGTGGGCACCGCGTCTGCCTCAATGTACTGCCGCATGGCCTCGCGTGCTTCTTCGCTGTACACCGTCTTCTGCCCGCTGGTGGCAAGCCAGACCATCACCGCAGACTCGACGTCCTGCAGCGCGGCGAACCAATGGGCATATTCGTCATCGAACTTCGCGCGATACCACTCGCGGACCGCAGCATCGAGATCTGCGGTTCCCCTGACCAGCATGATCCGCACGATTTCGTTGAGGAACAGCGGGGTGTAGCAGAGGCGCGGGAAGAACAGCTTCAGTGCATCGCGATCTACTTTTACTCCCGCCACTTCATCTAGATAGTCCGCCCGGGAATCAACGAAGGCATCACCGAGGTTAGGAAGCGTTAGTGATTCGGCAGATCGGAACAACGGTGCCCGGGAACGATTGAACAACCGCATCAACCCGTCGCGCGACGAACCAGTAAAGAACACACTCAGCCGCCCTTCGACGTCCTGAAGCACGGTGCGGAATGCGGCCACGAAGTTGTCGGAGCCTTTGCTCGCCAACGCCTGGAACTCGTCCAACGCGACCAAGGAATGCGTACCGCGCTCCGCAATCAGATGCAGCGCATTGGCAAGGCGGTTCTCAAGGCTGGCCTCCGGGTGCGGCGTCGGCCCCGTTGCCGGCGACCAGTTCCCTTGAATATCCACCCCCGGCACTTTGAACGTGGCCCGCAGGGAAGAGAGATTCATGGGACGCATCAGCGCACTGCGCGGCGGGGTGGCATAGGCAACTGCCTCCAGCCCTTCCACCAGACCGAGCTCGGGATTCTCACGATTGCGCCAGAGATCAATGCGCGCGGCAAACCAGCCGGCTTCGTGCAGTGCCGGCAGCAGGTCATAGCGGACAAATGAAGTTTTGCCATGCCGACGGGGCGCGAACAGGGTGACGTTCGCGCCGGAGAGCAACAGCCGGGTGACGCTCTCAAGCAGGTCCGGGCGAGCGAAGTACGGCAGTGTGGTCTGGAGGGACACGGCAGGTCCTTAGCAGGCATTTCGGCGATTTGCTAAGCCTAGCCAAAACCCGCTAAGTTCATCCAACCCGTTGTCGTATAAGGCCTTTCTTACGCAAGCGGCTGAGGGTGGGGACGTTCAACCATTAGTTACTGGCGTGACGCTTGCCACCTTCCCCATCCGCCGCCTTCCCAGCGCGGCTCGCAGCGAACTCCGGGAACGTCTTCTCCAGCGAATCCACATCCGGCAGCACATAGAACACGCCGCCCTTGGCAAACGTGGGGTGGACCACTGCCTCATAGAACGTCGGCGACACATTGATGCAGCCGTGCGAGATGCGGTTGTCGTCCGGGGTGGGCGTTGCCAGGCGCTCGGCGCGCCGTTCGGTCTTGCTGCCCGGCGGAATCGGGTGCATCGAAATGGCGGAGTCGTAGTCCACCCACAGCACGCTTTCGGCGTCGGCGGCAGGGCCGTAGCCGCCGACGAAACGGCCTGCGGGCGTGGTGCGGTCCTTGCCCGGAATGGCGCTCAGCGCGACATGGGTGACATCTTTCCCCGTATGGTCGCCTACGGCCGAGCCAAACAGCCCCGGGGCTGCACCGCGCAGCTTGCCGTTGCCATCGAATACCAGAATCTGTGCATTCCCCTTGTCCATGATCGCGAAGGGGTAGCCCTGCGTGTCCTTGGTGGCCACCACCCAACCGGCCAGCTCAATCACCGTGTCAGACACGGGCTGGTCCTGCGGCAGCTCGTCATTGGGCGAGACGGCCGGTTGGACGACCTCGGCTTCCTGCGCGTTCGCTGCGCCGATGCCGGCAAAGGCCAGTGCCAGGATGAGTGCGCCGCGAAGGGCGTGGCGTGCGGGGTGTGCGTGCATGGGGGACTACTCTTCAAAACAAGGACGGCGTGATCAAAAGGGACCAGTGGCCAGTAACGGCCACTGGTCCCTATTCAGAAATCCCTCAACGAATGTGGAGGAGGGATCAACCGCGCGGCACGCGGCGGGGTGCGCTCTCAAGCTGCTGTACGCGGCCTTCGATGGCATCCAGACGCTGGTTGGCCTGCTGCGCGGACTGGTTGGCCTGCTCCGCACTCTGCGCTGCGCCCTGGACCTTGGTATCCAGGTTGTCGAGGCGAGAGTTGATGGTGGCGAATTCATCCTTGTAGGTGGCGCAGGCGCTGAGGCCGGCAGTGACAACGAGGGCAACGCCCAGCTTGCTCGCGGTCTTGAGGTGCTGCTTGGTCAGGAACATGGGGTGGTTCTCCTTCATCTGGGGGTGACTGGAATATAGCGGTGTTTTCCGCAGGCGCTCTCCCCAGCATTCAGTTGAAATCCGGCGACGTCGATGGAGTGTGAAATTGTGAAATGGAGGGTGAATAGGCTGAAATCAGCGGGTCTCCGCCAGCGTCTTACGGGTCAGCCACCGGCACCGGGAAGGTCCACTGTCCCTGAACCACAACAGGTTCAGGTCGATAGATGCGCACCAGGTAATTCCATCCCGGCATGGTGGGAATGCAGTTCACGGACGCTGCCGTGCAGCCGCCGAACTGCACTTCAATGCTGCCGTCGTCACTCTTTTTGGCGGTAACGCTGTTCACCGAATATCGACCCAGGCTGTTCTGCTCAAAGAAGCCATCAGCGTTGTAGACCGACAACGACCAGAACGCTTTCATCGGCACATCGCGCACTTTCACCCGGTAGACCGTGTTGCCGTCATTCTTCTCCACGCCTCCGCCAGCATAGATCGCCTCACGTTCCGGGTTGCCACCCCAGCCCGCCGCGGTGCCCAGCAGATGGCGCACCGGGTCGATCTCCTCGCGTGTGCCAAACATGCGCTTGTAGTCGGGAACCCCCGCCACGAGACCCAGCAGCAACTTGCGCGTGGAATCCAGCGAGGCGCTGTCCCACGCGGGAATTTCGAACGTGCCTTTACTCGCCTGCTCGATCGACAGCGCGTCCTGCAAGCGGTGCGCGGCGGCCATATCGGCCTTGCTGGTTTCATCCACCAAGGTACGGATGATGATCAGGGCATAGCGCGTTCCGGCTTGGTCGCGGGTCAGCACATGACGGCCCTTGCCGTGCCAGAGGTCAACCGTGATGTGGTCCTGGTTGACGATCTGGGCCGCCATGTAGCGTTCGCCGGTGTCCGGCATTACCAGCGTGGCCGGGCCGGCATCGAGGTCCACCACGGCGTACGAATACAGCGTGTCGCGGTTCAGGCGGATGATCAGCTGCTTGTCCAGCGCGGGAAACGCGCGCGCGTGCTGGAACTTCCCGAAGCCACCATCGGCGACGATCTTGGCCAGATACACATCGCTTTCCGCGCGCACGAAATTGTCTGTGTTGACGCGAATTGGCGTCGCATCCTGTGCGGACACGGCTCCGGCGCAGGCCAGCGCAAGCGCGGCGGAGAGCAGTCGGGGCAGGATCATGGTCATCACTCCTTGGAAGACAGGGGAAGGGAAACGGTGAGGAATACGCTGTTGCTGCGCGCGCGGTTGGCCACTGAGGTTTCGTGGAAGTACTTCACCCGGACCGATACCGGACGGCTGGCGGTCTTGAAGCTGTACTGCGCGCCCGCCCCGATAGCGGAAGCGCGCCCCTTGAACGAACCCAGCAATGCGCCCGAACCGGAGTCGCCACTTACCTGCTGATAGTGGTAGCCCAACAGACTGGCCGACCAGGCCGGTGAGAAGTACTGGGTAAGCGCCGCTTCCAGGTGCGTCTCGTCGCCGGTGCTGTAATCGGTGACGCTGTTGTGGCCGTTGAACGTATAGCCGGCCACGGACGAGATTTCCCGGCCGGTTTCCGTACTCAGCCAGGTGAGTGCGGTACTGACATCGGTGCCCCAGCGATTGAATGAGATGTTGGCGAGGCGATCGCTGCGGTAATCGCCGATCGGAACATTCACCGAAACACTGGTTTGCACATACAGCTTGCCGGTGTTCCAGCTGAGGCTCGCTCCCAGCGAGGGATCGCCGTATGTGGTGAGCGCATCCGAGCGCGAGCCGCCACCGGTGCCACCCAGCCGGGGAAACTCGGTCACCACGCGCGCATCCAGCGACTTGCGTCCTATAGGCAGCGTCGCACTCAGGCCTACTTTGCCCCCGGCGAGCTGCCAGGGCGATGTCCACACCAAGGTGGAAAGATTCACGTAGGCATTGGCATCCACGCCGGATGCGAAGCTGCCACCGGTGGGTAATGTGCGGTTGCTGCCCATCGAGCCGCGATAGAAGTAGCTGTCGTTCTGGTAGTACAGCACGCCGGGCGGCGGTGCCATCGCGGCTCCCTGCCCCTTCATGCCCATCAGATAGACGCCACTGGAACCCTCTGCTGCATGGGCCGTGCAGAGGTGGCAGCCTGCAACGACGAACACGAATGGAAGCAGTGTCTTGATCATGCCCGTTCCCTGGTGATGGCGTGAAATGCGAAATGCGTAGCACTACGCATCGGCATTTCAACGATTCTAGGCAGTTCCATTTCGGCCGATTGTGCAAAACTGCACATTCCCCCACGCATGGAGCAACGGAATGCCAGATCTCTCCAGGGCCACGGATGTGGTGTGCCGGCACGGTTGGCTTTCACAACTGCCGGTGTCGTTCCAGCAACAACTGCTGCCGCACATGCGCCTGCACACCTATACCGCCGGACAGTTCATCTATCGCCGAGGTGATCCGCTGGGTGGGATCTATGGGCTGGTTTCCGGCGTGGTAGCGGTGGACATCGCCCCGCCCGGTGAAGAGTGCAGGCTGGTGCAGTACGGCACGCCGGGATCATGGACCGGCGAAGGCTGCTTCCTTACCCGGCAACCACGCCGACTGGACCTGCGCGCCTGTGGGGAGGTGAGCGTGATCCACGTGCCGCTCGCAGCGATGGACGAGCTGGCGCGCGGGGACGCCGCCGTGCAGGGCTACATCGCACAGATGCTGATGTCCAACGTGTATGTGCTGATGCGTATCGTGCATGACCTGCAGATTCCGCAGGTGGATCGGCGTATTGCCTCGACCATGACACGCTTGCAGGTAGCGCAGAGTGAGGCGCTTCCCATCACCCAGACCGAGCTTGGGCAGCTTGCCAATGCCTCGCGGCGCCAAGTGGCGGCGGCCTTCAAGCGGTTTATCGCCCAGGGGTGGGTGGAGGCGACGTATCGCAGCGTGCGCGTGACGGACGCGGCGGCGTTGGGGCGGTTTGCGTTGGCTGAGGAGGGGTGAGGCAAGCAAGACGCGTGGATCTGCGCCTCACGGGTTGGTTCCGACAGTTGGCTCTTCGGATCAGTAGAGCTGATGCCTTGGGATGCAAGGCTCTTGCAGTTGTCGCTGATGGGCTGCACTTCCGCAGCTCCGGGATTTCTACACTCGGTCTGGTCAAAGACTGGAGTTCACATTTCAATGGAAGGATTTCCCGAGCTTTCTGCGGGGGTCATCTCCCTGCTGGTGTTCCTGCTGCCAGGTTTTGTTGCTGCATGGGTGTTCTATGGCCTGACATCCCATCCCAAACCCGAACGGTTTGAGCGCATTGTCGAGGTACTGATCTACACCTTTGTCGTGCAGGCGCTGGTGCCGGTTCTTAAATGGGCGCTGCTCTGGATCGGTGAGTATGTCGCCATATTGCCGTGGAGCGATGACACCAGATTGGTTGCTTCGTTGGCAGTCGCGCTCGCCATCGGATCCGTTGCTACTGTGTGCGCGAACAAAGACATTCCACACAGATGGTTGCGGAAGTACGGCCGGCTGACCCTCCGAAGGTCTCATCCTTCCGAATGGTTCACCGCCTTTGCATCAATACAAGCCCAGGTCACGCTGAACTTCAAAGACGGTCGTCGTCTACAAGGGTGGCCTAAGGAATGGCCCCGCAGCTCTCACGCCGGACATTTCGTGCTTCAGGAACCCGCATGGATTGACGGAGAAGGCTACGTAGAATTGACCCAGACTGAGACGGTGGTAGTTCCTTCGAGCGAGATTGAGTCCGTAGAATTCATGAAAGAGTGAGCAACACATGACCAACGACAACAAGCCAAACCACCCCCGCCCGATCCTCCCAGGCGACTCCCGTGGCTCCAATCCTGACAACCCCGCTCGTAGCCAGATCGGCTACAAGCGGCCGCCTCCGTCTCCAGCACCTCCGCCGCCTTTGAGGCCAAAGGTGTCGGGTTGATTGGGATAATTGCAGCGCCGGTTGTGCCCCATCGATTTGGCTCATTTGATCTCGCCGATCTGAACCACTCTGTCAGGGCACGCTTCGGGTAGAGCCGAAGTCAACCATGTTGCTGTCTGACTTCGGCTACTTGAGCCACCTGAGAAGCGCCCCTTCTGTCCCAGTTTGATCGTTCGCCCTCCTGCCACACCATCACTTATGGTTCCACTTGCGCGGTCGAGCCTGAAGCGACTGGCGAAGATGACAGTACTCTCACCTCGTTTGGATTTGAGAACGAGGCATCCATCCCTGTCGACGATCCTGCCCTGCATCGCACCCAGCAGGACGATCTCATGAACACCCTCTGGCGGAGGCGGAACGGTGATGAAAGGAACCGTGTGCTTGGCCGATTGACCGACTGACGCGCATCCAGCCAGGGATAAGGCTGCCACGAGCCCGACGAGCGCTTGAAAGTTGCGTCCTGCAGCCATTGCGTTACTCATCCGTGTTGGTGGAATGAACGCTAGCATGCACTGGCTGGGAAGACACTTCTTGCCCAGCCCAGCCCGGCCCTGTTCAACCCACTACCTGCGCCACCAGCGCACGACAGCTGAGATCAAACCCCGAATCCCCCGCCGCCGACGCCTCCACCCCTTCATCGACCCATGCTTCCGGAACCACGCCGCCTTCCGCCGGGCCTCGTGATCCACCTCCAGCACGAGCTTCCCCCGCGAGGCCGATATCTTCACCCAGCCGCCGGACTCGAATTCCCAGCCGTACAGCCACATGCCTTGCAGCATCACCGCCGGAACGTCGACCCCGGCTTTGTATCCCTGGGCAGGAATGCGCATTCTGGTGACCCGCACCTTCTTCGGCTGATGCCAGCTGCAGCCTGAGTGCCTGAGGGTGAGTTGTTCAAATATGGATTTACGCACGGGCAACCTCACTCGAAGTGTGCTCCCTCGCCGGTATGGCGAGGGAGTCGGGAGGTTGAAATTCGCTCACGATTCGGCGCGACGTGATGTATTCCCCCAACGGGGGGGTGTTCTATTCCATCACCCTCCCGACACGGGAAGACCACTGTTAAATCGTGAGGAGATTTCAAGCTCCGAAGGCACACCCTGCATCAGATGGATACGCAGGAGGTTGCGGCTTGGTTTGGATGATAGAAGCGGGTTGGCGCGCAAGGCGAATAATGCGTCGGAATCGACATTGCGTGTCGCGATAGGCGTGGTTTTGCGGGCTTGTTGCGCCATGTGTGACGGGGTTGGCGGTTGGTGCCGGCGGGGTGTGGGGGCGTCGTGATTGGACCGGAGTGCGATCCGGACAGGCGACGGAGTTCATAGGTCGCGCGAAGAGCAGCCGGGCAAGCCCGGCTCTACGTGTCCGTGCGATTCCGGGCGGCCGTGGGCCGGCGTACACATGAATGGGTGCCCAGGTATGCCAAGCTATGGCCTTTGTGGCTGTGGCTTTAGGCATGTCGAACGGAATCCCCAGCGAGAGCGCCTTGGACCTTTCCGCGTGCGCGCGCGAACCCATCCGTACCCCGGGGGCTATCCAGCCCTACGGCATGCTGCTGGTGCTGGACCCGGCTTCGTTGGTCGTCATCGAACGCGCCATCTCCCGGCCGGCCGTGCTGGAAGCCCATGGCGACCCGCTGGGCCAGCCGGTGGAAGCCGTGCTGGGCGGCACACTGGCACCCTGCCGTAGCGTCATCGCAGAACTCGCCCCGGATACCACCCGTTTCCTCGGCGCGCACCATGTCGAGGGGGTGGGCACCCACCAGGTGCTGGGCCACCGGGTCGGCGATGCCTTGATGGTGGAGCTGGAGCAGTCCGTGCCGGGCGAGCCGGGTTCGCTGGAAGACCTGTACCCGCAGATCCGCCAGTTCATGGGCGCGATCGAACGGTTGGGCACCACCACCGAGTTATGCCAGTTGGCGGCCGAGCTGATCTGCGAGCTCACCGGCTTCGACCGCACCCTGGTGTACCAGTTCGACAAGGAATGGAACGGTGCAGTGGTGGGCGAGCACCGCAACAACGAGTTGCTGCCCTCTTACATGGACCTGCGCTTCCCGGAATCGGACATCCCGGCCCAGGCCCGCGCCCTGTACCGCCAGAACCGGGTGCGGCTGATTGCCGACAGCAACTATCAGTCGGTGTCGCTGCTGCGCTCGGCCGAGCGCGCCGACGCCGCGCCCACCGACCTGAGCCCGGTGATGCTTCGCAGCGTCTCGCCGGTGCACCTGCAGTACATGCGCAACATGGGCACCGGCGCATCGATGTCGGTGTCGCTGCTGCGCGAAGGCGAGCTGTGGGGGCTGATCTCCTGCCACAACCAGCAGCCGATGCGGGTGCCGTACCACGTGCGCACGGCCTGTGAGTTCATTGGCCAGATTCTGTCGCTGCAGATCTCGTTGAAGGAACGCGCCCTGGGCGTGGAGCAGCGCATTGCGCGCCGGGCGATCCAGGTGCGGCTGCTGGGCCAGATGGCCGGCGATACCGACTTCATGAGCGCGCTGGGCCGCGATGCGAAGAGCCTGCTGGCCCTCACCCAGTCCAGCGGCGCGGCCATCGTGCACCGCGGGGCCTGCCTGCTGCATGGTGACTGCCCGAGCAAGGCGCAGGTGATGTCACTGGTGCAGTGGCTGGCGGTGCAACCGCACGAGGGCGACCTGTTCCATACCGATTCGCTCAGCGCACGCTGGAGCGAGGCGAGCGCCTTCAGTGGCGTGGCCAGCGGCGTGCTGGCGATCTCCATTTCGCAGGTACACGACAGCTTCGTGATCTGGTTCCGCCCGGAAGTGGTACGCACGGTGCGCTGGGGCGGTGACCCGCGCAAGGAAGTGACCGGCCCGCTGTCGCCGCGTGAGTCCTTTGAAAGCTGGAAGGAAACCGTGCAGCAGCAGTCGCTGCCCTGGGACGAGGTGGACGTGGATGCGGCGCTGGAGCTGCGCACGGCCATCGTGGACATCGTGCTGCGCAAGGCCGAAGAGATGGCGGCCTTGAACGAGCAGCTGGTCCGCAGCAACAAAGAGCTGGAGGCGTTCTCGTATTCGGTCAGCCACGACCTGCGTGCGCCGTTCCGCCACATCGTGGGTTACTCGGAGCTGCTGTGGTCCTCGGCCGAGGACAAACTGAATAGTTCAGAGAAGCGATTCGTCGATACCATCGTCGAGTCGGCAAAATCAGCAGGTCGTCTGGTGGATGACCTGCTCAGCTTCTCGCAGATGGGCCGGTCAACCATGGGCCAGATCTACATGGAGATGGGCACGTTGGTGGAAGATGTTCGCCGCACATTGGAGATGGAAGCCGAAGGCCGCACCATCCAGTGGACCATCGCGCCGTTGCCCAAGGTCGAAGCCGACCCGGGCATGCTGAGGCTGGTGTGGCAGAACCTGCTGTCCAATTCGATCAAGTTCACCCGCGACACCCCTGCCCCGGCCATCGAGATCGGGCATGAGCGCACCGACACCGAAGACGTGTTCTTCGTGAAAGACAACGGCTGCGGCTTCGACATGCGCTACGTCGACAAGCTGTTCGGCGTGTTCCAGCGCCTGCACCACGCCGACGAGTTTGAAGGCACGGGCATCGGCCTGGCCAACGTACACCGCATCATCACCCGCCACGGCGGCCGCGTCTGGGCACAGGGCGAGGTGGGCGCGGGCGCAACGATCTTCTTTACCATTCCCCTGCAGCATGGAGACCCCGCATGAAAGACCTTCGGCCAATTCTGCTTGTTGAGGACAACCCCAACGACGCCGAACTGACCATGGCCGCCCTGGCCCGCTGCCAGCTGCTGAACGAAGTCACGCACGTGCGTGACGGCGTGGAAGCGCTGCAGTACCTGCGCGGTGAGGGCAAGTACGCTGATCTGAACCACGGTGGCCCGGTGGTGGTGCTGCTGGACCTGAAGCTGCCCAAGCTCAACGGGCTGGAAGTGCTTCAGGAAATCCGCAGTGACGCGGCGCTGAGCAGCACGCCGGTGGTGATGCTCACCTCTTCGCGCGAAGAGAGTGACCTGGTGCGCAGCTACGAACTGGGCGTCAACGCGTTTGTAGTGAAGCCGGTGGATTTCACCGAGTTCCTGGAGGCGATCCAGGGGCTGGGCATGTTCTGGGGCATCACCAACCAGCCGCCCCCGCAGGGCACCCGCTATGGCTCGAAGAACCGCAAAGATGGCTGAAGGCGCTGTAACCCGGACCATCCGGATCCTGATGGTCGAAGACAGCGCACTGGATGCGGAACTGATTACCGCGCAGATGCAGCGCGCCGGGGTGTCGTTCACCGTTGAACGCACCTGGTCGCACGATGGCATGCGTGAAGCGCTGCTGCAGGGCGGCTTCGATGTGATTCTGGCCGACCACGTGCTGCCAGGTTTTGACGGCGATGCGGCGCTGACCCTCGCCTGCGAGTTGGCTCCGCTGACACCTTTCATCTTCGTGTCGGGCACGTTGACCGAAGAACTGGCGGTGCAGGCACTCAAGCGCGGCGCGCGCGACTACGTGGTGAAGTCGCGTCTGCAGCGCCTGCCCGATGCGGTCGTTCGTGCAATTGCCGAAAGTGAAGAGCGCCAGAAGCTGGTGCAGGTGGAGCAGCGCCTGAAGCTGATCACCGATTCGCTGCCGGCCCTGATTTCGCATCTGGACCGCGATCACCGCTACCAGTTCGTCAACCAGGCCTATCAGGACTGGTACGGCCATGCGCCGGAGACGGTGATCGGCAAGCGGGCTGGCGACATGATCGGCCAGCCGAGCATGGACGACGTGCAGCCCTACCTGGACCGGGCGCTGCAGGGCGAACGGGTGAGCTTTGAGACCAGCATGCCCAAGCGCGGTGGCACCACCCGCCATGCGCAGGTAGACCTGGTGCCGGAGGTCAGCGATAGCGGCGAGGTGCTGGGCTACTACGCCATGGCCCGCGACATTACCGAACTGAAGCAGGCGCAGGCCGCCCTGCGCGCCAACAACGCGGCACTGGAACGTCAGGTGGACGAGCGCACGTCTGCGCTGCACCAGAGCGACAGCCGCCTGCAGGCACTGTTTGAATCCAGCTTCCAGCACCAGACGCTGCTCAGTACCGACGGCCACATCATCGACACCAACTCGGCATCGCTGTCGGCCATTCTGGCGACCAAGCCGGAAGTGCGTGGGCAGCTGTTCTACGAATCGGCGTGGTTTGCCGGCACCGAAGGTGCCCCAGGCATTGTCTGCGAGGCGGTGCTGCAGGCCGCAGCAGGCAAGGCCTCACGGCACGAGCTGGAGCTGCGCCTGCCCACCGGCAAGCGCAATTTCGAGTTCTCGTTCCGGCCGCTGCAGGACCATCAGGGTCACATCACCGCGGTGGTGTCGGAAGCCTCGGAAACCACCGCGCGCCGGCAGGCCGAAGCCGCGCTGCGGCAGAGCCAGAAGATCGAGGCGGTGGGCCAACTGACCGGTGGTATCGCGCACGACTTCAACAACATCCTGACCGTGGTTGCGGGCAACGTGGAGTACGCCAAGATGCTCACCGAGCGTCTGGGCGACGTCGCCGAAGGTTCTTCGCGAGCGCTGGACAACGCATTGAAGGGCGTGATGCGTGCGGCCAACGTGACCCAGCGCCTGCTCGCGTTCTCACGCCGGCAGCCGTTGAAGAACCTGCCGGTGGATCTGAACGCCCAGGTCGACGGCATGCGCGACATGCTGCAGCGCTCGCTGGGCGAACTGGTGCAGCTGGAAGTGGTGAACAGTCCGGACATCTGGTGCGTGGAGATCGACCCCAGCCAGCTGGAAGCCTCGGTGCTGAACCTCGCCGTCAATGCCCGCGATGCGATGCCACACGGCGGGCGTTTGACCATCGAGGTGGACAACGTGCACCTGGATGACGATGTCGCCACCCGTCATCCGGACGTGCGCCCCGGCCAGTACGCGATGGTGCGGGTGAAGGACAGCGGCACCGGTATGTCGGCCGACACGATGGCGCGGGTGTTCGAGCCGTTCTTCACCACCAAGGAAGTCGGTCGCGGCACCGGGCTGGGGCTTTCGATGGTGTATGGCTTTGCCAAGCAGTCCGGCGGCCATGTGCTGCTGGATTCGGTGGAAGGCGTGGGCACTTCGATCACGCTGTTGTTCCCGCGTTCGACGGCGACGTTGCCGACCGACCGGCCGGTGGAGACCTCGGCACTGGGCGGATACGAGCCGCAGCCGGAAACCACCGTGCTGGTGGCCGAAGACAACGACGACGTGCGCGCGTACACCGTGGATACGCTGCGGCAGCTCGGCTATCGCGTACTGGAAGCGCACGACGGCGCTTCTGCGCTGCGCCTGCTGGAACGACCGGATGTGAGCGTGGACCTGCTGTTCTCGGACATCGTGATGCCGGGCATGTCGGGCTGGGAACTGGCCAAGCGCGTGTTGGAACGCAAGCCGGAGTTGAAGGTGCTGTTTACTTCCGGGTATCCGCGCGACATTGATGCCAGCGGTGCGATCGGGCGGCAGAGCACGATCCTGGCCAAGCCGTTTACCCGCAGTGATCTGGCGGGGGCGATCCGGTCGGCATTGGCACCGTAGGTACCACGCCTTGCGTGGTACGCCCACTCGGCATTAACGTTTCATTGTCCCAGCCACGCAGGGCGTTGCTCTACGGGGCACTGCGGACGGGTAGCAACCGTGTTCGTCGGCGGTGGTTTCGCGACCAAACGTTCACCAAATCGCGGGCACGGTAGCGCCGGCCGTTGGCCGGCCCAAGGGGTGCATGCGGCGCGATGACAGTCAGGCTTGCGCGAGCCTGGCTTCACGTACGCGCGCGTTGATGATCACAAGCATCTTGTGCATGGCCGCTACTATTGCGACTTTGCTGGGCTTCCCTCGCTTCTTGAGGGACTGATAAAACTCGCCGATGATGGGTTCGTGTCGGATGGCGGACAGGCATGCCATGTACAGGACGTTGCGCACTTCTATCCGTCCATGACAGATCCGTCGCAAGCCCCGCATGCTTCCACTGTCGCGGGCGATCGGCGCTACGCCCACCAGTTTGGCAATCGCTTTTCGATTCAGTACGCCCAGTTCGGGCAGATAGGCGGCCAAGACCGATTGCAGTACCGGGCCGATGCCCTTGAGGACTTTCATGTCCTCCAACCGCGGCTGCTCACGGACTTGTTCGGCAATCTGTTGTTCCAACCGTCCGCAATTCCTCTGCATCTGTTGAAGGTTGGCTTTCAGTTGACGAGTTAGCTGGCGGTCGGTCACGTGCTGAAGCTGGTTCTGCGCGGCAGAGATCATCTCTATCAACTGCAGCCGCGCACATACGTATTCCCGCAGGCGTGCCCTCCACGGCTCCATCGGCTGGTAAAGGCGCAGCTTCAGCGCGTCAGCTACTTGAGCCATCTGAGCCAGGTTGATGGCATCCAGTCGATCTGTCTTCGCTGGCAGGGCCGCGGCATCAGCGAAAGAATGACTGCGCCGAGCGTTCTCTCGTATAACTTGATGGCCGGCGCTGAATAGGGCATCCAGAACCCGCTGTTCATATCCGCCTGAAGCCTCCAGGACGATCTTTCCTGGATCCTGTTTCTCTATCCAAGACAACAGCTTGCGATGTCCCGCCGGCGTGTTGTGAAACTGCGCAAAAGGGCCTTCAAAAACGGCCACATCCAACGTTGCCTTGCATACATCAATCCCGATGCCATTCATGAGCGTTCTCCGCTAGGCTGGTGGGGTCGAGAGCTCCCTCGTTTGCCCAGTCTTACGTCTACGAGCGCCTACTCTGGCAACCGTTCGGGCGATGCAAGGGAGATACCGGCGTGGGCACCTGGCTACCAAGCGATCGCTTAGATCTAGGGTCATACGGCGGCCCACGCCGGCTCTCGACACCCACGTTGCCAGATTCCGAACAGATAAGAGTCGGTCGCAAGACGACTGCCGATGGCAATGATCGGCTCTTTAACGCATGGACCCATCCAGACGGAAGCAGCCGGGCAGAGCCCGGCTCTACGGGCGCAACGCGCGCGGAATGTCGTCGGACAACTGCGCCTTCACCGCTTCCACCACCTGCAGGTATGCCTTGCGCTGGATGAAGTAGCCCATGGCGAACACCAGCAGGAAGCCCAGCACGGCCACGATGGCGGTGGCTTTGGCCGAACCGACTACGGCCAACACCAGAAACACCAGCGGAAGCAGCAGCGCGGTCCAGTTGCAGAGGCCCTGCACACGGATCTCATTGCGCCGCGCATCTACTTCGATCAGGCCGCGCATCAACGGGTAGTAGCGTTGCGCGACGCTGGTGAAGCCGGCAGCGAAACTCTCGCGGAAGGCGATGCGGTCGTGGGTTAGCGGGTGGAAGACCAGCGTGATGTCGGTCAATGGAGCGACGTCGCGTTCGAGGCTGTTGGGTAACAGCAACGCACGGGAGGGGGCGTTGGCGGGGATGCGGGCGGTGAAGATGCGAATGCCCTGGGTGAAGTAGGAGGGGGACCAGCGGTAAAGAAGGAAATGCTCCAGGGCGAAGACCACGAACAGCGTGATGAAGATGATGGGCATGGTCTTCCTTGGGCCGGGTTGTCCGGTGTGGTGGGTCTGCGCGGGAAGCAGCCGGGCAAGCCCGGCTCTACGAATCATCGGTCATCGGTTACCGATCATGGAGTGGCATTGGGTGTTGGCAGTGGCGTGCCCTTTGGCCACAGCATCCACAGGTTGCCCTTCTGCTTCATGTCGCCAGCCAGCTTGCCGGCGGCGTCACCGGTGCCCCAGTACAGGTCGGCGCGCACTTCGCCGGCGATGGCACCGCCGGTGTCCTGCGCGGCTACGGGGCGCACCACCGGGCTGCCATCCGGGCGGGTGGTGGACAGCCAAAGGAGGCTGCCCAGCGGCACGACGGTGCGGTCCACGGCGACGCTGTAGCCGGCCGTCAGGGGTACGTTGAGCGAGCCGCGCGGGCCTTCGTCGCCGGCGGGGCCTTCGGTGAAAAACACATAACTGGGGTTGCTGGCCAGCAGCTCGGGCACGCGTGCGGGGTGCGTTTCCGCCCACTGGCGGATGGCGTCCATGGTGACGTCTTCCTTCTTCAACTCCCCCTGCTCCACCAGCCAGCGGCCGATCGGGCGGTAGGGATGGCCGTTCTGGTCGGCGTAGGCGATGCGCAGCTGGCGGCCATCATTCAGGCGGATGCGGCCGGAGCCCTGGATCTGCAGGAACTGCAGGTCCATCGGGTGGGTCAGCCAGGCCAGCACCGGGGCCTTGGCACCCTTGGCGCTGATGGTGGCGGCGTCGTCATACGGCTTGAGCACGCGGCCTTCGACGCGGCCGCGCAGGCGCTTGCCCTTCAGTTCGGGGTACAGGCTGTCCAGCTGCACGGTGACCATGTCGGTGGGCACGCCGTACACCGGCACGTTTGCCGTGGCGGTACGGGTGAGGCTGCCGGCGTAGACCGGTTCGTAGTAGCCGGTGATCAGGCCGTCGGCTTTGTGGCCGCCGGCGCGCAGGGCGTAGACGTCTAGGCTTGACTGCAGGAAGGTGCGGATGTCGTTGGCGCTGGCGTTTGCGGCCGGGGCTTTGGTGCAGACCGGGCCCCAGGTGGCGTCCGACTTCAAGCGGGTGCAGGCGCTGCGCCAGGCGGTGTAGCCGGCCTGCAGGTCCGCGTCGGAAACGGCAGGGAGAGCGGACCAGGTGGCCTTGGCGTAAGGGTTTGTGGTCGGTTTGGCTGGGGCCGAGGTGTCGGTGCGCGGGACGGTGGTAGTGCAGCCGGCCAGAAGGGCCAGGGCCAGGAGGGCGTAGAGGGGGCGCTGGACCTTCATGGGTTCTCTGCGTTGCGGCTTGAACCTTTGATTGTATGGGTATGGCGTGGTTGGCTGGGTGGGTTGGGGCCGCGATGACGTTCATGGCGCGTCATCGCGCGGGTTGGGTGGGTCGAAGCCACGCAGGGCGTGGCTCTACGGGGGTTCATTCGTGCGCGCTATTTCGGCGCTGGCTGCAACAACTCGAACTCGGCGAATTCCACGCGGCCCGGCGTGGTGATCCGAAGCTGGTAATGCGCGTAGCGCCCCTGTTGCGCGATCTGGAACGGGCGGGTCTGGTGTCCCCACTCGAACGCTTCACCTTCGCGTGTATCCAGTGTCTGCCACTGCACGCCATCGGCACTGCCCTGTAGTTCCCAGCTGGCAGTGGCAATCGACCGCTCAGCACTGGTCAGGGTGTAGAACGTGGCCTGCGACGGCGCGGCCAATGCGACCGTTACCTCGATCGGTTCGCCGCGCAACGCCAGCGCGGTGCGCGCATCGTTGTCGGTCAGAGCATCCGGCGCTGCCAGCGAAGTCGCGGTGACCTTGGCGCTCGTATCAATCACATCCTCCAGCGTGGCCGGCCGCTGCCCTGCCGGGGTCAGAGACGGCGGTGCGTCTTCAACTCGACTGCCCCAGGCAGAAGGCTTCGGCCCCATCACGAACTCCAGCGTTGCCCCCTGCACCAGCAGCTGATGCGGAATCCAGGTCTTCGACCACGGTTTGCCGTTCACCCGCAGCGACTGCACATAGGGGTTCTCGCGACCCGCATTAAGCGCGTGGATGCGCAGCTGCTTACCCTCCGGAAGTTCCAGGCTGAACCGCTCGAACAACGGCGCGCCGATCACATAGTCCGGCGAGCCCATCCGCAATGGATACAGCCCCATGGATGCCAGCACGTACCACGCCGACATCTCGCCATTGTCCTCGTCGCCGGCGTAGCCCTGGCCGATCTCGCTGCCCAGGTAAAGCCGGTCCAGAACGTCGCGCACAATGCGCTGGGTCTTCCATGGCTGCCCGGCGTACAGATACATCCACGGAATGTGGTGCGCGGGCTGGTTGCTGTGCGCGTACATGCCCATGCGCACGTCACGGGCCTCGGTCATTTCATGGATGAGGTAGCCGCGCGGTCCAGAGAGCCTTACGTCCGCCGTTTCCGGCGTACTGAAGAATGCATCCAGCTTGTTGGCCAGCGCCTGGCGACCGCCATACAGCGCAAGCAGGCCGTTGCCGTCGTGCGGCGCGGTGAAGGCGAAGGTCCAGCCGTTGGATTCGGTGTAGTCGTTGCCCCACACCTTCGGGTTGTAGTCGGCGGCGGGTACGCGCCACTGCCCTGCCCGGTCGCGGCCCTGGAAGAAGCCGACGCTGGAGTCAAATACGGTGGCGTAGCTGGCGGCGCGGTAGCCGAAGTACGCAGCCTCATCCGCATAGCGGCGCTGCAATCTCGGATCCTGCGTAGTTGCAGCCAGCCCAGAAGCCATCTGCGCGATGCCAAAATCGTTCAGAGCGCTTTCCATCGTCCACGACATGCCGCCGTCTATGTCGGTGCTCATGTAGCCGTCAAACGTCGAATGAGCCATGCCCTTGCGCCCAACGTGGCGGTCCGGCGGCATCACCGTGGCGTTCTTGAGCGCCGCTTGATACGCCAACGGAATATCGAAGCCGTTGATGCCCTTGGCCCAGGCATCGGCAAAGGCGACATCCGAGCTGGTGCCCACCATCAGGTCGGCATAGCCGGGCGAGGACCAGCGGGCCACCCAGCCGCCGGCGCGGTACTGCTCCAGGAAGCCCTCGATCAGGCTGCCGGCATGGTCGGGGGTGAGCAGGCCATACGCCGGCCACACGGTGCGGAACGTGTCCCAGAAGCCGTTGTTGACCAGCACCTTGCCGTCGCGCACCGGGGCGAAGCTGCGGATGGCGTTGCCCTGCGCGTTGTCGGAGGAACCGCTGTTCTGGCTGGCGTAGCGCCAGTCGGGCGCGGCTGCGGTGCCGGCGTTCTCCGAGCCCGAGTTCGGGTACAGGTAGAGCCGGTAGAGGTTGGAGTACAACGTGATGCGCTGGTCTTCGCTGGCTCCGTCCACCTGCACGCGGCCGAGCAGTGCGTCCCACTGGTCAGCCGCGCGCGCGGCCACCGTGGGCTGGGTGTCATCTGCGGCGACCTCCAGCGCAAGGTTGTGGCGTGCCTGTTCCAGCGAGATCAGCGACGTTGCCATCCGCATCGTCACCGTGCGGGTGCCGGGCGCGAACTTGATGTAGCCGGTGGGGCGGCCGGTGTCGATCAGGCCGCTGCGCTGCCAGGGCTGATCGAAGCGGGCGTATACGAACATGCGCGTTGCACCGGTGGACAGGCCGCTGCGCACATCGGTGTAACCACTCAGCGTGCCGGTCTTCTCGTCCAGGGTCAGGCCACCGCGTGCATCGACGTTGTCGAACAACAGGTTGGCGTCGCCGTCGGCCGGGAAGCCGAACTCGAAGATGGCGGCATGGTCGGTCGGGGCGAGTGCGGCGGTGATGCCGTTGTCGAAGCGCACGCGGTACTCGTGCGCTCGCGCGACTTCGTCGGCACGATCAAACGCGAGGCTGCGCGCGACCCGGTCGGCATCGGGCACACCGCGAGTGCTGGACGGCATCACCTGGAAGGTCTGACGGTCGCCCATCCACGGGCTGGGCTGGTGGCTGAGCGAGAACGCCTGTAGGCGCGGTCGGTTGTTGGCGTCGTTGTGTTCGTTCCAGGCGTACAGCCAGGACAGCGACCCGGCGTTGGTGGCCGGGGTCCAGAAATTGAAGCCGTGCGGCACCGCCACGGCGGGAATGTTGTTGCCGCGCGAGAAGCGGCCGTTGGACTGGGTGCCACGGGTGGTCACCACCCAGTCGCTGGGGCGGTGGCGCACAATGGGGGCGATCGAGCGCACACCGACATCGTCCACCCAACCCTGCGCCAGGCGACCGGAGGCGGGCTGCACCTCCAGCTCGAGTGCTACCACGCGCTTCCCGCGCAGTGCAGGCACTTGGCCCAGGCGCACCTGCTTGTAGGCCCACTGCTGCGGGTAAAGCGTTTTGGAATGGCCCTGCGCAGTGGCACCGAGCCCAATCCCGTGCTGATCGCGCACCGACAGGCCGGACAGGCGGGTGCCATCGTCCAGCACCGCATCCACGGATGCGTAGGTGGAGGCCACCGTGTCTTCGCCAACGATCTCCGGCAGCACGCTCCAGTACAGGGTGGTGTCTGCCTCGATCCGCACATCCACATCGAACAGGCGATGGCGGCCGCTGCCCCGGTACTCCAGGGCATGCAGGCCGGTGGTGCCAACCTCGGCGTTGGCCGCGTACGGCTGCTTCGGGCCGCTGCCGGTGCGCAGCTGCAGCGCGCCGGTGCTGCCCTGCACGGCTGGTTGTCCAGGTTCAAAGGAGGTAGCAAACCCGCTCGGTACGGCGTAGGCCGTGGACGCGGCGGCCATCAAGCCCAGCGCAGGCAGCAGGCAACGCACGCGCATTACAGCCACGTCAGTTCAGCGACCACCGGGTAGTGGTCGGACGGGTACAGCGGCCCTTCGTGGTCATCCACCGAGTGCACCGAGCGGATTCCGAACTGGCGGTACAGCACCCAATCGATGCGCGCGTCCGGGTTGCCGGTGAACGCATGCGCGGTCTTCTCCGGTCCGCTGCGCTGCGGAGCCTGGTCCCAGGCGTCGGACAGCTGTGCGGTCAGCAACTGGTGAGTCGGGCCGTCGGGGTGCGCGTTGAAGTCACCGGTCACTACCACGGGGGCATCGCCCGCCAGCTGATGGATTCGGGCCAGCAGCAGCCGTGCGCAGCGCTCGCGCAGTGCTTCAGCGGCGTCGGTGTGGGGCAGGTGGGTGTTGAACAGGAAGAAGCGCTTGCCGTTGCGCTTGTCCTCAAACTCGCCCCAGGTCGCCATACGCGGCATCGGGCCGTCGAAGTTGGCGCTGCCAGGGACGTCTGGCGTGTCGGCGTACCAGAAGTCGCCTTGGCGCAGCAAGGTCAGTCGCCGGGTGTCGTAGAACAGGCCCATGTGCTCATTGCCTTGGCCATCCACCTCGTTCCCGTTGCGCCCCTTGCCGAACCAGGCGTGATGCGGCAACTGCTGATCCAGCCAGGTGGCCTGGCCAAGCAGCAGTTCCTGCATGCCAATCAGATCGGCCTGCTGGTCAACGATGGTCTTGAGGGTCAGTGCGCGGCGGTTCTCCCACAGGTTCACGCCATCATTGGGAGAGGCATAGCGGACGTTGAAGGTCATCACCCGCAGCGGGGCGGCCTCCCCCGCCGCCACCGGGCGGGGGGATGATGCACACGCCGACAGCACGCCGACTACAAGTACGAACAACAGTGAAGCAAACAGGGTACGCAGGCGGTGTGCGGTCATGGTGGGCGTCCTTACGGGTTCAGGTCGTAGCTGACGTGCAGCGCGTAGGTGGGACCGTAGTTGTTGAGGTTACGCATGTACTCGAAGTTGTCGCCCACGGTCTGGTACTGGTCCTCGCCGAACAGATTGGCGGCGGTCAGGCCCAGCGACCACCGGTCGTTGATGCGGGTCTTGAGCGACACGTCGGTGACGTAACGCGAGCGGAAGCCGCGGTCGCCCCAGCTGTTGGCCCCGATGGTGAAGATGTGCTTGCCGGTGTAGTTCTCGCTGACGGTCAGGCTGGTGTTCAACCACGGCATGTGCCAGGTGATACCCAGGTTGGCGATGGTCTTGGGCTGCGAGGCCAGCTGGTGGATGGTGCGTTCGCCACCGGTCCAGCGGTAGATCATTTCACCGTCCATCTGCGCGGCGTTGAACAGCACGTCGAAGCGGTGCGCGCCCAGCGTCATGTCGCGGTTGATCAGCGACAGCTCGACGCCACGCACGCTGGAATCTTCCAGGTTCTGGGGGGTGTTGATGCTGGTCACGCGGCCCTGGTCGTCAGTGAACTCGGTGGTGATGCCGGCAATGTTGTCGCTGATGTCTTTGTGGAAGATGGCAAGCGAGGCATAACCGCGACCGTCGTTGAAGTACTTCTCCAGCGACAGGTCGAAGTTGGTGGATCGCTGCGGCTTCAGATCCGGATTGCCGCGCGAGATGGTGCAGTCGCCACTGTCGCCGTCGCAGTTCACCACTTCGGCCTGGGCAATGTTGGACGGAATCGGGCGACCCAGGGTCTTGCTGGCGCTGAAGCGCAGGTTCATGTCCTCGCGCAGATGTGCGGTGAGGTTCAACGAGGGCAGCAGGTTGTCGTAGCCACCGCCGTTGCGGCCGGTACCGGTGACCACGCCGGCGGTGATCGCCGGGGTGTGGGCCGTGAATGTGGTGTCGTCGTAGCGCACGCCGGCCACCGCTTCCAGGAAGTCAGTGCTGTAGTGGAACGAGACGTAGGCGTTCTTCACCGTTTCCAGATAACGGAAGTCCGAGGCGAGGCTGGAGTAGGTGGAGCCGGCCTGATCCACCGGCAGCGCGTCCCAGCCACCGTTGGCCATGAAGGCGTGGTAGTCGAAGAACGGCAGCGCGTACTGCGACTTCGGGTAGCGGAAGCCCGGCTGGTAAAGATAGTCGCTGAAGTCGCCGCCCGCCACGTTGTTGCGGCGGGTGATGTCGCTGTCCACTTCCAGGCGCTTGTATTCCAGGCCGCTGGCAATGCCGAAGCCGCGTGCATCCGGGCCCACGTTCCAGCGATGATCCAGGCGTACATCACGCACTTCAGCGGTGCCGTAGGTCTGCGATTCGTTGGCGCTGTTGAGGTCGTAGCGGGCGCTGTCGATGATGCCCGGGTCGCTGAGCCCGGTGATGTTGTAGATCTCGCCCACGCCAGGCGAGGCATAGGTGAGGTTCTGGCCGACCGGCTTGGCGGTCAGGCGGGTGCTGCGGCCGTGCGCATTGATACGGTCGCGGGTGTAGCCGCCGCGCAGCGCCAGCCACTGGTCGTCCTGCTCCCATTCGATGCCGCCCAGCACGCCGCGGTTGTTGCGGGCCCAGACCTTGTTTTCGAAGATGACGTTGAGCGAATCGATACCCTTGGTTCCGGACACCGGGGTCTGGTCGGTGACGTTGCGCTGGGTGATGAACTCGTAGCCGTTCTCGGTGCGGCGCTCTTCCATGCCGTAGTTGTACATCAACACCGAGGCGCGCAACGGGCTGTCGCTGGGCATCCACTCCAGCTTGGCCGATCCACCGTAGGTGCGGATCCAGCGGTTGTCGGCGTAGTAGGCGAAGTTGTTGGGCGCGGACATGCCGTTCCAGCCCAGGTTCTCCAGCGGGCCGGAGATGTAGTTGCCCTGGCCGTCGAAGAACTGCTGCGAGCTCTGGAAGAGCTTGTTCTGCGAGGTCTGGAAGTCCTGGTTGCGTGCGGACAGCGTGATGCCGAACTGGTCAGCGCTGCCGAAGGTGGTGCTGTACGAGCCACTGAGACCACTGCCCCAACGGTCGGTGGTCTGCGACATGCTGTTGCGGCCGTCGTCGTTGCTCAACGCGTGGTAGTTGACGCTGGCGTCCAGGTGCAGCGAATTGCGCGGCTTGTCGAAGGCGCTGCCACTGACCAGGTTGATGCCGGCACCGATGCTGTCCGGGTTCTGCTCGGCGCTGAAAGTCTTGAAGATGTCGATGCGCGCGGCGATGTCGTTCGGAATCAGCTGCAGGTTGATCTTGCGCTCGCCGCCGCCTTCGTCACCGACCGAGGCCATGGTGATGCCATCGAGCGTGGTGCTGTTGAGATTGGCGGCGATGCCGCGCACGGTGACGTAGCGCGGCTGGTCTTCGTCGCGCATCAGGCTGACGCCGGGGGCCACCACCAGGCGTTGGGCGATGGAGTTTTCCTGGCTGGTGACCTGGATGCTTTCCTGGTCGATGGAGTCCACCAGTACGGAGGAGCGACGCTTGGCGTCGACCGCGGTAGCAGTGACACCGGCGTTGGCAGTGACCTGCAGGGCGTCCAGAGTGGTGGCGTCGGCGGGGCGATCTGCGGCGGTGTCGGCAGATGCTGGTGCCGCGTCCTCCAGTGGTGCCGCGTGCAACTGGGACATGGCCAGCAACAGCGCAATCGCAAGGCCGGTCTTCGTTGCCGGTGCAGCGCGGCGCGACATGAAATGCGCGGTGTGCGCGGACGGGAACGACGACGGGCGGTACGACGACATATGCAGAATCTCCGTGGTTAGATCGATCTAAATCGCTAGCGTATGGGTTGGATGTGACAGAGGGATTCCAGTTTTGTGGTGTGTGGGGCGAAAAATGTGAGGTATCGCACGGAATGGCCGCGGCATACGACCCGAGACGCAGCAATTCCGTAGATACCACGCCCTGCGTGGTACCCGCGCGCAGCGCGGCGATCAGCGCATCTGCAACAACAACGAATGCAGAATTCGCGCGTCTTCCGCGTCCAGTACCTGCGGCAGATCATCACGCCCACGGAAACGCCGATGGAACGCGCCTACCGCCGCCTCGCGATTGGCCAACGAGTAACCGAACGCCTGCAGCGCCAGCATCGCGTCAAACCCAACCGGCGCAGGCCCATCACTTGCACGCGGCCACAGCCCGAATCCCGCCTCGGCCAGTTGCTGCCACGGGAAGAAGCGGCTGGGGTCGCTCTTGCGCGTCGGTGCCAGGTCCGCGTGCGCGATGATCTGGCTGCGCGGGATGGCCAGGCGGGTGCAGACGTCGTCCAGCAGGCGGATCAGCGCGGCAATCTGCGCCGGCGCAAAGGGGGTTTTGCCATCGTTGTCGATCTCGATGCCGATGGACGTGGAGTTGAGGTCACTCAGTGAGCCCCAGCGTCCACCGCCCGCATGCCACGCACGGCGGTTGTCGGCGACCAGCTGGTAGATGTGGCCGTCGGAGCCGACCAGATAGTGCGAGCTGACCTTGCCACCGCTGTTGGCGGTGCGCAGCGTGTGCAGGCTCTGCTGCACGTTGTCCTGGTCGGTGTGGTGCAGGACGATGATGACCGGCTTGCGCTCGTTATGGTTCGGGGATGGCACCCACGTGGCGAGCGGGCTGCGCAGGTCGGTGGTGGCGCAGCTGGTGAGCAGCAGCGTGGCGAGCAGGGCGAGCGGGAGGCGGAATCGGCGCATGGGCCGATTGTGGCCGATCGGGGCGTGGGGTGCGAATGAAAGAAAAAGACCGGCGATCTTGGGAATCGCCGGTCAAGACAGCTTCTCTCTCTCGTTTCTTGTATTGCTGAGGTTGCCGGGCATGGCCCGGCACTACCGTGTTTCGTTCGGGTTGGCTGCGGTTGCCGGGCATGGCCCGGCACTACGCGCTTCCTGTAGTGCCGGGCCATGCCCGGCACCACGTCATGCGTCAGGCTTCATACGCAGATTCGCCGTGCGAGGTCACGTCGAGGCCGGTGCGTTCGGCTTCCTCGGTGACGCGCAGGCCGACCACCAGCTTGACCACCAGCAGGATGGCGGCGGTGACGACGGCGCACCAGACGATGGTGAAGCCGACGCTGACCACCTGCACCCACACCTGGTGACCGATGTCGAGATCGGCCTTGGTGCCGCCCAGCGACTGTGCGCTGAACACACCGGTGAGGATGGCACCCACGATGCCGCCAATGCCGTGCACACCGAACACGTCGGCGGTGTCGTCCACGCGCAGCAGGCGCTTCAGGCCGGTCACGCCCCATACGCAGACCACACCGGCGACCAAGCCGATGACGATCGCGCCGAGCGGACCAACGGTGCCGCAGGCCGGGGTGATGCCGACCAGGCCGGCCACGGCACCGGACGCGGCACCCAGTGCGGACGGCTTGCCCTTGCTGACCGCTTCCACCAGGGTCCAACCCAGCACCGCAGCGGCGGTGGCGAGGATGGTGTTGATGAAGGCCAGCGAGGCGACGGTATCAGCGGCGGCAGCAGAGCCGGCGTTGAAGCCGAACCAACCCACCCACAGCAGCATCGCGCCGATGTAGGTGAACGGCACGTTGTGCGGCTTCAGCGCGGTCTGGCCGTAGCCGATGCGCTTGCCCACGAAGTACGCGGCCACCAGACCGGCCACGCCCGCATTGATGTGCACCACGGTACCGCCGGCGAAGTCGATGGCACCCATTTCACCCAGGTAACCGCCGCCCCACACGATGTGGGCCATCGGGATGTAGCTCAGGGTGAACCACAGGGCCGAGAACAACAGCACCGCCTTGAACTTGATGCGTTCGGCAAAGGCACCGACGATCAGCGCGGTGGTGATGCCGGCGAAGGTGGACTGGAAGGCGACAAACAGATAATCCGGCAGGCCGGCAATCGGCGTGTTGCCGACCGAGTCGGGCGCGAAGCCCTTGAGGAAGGCGAACTTGGTGAATGAACCGAAGAAGGCGTTGCCTTCGCTGAACACCGCGCTGTAGCCGTAGGCCACCCACAGCATCAGCACCAGCGAGAACACCACCAGGATCTGGCTGAGTACCGAGAGCACGTTCTTGGAACGCACCAGGCCGCCATAGAACAAGGCCAGGCCGGGCACCACCATCAGCAGCACCAGCAGGGTGCTGGTGAGCATCCAGGCCACGTCGCCATGGTCGAAGGTGGGCGCTGCGGCTTCTTCTGCCGGTGCTGCGGTAGCAGCGGCGGCGGCCGGATCGGGCAGCGGCTCAACCGCAACCTGTTCTTCGGCCACCGGGGCCACCTGGGCCTGGGCGTGCGCGCTGCTGGAGAAAGCACCGACGGCCAATGCGCTGAGCAGCATCATCAGGCACACGGCGTGGAACCGGGCCTGCCACCCGGTCAACAAAGAGGTCTTCATGCTGGGGACTCCGAGTGAGAGTTAGAGCGCGTCTGCGCCGATTTCGCCGGTGCGGATGCGCACCACCTGTTCCACAGGCGTAACGAAGATCTTGCCGTCGCCGATCTTGCCGGTGCCGGCCGCGTTCTGGATCGCTTCAACCACCGCGTCCAGGCGGTCGTCGGTGACCACGGTTTCAATCTTGATCTTCGGCAGGAAATCCACGACGTACTCCGCGCCGCGGTACAACTCGGTATGGCCCTTCTGCCGGCCGAAGCCTTTCACTTCGGTCACGGTGATGCCCGACACGCCCGCGTCGGAGAGGGCCTCGCGGACCTCGTCGAGCTTGAACGGCCGGATGATGGCGGAGATCAGTTTCATGCGCATGTCCCGATGGTGGATGGAACCGGCCTGCCGTAGCAGGCCGGCGTCAGGTCAACCGGCGGCCACTTGCACATGGCCGCAGGCTGTCGCGCCGAACGATGCGTGGACCACGCCGTGCCGACGCCCGTTACGGGCGACGCCAGCGGTGACGCGGGAGGGAGGAAGGCCCATGCAGCGTCCGGTCTCTCTTGCCCCTGGTGTTACGTGAAACGGTGGTGCGCCCTGCCACTCCCCAGCGGCAGAACGGTGACGACGACGAAGGTGGGAGGGATGTCCTTCGTCGTCGCCACCTGGTTGCTCAGTTGGCGTAGTACAGCTGGTATTCCAGCGGGTGGGTCGCCGCACGGAACTTGGTCACTTCCTGCATCTTCAGCGCGATGTAGCCGTCGATGAAGTCGTCGCTCATGACGCCGCCGGCCTTCAGGAACTCGCGGTCCTTGTCCAGCGCTTCCAGCGCCTGGTCGAGCGAGGAGCAGACCTGCGGAATCAGCTTCTCTTCTTCCGGCGGCAGGTCGTACAGGTCCTTGTCGCTCGGTGCGCCCGGGTCGATCTGGTTCTTGATGCCGTCCAGGCCGGCCATCATCAGCGCGGTGAAGGTCAGGTAGCCGGACTGGATCGGGTCCGGGAAGCGCATTTCAATGCGGCGCGCCTTCGGGTTGGAGACCCACGGAATGCGGCACGAGGCCGAACGGTTGCGGGCCGAGTAGGCCAGCATGACCGGGGCTTCGAAGCCCGGAACCAGACGCTTGTAGCTGTTGGTGCCGGAGTTGGAGAAGGCGTTGATGGCCTTGGCGTGCTTGAAAATGCCGCCGATGTACCACAGTGCCAGCTGGCTCAGGCCGCCGTAGCCGTCGCCGGAGAACAGGTTGGTGCCGCCCTTGGACAGCGACTGGTGCACGTGCATGCCGCTGCCGTTGTCGCCGACGATCGGCTTGGGCATGAAGGTGGCGGTCTTGCCGTTGCGGTGGGCGACGTTCTTGATGACGTGCTTCATGCGCAGCAGTTCGTCGGCCTTCTGCACCAGGGTGCTGAACTTGGTGCCGATTTCGCACTGGCCGGCGGTAGCCACTTCGTGGTGCTGCACTTCGACTTCGATGCCGACCTGGGCCAGCGTCTTGCACATTTCAGCGCGCAGGTCGTGCAGCGAGTCGGTCGGCGGAACCGGGAAGTAACCGCCCTTCACGGCCGGACGGTAACCGCTGTTGGCACCGTCGTACTTGGCACCGGTGTTCCAGGCGGCTTCTTCGGAATCGACCTTGAAGAAGGTGTTGCCCATGTCGTTGGCGAAACGCACGGAATCGAAGATGAAGAATTCCGGCTCCGGACCGAAGAAGGCGGATTCGGCAATGCCGGAGGACTTCAGGTAGGCCTCGGCACGCTTGGCGATGCCGCGCGGGCAGCGGCCGTACGGCTGCATGGTGGCCGGGTCGAGGATGTCGCAGCTGATCACCAGGGTCGGGTCGGCATAGAACGGGTCGACGTAGGCGCTGGCCGGATCCGGCAGCAGGACCATGTCGGATTCGTTGATGCCCTTCCAGCCGGCGATGGAGCTGCCGTCGAACATCTTGCCTTCTTCAAACAGCGACGGCTCCACGATGCTGACCGGGAAGGTGACGTGCTGTTCGACGCCACGCATATCGACAAAGCGCAGGTCGATGAACTCGATCTGGTTGTCCTTGATCAGCTTCTCAACATTTTCCACGGACATCGGTGAAACCTCGAATGGGTGATTGCCTGGGTACATAGAGCAATCCCCGTGCCAACTTTTCGGGCTTCACAAGTTGTTGATTTGGCTGGCTGCGGTGGTGGAACTCCCCTGAACGGTGCGCACCATTGCGGTGCATTGGCCGGATCGTGCACACATTTGGTGCGTGATGGGATGTTTTATATTGTGGGGTGCCCCAACCGAGCTCCCTGATGTCCGATCTGCTTTCCGCCCTGTTGCTGGGCATTCTTGAAGGTCTTACCGAATTCCTCCCCATCTCCAGCACCGGCCATCTGCTGATTGCCCAGCATTGGCTGGGTGAGCGCTCGGACTTCTTCAACATCGTGATCCAGGCCGGTGCGATCCTGGCGATCACCCTGGTGTTCCGCCAGCGCCTGTGGCAGCTGGCCACCGGCCTGCATGAGAAAGCCAACCGCGATTACGTGCTGAAGCTGGGCACGGCGTTCCTGGTCACGGCGGTGGTGGGCCTGCCGGTGCGACTGGCCGGCTGGGAGCTGCCGGAGACGGTCACCCCGATTGCCTGGGCGCTGATCATCGGCGGCATCTGGATGCTGCTGGTGGAAGCGCGCACCGCCAAGCTGCCCGACCGCACCGAAGTGACCTGGACGGTGGCGGTGCTGGTGGGTCTGGCACAGGTGGTAGCCGGGGTGTTCCCGGGCACTTCGCGCTCGGCCTCGGCGATCTTCGTGGCGATGCTGTTCGGCCTGAGCCGGCGCGCGGCGGCAACTGAATTCGTGTTCCTGGTCGGCATTCCCACCATGTTCGCGGCCAGTGCCTACGCATTCCTGGAACTGGCCAAGGACGGCAAGCTGGCCAGCGAGAACTGGACGGACGTGGGCGTGGCCTTCGTTGCCGCCATCATCACCGGCTTCGTCGTAGTGAAGTGGTTGCTGGGCTACATCAAGCAGCACCGGTTCACCGCCTTTGCGTTCTATCGCATCGCGCTGGGTATCGGCCTGCTGCTGTGGCTGCCTGCCGGTAGCTGAACAGGCCGGCACGCGGGCAACCCCTTTTCGGCGGTTCCCGCGTTCAATCCCGCGTTCTTCAAGGAGATGCTCATGAAACGCAACCTGATGCTGATTCTGCCGCTGGCCTTGTTGGCCGCCTGCAGCAACCCGTCCAACGAGGCTCCGGCAGGCCCGGGCCGCGACGAGCTGGCCCCAGCCCCGACCGCTGCCGCCGACCAGAAGGCGGTGGCGAAGCTCGACGCGCAGCAGCTGCTGGCCAACCACTGGGTGCTGGAAAACGCCACCGACAGCAGTGGCAAGCGCATTGATGCGCTGTTCGCACGTACCGAAAAGCCGGTCACGCTGGACTTCGTGGACGGCCGCGTGGCGGTCAGCAACACCTGCAACCGCATGAGCGGCGGCTACACCCTGGCCGACGGCACGCTGACCATTTCGCCGCTGGCTTCAACGATGATGGCCTGCACCGACAAGGCGCTGATGGCACTGGACCAGGCGGTGGGTTCACGCCTGGAAGGTGCGTTGAAGGCCGACCTCGGCAGCAACGACCAGCTGACCCTGCACACCGCCAGCGGCGACGTGCTGGTGTTCGGACCGCGACCGACCGCGGAAACGCGCTTTGGTGGCCCGGGCGAAACCGTGTTCATTGAAGTGGCCGCGCAGACCAGGCCCTGCCCGCACCCGCTGATCCGCGACATGCAGTGCCTGCAGACCCGCGAAGTGAAGTTCGACGACAAGGGGTTGAAGGTTGGAACGCCCGGTGCGTTCGAGAACTTCTACAGCAGCATCGAGGGTTACACGCATGAACCGGGTACCCGCAACGTGCTGCGGGTGAAGCGCTTTGCGATTGCCAACCCGCCGGCGGATGCGCCGTCGCAGGTGTATGTGCTGGATATGGTGGTGGAGTCGGCGGTCGAGAAATAATCCGGCATTGGGTGCCGACCAACGGTCGGCACCTACCGGGATTACATCAGCGCCGGATTCAGCGTGTAGGTCCCATGCAGCGAGGCCTCAGCCAGCACATGCCCCTGCACCGCCCGCAGCACATCGGCCGCGGTAAACGGCGTCGGCAGCTCCAGCGTCGCCACATCCAGCGCGAACACGCGGAAGAAGTAGCGGTGCACACGCTCGTCGTTGAACGGCGGGTACGGGCCGTCGTAACCGAGGTACTGGCCTTCCATGTCAGCATTGCCGGCAAACCAGCCGGTGAAGTCGTTCAAGCCTTGGCGCGCCCCGGCCGGACCGGCCGGCTGCGGCTTGCCCTTCACGGTAAAGCCTTCGCTGCAGCTGCCTTCGGCGAGCTCACGCACGTCGGCCGGAATATCGGCCATGGCCCAGTGAGTGAACGGTGCGCGCGGCTGGTCGGCCGGCACGGTGCGGTCGTGGCGACCGACCGTTTCCGGCACGGTCGGCACGTCCGGGTCGATGCACAGCAACGCGAACGAACGCGTGCCCTCCGGCACCTCGCTCCAGGCCAGCTGCGGGTTGCGATTGCCGGCAAAGCCGTTGGCATCACCGGCGGCAAAGGTGGCGGGAATCGGCTGGCCATTGACCAGACTGGTGCTGCTCAACTTCATGGGGGCTCCTTATGCTTCCGAATAACCCAGGCGGACGGCCACCGGGGTCAGCTGCGCGAACGCGGCCGACAGCTCGTTCTGGTAGGTACGCCAGTGACCGGCCGGCAGACGCGCCGGACCCAGGGTCTGCGCGGGCGGCATGACCACGCCGAACAGCCCGCCCAGGTAGTCGGCCATGGCCGCCGGGTCATTGCCGATGTTGTCGATGCGCACCAGCGCGTGCGGGTACAGATCCTGTTCGTGCAGGGTGGCCACCTGGGCCAGTGCCCGCGCCAGCCATTCGGCCGCTTCGTTGACCGAATTGACCGCGAACGGAGCCGGCGCACCGTGTGCCAGCCACTGCAGCAGCATGTCGCGCGGATCACGCAGCACCACCAGCAAGCGGCCTTCGGGCAGCTGCGGGCGCAGCGACCACAGCAGGGCGTTGTCCCACCACAGCAGCCAGTCGATCACGTTGGCATCGGCCAGGCCACGCTCGGCCAGCGCCTCGCGCCAGCGGGTCACCAGCTGCACGGGATCCAGCTTGCCGGTCGAGAGGTCCTGCAGGGTGTGGTAGCTCTGGAAGGCGTCATTCGGCGGGGTGGGACCGAAGCGGTCGCCACGCAGCACCGGGCTGGCAGCGGCGATGGCGGCGACCACGCGCTCCACGCCGGAACCCGGAGCACCCCAGACGAACATCGGGCGCGCCGCAGCGTCGCTGGCAATCTCACCCTTGTCCGGCCAGCTCAACGGAGCCTTGGCCTGCGGCGGCAGCGGCAGGCGGCGCGCGGCTTCGTCGGCATGCAGGCTGGCCCAGGTGGCCAGCGCGTCAGCCGGCCGGCCGGCGCGATCCTGCACCGCACCCAGCCACGCGCGCAGGTCGTTCCTGGCCGCGTCCGGTGCGGTGTCCATCAGTGCCTGCACGTGGGCGATGGCCGCATCGGCATCGCGTGCCAGCAGGGCTTCGACCAGACGGGTTTCGCCGGTGACGCGGCCCGGTTCGAGCGCCACGATGCGACGTGCCACGGCTTCCGCGCCTTCGGCGTCATTCTGCATGTCATGCAGACGCATGCGGGTTTCCAGCGCCGGCAGGTGCTCCGGCATGGCGGTCAGCCAGCGCTCCACCACTGCGGTGGCGTCTTCACTGCCGACGGGCTCCACCGACAGGCGCGCCAGCCACAGGTTGTGCTCCTGCGGGTGGGTGTCCACCGCGGCATCCAGCACCTCGCGTGCCTGCGCTTCGCGGCCCAGGCGCTGCCAGGCCACCAGCAGCAGCTGCAGGGTCTGGCGGTCGCCCGGCCACTGCTCCAGCACCGGCAGCAGGTGTTCCAGTGCCTGCAGCGGCTGGCCGGCCTGCAGGGCCATTTCACCGGCCAGGCGGCGCAGGCCGGGCGAGTCGCTGTCCGGGCGCGCCAGCAGCTGGCCCAGGGTCTGCGCGGCACTTTCCACGTTGCCCTGGCGCAGCGCCAGCTGCACCAGCAGGCCATGCAGCGAGGTGATGCTGGGGTTCTGCTCGAGCACGCGGCGGAACGCCTGCTCGGCGAAGGCCAGGGTGCCCTTGCCCATGTGCGCGAAGCCCAGTGCGTACAGCACGCGCGCATCGTTGGGCAGCATCTGGCTGGCGGCCGACAGCAGCGCCAGGGCTCGATCGTGGTCGTTGCGGCGCAGCGCGATCATGCCCAGCAGCGCCACCACTTCTGGATGTTCTTCGTCGACACGGGCGGCCAGGCGGGTGATCCGCTCGGCCTCTTCCACGTCGTTGCGGGCCAGCGCCAGGTGCGCCTGCATCACATACGCCGCGTGCTCGTTCGGGTTGAGGGTGGCGGTGCGGTCCAGCGCGCTGCCGGCGGCATCGAACTGGCGCAGGGCCAGCAGCAGCCCGGCGTGCTGCAGGTGCAGTTCGGCGTTGTCCGGGTCCAGGCCCAGTGCCTGCTGCAGGCTTTCCAGCGCGGCGTCGTACTGGGCCTGCTGTTGCAGGGCCAGGGCCAGCCAACGGTGTGCCTGCGGCTGCGCCGGTTCGATCTGGGTCCACTCCCGCGCCAGCTGCACGGCTTCATCGGCCGCATTGCGGCGCAGGGCATCAACAATCTGGTCTTGCATGACAGTCCGGCTTGGGCTCAAACCCCGATTGTAAGACACCCTGCCGGCCCTGCCCGCTTCAGCGCAGGGCTTCGCGCCCCAGCCGCCCGGCCACCCAGCGTTCGGAGAAGCCGTCGCCACGCCAGTTCTCCAGGAACCCGCAGTGGCCGCCCCACGGGGCGATGTCCAGCTGCGCGGTGGCTGGCAGGCACCAGCCGTTGAAGGTGGCGTAAGGAATGACCGGGTCGTCCTCGGCCATCAGGATGTCGGCCGGCACACTCAGCGCGGCCAGGCGGTCGCCGGCAATGGAATAGCCATCGAAGTAGGCCTGCAGCGAGCCGTAGTTGGTGTGATGCTCCACCAGCCAGGCGGTCAGCGCGCGGATGTCCAGCTTCAGCACGCGGTCGTCCCAGTCGCTCAGTTCGGGGAACAGGTCGCGCTTGCGGCGCAGCGACCCGGCCCACTTGCGACGGAAGTACCAGTCATACATGGCCGGCCCGTTCTCGATGCTTTCCATGGTGATGGCCGGGTCCAGCACCGGGCACACCGAGGCCCCCCGCCGCAGCGGCACGCCGGCGTCGGGTGCGCGCAGCGCCAGCCGCAGCACGAAATTGCCCCCCAGCGAGTAGCCGGCGGCCACCAGCGGCAGCTGCGGCCAGCGCCGGGCAATATCACCGGCGGCCTGCACCACTTCCTCGATCCGGTTGGAGTGGAAGATGCCCGGGTTGAGATGATGGGTGTTGCCATGGTCCCGGAAGTTAAGCCGGATCACGTCGTACCCCGACTCCAGCATGCGCGCGGCGGTCATGCGCATGTAGCTGGATTCGGCACTGCCTTCCCAGCCGTGCAGCAGCAGCGCCATGCCGACCGGTTCACGGCCTTCGATGCGGCTGTGCCAACCCTGCAGGCGCACACCTTCACCACCGTCCAGGATGAGCTCTTCGGTGACCGCCCCGGTTGCCGCAAGCAGGACCAGGCCGCGCTGCATGCGCATGCGGCTGGAACTGAGCATCGACTGCAGGTGCGGATTGCGCAGCCAACGCGGCGGACGGTAGTCGGCAGCGGTCAACATGGGCGCGAGCCTGTTACGGGTAATGACGATGGCGCGGGAACGGGCGCCATCGCTTTACTCAGCCGTCATGGCCGCCACGATGCGCGCACGCGAAGTTTCGGCGATGCGGCGACGGCCTTCAAGATCGTGGGTTTCGATGGGGTCGAGGAAGTGCACCTCGGCCCGCCGCGCCGGCTCTCCGAGCAGGCGCAGGAAGTTGGCAAAAAAGCTTTCTTTCGGGCCGAACGCCACGATGGTCTGGGCGTCACCCTGCCAGCCGTAGCGCAGCGCCACCGGCTGCACCGGCACATGGGTTTCCACCGCCGCCTGGAAGATACGCGCATGGAACGGCCCGACTTCAGTGCCACCACGGGTGCGCCCTTCCGGGAACACGCCGACCGCCTTGCCTTCCTGCAGGCGCTCGACCATGACCTGCATCACCCCACCCAGCGACTCGGTGCTGCCACGCTGGTGGAAGATGGTCTGCCCGCGTGCGGCCAGCCAGCCGACCACCGGCCAGCTGGCGATCTCGCGCTTGGCCACAAAGCCCATCATGCGCTGGCTGTGCAGCACGCTGATATCGACCCAGCTGACATGATTGGCGACGAACAGCACCGCACCCGGCAATGGTGTGCCGATGCGCTGCAGGCGAAAACCGAAGATCCACATCAGCCCACCCTGCCAGGCATTGACCACGGCATGCCCCAGCGTGCGGTTACCCACGCGCACATGCGCCCACAACGGCAACATGCCGATCAGGGTCAGGGGCAGGAACAGCAGGACGTGAACCAGCAGCAAGGGAACGCGGTACAGGTAACGGCACACACGCGCCACGCCGCCACGCGGGGCCGAAGTGGGGGAAGTCATCCGGGCACGATACTCCAGCATAGCGGGGTCTGCCAGCGGTTCTCAGGCGGCCGGGACCACGGCCAGGGTCAGCCGCGACGTGCAGACCAGCTTTCCGGCCTCGTCTTCGATGCGGATGTCCCACACATGGGTGCTGCGGCCCACATGCACGGCCCGGGCGGTACCGGTGACGGTGCCGCTGCGCTGGGCGCGGATATGGTTGGCATTGATCTCCAACCCGACGCACACCTGTTTGCGGGTGTCGACGCACAGATTGCCAGCGCTGCTGCCGAGGGTTTCGGCCAGCACCACCGAGGCACCGCCATGCAGCAGGCCATACGGCTGGCGGGTACGCGCATCTACCGGCATGGTGGCGCTGACCCAGTCCTCGCCGGCGGCGGTGAACACAATGCCCAGATGCTCGATCAGGGTGTTGCGGCTGAGTGCGTTGAGGGCATCGATCGACACCGGCTCGCGGAAAACCTGGGGCATGCAGCGTCTCCGTACAGAAAGCGGGGTTACAGGATGGGCACCAGGCCGGCACCGAAGGCGGTCAGCATACGCACCAGCAGCCACTTCGGGCCGACATTCACTTCCGGGAAGTCGCCCACGGCGGTGTAGCAGCGGTGGAAATCTGCGTGCTGCCGCGGCAACGGGGCCGGGCACTCGGGGCCGGGCTGGAACTCGTAGTCGGTGGCGTAGCGCCAGGGCCAGAAATCCAGCACCGGGAGTGCTTCGGAGGCCTTGCCCACGCTGTAGTTCAGGCCCGACAGCACCGGCGGCTTGGTGCGCGGGGCCACAGTCCAGGAATTGTCCGGCTCGATGTCGCGCAGGATGCTTTGGGCCAGCGCCTCGGCAAACGCCGGGTCGTCGATGACCACCGCGCCTTCGGTGTTGTAGTTCTCGCTGCGCGGATCGAAGTTGTGGGTGCCGATCACCCCGACCCGGCGGTCCACCACCAGCGACTTGGCGTGCAGGCCCATGCGTGCGCCGCTGCGGGTCACCGGCAGCGGCTTGTTGACCGCTTTGGTACCGAGGAACGACGGCCGCGTTTCAGCACGCAGGACGCGCCGTTCGACCACGCTGCCGTCGGTACGGCGGCGCGCGGCGGGGCCAGGCGTGGGCTGCGGTTGCGGCCGGCTGTCGGCGTCGGTCTCCGCACTGGCAGGGTCAGCCGGC
>NZ_DAMDFR010000029.1:0-50106 GCF_032103445.1 Stenotrophomonas sp.
CATGGGCGACGCCCTGGCCGTGGCCCTGCTGGACGCGCGCGGCTTCACCGCCGACGACTTCGCCCGCTCCCACCCGGCCGGCAGCCTGGGCCGCCGCCTGCTGCTGCACATCACCGATGTCATGCACAGCGGCGACGAGCTGCCCTGCGTGGGCGAGGACGCCAGCCTGAGCCAGGCGCTGGTGGAAATGAGCCGCAAGCGACTGGGCATGACCGCCGTGGTCGACGCCAACCAGCGTCTGGTCGGCCTGTTCACCGACGGCGACCTGCGCCGCGCCCTGGACAGCGACCTGGACGTGCGCAGCGCGCGCATTGTCGATGTCATGACCCGCAAACCCCGTACCATCGGGGCCGATCAGCTGGCCGTGGAAGCGGCCCGGCTGATGGAAACCCACCAGATCAACGGCCTGATCGTGGTCGACGCGGAAGGCAAGGCGGTCGGTGCGCTCAACATTCATGACCTGTTGCGGGCGCGGGTGGTTTAAACCACAGTGACCGTCCTCCATTCAGCTGACCTGTTGCCCTGATGCCCTATTCCCCGCTGCCCGGTTTCCCGTCCCACCTGCACGCCGCTGCCGGCCGCATCCGGCTGGCCTGCTTTGACGTGGACGGTACGCTCACCGACGGTCGGCTCTACTACGACCGGGAAGGCAACGAGAGCAAGGCGTACTACGTGCAGGACGGACTGGGCCTGAAACTGCTGCAGCAGCACGGTATCCACCCCGTGCTCATCACCGCGCGCAACAGCCTGTCCGCGCTCAAGCGCGGGGCTGACCTCGGCATCGACACCCAGATCGCCGTGGGCGACAAACTGGCCAGCGTGCGCCTGCTGTGCGAACAGCACGGCATCGGCCTGGACCAGGTCGCCTTCATGGGCGATGACCTGCCCGACCTGGCTCCGCTGTGCGCGGTCGGCCTGGCGGTGGCCCCGGCCAACGCCCACCCGTGGATCGCCGAACGCGTGCACTGGCAGACCCGCGCCGACGGCGGCCGCGGCGCAGCGCGTGAGCTGTGCGACGTGCTGCTGGCGGCACAGGGCCATGTGGACGCGGTACTGGCGAGGTTCGGCGCATGAACTGGCGAACCACGATTGGAGGCCTGCTGCTGGCGGCCGCCGTGCTGAGCGGCTGGTCGTTGCTGCGCGACCGCAACAAGCCCGCGCCGGAAGCCGGCGACGACGCCAGCAAGGACTACGTGCTGCACGACTTCCAGATCATCGCGCTGGACGAACAGGGCAAGGAATCCACCACCCTGCGCGCGCCGCTGCTGGAACGCAGCCGCGCCGATGAAACCATGGCCATCGCCACACCGCTGTTCCTGCTGCCTGACAGCGAGGGCAACCACTGGGAACTGCGCAGCGACAAGGGCTGGGTCAGCGCCAAGGGCGACCAGTTGAAGCTGACCGGCAGCGTCAGCGGCGACAGCCCCAAGGTGCCCAGCGTGCCGCCGACCACCTTCCGGACCGACCATCTGGACGTGTTCCCCAACGAAAACAAAGCCAGCACCGACGCGTTGGTCACCCTCACCCGGCCGGGCATGACCCAGTCTGGTGTCGGGTTTGAACTGAATTCCAGCGACAAGACCTACCACTTCCTGAGTCAGGTCAAGAGCCGTTACACGCCCCGTCAGTGATGCGCCCCGACAATCCACGGACGGCTTCGGCCGCTTCCACGAATCAGGCAGGAAAGCCCCCCGTCATGAAGCTCCTCTACGCCGCTGCATTTGCCCTGAGCCTGTTGGCCCCTGGCTTCTCCGCCCAGGCCCGCACCGATGACCGCAACAAGGAAATGAACATCGAGTCCGGCAAGCAGTCCGGCTCGTTCCTCGGTGATGGCGTCATTACGCTGTCCGACAAGGTCGTCATCACCCAAGGCACGCTGAAGATCAACGCCGCCAAGGCCGACATCCACATGAAGGACGGCGAAGCGGTACGCGCGGTGTTCTCCGGCAAGCAGGCCACGATGGAACAGCAGATGGACGACGGCAGCATGATGAATGCCCGTGCTGACAACATCGACTACGACATCAAGGGCGAAATCATCGTGCTGACCGGGAACTACGAGGTGAAGAGCTCGCAGGGCATCAACAGCGGCCAGAAGATGACCTACAACACCCGTACCGGCGAAATGAACAGCGGCGGCGACGGTGGTCGCGTGCGCACGGTGATTCCGCCCAAGAACAAAACCCCTGCACCGGCGGCCAAACCGGCCCCCACCAAGACCACCGTGCCCACTGCCGGGAGCAAGAAGTAATGCTGGTCGCCAAAGGTCTGCGCAAAAAATACAAGCAGCGCGAAGTCGTCAAGGAATTCGGGCTGACCCTCGATGCCGGCGAAGTGGTCGGCCTGCTCGGCCCCAACGGCGCGGGCAAGACCACCTGTTTCTACATGATCGTCGGTCTGGTGGAAGCCGATGCCGGCAGCATCGTGCTGGACGGCAAGGACATCACCGCCGACCCCATGTATACCCGCGCCAAGCAGGGCGTGGGCTACCTGCCGCAGGAACCGTCGGTGTTCCGCAAGCTGACCGTAGCCGACAACATCCGCCTGGTGCTGGAGCTGCGTGACGACCTGGACGCTGCCGGCCGCGAGAAAGAGCTGAATTCGCTGTTGGACGAGCTGCAGATCGGCCATGTGTCCGAACAGCTCGGGGCCAGCCTGTCCGGCGGTGAGCGCCGCCGCTGTGAAATCGCCCGCGCGCTGGCCGCGCAGCCGCGCCTGATCCTGCTCGACGAACCCTTTGCCGGCGTCGACCCGATCTCGGTCGGCGAGATCCAGCGCATCGTCACCCACCTCAAGCAGCGCGGCATCGGCGTGCTGATCACCGACCACAATGTCCGTGAAACCTTGGGAATCTGCGACCGCGCGTATATCCTCAACGAAGGCAGCGTACTGGCGCAGGGTGCACCGGACGCAATCCTGGACAACGCCGACGTCCGTCGCGTCTACCTTGGAGACACCTTCAAGCTCTGACCGGCCGGCCGCTGCGGCACCCTCCCCCCGTTGGGCACAGGCATGAAGGCACGGCTGCAGACATCGCTGGGACAGCAACTGGTCATGACGCCGCAGCTGCGTCAGGCCATCAAGCTGCTGCAGATGTCCACCACCGAGCTGGAGCTGGAAATCGCCGAGGCGGTGGAGACCAACCCGCTGCTGGAATGGGCTGAGAATGACCAGCCCGGACTCGATGCCGCGCCCGGAGCCGACGAAAGACCGAATGAGAGCAGCGACGGCCCGGACGAACCGGGCGAGCGCAGCGCCGCCAGCGAAGATGACTGGGCCCCGGGCGAAACCGACTGGAGCAGCAGTGGCGGCAGCGGCTCGTTCGATGACGACGACAACGGCAGCGCCGCCGAGCGCGTGGCCGAAACCGAAACCCTGGCCGACCACCTGCTGTGGCAGCTGCACCTGTCGCACCTGTCCGCACGTGATCGCAGCATCGGTGCGGCGCTGATCGACGCACTGGAAGAAGACGGCTACCTGCGTGAGCCGCTGTCGGCCATTGCCGAAACCCTGCTGCCATCCATTCACGCCGATGAGGCCGAGATTCTGACCGTGCTGCACCAGATCCAGCGCTTCGACCCGATCGGGGTCGGCGCGCGCAGCCTGGGCGAATGCCTGCAGCTGCAGCTGGACGTGCTGGACCCGCAGACCCCCGGCCTGGCCCTGGCCCGGCGCATTGCCGACGGCCCGCTGGAGCGCCTGCCGCGCAGCGGCGTGGACGGCCTGGCCCATGAATTGAAGGTGCCCACTGCCGAGGTAGACACCGCCGTGCAGCTGCTGCGCTCGCTGGACCCGCGCCCCGGCACCCAGATCGGCGAACTGGCCCACGACAGCTACGTGGTGCCGGACTGCGTGGTCTGGCGGCAGGGCGGCGTGTGGCGCGCGGCTCTGGCCGGTCACGCCGGCCCGCGGGTGGTGATCCACCGGGGCTATGAACAGATGATCCGCCGATGCGGTGAAAGCGACGCCGGCTACCTGCGCGCGCACCTGCAGGAGGCCCGCTGGCTGCTGAAGGGCCTGGAGGCCCGCGGCGAGACCCTGCTGCGGGTGATGCGCTGCCTGCTGCAGCAGCAGTCGGCCTTCCTGGAGTTCGGCGAGCAGGCCCTGCGCCCGCTGACCCTGCGCGAGGTCGCCGGCGAGCTGGGCCTGCACGAATCCACCATCTCCCGGGCCATCGCCCGCAAGTACGTGCGGACCCCGCGCGGCACCCTGCCGCTGCGCAGCTTCTTCGCATCCGGGATCGATACCGACAGCGGCGGGGAGGCGTCCAGCACGGCCATCCAGGCCATGATCCGCCGCCTGATCGACGACGAGAACCCGCGCAAGCCGCTTTCTGACGCCAAGCTGGCTGACCTGCTCAAAACCTCGGGAATACCGGTGGCGCGGCGCACCGTGGCGAAGTATCGTGAGGCCATGAACATTTCCGCCTCGCACGAAAGAGTACGTATCGCCTGACGCTCCACGCGCCCGGCGGGAAGGTTCATTGGCAAATCCGAATAAAAAGGAGACACCCGATGCGCATCGAAACGTTTGGCAAAGATGTCGAAGTCACCCCCGCCCTGCAATCCTATGTCGAGGAAAAGCTGGCGAGAATCAGTAAGCACTTCGTCCATGAGCATTGCGACGCACGGGTCACGCTGAAGCTGCAGAAGCCCGACCATCACGTCGATGCCAGCGTCAACATCCCCGGCCAGACCCTGCATGCCGAAGCCAACGGCCAGACCATGTATGCAGCGATCGACGTACTCGCCGACAAGCTCGACCGCCTGGTGATCAAGCACAAGGAAAAGAAACAGCAGCACGCGCCCTTGCCGGTGAGCGACAATGGCGGCTGACGCCCCCATGTTCTCCCCAACATGCCCCTGACTGACCTACTGGCGGCCGTGCGCACCCAGGTGCTGCCGGCCGCCGATCGCGACAGCGTGCTGCAGGCCGCGGCCCGCCTGCTGGCCTGCCGCGAAGCCAATGCCGAACTGATCTACCAGAACCTGTGCCAGCGCGAACAGCTGGGCAGTACCGCCATCGGCCATGGCATCGCCATTCCGCATGGCCGCGCGCCGCTGCTGGAACGCCCCCGTGGGGCCCTGCTGCGGCTGGAAACACCGGTGGATTTCGGCGGTGACGAACCCGTCGACCTGGTGTTCGCCATGGCCGTGCCGGCCCACTACACCCATCAACACCTGATGCTGCTGTCCGAACTGGCCGAGCTGTTCTCCGAGCCCTCGGTCCGCCAGGCCCTGCGTCAGGTACTCGAGTTATCCCCTCCGGCGAGCGCCGCATGAATACCAGCATCACCGCACGTGAGCTGTTTGAACAACAGCGCGACCGTCTTGCCCTGCGCTGGGTAGCCGGCCAGGCCGGCGAGCGCCGGGAGCTGGAAGCCGGCAACACCGTGTCGCGACGTCCGTCGCTGGCCGGTTACCTGAACGCCATCTACCCGAACAAGGTGCAGATACTGGGCACCGAGGAGCTGTCCTGGCTGGATTCGCTGGATTCGCGCCAGCGCTGGGAGACCATCGAGCGGATCATGCAGTCGCACCCGCTGGCGCTGGTGATCACCCGCAACCAGCCCTGCCCGGAAGACCTGCGCGCGGCCGCCGACGAATCGCACACCCCGCTGTGGATCTCGCCCAAGCGCGGCCACGAACTGCTCAACCACCTGTCCTACCACCTGGCCCGCACCCTGGCCCCGCGGGTGATCCTGCATGGCGTATTCATGGAGATCTACTCCATTGGCGTGCTGATCACCGGCGAAGCCGGCTCGGGCAAGAGCGAACTGGCGCTGGAGCTGCTCAGCCGCGGCCATCGTCTGGTGGCCGACGATGCCCCGGAATTCACCCAGATCGCCCCGGATGTGCTGGACGGCACCTGCCCGGAGCTGCTGCAGGACCTGCTGGAGGTCCGCGGGCTGGGCGTGCTGAACGTGCGCGAGATGTTCGGTGACACGGCGGTAAAGAAGAACAAGTACCTTCGGCTCATCGTGCACCTGACCAAGCCCATGACCGAACCCACCCCCCACGGCTACGAGCGCCTGACCGGCGATTCCGGCACCCGTCACGTGCTGGACCTGGACGTGCCGCTGATCACCCTGCCGGTGATGCCCGGCCGCAACCTGTCGGTGCTGACCGAAGCGGCCACCCGGCTGCACATTCTGCGTACCAAGGGTATTGATCCCGCGGCGATGTTCATCGCCCGGCACAGCAACCTGCTGGAACGCCGCACGCCATGAGCACCGCCGCCCCCGCCCCTGCTGCCACCCTGATCATCGTCAGCGGGCTGTCCGGCTCCGGCAAGTCGGTCGCCCTGAAGACCTTCGAGGACCTCGATTACTACTGCTCGGACAACCTGCCGATTCTGCTGCTGCCCGATTTCGTGCGCAGCCTGATGGGCAGCCACGACGGTTCAGCACCCCGGCGCATGGCGGTGGGCATCGATGTGCGCGGCCAGACCGACCTCAGCCAGCTCTCGCACTGGCGTGAAGACGCCCTGGCCGCCGGCCTGGACGCGCAGCTGCTGTTCTTCGACGCCACCGATGAAACCCTGCTCAAGCGCTACGCCGACACCCGCCGCCGGCATCCGCTGAGCCAGCTGGGCCTGTCACTGCCCGAGGCTATCGCCCGCGAGCGCGAACTGACCGCGCCACTCCGCCGGGCCGCTGACGCAGTGATCGATACCACCGGCATGAACGTGCATCAGCTGCGCCGCAAGGTGGTGACCGGGTTCGCGCTCAACCACGGCAACAAGCTGTCGCTGCTGTTCGAGTCGTTCGCCTACAAGCGCGGCGTACCGGCCGAAGCCGACTTCGTGTTCGATGCCCGGGTACTGCCCAACCCGCATTGGGACCCGGAGCTGCGCCCGATGTCCGGCCGCGAGGCCCCGGTCCGCGACTACCTGGACGCCCAGGCCGACGTGCAGCGCTACACCGCCCAGCTGACCGACTTCCTGGACACCTGGCTGCCCCGGCTCGGCAATGACACCCGCAGTTACGTCACCGTGGCCTTTGGCTGCACCGGCGGCAAGCACCGCTCGGTTTACCTCGCTGAACGCATGGCGCGGCACGCGCGTGAACAGGGTTGGCCGGAAGTGGCCACGTTCCATCGTGAACTGGATTAGACAATCCCGCATTGCCCCCTAGTCCCAATTCATCTTGACCTGTTAACGTTCGGTAATGACCTGTGGCATTCTCCTTGTAACGCACCCCGGTGTTGGCGCTTCCCTGCTGGAAGTGGCAACCCGGCTGCTGCGGCATCTGCCGCTGAAGACGGAAGCATTTGAAGTACCGTTCGACGCAGACATGGACGCCCTGCTCCCGCTCGCCTCGGCCGCTTTGCGCCGGGTCGACAGTGGCGAGGGTGTTCTGATCCTGACCGACCTGTATGGCGCCAGCCCGAGCAATCTGGCAGCGCAGCTGGCCCGCCTGGGCACCCCGGCTCGCCGGGTCTCAGCGCTGAGCCTGCCGATGTTGTTGCGAGTGATGAATTATCCGGAACAGGGACTGGATCAACTGCCCGCCACTGCGGCGGCGGGCACTCGCAATGGAGCGATTGTCGACGATGCTTGAACGTGAACTCACTGTATCCAACCGCCTGGGACTGCATGCCCGCGCTACTGCCAAGCTGGTGCAGGAGCTGGCGCCGTTCCGCTGCAACGTGACCATGATCGCGCGTGGCCGTGAGATCAACGCCAAGAGCATCATGGGTGTGATGCTGCTGGCCGCCGGCCAGGGCACCCCGGTCACCGTGCGCATCGACGGCGAGGACGAAGCCGCCGCGATGGACGCCGTGGTGTCCCTGTTCGAGCGGCGCTTCGACGAGGACAACTGAGCATGCCCGGGCAGCCGTCGCGGACCGCTTCCGGCGCGCTGCTGCTGACCGGTCATGGGGCCGCCCGCGGCCATGCCCTCGGTCGTGCCCGGGTGCGCCTGCCACATGTGCTGGAGGTGGCCGAGCAACGCATTGCGGCCGACCGCGTCGATGCCGAGCTGGTCCGCCTGCATGAGGCCGTGGATGCGGCGCGGGTGGAAATGCACGAGCTGCGCCAGCGCCTGAAAGGAGCGCTGGACAAGGAAATGGGCGAGATCCTCGATCTGCACGCCCTGCTGCTGGATGATCCCGAACTGCTGTACGGGCTGGACGAACTGATCCGCAGTGGTCCGTACAGCGCCGGCTATGCCCTGCGCGTGCAGCGCGACCGCCTGGCCAAGGTCTTCGATGGCATGGACGATGCCTACCTGAAGAGCCGCATGGACGACCTGGATCATGTGATCGGGCGCATCCATGCTTTCCTGCACCAGCGCCCGCCGGACGTGAAAGGCCTGGCCGGGGAGATTCTGGTCTGCGACAACATCGCCCCTTCAGAGCTGGCCCAGCTGCAGGCACACGGCGTGGTCGGCATTGTCAGCGTCGGCGGCAGTGCGTTGTCGCACAGCGCGATCCTGGCGCGCAGCCTGCACCTGCCGTTGATCGTCAACGTGCCGGGCGCGTTGCAGAAGATCAACGACGGCGACGTGCTGATCATCGACGGCAGCACCGGTGGCATCACCATCAACCCGCTGGCCGGCGACCTGCGCGACTACCGCGCACGCCTGCGTGAGCAGGCCCGCGAACAGCGCGAGCTGGGCCGGCTGCGGGCCAAGCCCAGCCGCACCCTGGACAAGGTCGACATCGCCCTGCTGGCCAATGCCGAGTCACTGGAGGACGTGACCGAAGCGCATGCGCTGGGCGCGCACGGCCTGGGGTTGTACCGCACCGAGTTCCTGTTCCTGCAGCGCGACGAGTTGCCGGATGAGCAGGAACAGTTCGAAACCTACCGCGACGCCGCGCTGGGCATGAACGGCCGCCCGGTCACCATCCGCACCCTGGACCTGGGCGCGGACAAGGCCGACCGCACCGGCCTGACCCTGAGCAACGAAGACAACCCGGCACTCGGCCTGCGTGGCGTGCGCCTGTCACTGGCCCGGCCCAAGGTCGCCGATACCCAGCTGCGCGCGATCCTGCGTGCGTCGGCCTACGGCAAGCTGCGCATCCTGCTGCCGATGGTCAGCACCCGCGAGGAAGTGCTGGCGGTACGCCGGCGCTTGCAGAAGCAGACCCAGCTGCTGCAGGCCGAAGGCCATGAAGTGGCCGAACACATTCCGTTCGGCGCGATGATCGAAGTGCCGGCAGCGGCGATCGCGCTGGAGAGCTTCATCGACCTGGTCGATTTCCTGTCGGTCGGCACCAACGACCTGGTGCAGTACCTGCTGGCCGCCGACCGCAACAACGAGGCGGTGGGTGAACTGTATTCCCCACTGCATCCGGCCGTACTGCGGCTGATCGCGCAGATCCTGCGCACCGGGCGCGAACACGACACCCCTGTGGCGGTGTGCGGCGAAATTGCCGGCGACCCGCGCATGACCCGCCTGCTGCTGGCGCTGGGTTTGAAGGAATTCAGCCTGCACCCTGGCACGTTGCTGGAAGTGCGCCGGGTGATCCGCGACAGCGACTGGGCGCAGCTGCAGGCGGCCGCGCCGAAGCTGCTGGCCGCGCGTGACCGACGCGGCATCGAGCGTTGGATTGAAAGTGCCGGGCACGCGTAGATCCCGGTAGGTATCGACCGTTGGTCGATACCGCGAACCGACCACATCCCGTCGCGCCCTGACACAAATCCAAGCGATAATGACGCGGTGACCACCCCTGTTGCCGCATCCTGTACGGGATAGCGGCCTTTTCTTTTTCCGCGGGAGCTGCGCATGGCCGAAGCCGTACGCCACGACAAGACGGCACGCCAGCTGCGGCTGTTGTCCGATGCACTGGACAGCGGGCGGCTTGGGCCTGTGCGCCGGCTGGTCAATACCCTGGCACCGGCCGAGATCGGCAACCTGCTGGAATCGCTGCCGCCGGGCAAGCGCGAAGTGGTGTGGGGGCTGGTCGATCCGGAAGATGACGGCGAGGTGCTGGTCCACGTCGGCGAGGAAGTACGCGAAAGCCTGCTGGCCGACATGGACCCGGACGAAATCATCGCCGCGGTCGAAGACCTGGACATCGACGATCTGGCCGACCTGGTCGAGGACCTGCCGGACACGGTCATCGACGAAGTGCTCAAGTCGATGGACCGGGAGAACCGCGAGCGGCTCGAGCAGGTGCTGTCCTACCCCGAGGACACTGCCGGCCGCCTGATGAACCCGGATGTGGTGACCGTGCGCGCCGACGTCAACGTGGACGTGGTGCTGCGCTACCTGCGCCTGCGCGGCGAACTGCCCGACCACACCGACCACCTGTTCGTGGTCAGCCGCCGCCACCAGTACCTGGGCCGCCTGTCGCTGGCCGCGCTGGTCACCCACGAAGACAACACCCCGATCAACCGGCTGATCGACGACGAGCAGCCGGCCATCGACGTGGGCGAAAGCGCCGAGGAAGTGGCCCGGCAGTTCTCCGACCATGACTGGGTGTCCGCCCCGGTGGTGGACGACAACAACATCCTGCTCGGCCGCATCACCATCGATGACGTGGTGGACATCATCCGCGCACAGGCCGAGCACCAGGCGCTGGGCGCGGCCGGTCTGGACGAGGAAGAAGATCTGTTCTCGCCGATCAAGCGCGCGGTGCGTGGCCGCGTGGTCTGGCTGGGCATCAACCTGTGCACCGCGTTCCTGGCCGCCAGCGTGATCGGCCAGTTCGAACTCACCCTGCAGAAGGTGGTGGCACTCGCGGTGCTGATGCCGATCGTGGCCGGCGTCGGCGGCAATGCCGCCGTGCAGGTACTGACCCTGATGGTGCGCGGCATCGCGCTGGGCCAGGTCGGCCAGAGCAACGCACGCATCCTGTTGTGGAAGGAGATGCGGGTGGCACTGATCAACGGCACCCTGATAGGTACCGTGGTCGGCCTGATCGCCTTCGTCTGGTTCCAGAGCATTCTGCTGTCCGTAGTGATCACGCTCGCGCTGATCATCAATTTCTGTGCGGCGGCGCTGGCCGGCGTGCTGCTGCCGCTGCTGCTCAAGCGCATGAATGTCGATCCAGCGGTGGCCGGCACCGTAGTGGTCACCGCAGTGACCGACGTGATGGGCTTCTTCAGCTTCCTCGGCCTGGCCACCCTCATTCTGCTGCACTGATTCCGGAGCCCGCATGGCCGTCACCCTGGACAACTACTACACCCCCGGCTGGCGCGACCAGGTCCACACCTGCGCCGCATGCGAATGGCGGGGCACTCCGCGGGACATGGCGATGGAACTGCACGAAGACGAGGCTCAGTTCGACTGCCCCATCTGCGAGAACCCGATCCTGCTGGTGGTGCACCCTACCCTTGCCCAGATGCAGGCCGCCGCCGCCGAAGGACACCCTGAGGCCATCGAGCAACTGGACATCCTGGCCGCCGCGCCACGCCCGGACTGATGCGCTGCAAGATGCTCTGCTCTGCACGGCGGACTAGACTGAAAACGATTTCAGTCGAGGATGGGGCATGGCACGTTCGATGGGCTGGCTGCTGTGTGCAGTGGCGCTGCTGATGCTGGCGGGTTGCGCACCGACGCGAGGCGATGCCACCGGGAGGTTTGAAGCCCGCACGGTGATGCTGGACGGGCGCAGCGTGCACTACCAGGTGTTCATTCCGCGCGGAACACGTGCGCAGGCCGGAAAGTTGCCGGTGGTGCTGTTCCTGCATGGCTCGGGCGAGCGCGGCAGCAACAACCAGGCCCAGACCGAGGCCGGCATCGGGCCCTATCTGCGCCGCCATGCCGATACCTTCCCCGCGCTGGTGGTACTGCCGCAGGTGCCGGCCGAGGAGGAATGGTCCGGCGACAACAACCGTGCGGCGATTGCCGCCCTGGATGCGGTGATCACCGAATTCGGTGCCGATCCGGCGCGTCAGTACCTGACCGGCATGTCGATGGGCGGCTATGGCAGCTGGAACATCGCACTGGATGACCCGCAGCGCTTTGCCGCGATCGTGCCGGTATGCGGCGCGGTGCTGGTGCCACGCGCGGTGCGCCCTACTTTGTTCGTGGAAGCCGTCGCGCGTGAGGCCGATCCGTATGCCGTGATGGCGCAGCGGCTGAAGGCAACGCCGATCTGGATGTTCCATGGCGCACTGGATGATGTGGTGAAGCCGGATGATGATGGTCGTTTGAAGGCGGCGTTCGATGCAGTGGGCGCGAAGGATGTGCGGTATACCGAGTATCCGCAGGGCAACCACAATGCGTGGGATGCCACGTATGCCGATGCCGATATGTGGGCGTGGATGTTCGCGCAAAGCCGGTAGTGCCGGCCGCTGGCCGGCAACCTCGATTCCCTCATCGAAGGCATTCCCTACGTTGTCATCAAGGTTTGATTGACAATTACATCGATGTTGCCCTGATGGGCACCCACCTCCAGGGGAAATAACGTTGCACTGATCGCCACCGATCACTGTCAACTCACCCAGGAGACCACCGATGAAAGCACCCATAGCCACCATCCTCATGATGGCCATGTCGTTCACCAGCACTACGGCCATCGCAGCTTCAATCGACGAGCTCCCAGCAGTAACGCTGGCCATGGAGCAGGAGCAGCAGACGATAGATCTTGCTGCAGCGATCATCCGTTCGCAGGGCGACCTTCAACGCTACCTTCAGACCACCCTGGACTCATCGCTCCACCGGCTTCCGTCAAGTGCGCGACAAATGTTCGTCGACAGCCTGGTCTTCACCCCACGCGGGCTGGGGTCGTACAGCTACATTCCGCTCCAGACCCTCAGCGTTACTGAGATTCACCAGATTCTGTCCCTTTTCGGTGTACAGACCTCCCTGGAAGCTATCCCAGGCCTGCGCGCCAGAACCGCCGCGGAGCACCTCATGCTGCGTCCTATGAGTCGCCCAGGGCGGCCAAACTCTCAGTGCTACATGGGCGACAAGGGTACGTACTGCCGGGTGACCCAGGGCAGTGTCTGCCCCACCAGCTGTGAACCCTTCGCCGTTGCTGGCGAGTAAGCCTTCGTGCCCCCCGCTCCAGAGCGGGGGCATTGGTCGAAAGGAAAGGGAATGATCTACCGAATTGTCGGAACAGTATCCGTAGTGCTGGCGGCAATCTCGCCTGCGCCTGCTTACAACCTCAACAATCACACAACTGCCTGCATGGACCTATGGTCAAAGGCCCGACAAGCAGAGGCCCTGGCAACAGAGGCACGAGACACCCAGATGTTGATCTCGCCACTCGCGACCGATTGCGCTGCGGAAATCGCCAACGCCGAGGAGGGCGCTCCACTCTCCACACACCAGGATCAGCTTCGTGCGCTGGACATCATCTCCTTCTACTTCAACGCCACATCACAGACGCCTCACTTTCCACTCGAAGACCTCGCGGCAAAGATCGCCGCCCGATTTCCCTCGGACACCATGGACGCAGCATCGGCAGAATCGCTGCGCTCAATCAAGGAGGAGAATCGATCCGTCAGCTGGCTGAGAGAAATGAAACTGGAGCGGGGCATTCGCCAGCTCGAGCGAAAGAGGACGACGCCGACTGACGTGGTCGTGTTGACACTGGATAACGGGCGCTTGAAAGCGCACCGGCTCGATATTTCGAAAGTCGATATGGTCGTAGTCGCGGGCTGCCACATGGCGCGCCGCGCTACCGGGCAACTGCTTCAGGATCCAGAGGCAAAGCTGTTGTTGTCGGATCTACGCGTCGTCTGGATGCAGCCCGTAGACCGCTCACTCAACCTGGAGGACATCGCGAAATGGAACCAGGATTTCCCCGAGGCCCCCATGCACGTAGCGTTCAAGAATTCGCAGTGGCGGGGCATGGACCTGACCGCACTGCCGACCTTCCATCTGCTCCAGAACGGCAAGGTCGTGGCTTCGCATCGTGGTTGGTCACGGGATGGCAGTATGCCGGCGGCGCTGATTGAAGCGCTACAAGACCTCAGGGCGCGCTGAGATCGTGGGCAGCGACAAGCTGTTGAAAGGCTGGACTGACAGAACGAATTGGGGAGTATCCGTTCGCGTGGACGAAATGACCGCACGACCGGTAGTGCCGGCCGCTGGCCGGCAAACACGTTTACGTGGAAGGGTTCATGAGGTTGCCGGCCAGCGGCCGGCACCACCCGTGCGGTTCAGCCCCATGGGATATCAGCACCACCGCATCAACCCAACAGCGTCTCCAGCACCGCCATGCGCACGGCGACGCCGTTGGCAACCTGGCGGAGCACCCACGACTGCGGGCCGTCGGCGACTTCGTCGGTGACTTCCACGCCGCGGTTGATCGGACCCGGGTGCAGCACGGCGGCGTCCTGGCCGGCGCGCTTCAAGCGCTCTGCGGTCAGGCCATATTCTGCGTGGTACTGCTCGATCGACGGCACCAGGCCCTCTTCCATGCGCTCACGCTGCAGGCGCAGCATCATCAGCGCGTCCACGCCTTCGAGCATGGCGTCGAAGTCCTGGCCGACGATGCAGCCCTTCAAGGTTTCATCATCCGGCAGCAGCGACTGCGGGCCACACACGCGGATCTCACCCGCGCCCAGCGTACGCAGCGCGTGCAGGTCGGTGCGGGCCACGCGCGAGTGCTTCACGTCGCCGACAATCAGCACCTTCATCTTCGAAAAATCCGCGCCCTTGGCCTGGCGCAGGGTCAGCATGTCGAGCAGGCCCTGGGTGGGGTGCGAGCTGCGGCCGTCGCCGGCGTTGATCAGCGCAGTGCCCTCGCCCGCCGCCTGCGACAGCGCGGCCACGGCACCGTCATCGGGATGACGGACGATGAAGCCGCGCACGCCCATCGCTTCCAGATTCTTCAAGGTGTCGCAGGCGGTTTCGCCCTTGCGGGTGGACGAGGTGGACGCGTCGAAGTTCAGCACGTCCGCGCCCAGCCGCTGTGCAGCCAGCTGGAACGAGCTGCGGGTGCGGGTGGAAGGCTCGAAGAACAGCGTGCACACCGCCGAACCGGCCAGCACCTGGCGCTTGTTGCCAACGCGGCCGACCGCGGCATCGCGGATCTGACCGGCACGGTCCAACAGCTGCAACAGGGTTTCGCGGGGAAGACCTTCCAGGGTCAGCAGGTGGCGCAGGCGTCCATCGGAATCGAGTTGCGTGGCGGTCATGGCAGGGATCTGAGGGGTCAGGAAACGGGGGTGGCGTCATCCGGCGCGGACAACCAGCGCTCGATGATGACGGCGGCGGCAACCGCGTCCAGGGTCGCCGCGTCACGACGACGCTTGCGCCCCTCGGCACGCTCCACCGCAAACCGACGGGCGGCCTCGACCGAGCTGGATCGCTCGTCGACCAGCACCACCGGCAGTTTGAAACGTTCCCGCAGCTGGCGGGCAAAGCCCTGCGCACGCTTGCGGTTGGGCTGGTCCTGGCCATCCAGGGTGAGCGGGTCGCCCACCACCAGGCCGTCAGGACGCCATTCTTTGATCAGGCGCTCCACCGCGCCCCAGTCCGGACCGTTGCCATGCACGTCGACCACGGCGATGGCGCGGGCGTGGGTACCGAATGAACTGCCGATGGCGACACCGATGCGGCGCGAGCCGACGTCAAAGCCCAGCACCGTACCGTCACGGCGGATGCTGGCCGGCTCAGACATGGCCGCTGTACCCGGTGTGGTGGAACAGGTCCACGCCCAGACGCGCCGCCGCCCCCTGCCAGCGCTCATCCAGCGGCGTGCTGAACAGCAGGTCGGCATCGGCGGGCACCGCCAGCCAGCTGTTTTCAGCCAGCTCGCTTTCCAGCTGACCCGAGCTCCAGCCAGCGCAGCCCAGGGTGACCAGCGCGTTGCGCGGGCCCTCGCCACGGGCCATGGCTTCCAGAATGTCGCGCGAGGTGGTCAGGAACAGGCCCTCGCCGACCGCCAGGCAGGCATCCCACTCGCGCGGGTCGTCGTGGATCACAAACCCGCGCTCCGGGTGCACCGGGCCACCATTGAGCACCGGCTGGTCGCGCAATGCCGCGTTGTCGGTGCTGATTTCCATCTGTGCCAGCACTTCGCCCAGGGTGTATTCAGACGGCTGGTTGACCAGCACGCCCATGGCCCCGGCTTCGTCGTGCTGGCAGATCAACGCCACGCTGCGCGCAAACGTAGGGTCGGTCAGCGACGGCAGCGCTACCAGCAGATGATCGGCAAGGGACGTAGGCAGCTGTGACATGGCTCCATTCTAACCGCAGGGCTCCAGACAGGGGCGTGAGTCCTCGGCTAGGATGCTCCCACACCCGCATGGACGCTGATCGTGAACGACGCCACGCCCCCTGCCCTGCCCCTCGCCTCACGTGCCGCCATCGTGCTGATCGCGCTGCTGCAGGGGCTGGCCCTGTATGCGGCGTTCGCACTGGACGAAAGCGCCCCGTTCAACGACATCGCCCACCGCTGCCGCTGGATTGCGTGGGTGCTGACCGTACCCACTGCGCTGGCACTGACCCTGGTGAACCTGCGCGACCGTCGCATGTGGCTGCATGTGGCGGTGGGCTCGATCGTGGTGCTGCTGCTGGCCAGCTGGATCGGCTGGAGCGTCGGTGGCGACGCCACCGGGATGGAGCCCAGTGCGCTGCTGGGGCCTTTCTCCATCTGCATGGCGGCCGCCACCTTCATCATCCTGCCTTACTGGCAATACCGGCTGCAGCACGGTCATTGGCGCGCGCCTTACCCGGCCCTGTTTGAACTCGCCTGGCAGAACGCCCTCACCCTGGCCCTGGCGGGGCTCTTCACCGGGCTGACCTGGATGCTGCTGGGGATGGGCGCTGGGCTGTTTGCGGTAGTGAACATCGACCTGTTCCAGCGGATCCTGACTGCGCCGGCGGGCATGGCCGTGGTCACCGGCACGCTGATGGGCTTCGGCGTGCTGATCGGTCGCACCCAGCACCGCGCCATCCAGGTGATCCGACTGGTGCTGTTCGCGCTCTGCCGTGGCCTGCTGCCGCTGTTGTCGCTGATGGCGGTCGTGTTCCTGCTCATCCTGCCCTTCACCGGCCTGGCCTCGCTCTGGACCACGCCCTCGGCGGCCAGCCTGCTGATCTCGGTGTCGCTGCTGCTGGTGGTGTTCACCAACGCGGTTTATCAGCACCACGACGGGCAGTCGACCTACCCGCGCTGGCTGCGGCATCTGGTGGATGCCAGCCTGCTGGCGCTGCCCGTCTATGCCGGGCTGGCGCTGTATGCGATGTACCTGCGCATCGCGCAGTACGGCTGGACGCTGGAGCGCTTCTGGGGCGCGGTGGTGGTCGTGCTGGTGTGCGGCTATGCGGTGGGCTACGCGCTGGCCGTGCTGCGCCGCCGGGGCCGCTGGCTGCAGGGCATCGAAACCGCCAACCGCTGGATGTGCTGGACCGTACTGGCCACCGCATTGCTGGCCAGTTCGCCGGTGCTGGACGGCACCCGGATCAGCGTGGCCAGCCAGGTGGCACGGCTCAAGGCCGACCCGGCCATGCTGGACAGCAAGGAGCTGATACCCCTGCGTTTCAAGATGGGGCGGCGCGGTGTCGAGGCACTTCGCGAGCTCCGGCAGGACCCGCAGGTGTCGCGGGATGCCCGTGCGGTCGACGCCATCAACAAGGTGTTGGCACGCGAAACGCGCTGGAGTGACGATCAGCCGGGGAAACCCGCGGATAACACGCTGCGTGATGTGGCCACATTGCAGCGCCAGCTGAGCGTGGCCAAGGGGCTGCCGACACCGTCCCCCGACTGGTGGACTGCCGTGGTCGAGGGCAAGCTCCGCTCTGCCGACTGCCTGCGGGTGGGACAGGAATGCGTGGTGCTGATGCGCGACCTGGACGGTGACGGCAACGACGATCTGCTGCTGTGCGAGCTGACCGGCTATGTCGGCGCGCACTGCGTGCTGCACGTCCGCGAGAACGGCCAGTGGCGCAACGAGGCGGCGGTGAATTTCCTGGGCCAGTATGGACGCGGTCATTCGGCCGACGAGGGCAATGACGCCCTGCGCGCGGGCCAGCTGGAAATACACGATCAACGCTGGCCGCGCCTGGCCTTGCCGCATGGCAAACCGGTGAGCGTGGATGTGATCGTTCCCGAGGAGACCGCGCCATGACCCACGCTATGAACGACACCTCGCTTCCTGCCCTGCCGCTGTCCTCGCGCAGCACCATCGTGCTGATCGCGCTGCTGCAGGGGCTGGCGCTGTACGCGGTGCAGCAGGCCGGTGAAGGCTGGCCCTTCCAGGACATCGCCAGCCGCTACCGCTGGTACACCTGGGTACTGACCATTCCCACCGCCGTTGCGCTGACCCTGGTGGACCTGCGCGACCGCCGGCTGTGGCTGCACGCGGGGATAGGCTCGGCGGTGGTGCTGGCGCTGGCCAGCTGGATCGGCTGGAACCTGGGCGGCGGCGCAACCGGATTGAACGATGGCCCGCTGCACTGGCCGTTCTCGATCAGCATGGCCATCGCCGTGTTCGTGACCCTGCCGTGGTGGCAGTTCCGCCTGCAGCACGGCCACTGGCGTGCCACCTACGATGCCTTGTTCGAACGTGCCTGGCAGAACGGTCTGACCCTGGCGCTGGCGCTCGCCTTTACCGGCCTGACCTGGATGCTGTTGTGGCTGTGGTCAGAGCTGTTCCAGCTGGTGGATATCAACTTCTTCCGCGACCTGTTCCGGGAGGAGGCCTTCATCGCCCTGGCCACCGGCTGCCTGTTCGGCTTCGGCGTGCTGATTGGCCGCACCCAGCACCGCGCCATCCAGGTGACCCGGCAGGTGTTGTTCGCGATCTGCCGCGGCCTGCTGCCGCTGCTGTCGTTCATTGCCGTGCTGTTCGTGCTGAGCCTGCCGTTTGCCGGGCTGGAGGCGCTGTGGAAGACCCGTTCGGCCACCTGGCTGCTGGTGATCGTGTCGCTGCTGCTGGTGGCATTCACCAATGCGGTGTATCAGCACGACAGCGAGCGCGCGGCGTATCCAATGTGGCTGCGCCGGCTGGTGGATGCCAGCCTGCTGGCACTGCCGGTGTATGCCGGGTTGGCGCTGTATGCGATGGGGCTGCGCATTGCCCAATACGGCTGGACGCTGGAACGCTTCTGGGGTGCGCTGGTGGTACTGACCGTGTGTGGCTATGCGATGGGCTACGCGCTTGCGGTGCTGCGTCGTCGCGGCCGCTGGCTGCAGCCGATTGAACGGGTGAACCGTTGGATGTGCTGGGTGGTGCTGGGCGTGGCGCTGCTGGCCAACTCGCCGCTGCTGGATGGCGTGCGGATCAGCATTGCCAGCCAGGTGGCGAGGCTGAAGGACGACCCCGCTGTGATCAATGCCAACGATGCCCTTACCCTGCGCTTCGAGCTGGGCCGGCGCGGCGTGGATGCGCTGCGCGCGCTGCAGCAGGACCCGGTGCTGGGCAAGGACGCGCGTGCGGTCAGCGTAATCAAGGATGCCCTGGCACGCGAGACGCGCTGGAGCGACGGAGCCCTGCTGGATGACGGCCTGCGTGACCTCGCCGCGCTGCAGCGGCATGTGGCGTTGACTAAGGGTGCCCCGGCTCCGGACGCGGACTGGTGGGCAGCGGTGCTCGATCGTTCACTCGCTGACAGCCAATGCCGGGACGTGGATGAACATTGCGTGGCGCTGCGTCGCGACCTTGACGGCGACGGCAGCGACGAGATGCTGCTGTGCCGCCTGGAGAAGCAGGTTGGGCCGTTCTGCCAACTCCATGTGCGCGCGGACGGGAAGTGGCAGAACGCGGGTACGCTCACCTTCTACGGGCATGCGAACCGGGCAGCGGCCGACGCGGCCAACGCCGCACTGATGGCAGGCGAACTGAACCTGCAGCGCCCGCGCTGGCCGCAGGTTTCCCTGGCCGGCAGCATTCCACAAAGCGTGGATGAACCTGAGCGCAAAAAGGAAACACGATGAGCGGCTACTGCAGCATTGCCCCGGGCCATCCGGTCCACGGCCACTACCACGACCACGAGTACGGCTTTCCGCAGCGCGACGAGCGTGAGCTGTTCGAACGCCTGATCCTGGAGATCAACCAGGCCGGGCTGAGCTGGGAAACCATCCTGAAGAAGCGCGAAGGATTCCGGAAGGCGTACAGCCAGTTCAACGTGGACGCCGTGGCGGCGTATGGGGAACGTGATGTCGAGCGGCTGTTGAACGACGCCGGCATCATCCGCAACCGGCTGAAAGTGCACGCGGCCATTCACAACGCGCAGGTGATCCAGCAGTTGCGGGCCAGCCATGGCAGCTTCGCGCAGTGGCTGGACGCCCATCACCCGCGCAGCAAGGCCGACTGGGTGAAGCTGTTCAAGAAGACGTTCCGGTTCACCGGCGGCGAGATCACCGGTGAGTTTCTGATGAGCCTGGGCTATCTGCCCGGGGCGCATGCGAAGACGTGCCCGGTGTACAAGCGGTTGGAGAAGATTGCCCCACCGTGGATGAGCGCCGGATAGGCCTTGAGGGCCGGCCAACGGCCGGCGCTACCGGTCCGTCAAACGCCCATGTACCGGCCGGGGCGATGATTGAACATCAGCACCAGGCTGAGCACCACCGCGCCGATGGCCGAGTACATCACCTGCATCGGCGACAGCACGAAGAACGCCGCGCACATCAGCAGCGTGTCGAACGACATCTGCACCTTGCCGGCACTCCAGCCGCGCGTGCGCTGCAGGTACACCGCCAGGATGCCGATGCCACCCAGGCTGGCACGGTGGCGGATGAAGAACAGAATGCCGAGACCGGATAATGCTCCGCCCACCAGCGCCGAGTACAACGGAGCCATGTGCGAGAAGTCGGCAAAGCGCGGCAGCACGTCGGTCAACACGCCACAGGCGGTGACCGCGGCAAAGGTCTTCAGGGTGAACTCCCAGCCCATGCGCCGCACCGCCACCCAATAGAACGGCAGGTTCACCAGCACGAACACCAGGCCGAAGTTCCAACCGGCCGCGTAGTGCAGCAGGAAGGCCAGACCGGCCATCCCGCCAATCATCAGGCCGCCCTTGGCGAAGATCGCCAGCCCCAGCGAGGCCACCAGCGTGGCCAGCACCATGCCCTGCACGTCCTCCGCCGTGGAATGGCGCAGTGCTTTTTCGTCGGCAACGGTCCCGGCGCTGTCGGGCGGCGGGGTCAACGGCCCGGCAGTGACCAGGTGGCCGTCAGCGTCTTCGCACGGCGCGGGGCCATGGGATTGGAGAGACATGGGTGGGGGTACCGCTCGTGGGGAGACGTATTAGACACGATCGGCGTTACAGTTGCAGGTGAAATTGATTCACCTGGCAATGAAATTCCGCCTGCGCCGGGCAGCGGCGCGCCCAGCATTCAGGTTCAGGGGTCCATCAAGGAGGGTGCCCCCACGGGCTGGGCAGGCCTCTCGGGCTCCGACTCCGGTATCTGGCTGAACGCCCAGCCCAGCCCGGCCATCAGCGCCAGCGCCAGCACACCCAGTTCAATCGTCTGGTAGGCCGTGCCGAAGGCAGACGCACCGCCCATCGGCTGTCGGGTGCGACGCCACACCTGCCAGCTGCCCAGCACCACATAGCCCAGCAGGACCGCAAGCAGCGCCAGCTTGGCCCAGGTCTCGCCATACAGGGAGCCCACTGTGCGCTCCGCGGCGAAGGCCAAGGCGACCGCGCCCATGCGGATAAGGAAGAAGTACGCCAACCCGGTCGGTGCCCCGACCGCTGCGCTGACGCTGGACGCGCCATGCGGATCACGCGCGGCGGCCAGTTCCTGCAGCCGCTGCAGCTCCACGCCACGCGCCTGCAGTTCCTCGGCCAACAGGGCTTCGGCCCAGTCCATGCGTTCCTGGCCCTGCCACAGCGCCAGCAATGCGTCGGTGTTCATGCCCGCGTAGCGGGTTTTCAGTGCGGCTTCCTGCGTCATTCACGGCCCCCTTGGCGTGGCAGATACAACACGGGCGCGGCGGTATGGCACCGCACGCGCCCGGAAACGGCCAACGGTGTTGGCCTCAACGGACTTCGGAAATCTCCACGCCGTCCAGACCCTGCGACAGGGTGCGGGCGTCGCCGCCCTGAGAGAGCTTGATGCGCAGGCGCACTTCGTTCTGCGAGTCGGCGTAGCGCAGCGCGTCTTCGTAGCTGATCTCGCCGGCCTGGTACAGCTCGAACAGGCTCTGGTCGAAGGTCTTCATGCCCAGCTGGACCGATTCCTTCATCACTTCCTTCAGCTTGTGGATCTCGCCGTCGCGGATGTAGTCCTGCACCAGCGGCGTGCCGAGCAGGATCTCCATCGCCACGCGACGCGACTTGCCGTCCGGCGACGGAATCAGCTGCTGCGCGACCACGCCCTTCAGGTTCAGCGAAAGGTCCATCAACAGCTGCCCGCGACGATCTTCCGGGAAGAAGTTGATGATGCGGTCCATTGCCTGGTTGGCGTTGTTGGCGTGCAGGGTGCACAGCACCAGGTGACCGGTTTCGGCGAACGCGATGGCGTGGTCCATGCCCTCGCGGGTACGCACTTCGCCGATCATGATCACGTCCGGGGCCTGGCGCAGGGTGTTCTTCAGCGCCGCTTCCCAGCTGTCGGTGTCGATGCCTACTTCGCGCTGGGTGATGATGCAGCCTTCGTGCTTGTGCACGAATTCGATCGGATCTTCGATGGTGATGATGTGCCCGGTCGAATTGAGGTTGCGGTAGCCGATCATCGCCGCCAGCGAGGTCGACTTACCGGTACCCGTGGCACCCACGAACAGGATGATGCCGCGCTTGGTCATCGCCAGCGTCTTGATGATCGGCGGCAGGCTCAGTTCTTCCACGGTGGGAATGCGCGTCTCAATGCGACGCAGCACCATGCCGACCTGGTTGCGCTGGTAGAAGCAGCTGACGCGGAAGCGCCCCACGCCGGACAAGCCGATGGCGAAGTTGCACTCGTGGGTTTTTTCGAACTCTTCGCGCTGCGCGGGCGTCATCACGTTCAGCACCAGGTCGCGGCTCTGCTGCGGCGTGAGCGGCGTCTGGGTGATCGGCGAGATCTTGCCGTTCACCTTGATCGCCGGCGGCATGCCGGCGGTGATGAACAGATCCGACGCCTTCTGATGCGCCATCAGTTTGAGGAACGAGGTGAAGTCGATGGTAGTGCCAGTGGTGTTCATCGCTGTGTGCCCCGGTTATTCGAAAATGCGCTTGTCTTTGGCGTATTCCTTGGCCTGGTTGCGCGTGATCAGGCTGCGCTTGACCAGGTCCTGCAGGTGCTGATCGAGCGTCATCATGCCCATCTGCTGGCCCGTCTGGATCGCCGAGTACATCTGCGCGACCTTGTCCTCACGGATCAGGTTGCGGATGGCCGGGGTGCCCACCATGATTTCCCACGCCGCCGTACGCCCGCCGCCGACCTTCTTCAGCAGCGCCTGCGAGATCACCGCGCGCAGCGACTCGGACAGCATCGAACGCACCATCGGCTTTTCGCCGGCGGGGAACACGTCGATGATACGGTCGATGGTTTTGGCCGCCGAGCTGGTGTGCAGGGTGCCGAACACCAGGTGGCCGGTTTCCGCCGCAGTCAGTGCCAGTCGGATGGTTTCCAGGTCGCGAAGTTCGCCGACCAGGATGATGTCCGGGTCTTCACGCAGCGCCGAACGCAGCGCTTCATTGAAGCCGTGCGTGTCACGGTGCACTTCGCGCTGGTTGATCAGGCACTTCTGCGAGGTGTGGACGAATTCGATCGGGTCCTCGACGGTGAGGATGTGACCGTATTCGTTCTTGTTGATGTGGTCGATCATCGCCGCCAGCGTGGTCGACTTGCCCGAACCGGTCGGACCGGTCACCAGGATCAGGCCCTGTGGCTGGTCGATCAGCTCACGGAAGATCGGCGGCGTGTTCAGGTCTTCCAGGGTCAACACTTCCGAGGGAATGGTACGGAACACCGCACCCGCACCCCGGTTCTGGTTGAACGCATTGACGCGGAAGCGCGCCAGGCTGGGAATTTCGAACGAGAAGTCGACTTCGAGGAATTCCTCGTAATCGCGACGCTGCTTGTCCGACATGATGTCGTACACCAGCGCATGGACCTGCTTGTGGTCCAGGGCCGGAATGTTGATGCGGCGGACGTCACCGTCCACACGGATCATCGGCGGCAGGCCTGCAGACAGGTGCAGGTCCGACGCCTTGTTCTTCACGGAAAACGCCAACAGTTCGGCGATATCCATACGCTGCTACTCCCCATAGACTGCTGCGACTGGAAGGATCTTTCCCCGGTCGGCAGTATAGCCTTCCTGAACTACCGGAAAGCCATCGTGTCCGCCCTGCCCCTCTCGACCCTTCTGCTGAACCTGCACAACGCGGCATCGGCCGCCGGGCGGCCAGATCCCTTGCTGCTGGCGGTTTCCAAGACCCAGCCGGCCTCTGCGGTGGCGGCCCTGGCCGCGCAGGGGCAGCGCGCGTTCGGCGAAAACTACGTCCAGGAGGCCGTGGCCAAGATTGAGCAACTGGTCACAATCGGGCTGGAGTGGCACCTGATCGGCCACCTGCAGTCGAACAAGGCCGAACTGGCCGCGCGCCACTTCGACTGGGTGCAGAGCGTGGACCGGGCCAAGCTGGTAGCGGCGCTGGCCGCGCACCGGGCGGCTGATCGCGACGCGCTGAACGTGCTGATCCAGGTCAACATCGACGACGAAGGCAGCAAGCACGGCTGTACGCCGGACCAGGTGCCGCAGCTGGCGGCGCTGATCGCCGAACAGCCGCGCCTGCGCCTGCGCGGGTTGATGGCCATTCCCGCGCCCTGGCCGGAGGCCGAACGTCGTGCGCAGGCGTTTGAACGCATGCGCGGGCTGTTTGACGCGCTGGCCGTGCAGTACCCGCAGGTCGATACCCTGTCCATGGGCATGAGCGCTGATTACGCGGAGGCCATTGCCCATGGGGCGACGATGGTGCGGGTGGGGTCGGCCTTGTTTGGTGCGCGGCATTGATTGTTGAAACGCAGCCGGGCAAGCCCGGCTCTACATTGGACGACTTCATGAACACTCATTCCATTACCTTCATCGGCGGCGGCAACATGGCCCGCAGCCTGATCGCCGGGCTGGTCCGCCAGGGCACCGCGCCGGCACACATCCATGTTGCCGAGCCGGTGGCCGAACTGCGCGATGCACTGAGCACCGATTTCGGGGTGAAGACCTACGCCAGCGCTGCTGAGGCGGCCGCACAGGGCGGTGTGTGGGTGTTGGCGGTGAAACCGCAGGTGATGTCGCAGGTGTGCGGCGACCTGGCCGACCTCGCCGCCCGGCATTCGCCGCTGGTGGTCTCCATCGCCGCCGGCATCACCAGCGCCCAGTTGCAGCGCTGGCTGGGCGAGCATGGCGCAGTGGTCCGCGCGATGCCGAACACGCCCGCCCTGCTGGGTGCCGGTGTCACCGGCCTGTTTGCCACCCCGGAGGTCAGCGAAGCGCAACGTGCGCAGGCCGACCAGGTGCTGGCCACCGCCGGTCGCACGGTGTGGATCGAGGATGAAGCGAAAATGGATGCGGTGACCGGCGTATCCGGCAGTGGCCCGGCCTATGTGTTCCTGCTGGCTGAGGCGATGGAAGCGGCGGCCCAGGCTCAGGGCTTGTCGGCGGAGGCCGCGCACACGCTGGTGGTGCAGACCCTGCTGGGGGCCAGCCGCATGCTGGACGAGTCCGGTGAAGCACCCGCGGAGCTGCGCCGCCGGGTGACCTCGCCGAACGGCACCACCCAGGCGGCGATCGAGTCGTTCCAGGGGGACGGGTTTGAAGCGATCGTGGCGCGGGCGATTGACGCGGCCACGGCGCGTGGCAAGGCGTTGTCCGAAAAGGCGTCATAATGATGGCCTGATTCCATGATGATGGCCTGATCCCGTGCGTAGAGCCACGCCCTGCGTGGCTGCGCCATGCCCAACCGGGTCGAAGCCACGCAGGGCGTGGCGCTACGGTCCGGTGGATGAGCCCGCTGCAACCAGATCCACACAGCGGATGCTGCAGACTGCAGGCAGTCCCTGATTGGAGCAGCGCAGATGAAGATTCTTGTAGTCGGTGCCAGTGGCACCCTGGGCCAGGCCGTCGCCAGCACGCTGGGCGTGCACCACGAACTGATCCGCGCCGGCCGCCACAGCGGTGACGTGCAGGTGGATCTGACCGACGATGCCAGCGTGCAGGCCCTGTTCGCGCAGACCGGGCCGCTGGACGCGGTGGTGGCTGCGACCGGCCGGCTGCACTTCGGGCCGATTACCGACATGACCCCGGCGCAGTTCAATCTGGGCCTGCAGGACAAGCTGCTGGGGCAGGTGCGGCTGGCCCTGACGGCGCAGCATCATCTGCGTAGCGGCGGCTCCATCACGCTCACCAGTGGCATCGTCAGTGCGCAGCCGATCCGCGACGGGGTGAACGCCGCGGCGGTGAATGCCGCGCTGGAGGGATTTGTGCGTGCGGCCGCGTTCGACCTGCTGCCGCGCGGGCTGCGCATCAATGTGGTGAGCCCGAACGTACTGGTGGAGTCGATGGACGACTACGGTGCGTATTTCCCGGGGTTTGAACCGGTGAGTGCGCAGCGCGCGGCGTTGGCGTACCAGCGCAGTGTGGAGGGCGTGCAGAGTGGGCAGGTGATCACCGTGTGGTGATCACTCACCCCCAGCGCTGGGCCCCCTCACCCTGCTCGCCCAGCGCATCCCCCGGATTGGCCAGGCGGCACTTCTTCAACGAAAGACACCCGCAGCCAATACAGTCGGTCAACTGATCGCGCAGCAACCGCAACTGCTCGATGCGCTGGTCCAGCTCGTCCTTCCACAGCGCCGACATCCGCGCCCATTCGGCCTTTGTCGGCGTCTTGTTTTCCGGCAACGCCGCAAACGCATTGGCCACCGCCTCCAGCGGCAGCCCCACCCGCTGGGCCACCCGGATCACCGCCAGCCGCCGCAGCACCTCGCGGCTGTAGCGGCGCTGGTTGCCCGCGGTACGCAGGCTGTGAATCAGGCCCTTGCGCTCGTAGAAGTGCAACGCCGACACTGCGACCCCGCTGCGGCGCGCCACCTCACCTACACTCAGTTCCTGGGCGATCACGCCTTGACCTCAACCATGGTTAAGGTGTGATCCTGCGTGACCTCGGCGCACATCGCAAGCGCCGCTGCCTCTGATTTTCTGGATTGCCATGTCGTCTGAACCCTTGTCCGCTGTCACCGCCCCTGCCGGGGACTCCATTCTTTCGCCGCGTTACCGCGCCACCACGCTGGGCATGGTGGCACTGGTCTCGCTGCATGCGTTCGAGGCGCTTGCCGTCGCTGCGGCCATGCCGACCGTGGCCAATGCCCTGGACGGCCTGCGCCTGTATGCCCTGGCCTTTGGCGGCACGCTCGCCACCAGTGTGATCGGCATGACCCTGGCCGGGCGCTGGAGCGACCAGCAGGGTCCTGCACGTCCGCTGTGGCTCGGTCTGGCCTGCTTCATTGCCGGCCTGCTGGTGGCGGGGCTGGCCCAGCACATGCCGGTGCTGGTGCTGGGTCGGCTGCTGCAGGGGCTGGGTGCGGGTGCCATTTCGGTGTCGCTGTATGTGCTGGTCGGACGCTGCTACCCCGAAGCGCTGCGCCCTCGCGTGTTTGCGGCGTTCTCGGCTGGCTGGGTGGTGCCTTCGCTGGTCGGGCCGGCGATCAGCGGCCTGATCGTGCAGCACCTGGGCTGGCGTTGGGTATTCCTGGGTGTGCCGCTGCTGGCGTTACCGGCGGCATGGTTGCTGCGCCCGGCCCTGCGGCAGGTGCAGACGCGCGCGCAGGCGGCAACTTCCGGGAATCCCGTGGTGCGCTGGGCCGCAGGTGCGGCACTGGCCGCGTTGCTGTTGTACGTCGGTGGCCAGCAGACGGGGTTTGTCGCCGCAGCGTTGATGCTGCCGGCCACCCTGGCGCTGCTGCTGTGCAGCTGGAAACTGCTGCCGGTTGGTACCCTGCAGTTGCAGCGTGGCCTGCCCAGTGTGATTGCGCTGCGTGGCATCGCGGCGTCGGCGTTCTTCGGCTGCGAGGCGTTCCTGCCACTGCTGCTGCAACGGGAGCGCGGATTGAGCCCGCTGCTGGCCGGTGTGGCGCTCAGCCTGGGGGCCCTCGGCTGGTTCAGCGGCAGCTGGTTCCAGGGCCATCAGGGCCAGGGCTGGTCGCGGCGGCAGTTGCTGCATGCCGGCGCGCTGCTGATGTGCGCCGGGATCATTGCCACCGCGCTGGCGTTGCAGCCGGGCGTGCCGCTGTGGCTGGCGCTGGGCGGCTGGACGCTGACAGGCCTTGGGATGGGGTTGATCTACCCCAGCCTGTCGGTGCTGACCTTGTCGTTGTCGCCGCCGGCGCAGCAAGGGGCAAACAGCTCGGCATTGCAGCTGAGTGAGGCGTTGGCGGTGGCGACGACGCTGGCGGTGTCGGGATCGGTGTTTGCGATGATGCTGGGGGTTGATGTGGTGCTGGGGTATCTGCTGATCTTTGGCGTGATGCTGGGGTTGGCCGCGCTGAGTGTGGTGGTGGCGCGGCGGGTGTAAGGTCAGTCCCCCACCTCTTCCAGGTCCTCGCGCAGGATGCGGCGGATTTCCAGCACCGCCTGCGGGGTTTCCTGCACGCTGTGCCCGGAAATGATCACCTTCTCCGACAACGCGCCAGGAAGATGCGCGCTCCAGTAAGGCACCAGCCCGTCATCCGATTGTTCCAGCGGCACCTCGGGTTTGCGCTGGGCGATGATGGAGTGATACTTCAGCCCCGGACGGATCGGCAACGCGCTCGATGCCTTCACGAACGGGTCGTCGGCCTTGAGGTTGTCGATGCTGTTGGGAATGACCAGCTTCTTCGGCTGCGCTGACTGCGCTTCGGCCTGCTGCAGGGTCTGGAACACGTCCTCGAACTTGCCCAGCAGGGTGATCGGCAGACGCACCAGCCGCCCGATCAGCCGCCCGAACCGGTTGCCGGCGATATCCGTGCCCTTGTGCGGGGCGGCGATGAAGATCGCGCGCTCCACGTTGGGTTCGGCATCGAAGTGCAGCAGCGGCCCGAGCTTGGCCTGCACGCGCTTCAACCGCTCACCCTTCAGGTTGTAGTTGGCCAGCAGGTCGTTCCACAGCACCTCGCCGGAATCGCTCAACAGCAGCCGCGCCAGCACACCGCCCATGCTGTGGCCGATGAACACCATGTCCTTCGATGCGCGCGACGTGCCATCCGGGTCGAAATGGCGCAGCGTGTTGTTGAACGCCTGGTCGATCTCGTAGCGGTTCAGCGCGATCGGCGCGTTGGTCGGGTAATAGACCTGCCACACCTGGAAGTGCTGGCGCAGCTCCGGGTCGCCCAGGATCTCATTGGCCACGTTGACCCACGCCTCCGGGCTGCTGCCCAGCCCATGCAGCATGAAGATGATGCGTCGATTGGGATCCCACGGCTGCATCAGGTACATGTGCGGTTCGGCGATGCCTTCGCTCATGCCGAACAGGGTGCGCAGCGACTGCGTGGCAAAGCCGCTCTGCGCCAGCCACATGCCGTACGCGGCGGTGAAATTGCCAGCCAGCGGCACCTTTTCGCCGTGCAGCTCCACGCTTTCCGTGGACTCCGGCGAGTACACATCGAACAGCACCTGGGTGGTGTCCAGCACCTCCTGCAGGCTGTTGCCCTTGAACTTCAGCAGCGCGGTCGCGTTGATCGCCGACATTTCGCTGTACTGCGGAATCTCGGCCTTCTCGCCCGGCGGCGGGGCCACCAGCTTGGGCGGGTCCATCAGCACCACCAGCTCGGCCCCGAAACCGTCCCGGCGATAGGTGCTGCGCAGGCCGGCAAAGCTCAGCGACGAGGCCGGGGCCATGCTCGTGGGAATGCTGGTCAGGCGCAGCTGGTCGAAGTCGGAGGTGAGCGTCCAGCGCTCCCCTTCCACGGCGGCGTTGTAATCCTCGCCTTCCAGCGCGCTTTCGCGGCTGCGCTTGAACACCACAGCGGCGGTCTGCTCGGCAGCGTAGTTGTAGTAATCGCGCACCTGGGTCTGGCGATCCTCGAAGGCCCGTTGCGACGGCGTGCGCCCGCTGAAGAACAGATAGGCATACGCGTAACGCGCCGCCTCCAGCCAGGCATCCAGCGCCGCGTCGGACATGGGATGCTTATCCCGGTCCTTGGGTTTGGGGCTGAGTGCGAGTGCGTTCTTCACCCATAGTTCGGACAACGCAGACAGGCGCTGTTCCTCGGGCACGTCAATCGTGCTTTTGAGTGTTTTCTCGCAGGTGACGATGTCCTTTTCGCACTGGTCCTCGTTCAACCCGATCACGCTGAGGGTTTCCCGCGAAGCGGCGCTGAAGTCACCGCTGGTCAGCACGTCACCCCGCTTGTTGGCCAGGTACTCGGTGGGCGCGACCTGCTTCATGGTGACCATGGCGCAGCCGCTGGTCAGCAGCAGGGCCATGGCCGCAAACAGCGGCCCGAGGCGACGGAAGGCGACGCTCATCGGCCGGTCTCCGGCTCAACGCCCGGCATGCCCACCCGGATCAACCGTGAGAATGCCGGGTCGTCGCCGGCCGCGCGCGCACGGTCAGTGATGCGGCCACGCGCTTTCAAGGTGGCAAAGTCCACCCCGGGCGTGAGCACGCCCAGGTCACGCGCGTATTCGGCGAAATAGCCCGACACCAGCAGGCGGTAATCGAGTGGCAGACCCGGGGCGATCTGCTTGGCCAGCTCATACACGATGGTGGTGCAGTTGCTGGTCAGCGTGTTGTAGAACGCCGGCGTGGCGTCCAGTTTGCGGGCCTCGCCCAGGTAGGACACGAACAGACCCTTGAGCTGCTCGCGGGTCATGCCTTTCAGGCGATACAGATAGACATCCTCGCCGCGCACGTTGCTGCGCACCTTGACGATATCGGTTTCTTCCGCCGCCACCAGGGTCATTTCGAACTTGCGGAAAAACCCGCCCAGTGCGGAGAAGCTCTCGCCGCGCTCCTTGCGGATCTCCAGCGAGAACACCAGCTGCCGACCGTCCTCGAAACCGAAGCTGACCAGCGTGTGGGCAATCATCGGCCCCATCCAGTAGGACAGGACGAGGTCGGCCGAACGCAGCTGGTCCAGATCGTACTCGCGCCGTTCCCAGCGCACGTCATGGTCGTCGTCGGTGCGCCAGGTGAAGTTGCGCACGTTGTCCAGCACCACGTGCTGGCCATCGAACGACACCACTTTCAGGCGTTGGGCAACATCATCGGCCCATTCCCGATCCTGGCGGGGGCTGAGCAGCAGCCACCACAGGCCGGTCGCGACCAGTACGGCGGCGAACAGCGCACCCGGCCAGCGGCCAGCGCGCGCCCGTGCCACGGCCAGGATGGTGATCAAGGCGAACACGCCCCATGCCACCAGCGCCACGCCCCGGACCCAACCCGGTCCCGGCAGCTGATACGCCAACATGCCTGCCACCCATAACGCCGCCACCAGCATGATCCCTGCCAGTCCCCACCGTCCTGCTGTCTTCACGCATCGATCCGTCAGTTGAATAGGCGCTAGTTAGCCATAACGGACGTGTACGTGACATGGGTGGCGATGCCGGCGCGGGCGGCAGAGGCGTTACCTGCGGGCGGTGCCCACCTTCTGCCAGGGGGCCATGCCCTTGCGCGCGTTCACCCGGGGGCGGCGCAGCGGCAGGCGGCGCGGCATGGGAATGCCCACGCCCGGGGCAGCGGTGTCGTCAGCGCGCAGATCGTCGGCGCGCTCGCCGACCAGCAGGGCCGCCATCTCCTCAAGGCCGTTGCGCATGGTGCGGGCGGCGGTCTGCAGGACATTCATGGCGGCGTCTCCGGTGGGGTTCGGGGACGTCCTACCCTACGCAGGGCGGCGGGAAAGCCCCGTGCAGGGGATGTGGCAGCTGGATGAAACGCGAACGTAGAGCCGGGCTTGCCCGGCTGGCGGGATCCCGTTTGCCATGAGCCGGGCAAGCCCGGCTCTACAAAAACAGCGGGTCGCCCTTCGTTCGATTCAAGAGTGCGTCGCAGCCAGCACCTGAGACTCATTTGCGTTGCCGTGGTCGGGTCCCGATAATTCCGGCCCTCACCCTTGGAATGCCGCCATGACCGCCCTGCCGCGTCGCCGTGCCCTGCTGTTAGTGGTTCCCACCCTGCTGGCCAGCGCCCTGGCCCAGGCCCAGGACGCCCGGACGCTGGACGAAGTCACCGTGGTGGCCAACCGGGCCAGCACCGCGACCAAGACCGACACCCCGCTGACCCAGACCCCGCAGGCGATCAGCGTGGTCAGCAGCGAGCTGTTCACCGACCGCGGTGCCCGCAACCTGCAGGAAACCCTGCGCTACAGCGCCGGCGTGACCGCCGATGCCTACGGCCTGGACACCCGCAGCGACGGCAGCACCGTGCGCGGCCTGGACCCGGTGCAGTACGTGGACGGCCTGCGCCGCAGCTACGGCTTCAGCCCGCTGGCCCGCACCGAGGTGTACGGGCTGGAACGCGTGGAAGTGCTGCGGGGTCCTTCTTCGGTGCTGTATGGAGCCGGTGCCACCGGCGGCATCATCAATGCCATGACCAAGCGCCCCACCTTCACCGACATCGGCGGTGCGGTCGGGGTGCAGCTGGGCAACTTCGACCGCAAGCAGTTCCAGGCCGACGTGGGCGGCAGCTTGAATGACGCCGGCACCGTGGCTGGCCGCGTGGTCGGCCTGGTCCGCAATGCCGGCATGCAGACCGATGAGATCGACGATGACCGCATCTACATCGCCCCCTCGCTGAGCTGGCGTGGCGAGAGCACCACCTTCACCCTGCTCACCAGTTACCAGCACGACAAGACCGCCTCCAGCCAGCAGTTCCTGCCGGTGGTGGCCACCTTGAACGCAGCCCCCGGCATGCCGCGCCTGGACCCCGGCACCTTCCTGGGCGACAAGGACTTCGACAAGCTGGATTCGCGCGTGTACAGCGTCACCGCGCTGTTCGACCACCGTTTCAACGACACCGTGAGCCTGCGCTCGGCCGTGCGTTACCTGGACGGCAAGACCGAGTTCCGCGAGCTGTACCCGGACACCTATACCAACCCGCTGGACCCGTTCATTGACGCCGACAAGCGCCTGGTGAACCGCAACGCCTATGGCGTGCGCCCGGACGTGCGTTCGCTGACCAGCGACAATGCCCTGCAGTTCGACTTCGCCACCGGCCCACTCCAGCACCTGCTGCTGGCCGGCGTGGACTACAGCGATTACCGCGAGGAATCGCTGCAGCTGGATGCCACCCCCACGCCGATCGACATCTACAATCCCGTCTCCACTGGCATTGTCATCAACGGCTGGAACCGCCTGCCCGACCAGCGCACCACCCAGTTGGGCGTGTACGTGCAGGACCAGATCCGCTGGGCCGACCGCGTGTCGCTGGTGCTCGGCGCACGCCGCGACCATGCGCGCAGCAAGACCGAGGGCCTGCCCAGCCAGACCGACAACGCCACCACCTTCCGCGCCGGTCTGATCGGCGAGATCGGCGCGGGCGTTTCGCCCTACATCAGCTACAGCGAGTCGTTCCTGCCGGTGACCGGCCAGGACCTGTACGGCCGCGCGTTCAAGCCGATGGAAGGCGACCAGTGGGAAGGCGGCATCAAGTGGCAGCCGGTGGAAAACGTGCTGGTGACCGCGTCGGCGTACCGCATCACCGAGACCAACCGCCAGACCAACGACCCGGACAACGTGCTCAACGTGATCCAGACCGGTGAGATCGAGTCCAAGGGCGTGGAGCTGGAAGGCCAGTTCGCGTTTGCCCAGGACATCACCCTGACCGCCGCGTATGCGCGCAACCGCGCCAAGGTGACCAAGAGCAACTTCGAGATGGAAGTGAACCAGCGCCTCAACGACACCCCGCAGGAGCTGGCGTCGCTGTGGCTGGCCAAGGGCTTCCAGATTGACGACGTGTCACGCCTGCGCGTCGGCCTCGGTGGCCGCTATGTGGGCAACAGCCAGTCGCTGGGCTACGGCGGTTTCATCCGTACCCCCAGCTACACGCTGGTGGATGCGCTGTTTGAGATCCAGGTGGTGGATTGGACCATGGCGTTGAACATCACCAACCTTTCCGACAAGAAGTACTACGCGCCGTGCCGGAATTTCGGTGACTGCTTCACCGGCAACCCGCGTACGGTGACCGGGACGATCAGTTATCGGTTCTGATCGTTGCAGCGATCACACCCGTAGAGCCGGGCTTGCCCGGCTGCCGTTCGCGATTCACCCCGCACCACCGCAATCCCTCTCCAGCCTTCGCCAGAGACCCAAATGCAACGCACCACCATCAAAGCCTGGTTCCTGATCCACAAATGGACCAGCCTGATCTGCACCGCCTTCCTGCTGCTGTTGTGCCTCACTGGCCTGCCGCTGATCTTCGCCGAGGAAATCGACCACCTCAGCGAACCGCACGTCGAACACCCGCAGGACACCGCGCCGCCGCGCAACCTGGATGACCAGGTCAACACCGCGCTCGCGCAGTACCCCGGCAACGTGCCGCTGTTCATCGGCTGGGACTGGGAAGGCCACACCGTCTACGTCAACACCGGTGAGCGCGTGGACACCCCGCCGCCGCAGATGAAAACCGCGCTACTGCACGCCAGCAGCGGTGACGTGGTGCCGGCACCGCAGTTCAACGAAGGCGTGATGTATTTCCTGCTGCGCCTGCATACGGATCTGTTCGTCGGCCTGCCCGGCCTGCTGTTCATGGGCGCGATGGGCCTGTTGTTCGCGGTGGCGATCATCTCCGGCCTGGTGCTGTACGGCCCCTTCATGCGCCGGCAGCGTTTCGGCACCCTGCGCACCGGGCGCAGCCGCCGCCTGGCCTGGCTGGACCTGCACAACGTGATTGGCGTGGTCACCCTGGGCTGGGCCCTGGTGGTGGGTATCACCGGGGCCATCAACACCATCGCAAAACCGCTCGAAACCGCGTGGCAGAGCCAGCAGCTGGGTGAGTTCGCCGCCCGCTACGCGGGCCAGCCGCGTCCCACCACCCTGGCCTCGCTGGACGCCGCCGTGGCCACCGCGCGCGCCGCCGAGCCGGACATGCGGCCGGCCTTTGTCAGCTTCCCGGGCACCGGCTACAGCGGTGATCATCACTACGGCGTGTTCATGCAGGGCAACACCCCGCTGACCGAACGCATGTACCGCCCGGTGCTGATCGACGCCGTCACCGGCGAGCTGACCGCTCAACCGCAATTGCCGGTCTACATGACCGTGCTGCTGCTCAGCCAGCCGCTGCACTTCGGCAACTACGGCGGCCTGCCGCTGAAGATCCTGTGGGCGATTCTGGACCTGCTGACCATTCTGGTGCTGATCAGCGGCCTGTACCTGTGGTTCAAGCGCGGCAGCACCGAGGCACGGGTGACCGAGATCGAGCGCGCCGAAAAGACCGGAGGTGCCGCATGAGCCGCCCTACGCCGCCGACCGGCAGCCCGTTCACCGCACCGGCCTGGATTGCGTTGATCAGCGTGGTGGGGCTGGTGAGCGCCCTGCTGGGTAACGGCGTCTATGACGTCGTGTCCTGGGTGGTCTTTGCCGGCCTGATCGGGCTGGTGGTGCGGGCCTGGGTGAAGCGGACGCGCTGAAATACTCCCGTACGGGCATGGTGCGTCATTACGTAGGGACACGCCATGCGTGTCCGATCACGTCAGGGTGACGATGCGCTCGCCCTCGCGGTCAATTTCAAGAAGCGCGTCGGAATATGGGTCGATACCCGGTGCCTCCGCACCGGGGTCACAGCGGACCGTACAGCCCAGCCCAGCAGCAAGGAACCGCGCGAATGCGGGCGAGGATGACCACGCCTTGCTGTGGTGCACCCAGATTTCCAGCACGCCTTCGCTGGGAATGACCACCACCGTGACCGCACCGGCGGCATAGATGCGGAAGCTATCTGGATTCCCGTCCTCGCAGATCAGCGCACCCAGTTCCGAAGAGAGCAGCGCGACCGCTCTGCTCTCTTCCACGCCCAGTACGTAGGCGGCCACATCGGCCATCTCAGCGCACCGGCTCCACCACCACCGCCGTGCCGTAGCACAGCACTTCGGTCAGCCCGGTCATCACATCCGTAGCGTCGTAGCGCATGCCGATGATGGCGTTCGCCCCCAGCTGGCGCGCATGGCGGGCCATGTCGCGGTAGGTTTCCTCGCGAGCCTGTTCGCACAGCTCGGTGTAGATGGTGATGTTGCCGCCGAAGATGGTCTGGATGCCGCCGAGGAAGTTGCCCACGATGGAGCGGGAGCGCACGGTGATGCCACGCACCACGCCCAGGTTGCGGGCGATGCGGTAGCCCGGCAGCTCGAAGGCCGTGGTCACCATGGAATCGTTCAACTGCGGGGCGGCCGTACTGGGAATGCCGCTGTTGTAGGGGTCTGCCATGAAGATCACGCTCCTGTCTGGGCCCCCATTACACCATTTCGCCGGTCTGGACGATCTGCTGCGGCGGGGGACTGGCTTCAACAGCCGTCAATCCGGCCAGCGCCGCGGCGCACAGCAGCACTGCCGCACTGGCCATAAAGGTGATGGCAAAGCCGAAGCGGTCAAACAACAGCCCGCCCATGGTGGAACCCAGCGCGATGGCACACTGCACCACCGCCACCATCAGCCCGCCACCGGCTTCCGCATCTTCAGTGAGCGTGCGTGCCAGCCAACTCCACCAGCCTACCGGGGCGGCGGTGGCGAAGAACCCCCAGGCGGCCAGCAGCATCGCCACCGGCCAGGGCTTCGCGCCAAGGGGGATCAGCGCCACCGCGATGACCGCCATCAACAGCGGCAGCACCACCAGCGTGCGGTAGAGACCGCGGCGGATGAATACACCGATGACCACCGTGCCCAGGAAGCCGCCCACGCCGATGCCCAGCAGCATCCACGGCAGCATACTGGCACCAGCATGCGTCACCGTTTCCAGGAACGGACGCACATAGGTGAACAGTGCGAATTGACCCATGAAGAACGCAGCACAGGCGGTCATGCCCAGCAGCACAAGCCTCCGGCGCAGCAAGCCCAGCACGCTGGGGCGAGGGCCAACCGCCTGCGCGACCATGCGGGGCAAGCTGAGCCCCTGCCACACCAGCGCAATGCCAACCAAGGGCAAGAGACACAGGAAAGCTCCGCGCCAGCCGATTACCGCGCCCAGATAGCTGCCCAACGGTGCGGCAATCACCGTGGCCAGCGCATTGCCACCATTGAAAACTGCAAGCGCGCGCGGCACCTGTGCCGGAGGCACCAGTCGCATCGCGGTCGCCGCCGACAACGACCAGAAGCCGCCAATGACCACCCCGATGAGCGCGCGCCCCAGCATGTACACCACATAGCTGGGAGCCAACGCCACCACCAGGCCAGACATTGCCATCAATGCGGTGAGCAGTAACAACACGACTTTGCGATCAAGCGTGCCCACCAGCCGGGCGATGGACAGACTGGTGAGCACCGCGAACGCACCGGAAATGGCAATGCCATATCCGGTCCAGCCCTCACTGACCCGCAGATCTGCTGCCATCGGCGTGAGCAGGCTGACCGGCATGAACTCCGATGCAATCAGCGCGAACACGCACAGCGTCATCGCGAACACGCCGCCCCAATGGGCGGGCATGGGATTGGACTCAGACACGTTCGCTCACTTCGCTGCCAGGTTCTTCTGGAAGAATCCGGTGAGCTTGTTGAACGGAATCAAGCCGGCCCGGTCGTAAAGGTCGACGTGGCCGGCGTCTTTCACCCAATACAGTTCCTTCGGCTCGCCTGCGCGCTGGTACGCGTCTTCGCTGAACTCTCGCGAGTGCGCCTGGTCGCCGCTGATGAACAGCATCGGACGCGGCGAGATGGTCTCGATATCGTTGAACGGGTAGAAGTTGAGGAACTTCACCAGACTGCTGAACAACGGCTGGGTGGTGTGTTCCGGCTGCTCGCCCGCCGCGGCATAGGCACCACGGGGGGTGCGATAGAAGTCAAAGAACTCGCGCTGGATCTGTGGGGTGTCAGCAGTCAGCTCATTGACCGTCCCTGGTACGTACTGCGCGTCGGCACCGGTGAACTCCGCAAAACGCTGCTGCGTGGCGGCGGCGATCATCGCCTTGCGCTGCGCCAGCGACTGCGAGCGGTTCAGGCCGTTGCGTGCGGCCGCACCCATGTCGTACATGCTGACCGTAGCCACCGCCTGGATGCGCGGGTCGATCTTGGCCGCGCTGATGACGAAGCTGCCGCTGCCACAGATGCCCAGTCCGCCGATGCGGTCCGCATCAACGAATGACTGGGCGCTGAGGTAATCCACCGCAGCGCTGAAGTCGTCGGTGTAGATCTCCGGTGCAACCAGGTGGCGCGGTGCGCCCTGGCTTTCGCCCCAATAGGACAGGTCAATCGCCACGGTGACGAAGCCCTGCTCAGCCAGCTTCTGCGCGTACAGATTGGAGCTCTGCTCCTTCACCGCGCCCATCGGGTGGCCGACCACGATGGCCGGGTACTTCACGCCCGGCTTGCGGTTCTTCGGCAGGTAAAGATTGCCCACCACCTTCATCTGGTACTGGTTGGGGAAGCTGACCCTTTCCAGACTGACCCGCTCGCTGCGGTAGAAGTTGTCTGCCCCGTGGGAGAGGTCCTGGCCCATGGCCAGTGTTGAGGCCGCCATCAACGCGGCGGCAAGCACTGCCTTCTTCATCGGGGTATCCGGTATGGGGGAGATGGTGCCAGTGTGCCGGCGCCGGATTGCCATGATTAGCCAATCAGTTGTTCTAGGGCTTATTAGTTTCACTAATCAATGGATGGTGCGACACTGCGCGCATGGCCCGACGCAACCTCAATGACCTGCTGGCGTTTGTCACCGTGGCCCGGGAGGGCAGCTTCACTCGCGCCGGCGCGATGCTGGGCGTTTCCCAGTCCGCCCTGAGCCAAGCGATCAAGGCATTGGAAGAACGCCTGCAGATCCGACTGCTGACCCGCACCACCCGCAGCGTCAGCGCCACTCCGGCCGGCGAGCGGTTGCTTCTGGCCATTGGTACCCGCTTTGACGACATTGAAGCCGAACTGGACGCACTGACCGAACTGCGTGACAAGCCGGCTGGCTCGGTGCGCATCACCTGCGGCGACCATGTACTACGCACCGTGCTGCTGCCCCGTCTGCTGCCGCTGATGCATCAGTACCCGGATGTGAACATCGAGTTCGACATCAACTATGGGCTGCGCGACATCGTGGCCGACCGCTTCGACGCAGGTGTACGGCTGGGTGAGAGCATCGACAAGGACATGGTGGCGCTGCCCATCGGGCCGAAGCTGCGAATGGCGGCGGTGGCCTCACCCGCCTACTTCAGCCAGCACCCCATGCCCAAGGTGCCGGCCGACCTGACCCAGCACAATTGCATCAACATCCGCTTCCCCACCACCGGCGGACTGTATGTGTGGGAATTCGAGCGCAAAGGCCGGCTGGTGAATGTCCGGGTGGAAGGCCAGGCCGTGTTCAACAGTTCACCGCACATGGTGCTGGCCGCGCTGGACGGACTGGGCATCACTTTCCTGCCGGAAGAGGAGTTCTCGCCATACCTGGAGAACGGCCAACTGGTGCGTGTGCTGCAGGATTGGTGCCCGCCGTTCCCGGGATACCACCTCTATTACCCGAGCAGGAAGCAGCATTCGCCAGCGTTTGCGTTGGTGATCGAGGCATTGCGCTGGCCTGTCCGGCTGAAGGGTGATCAAACTGTGTGAGGTTGCCACGCAGGGCGTGGCACTACGTGGGATTAGCCGACCCTGCTCCGATGCGGCCTGATGGAGGTCGGCTAGCGACGCTTCAACGGGGTGAGGCTCTGCACCTGTCCGTTGTTGCGCAACATGCACATGAAGCGGCCGTCCGGGTAATCCACAATCAGTTCCTGGTAGTCAGTGCCCACCGGCACCTGGGTGACCAAGGTGCCCTGTGCGCCCTTGCGGACGTTGCAGGAGCCCAGCGCGGTGTCGCCCGCCGGCGCAAAGGACGCCACCTTGGAGACGTTGCGGAACGTGGCGCGGCATCCCTCACTGACCCACACCGAGTGTTTCGCCAGCCCCCAGTTCTGCCCCTCCACGCAGCGGGTACGGCTGAGCTGACGGGAAATCTCCACAGCGCCGCGCGTATCCATGTCACAGGAGACCTGACGCTGGTCGTTGGACTCGCAGGTGACCTCGGTGGGCAATGGTCCGCCGTCGCCGCGGTCATGATGGGACGCAGATGCGGGCGATACGGCCGCCGCGAACAACAGCAGATACGTACAGGACAGCAGCAACGGGGATCGCATCGTGGAACCCTCACTGGACCCAGGCCGGGCGTGTAAACCGAGTATGCCTGCTGGATCCAGCCCGGGGTGTGACGGCACAACGTATTACACGAACGGTACCAGCGCCTCGATTGCCGGCGTATCTCCTTCGGTCAGCTCGATTATCACGCGGCTGACCGCTGGCGTTTCGATCAGCGCCACCAGGGTAGCGGCTACGTCGTCGCGCGGCACATTGCCATAGGGAATGGCCAGTCCCGCGCGCACCCTGCCCGTTCCGGCGGTGTCGACCAGCGTACCGGGGCGCAGGATCACCCAGTCCAGGTCACTCTCGGCCAGATGCACGTCGGCGTGCTTCTTGACCGCCATGTAGTTCTCGAACGTTTCGGAGACCTGACGGCCGCGTCCGGCTTCGGGGAAGGCCGAGACCAGCAGGAAGCGGCGGACGTTGGCGCGACGGGCGGCTGCGACGGCCAGCTCCAGGCCCCGCCCATCAATGGCGTTGGTCATTTCCGGGCCGCCTTTGCCGCCTGCGCCGGCGGTGAAGACCACTACATCGGAGCTTGCCATGAGCTCTGCCAGCGTCGCTTCGTCGAGTTCGAGCAGATTGCCCAGCACTGGGAATGCGCCGAGCTGTTGCAGCTCGGCGGCCTGATCGGGCGTGCGGTGCAGAGACGGTGCGCGGTGGCCGCGTGCGTGGAGCTGTTGGGCGAGGCGGCGACCGATCTTGCCTGCGCCGCCTACGATGAATACCTGGGTCATGGGGGTTCCTCTTGTTCCAGGCCCCCACCTTGACCCATGTGGTGATGTGGTTGGGTGAACTTGCGTGCAGCAGACGCGCATGGCGCGTCTCTACAACGGCGTGGCCGCTCGTGCTGGTACCTGCGGAAGTTGGTTGGCATCGACTCAGATGATGGTGCCGTCGCACCAACCAGCGTGATCACAATCCGACCAACGCTGGCGTCAATGCGAATTCTGGCCCCGGGACGAAGTTCCATTCGGTTGAGCCGCCAGTTACGGAGCAGGATCAGCGGAACTGTACCGCTGTCCACATCAAACGAAACGACGCGCGAGGACAGCACACTGCCTGCGTGAGCCACACGGATGCCGGCCTGCTCGACGGCCGGAGGCGTTGGTGCACGTTGTGGGTGGTACGAATTCACCTTCGCCCCTTTCGAATTCCCTTCATCGAGGCTGGGAAGATACATGGAGCATTTCATTACAGACTACACACTTGACGTTAGCGTCCCGGGGCTGAGTTTCAGACTGGCCCAGACGCCGCGTCAAACTACGGTTGCAGGACCCGGTCACATCTCCCCGCGAGCTTTGATGAAACTTGTCCCAGCCCCCTGACCCCAGATACGATCAGCCTGCCTAGGCGTCCAGCCCGAGCACAGCGCTCTACCCCCGCATCCATGATGGAAGCCCATGAACGAGCAGACTGCCATACCCGTTTCGGTTGAAACCGGATCTCATCAAGGCGAGTTCTTCGTACTCAGATCGAGCTTCTGGGGTAACGGCCAGTTTCCTGGCCTGGAAATCGCCAACGAAGATAAGCTCATCACCGCGGGCATGTATGTCGCTGCCCCGCCGACGGGGGATGCGAAGCAGTATGCGGAGCGGCCACACCTGGTGCACGTGCCGGAGAAGGGCGGCATGCCGCGTGACTTTGAAGAACTCGGCGGCATCTGGGTCGTCTCGCAGGCGCTCAAGGATGTGTTCGACGTTGTTGACCCGGAGGCATTTGCATTCGCCGCTTGCGAGTTCACTCTGGCCGATGGCACCCCAGGCCCGCAGTACTATTTCTGTAATGTAATCCGTACGCTGGATGCGCTGGATGTGCCCGCTTCCCGGGTGAAAGTGAAGACGGAGCACAATTTCATTACCGGCGAGGAAGAGCCGTTTTACAGCATCCTCGGCGGTGCCTCACTGGTCTTCAAGAAAGATGTTGTTGCCGGCGCGCATATCTTCCGTCAGTCCCACAGCGGTATTGATCCGATCTGTGACCGGGTGATGTTTGATGCTCTTACCCGTGCAAACCTCACCGGCGTCGAACTTCAGGACGCCTCAGCACTGTAGCCAAACCACCCTTGAAACGGACTTCTGAGCGGGAGTTTCGCCGATGCCTGACACACCGGTTTTCCAAGGACACCATCTGATCGAGCAGGCGTTGTATGAGAGGAATCTCATGCTGCGCACGCTCGCCAAGGCCGGACATTTTGAACTCCATGGTGCCGGCAACATCATCAATCTGCCGGCCGACCAGGCGCTGGCCGCGAAGATGGGCATTTCTCCTCATCCCGGCGGCCCATTAGGTGACTATTCGGCTCAGCTCAGGCAGGCACTGCAGGAAATAGAAAACACGCCTGAAGGCAGGGTCGCCATGGGTAAGCAGACCGCGACGCCTGAACAGCAAGCCTTGGCCTTGCAGCGCTTGGCAACCAAGGTCGAAACGCTTACTGAAACGATGCGCGCCGGCATCATCAACGGCGACCTGGTCACCAACACACCCGAGGGCATGACCCCGGCCGAGGCCAACGCCAAGGTCCGCACTTTCTTCGCCGACCTCGACGGCTACGAGCGCACCCATGCGGCGCAGATTGCCGAGCAGAAAACCCTCAACCCAGCCGAGCTACGCTGGCGCGGTGTTACCCAATCCGAGGCCAACGTAAAACTGGCGCTGGATGCCATCGACCAGCCCGGCAACTCCACCCTGAGCGAGCGTTGGGGCGGCCGCGCATCCTTAGCCACCGCAATCGAAGAGGCCAATCAGGGCGGCCGTCTGCCACTGACCGAGCCAACCGCCTTACGCGTGCGCACCGCGCTCAACCCGGAAATGCCGCTCACCATTGCGCGTCCGGCTCCCACGCCTACGGCTCCAGAACTCGCCGGCACCGCAGGCCGAACCGGTGCTGCTGAAGGTGCCGCCGAAGCCGTCGCTACGCGCGGGCAGATCACCGGCGCACGGGTACTCGGCGTCGCGGGCGTGGCAGCCCTGGCCGTGGACTTCGCCATCACCGGTCACCGCGTGGCCGAACTGCGTAGCGAAGGCAACGATGCAGGCGCGATGTCTGCCGGCACCCACTTCGTTGGTCGCACCGTGGGCGGATTTGGCGGCGGCTTCCTGCTGGGCGCGGGCTATGGGGCCCTCACCGGATCATGGACCGGCCCCGGCGCAGTGGTCACCGGCCTGGTGGGCGGCGTGGCCGGCGGCTTTGCTGGTGAGTACTGGGCCCAGTACCAGGACAAGAAAGCCGTTTACACCCAGGTGGACCGCAGCGGCAATGAATGGAGCCGCGACCCGGAAGATGCCAACGGTAACTGGAGCCGCAGCGTGCGCACGCCGCAGCCTGACGGCAGCTACCGCGACACGACCGTGGTGGCCGGCGGCCGATTGGTGGATGAGCTGAACTACAAGGCCGCCAACGACTCGTATTCGCTCGGCATGGCCAACCTGCCCAAGCCGCAGAACCCGTTCAAGCTGGATGCAAGCGGCGACAACACACCGCCACGTGAGCCGTTTGAAACCAGCCGCCACTATGTGCGAAATCCGCAGAATGGCGAATGGAACCTCTCCATCCACGAGACGATTGACGGGCGCATCCCCATCGATCGCGCCGTAGCGGTCAGCCCCGAAAAGGCTGGCCAGCTGGAGCTGGAATCGCAACGCATCATTGCCCAGAACGCCGCCAATACGCCCGAGGCACTGGCAGGCCGCTACCAGGTGGCGTTCAACCAATACGGTTGGCACGATTTTTCCAGTATCGAGCCTGTGCCTGAGGTGATCACCAACGCGCAGACCCGGGTGCAACCCCTGATGGCGTCCAACGGTGAGAAGTACACCCAGGACGCCAACGGACAGTGGCAGACCCCGGGTTGGGTGTACGGCACCAACCCGGCCGAAGGCAACATCATCGAGGAGCTCAACCGCACGCGCCAGAGCCAGCAGGCGGGTGTGCAGGAGCTGACCTCCATGGCCGACATTGCCCGCGCCAACCCCACACCCACCGAGTACGGCCTGCGCGGCCAGGTGGTGGACGCCTACCGACGCGCCGGCATTGCGCGCAATGCAGAGGAGATTGATGCGGCCGTGGCCGCTGTTACCCAGGACCACGCACGCGACCTGCCCGGTTCCAGCACCTTCATGCTGCAGGTGCAGAAGGATGGCTCACTGGCCACCCTGGCCGGCAAGGATGACGAGCGGATGGAGACGGTGTCGGTCACGACGCCAGCGGAGATTGCGCAGGCACGTGCGCAGAGCGGTGCCGCGCAGCCCGCCCCGCCCGACCGCCCCGAAGTGGACCGCCGCCACAGCATGGCCCCACGCCCGGAAGACGCCGGGCTGGTGGAGCAGTTGCGCTCTTCTGTCGCCAAGCTGGATGAGAGGCACAACAAGGCGTGGGACCAGAGCAGCGACCGCCTGCTGGCCAGTGCCTACCGATTAGCGACCGAAGCCGGATTCAAGCCCGGCGACAAGGTGGACATGGCCTTGAATGAAGCCACCGAAACCCGCGCCGCCGGCACCACGCTGTTCGTGATGCGCTCCGGACCGGGAGCCTCGCCGGACCCGGCCGCGAACCGGGCACATATGCCGACCCAGGAAGCACTGGCAGCAGTGCCAGAGCAACAGTACGCAGCGGCCAACCAGAACCGGGATGCGCAGGCGCAGGACCGCACGCAGCAACTGGCACAGGCGCAGACGCAGACGCAAGAACAGCAGCAGAGGGACGAGCAGACCCGCCAGGGTCCAAGGATGGGGTGAACCGGCGTCACCGGATCATTCGCACAATCCGGTCCACCAGAAATCCCGTAGAGCCGGGCTTGCCCGGCTGCTCTCGGCGCAATCACCATCCGGCGCGGCAACCCTAAGCCCATCTAAGAACGAAACTTAAGAACGTCTGCAGAAGCCCTCTCCCGCCCTTTCATCGGACGAATCCGCGCAATCGATTCCGCATACTTGATGCGCGCAGCGTGTATGTCGTAATCGCCTTGCATTTTCATCCAGAACATAGATGTAGTTCTGAAGTACCGCCCAAGACGCATTGCAGTGTCAACGGTAATACCCTTACGCCCCGCCATGATGTCCGAAACAAGCGCAGGCGAAATTCTGAGATCCGTTGCCAACTCATCGACAGAGATGCCTAACGGGTCCATGTACTTCTCGACCAGATACTTGCCCGGATGCACGGGCACCAATGACGTGACGTTATTCATAACAATTCACCGCTCACCGGCGATGCCTCCAGATTCAGAGAATCAAGTGTAGAGCCGGGCCATGCCCGGCTGCTCTTCCCCTACCCCATCCGCACAGCGCCACGCTCCAATTCAACCTCATCCAGCCGCACCGTCTCCTGCTGGTCTGCACGAGACGCCAACGCCCGCAGGCTCTGCTCTGCGGGCTGTTTCACGACCTCATCCACAGCCACGTGAACCCGCAGCATGTGCTGCTCATTGCCCGGGTTCTTTCATACAGCGAACAGGTTGTCGCCATTGGCCCCACGGAGCACATCATGGATCTCCGGAAGCGGCGGCGTCTGCGAACGCGCCTTCGCGGCCAGCGCCGCAGCCAGATTCTCCTTGCCCGCGTCATCCACATACATGCCGGTGCCGGGCCGAAGCTTGTCCAACCCAGCCAACGCCTGCTTGAACAGTGGATCGGCTAAGAACGGATTTGGATCATACGCAGCGCTCGCAGTGTCACCTCTTCCCGCACTCCGATCGATTTCTCGGTCAGAAGACCCAACCGCATCTGCCATGCTCGGTACTGGGAATAAGCCACACCCGCACCTGTTGCCAATCGCGTCAACTAGGCCCGTTGTCGTGGATGGCAACTTCTTCGCGACAAGTCTATGACGCGGAAGCGAACGGGCGTGACGTACATCGCGAAATCACAGAGAACGAGACGAATTCCGGTTCGATTGCGTCGCCTCGCTGGCGTCAGACTTCCGGCGTCGAGTATCGTTGAAAAAGTGCGGTTTTCAGATCGCACGATCTGTTGTGCAGAGTGTGCCCCAAGGAGCTGATATCTCCGCGGATGATCAAGAGTGAGGCGTTAAACGTCGGGAGGGTGGCGAAATAGAACACCCCCGGGGAATACGTCATGCCGTCATCCGTGCGGATATCAACCTCCCGACTCCATCGCCATTTCGGCGATGGAGACTTCACTCTAAGAGGTTGCACATGACAGATTCATCGAACAACGACAATTCCGACAAGAAGCCCAAGGGCGGCCGGCTCTACTTCACCAAGCCAGAGACGCTTCGGGTCGTCGCGATCCAAGACCCCACTGGCAAGCGCAATCTCGCCAGCAATCGCATTCCGAGCCTCTGGCTGCGTGGCATGTGGATGACTCGAGTCGGATGGGAGGTTGGCAGTCGACTGGCTATCGAGTGGAAGAAGGACTGCATCATGCTGCGGCACATGAATCCGTCAGATTGAAGTAGTAGCCGCCCCGGTTGGCGGTACCGGTATTGCGAACAATGCCGGATCCGCCAGCCGGGTCTATCCTTGTCAGATCAGTCAACCAACAAGAAGCCCCCACCCTGCGGCGGGGGCGATGTAATTCCAGGAGGGAGATGCGATGGCTTCCGCCAAACAGTTCAGATTTGCATGTAGAGGCTAGACGCTTGCACCATCAGTTTGTTTGTGCCCCCCCACCATCCTCTCGACTTCCCTCTCAAGGCCCAAAACCTCCAGCGAGTTAATTGCAACCCCTATGTTGTTCGGAATCTGTGTAATTGGAACTGGGACGTTCGAAGTTGGCGCGGTAACGATCCTGATTTGACCAGAGGCAGTATGCAATGCCCCCGCATAGTGCACACCCAGCAAACGAATTCTGTGGGAACCCATGAATGTGTTCCCCGCCTTATCCATGTACCCACCCAAATTAGCAAGAAACACCGGAGACCCACTGGAACCGGGGAAACTCGCTATATCAGTTAGGAACTCACGCTTTCCGTTCCATGCAACACCAGGATGCGACGCCGTAATCCCCTTGCGGATGATAGGCAGATTATTGACTTCGTCCCATATTCCGTTGGGGTAACCGATCATGACGACATCCTCCATCGACGAATATCCTTCACGTTCCTCTTCGCCAGGAATCAAACTGACATCTAGTGGCACATAGAAAAGCGGAACTCCGCGCTGTTGCGCATCATTCAGTATGGGACCGATTGGAAATGCTGCAAGATCAACGGCGGGATCGGGGTGATTGATGCACATTCCCTCAAACCCAGGGAATTGGAACTGCTGATGCTGCCCCCTACTTGGCAACCCAGCATCCGTCGCCAATGTAACGTGAAATCGCCCGACTTCCGAGTTCCGAATAACATGCTTATTAGTGACGATAACCGGCACACAGTTATTGCCATTCCGCATAAAATTCATAAAGAACCCGGTCCCCGTTGACACTCCTCCGCCACGCAGTTCCGTTTCAATCCTCACAGTGCTGTGAGTCAGCTGCTCCATTATTCCGAGACTCATAATCACCCCACTCCCTCAACGTGCAAGAATTGCGTGAGCAGTGACGCGAGGCTTCTCGAAAACCACTACACCGATCTGCCCTAGCTCCACCACGCAATGAAAAGAATCAATCGTTATTGAACTCGTAGTAATCGTGACGATCAGCATAGTTTTTAACGTACTCATGCATAGCGTCTTCATCCTCAGGATCTATCAACTCATAATAATCTTGCGGGCTAAAAGAAGTCTTCCTCGTAAAATGGTCCGCCACACCCGCAGCTCTCAGCGCTTGATAGCCGTTCAGCTTTAGCCCGCAGGCCACACAGGAAAATCTGGTCGGAAGAACTGCCTGTCGGACTGTTATTCCATTTTCGCCGTGCTCGACTCGCTGCCTCCCCACATCCTCGCCTTGAACCACAGCCACTGAATCACATGCAGGGCACTTCACCCTGTGGTGCCCTTGATGGGACAAATCATCCCCTAACTTTTGCGCTTGCGCGCTGAGTTTCGCACGTTCATCAGCGTCCTTCTCCGTGAATACTTTTGCGTGCGCGGCGATGCTAGCCTTAACCGCAGCCATTATATTTTGCTCTGAGTCCCCAAGAACTTCTCTAGCTTCCTTGGCCTCATCGACGCCCAACAGTGAATCGAGGCTCTCACCCATAGATTCAGACAACACCAGACAGCATCGAAAGAATCCTGGCAACCATGATTGCACCGGGAATGTTGCGAACGCAGCCTCCCCACTGTGGAGTTCTTCATTTCGTCGCCCAGCCAGTGACGAGGCCACCTTATACTCTTCCTCCGTGAATCCTGCGATAAGCGTTTTGCAGAGGGAGAGCACTTGGACGGTACCTATGGACTTGGGTGCAACACCCCCAAAGCCAAGCGCGTATAGAGTATTTCGATGATCTCTCTCTGGGTCCGCAAGAAGAAGAGGACTGACATTGGATACAGCGGCGCGCGCAAGGATTTCTAATCCCATAGCGGCCCAAAGCGGATAGACCTGCCCCTCCCTGTCTTCTGCCGCTGCCCTCCCCATAAAAAGCACAGCCTTTGTCCAAAGCGCCTGCTTGCTCCAGCTCATTGTTTCCGACCTCCAACGTATATTCGATGGATTAGGCGGTTCTCATGACCGAAGGAAACTGCGCTTCGCCCATGCAAACAGCGCCAATTATCTATCACAACAGCCATACCCCCTGTCCAGCGCACTTCGCAGAGCAAGTCCATCGGAGGCTTATGAAGAATGGACTGGAGCTGGACCGCGTACCGATTTTCCGGCTTCATCCTAAACGGGTCGTATCGAAGGTAGCCACAATGATGTTCGCTAAGTCCGAGCCCCCCATAGAGGCTGCCTGCCACGGTCTTAATTGAGAAGATGGAGCGCGCTAAGAGCTCCAATGGAATATAGTCCGCGCGCTCAACAGCCCCTAGAACTAAGGTGGGAATCGGCGAGCTATCAACGCTCCACATTAGGAGATAGCGCGGGGGCAAGTTCCAATAGGCCGCATCCGTATGGAGGGGAAAGCTAAGAGTTCCGCACCTGGCGCTGAATGAATGGCCCTTAGCCTGATCGCCAGAAAGTGGGCGCAATTCAGTCGGTTCGCCCACAGGGGCTAAGTTGAGCCGCGTAGCCAGACGCTGAAGATCCGAAACGGAGTTGACATTGGGAAGCTCTTGCCAGCCCTTTTGCTCCAACGTATCCCATTCCATGGACAAGCCCCATCTACTGGACAACTACATGGTTACCAGTCCGCTCGCAACTTAGCAAGTCGTGAATCTTCCAACCTTATTGGCAACAAAAAAGCCGACCCAGAAGGTCGGCTTTCTTAGTTTCCGCAACATGGTGGGCGGTACAGGGATCGAACCTGTGACCCTTGCCGTGTGAAGGCAATGCTCTACCGCTGAGCTAACCGCCCGGTGTGTTGCTGAGCCGCTCATTATAGGGCGGATTTCGAGGCCGTCAACGCTTTTTTACAATCGCCTTCACATCGTATGCGTGGGCTTGTCCGAGTTCAGCGTGCCGGCCAGTGCGGTCTCGATCTTGTTGCGCACGTTCTCGCCTTCCTGGCCGTCGGCCAGCTGCACGCCGATGCCGGCGGCGCGGTTGCCCTGGGCTCCGGCCGGGGTCACCCACACCACTTTGCCGGCCACGGGCAGGCGCTCGCTGCTGTCAGGCAGCGTCAGCAGCAGGAAGACCTCGTCGCCCAGGAAGTAACGCTTGGGCGTGGGCACGAAGATGCCGCCGTTCTTGATGAACGGCATGTAGGCGCTGTACAGCGACGCCTTGTCCTTGACGGCCAGCGACAGGATGCCCTGACGGGCGTTGGTGGCGCTCATTTATCTATTCCCCTTTGCGTGCCGCTCGTTGACCTTGTTCCAGGCCAACAACAATTCCACCACCGCCAGGTCGGCACGCACGGTAGTGCGCAGCAGATCGCGGGTACGGTTGGCGGCGTCGAACCAGGCCCCCAGCTTGTGCAATCGCTCCGCATCGGTCAAGCCACCACCGCTGGCTTGGGCCAATGCGAGGTCTGCGGCGAAGCGCAGGCGCAGGGCGGCGTGCTCGTCGGCGCACCAGCGCTGGGCCAGCTCCACCGCGCCGCTGCGGCCGGCGACCAGC
>NZ_DAMDFR010000030.1:0-50098 GCF_032103445.1 Stenotrophomonas sp.
TGGCATTGGCGGCCTAGTTCCACTTTTGGCGACAGCTAGAAGTGGGGGGATTACCCCTACGCCGTGACCGATTCGGAGAACCGGCAGCTGTCCTCGGGAACCTGCATCGTGGGATTGGAGAAGTGCAGTAAGGCAATGATCGAGGCGGCACGCAGGGAATGCCGTAACCTTTGATGTCGGGTTCGGCGGCTGGGGCGTTGTTCCGGGGTCATGCGTTACCGGGCGTTGAAGGCTTCACTGCAGTCGTCTTGCGACCGATTCTACCCCTCTGGGGCCTACCACCTCCGGATTGACGCGGCCCGTGGATATTCCTGAATCGTAGAGCCACGCCCTGCGTGGCTGCGCGATCCGGGGTGGGTCGAAGCCACGCAGGGCGTGGCTCTACGTTAGGAAAAATTACGGGCGCAGCAGCACCTTGCCGTTACGACCGGGCTGCAGGCTGGCCTTTGCCGCTTGAGCCACCTGGTCCAGCCCGAACACCGCATCCACCGGCAGGCTCAATCCACCCTCGGCCGCCAACTTCAACAGCTCGCCCACCAACCGGCGCTTGTTCTCCGGAGCCATGTCCTGACTCACCTTGCTGCCCCAGAACCCCTTGATCGTGGCCTGCTTGAAGATCACATCGCCCGAACCGATCTGCATCGGCTCGCCGGTCATCGAGCCGAACGACACCAGGGTGCCTCCTTCGCCCAGCAGGCTGACCAGCTCACCGCTGGCCTTACCACCGACCGAGTCCACGGCAGCTGCTGCCCCGCCCTCGCCCAGCGCTGCTTTCACGTTGTCCAGCCAGTCAGCCTGCGCCGTGGAATAGGTATGCTCGATCCCCAGCGCCTGCATCTCAGCCACGCCATCATCGCGCCGCACCAGATTCAGACAATTCACCCCGCGCGCTCGTGCCAGCATTGCCAGCGCCTTGCCCACGGCACCATTGGCCGCGTTCTGCACGATCCACTGGCCGCGCTCGACCTGCAGGAACTCCAGCAGCATCAAGGCACTGAGAGGCATGGCAATCAACTGCGCCGCAGTCTCATCATCAATGCTGTCCGGCATGGGAATGACCATGCGAGCCGGAGCGATGAAGGCTTCGGCCCAACTCCCATGTACGGAGGCTGCGCTCACGCGTTGGCCAATTTGCAGGCCAGTGACGTCCTCGCCCAGCGCATCGATCACCCCAGTTCCCTCGCTGCCACCTACAGCAGGAAGCTCCGGCTTGTACCCATACTGTCCGCGCACAGTCCACAGGTCATGGTTATGGATCGGGGCGAGCACGGTGCGGATGCGCACCTCACCTGCGCCGGGCTCAGGCAGCGCGACCTCGCCTGCGTGCAGAACCTGGGTCGGGTCACCAAATGTGTCATGAAGTGCGGCGCGCATCAGCGGCTCCTTACGTAAGCAACGAGTCTTGGTATTGGGTTTCGTCTGTTCCAAGCGGAATCAGCGCCGATAACGATGCTCGGCCACCACCGCGACACGCGGCGCACGCCACGCACGTGCGCGCAGCAGCAGGGTCTGCACCAGCAGCAGCGCGGCGACCGCCAGCGACAGCACGGCCACGGTGTCGGCACCGGGCAAGCGCCAGCCGGACTGCTTCACATACACGCCCACCAGCGCCCAGATGACGGCGGCCGGATACGCGTAGTGCCCGCGCAGCAACAGGTTCATGCACCACGCCAGCAACGTGGCCAAGGCCAGCAGCACCAGGCTCCACGGCAGCATGTTGGCGGTATCCAGCCAGCCATAGGCGACGATCACCTGGGCGGTGTTGAGGAACGCGGCCATGCTCAGCCAGCCGGCGTGCAGCGCCAGCGGGTAAGCCGCGAATGCCCGCTGCCCGGCACTGGCGTTGAGCGGTGCGGCGCGCACGGCGGCGACGGCCATGCAGGCCAGCGCGGCCCAGATGATGGCCAGCGCTGGCAGGAACGCCTGCTGCGAGAACACCGGCATCCAGGCAGCGGTGAGAGCGAAGCCGACGGTGGCCCAGCCGCGCACGCGGGCGTTGAAGTCGGGGGTGCGGCGGCGCAGTTGGTAGAGGCCGAAGACTACGTCCAGGAGGAAGATCAGGCCCCATATGGAGAATGCGTAGCCGGCTGCGACCAGAAGTGTGGGGTAGCGGTCGGAGATGGCTCCGTTGGTGGGGCCGAACTGGCCGGTTTGGGAGAGCCATGCCACGACGGGCATGGTCAAGGCGGCCAGTAGTGCTATCCACCGCATTGGGGGTACTCCTGCAAAAAGACACCGCAGGATAGTGGTTGGGGGGTTAAGGCGGTGCCATGGTGATGGCGGCTTGCGTTTCGATGTTTCGCGAAAGGCAGCCGGGCAAGCCCGGCTCTACGGGTTCATGACGTTCGTAAACCTTGCGGTCGTGTCACCGTGGCGCTACCCGAGGTCGTGGTGGTGGTGATGGCCCATGTGCTTCAACACGCCTTCCCCGCCCACGAAATGTCGCACCACCGGCGCATGTTCGCCCCGGTGCAGTTCGCGGATGCGCTCCTGATACACGCGGTCCTCCGCGGTCACCCGCTCATGCTGGCGCAGGTGCTCCACCCAGGAACTGGTCACGAAATACTCCAAGTGAATACCCGGCGTGGCCACATCCTCCGCCACACCCCACACCACCGCGCCATCGCGCCGACGAATCCGACCCAGTTCCCCAATCAACCCATGGAACGCCGCCCGATCCGCGGCATCAATCCGGTACTCCACCGTCACCAGCACCGGGCCGCGATCATGCGACACCGGCTGCGCCAGTTCCGGCGCAGGCCAGGTGCCGGCCGGGCGCAGGTCCAGGGTTTCGGTGCCGGCGATGCGTACGCGCCACACCAGCAGACCCGCCACAACCGCGCCAATAGCCGCAATGGTCAGCGCCAGCGGAATGGAACTGCGTTGGGCCACGCTGCCCCAGCTCAGGCCGCCGGCGGCCATGCCGAGCGAGAACACCATGATGTAGAGCGACAGCGCGCGCGCCCGCACCCACGGCGGCACGGCGGTCTGCGCGGCGATCTGCAGTGAAGACAGCACGGTGATCCAGGCGAAGCCATTCACCAGCATCGCCAACGGCAGCAGCACGGTGCTGCGCACCCAGGCCAGCCCCAACAGGCTCACCGCCAGCGCCAGCGTGGCCAGCAGCACCAGCAGGTCGCGGTCCAGCTTGGCGCGCAGAATCGGCAGCAGCAGCGCGCCGGCTACGGCACCCACGCCGATGCAGCCCAGCAGGAATCCATACAGTCCTGCCCCACCCTGCAGTTCGCCACGGACCACCAGCGGCAGCAGCGCGGTGGCCGCACTGGCAAAGAAGAAGAAGCCAGCCGACTTGATCAGCACCGCCTGCAGGCGGCCGGCGCGCAAGGCGTAGCGCAGGCCGGCGCGCAAACCGGCACCAAACCCTTCCGGCGGCAACGCAGACGCTTCCGGTGCACGCTTCCAGCCCCACAGCACCCATAGCATCAGGCTGAAACTCAGCGCATTGGCACCAAACGCCCACGCCGGGCCCAGCTGCGCCACGATCAAGCCGCCGATGGCTGGTCCCAGCGAACGGGCGATGTTGATGCCAATGGAGTTCAGCGCAACCGCCGAGGCCAGCATCGGCCGCGGCACCAGCTCGGACACCACCGCTGCCTGTGCCGGCATGGCCATCGCCGCGCCACAGCCCATGGCAAAGGTCAGCACCACCAGCAGCGGCGGCGTCAGCAGGCCCAACCCGCTGCTCACGGCCAGCGTGCCCGCCACCAGCAGCATCCAGCCCTGCGTGAGCAGCAGGTAGCGGCGGCGGTCAACGATATCGGCCAGAGTGCCGGCGACCAGCGCCAGCAGCACCACCGGCACGGTGGTGGCGGACTGCACCAGCGCCACCATCAGCGGCGAACCGGTGCGCTCGGCCATCACCCAGGCAGCGGCGACGTCGTTGATCCAGGTGCCGACATTGCTGCCCAGAATGGCCAGCCACATGGCGCGGAACAGCCTCACCTTCAGCGGCGACCATGCGCCTTCCGCGGGAGCAGCGTCAGCCGCTGCGTGTTGTTTCTCTACCATTGCCATGCTCCTACTACCGAGGCAAACAGGGTGTTGCGGCCACCACTCTGGCGCAGCCCGGGGCCGGCCTCGAACCAGGCCAACTGGCCCTGCCATTGCCAGTGCGGGCTGGCCTTCCAGGTGGTTTCCCACTTGAACTGCTGGCCGATGCGCCGCGCGGCGCCGGCACTGCCGGGTATCGCACTCAGGGGTGTGGGGGTGGTGTAAATGGCGTCGTTGCGCCGGTGCTTCCAGGCCAGCTGCCAGCCGAACTCGGTGGTCAGGCCCGGGCGCGGGGTCAGGGTGAGCGTGGGCTGCACGTCCATCAGGTTGGCCGGTGCCAGCAGGCTGGCCTCGCTGAAGTACGCCGCCTTCGGGTACAGCGCGTTGAAGGTCTGCAGGCGGCCATCACTGGGGTTCGCATCGCCACTGGCGATATCGGCCTTGATCCCCAGCCGGGGCTGCAGGCGCACCTCCGGGAAGCGCAGCCCGATGTCGCTGGCCACGGTCCACGCACGGATATCCAGCGAGCCCTGCGGGCGGGACAGCGTGCCGTCCTGCAGCACAAGTTCCACATTGGCATCCCAGCGCGGCTGGCGTGCGAATAACCGGGTGCCCAACGTGGTGCGCCGCTCATCGCCGCTGGCACTGGCAAAGCGCGCACCGTCGCGGCCGTAGCCGAGCAGGTACAGATCCACGCCATTGCGGGCAGAGGCACCGCGCCGCGTGGCATACGATCCCACCAGATACTGCCCTTCATCGCTGCGGTCATCGAACGCACCTGGCCGGTTGTCGACCGGGCGCAGCGCCAGCGCATCCACCTGCCAGCGCGCGTGCTGCCAGCGCCCGCGCACGCCATCAAAGGCCAGACGGATGTTGGGGCCGTCGCGCACCGACAGAATGCGCGAGCTTCCATACGGAATCTCCTGCCGGCCAATCTGCACGCCGAACGCCTCACCCTGCCAGCGCACATAGCCCTGCTGCAGGTCCAGCGCGCCCTGGTCGGTACCGCCCGGCCCGCCGGCACGGCCTTGTTCGCCATGCACACCGAACTGCGCGTAGCCCTGCCACTCACCGTGCGTCACCTGCACCGAGCCCAGCGCGCGCAGCAGTCCGTAGCCGTCTTCCACTCCCCCCTGCACGCCGAAGCGCGTGGGGTCGTAGTACATCCCGCGCAGGCGCAGTGAAGCATCCCACTGCACGCGCGTGCCGTTGGCCAGCATCGTGCACTGGCCGCCCGCCGCGTCGGCGCAATCCTGGGTGAACGCGGGCGCCGTCACTGCTGCCAGCGCCAGGCTTAGAACGCGAAGCACGAACAACCCAGCGCGCCCCAGAACGCATTTGGTTCTGATGTGGGCACCGCATGCGCGGCGGCATGGCTGTGCGTGTGCGTGCGGCAACCGCCTGCACCATGCGCATGCATATGCGCATGCGCGGCAACCAGCCCGGTTGCTGCGCCACCGACGTGGTAGCCACCGAAGCGGTTCACCGGTGACCAGTCCGGCATCGCTGGTGGCAGCACCGGAGCCAGCGGACCAAACTCGCCGTCGCCATGCACCACCTGCCCGCCCAGCACGGTCAACACACTGGTGATATCGGCAATGGCGGCATCGTCCACCGCGAAGTAATCCGACGACAGCACGCAGAAGTCGGCCAACTGCCCAACGCCCAGCGTGCCCTTGCGGCCTTCGTCACCCGAGAACCAGGCACTGCCCTGGGTCCACAGCCGCAGCGCCTCTTCGCGTTCCAGCAGGTTCTCTTCGCCATACAGCGACAGACCACCGACGGTGCGCCCGGTCACCAGCCAGGACAGCGCCACCCACGGGTTGTAACTGGCCACACGGGTGGCATCGGTACCGGCACCCACGGGCACGCCGGCCTGCAACATGCGCCGCACCGGCGGAGTGTGGCGGGCGGCGTCGGCCCCGTAACGCTGCACGAAGGCCTCGCCCTGATAAGCCATGCGGTGCTGGATCGCCAGACCGCCGCCCAGCGCGCGGATGCGCTCGATGTTGCGCGGGGTAATCGTTTCGGCGTGGTCGATGAACCAGTGCAGGCCGTCGAACGGCACCTCGCGATTCACCTGCTCGTACACATCCAGAATGCGGGTGATGCTTTCGTCATAGGTGGCATGGATGCGGAACGGCCAGCGCTTTTCCACCAGCAGCCGCACCACGTCGTGCAGCTCCGGCTCCAGGCCGGGCGGCAGTTCGGGACGCGGCTCGTTGAACAGCTCGAAGTCCGCCGCCGAGAACACCAGCATTTCACCGGCACCGTTGTGGCGCAGCAGGTCATCGCCCTGCCTCGGCTGCAGAAGTTCGCTCCAGCGCTGGAAGTCCTGCACCTCGCCGCCCTTGTTCTGGGTGAACAGGTTGTAGGCGATACGCACGCTGAGCTGGTTGTCGCGGTGCAGCTGTTCGATGACCTGGTAGTCCTCGGGGTAGTTCTGGAAACCACCGCCGGCGTCGATCACCGAGGTGATGCCGAGGCGGTTCAGCTCGCGCATGAAGTGACGCGTGGAATTGGCCTGGTACTCGATCGGCAGACGCGGGCCTTTGGCCAGGGTGGCGTACAGAATCAGCGCGTTCGGCTTGGCGAGCAACAGTCCGGTGGGGTTGCCGGCAGTGTCGCGCACGATCTGCCCGCCCGGCGGATCCGGGGTGTTGCGGTCGTAGCCACAGGCGCGCAGCGCCGCGCCGTTGAGCAGCGCGCGGTCGTACAGATGCAGCAGGAACACCGGTGTGTCCGGAGCCAGTGCATTGAGTTCGGCCAGGGTGGGCAGGCGCTTCTCGGTGAACTGCTCGGCGGTAAAGCCACCGACCACACGCACCCATTGCGGAGCGGGCGTCACGTCGACCTGCGCCTTGAGCATGGCCATGGCGTCAGCCAGCGAACGCAGCCCGTCCCAGCGCAGTTCCAGGTTGTAGTTCAGCCCGCCGCGGATCAGGTGGGTGTGGCTGTCATTCAAGCCGGGCACCAGGCGGCGGCCGCCGGCGTCGATCACCCGGCCCGCCTCAAGGCCGGCGCGGGACAGCGCGCCGCGCACCTGCCCCTCCTCGCCGACGGCAGACACGCGTCCGTCGTGCACGGCCAATGCGTCGGCCTGCGGCGTGGTGGGGTCCAGGGTGGTGATGCGGGCATTGCGGATCAGCAGGGTGCTCACGGAATTCTCCGAAGATTGGGCGAACGCACGACCGGTCATGCCCAGCGCCAGTGCGGCACCGGCTCCCAGCAGCAGATCGCGACGGCTCGGCATGACGGGGTCATGGCTCATGTCAGGGCTCCCTCGCCAAACGCGTGAAGCGACCAGGCACCGGGCCCGGCCAGGGCGATCGCCAGCAGCGCCAGCGACCAGAACAGGGGGTATTCCATGCCGCCGTGCATCCAGAACCAGCCCTTGGGCCGGGCCAGCACGGCGGTGGACAACAGAAACAGCGCCGCCACAACGGCGGTAATGCGGGTCTGCCAGCCCAGCAGCACGGCCACGCCGCAGCTCACCTGCAGCAGCGCCAGCAACAACGGCAGCGGCGAAACCGCCGGCAGGCCATAACCGCGCAGCTCGTCGGCGAACCCGGTCAACCCGGGTCCACCAAACCAGCCGAACAACTTGCCCAGCGCATGCGGCAGCAGGAAGCCGCCGGCGGCCACACGCAGCAGCAACAGCGCTGCGTCCAACCCGGCGGCCGTGCTCATGCTCAGTGCCCGCCTTCCTGCGCGCCGAACATGGTCTTGGCGTACTGGATGCCGATGCCGTAGCCGCCGGCATGGTCGCGAGCGATGCCGGTAGTCAGGCCGTAGGTTTCGGCACGGCCCCAGTCACGCTGCAGTTCCAGCAGGTACTGCACCGAGGTCACCGGCACCGCGCCGGCCTGCACCATGCGGGTCACCGCGCGCTCATGGGCTTCATCGGTGACATCGCCGCAGGCGTCGGTGATCACGTACACCTCGAAGCCCTGCTCCAGGGCCGACAGTGCCGGCCCCACGATGCACACGCTGGTCCACAACCCACCGAGCACGATGCGCGTGCGGCCGATGCGGTTCACTTCATCGATCACCGCCGCGTCTTCCCAGCAGTTCATGGTGGTGCGGTCGAAGGCCTTCTGGCCCGGGAAGATCTGGGTCAGTTCCGGGAACAGCGGGCCCGAGAACGAGGCCTCGGCCACCGTGGTCAGCAGCACCGGCACCTGGAAGCCGGCGGCCCCCTTGCCGATCAGCGCCACGTTGTTACGCAGCGTGGCGATGTCGATCGAATGGGTGGCGAAGGCCATCTGCGACTGGTGGTCGATCAGGATCAGCGCGTGGTTGGTCGGCGACAGCAGGGTGCTGCCGGGAACGGCGGTGGCGGTGGTCATGGGAAGTCCTTGGAAGTGCGGCGAGGGAATCACGCGGCGGGCGCTACACCCGGTGAACGCACCGCGTGATGCATGGCGGACATCGTCGCCTTGATGGGTGCGGCACCCTACCCTCGTTCGGCGGTGGAGCCGGCTACTCTTTCGGGGGAGTGCGTGCGCGTCGACGCGTTGAACCCCATTGCCGAACGCGTCGCCCAAAGCGGCCGCCATCCAGTGAATACGCGCCGGGGCCCAGCAGCAGCAACGCCAGCGCCACGGCAATCCAGGGCCACTGCATGGCGGGCCCGGCTCCCAGCAGCACACCCGCCAGCACCGCCGCCATCGGCGTCAGCCAGCCCAGCAGCAGCAACCCGATCACCACCGCCAACGCGGTGCTGCGCAGCGTCCACGGGGCATTCCACTGCAGCAGCAGCGGCACGCACAGGCCCACGCGCAGCAGCACCAGGCCCACGCCCGGGGCACGGTCGGGGAACATCACGAAGAGTCGTTGCACCGCCGCGCTCCATTCGGGTCCGCTATCGATAGCGCACCGCTGCCCGCAGCGCCTGCCCCGAAAGGGTAGTCAGCGCCTGCCCCCTGCCTGACACAATGGCGGCATGTCGCCCCGCGCTCCGTTCCGTCTGCTGATCTGGCTGGCCTGCCTGTGCCTGTTGCCAGCGCTGGCCGGTGCCCAGGGATTGAACGCGTTCCAGCACACTGCATGGGTGGTCGGCCAGGGCGCACCCGGTGACATCTGGGACATGGTCGAAACCCCGCAGAGCGGTCTGCTGCTGGCCACCGGCTCGGGGCTGTACCGCTTCGATGGCCGCCAGTTCACCCGCCAGGACGCACCGGACGGCGCGCGCTTCCCGTCTTCCAACATGACCACGCTGCGCCGCGATGACGACGGCACACTGTGGATCGCCTATTACAACGCCGGCATCAGCCAGTTGACGCGCGATGGAACGCTGCGCCATTACCAGGCCGCCGAAGGTCTTCCACCGGGCCTGGTGCCGAAGCTGGAACGCGATGCCAGCGGTCGTCTGTGGGCGGCTGCCGATGGTGGTCTGCGCTGGTTCGACGGCACGCGCTGGCAGGCACCGACCGCCGCCATGGGCATTGGCGATGTACCCGCGCACTGGGCGCTGCGCGACCGCATGGGCACGCTGTGGTTGCTGGCCGGTGGCCAGCTGTGGCGGTTGCCGGCGCACGCCACCCGCTTCGAACCGCTGCCCCTGCCGGTATCCCGATTGTCCGTGCTCGCCCTGCGTGCCGATGGGCAGCTCTGGCTGGGTGACCGCCAGCACGGGGTGATGCCGGTGGCGGACCGGAATGGCTTGTTGCCGGAAGCGCAGCGGCGCGCCGGCGCACTGCCGGAGCTGCGCGCCGCGCGCCTGCGCTTTGCCAGCGATGGCAGCCTGTGGGGCAGCTTCATTGCCAATGGCGGTGTGTTCCGGGTCAGCTTTGAGCGCGGCCAATCGCCGCGCGTGGAGCGCTTCGATGCCGCGCAGGGGCTGACCTCGACAACGGCTTCCCCACTGCTGGAAGACCGCGAACGAAATCTCTGGGTGGGCACCAACCTGGGCCTGAACCGCTTCCGCGAACACGACGTGCGTGCCCTGCCCCTGCCCGGTCCGGCCGATCCGCTGCGCACGCTGTATCGCGCGCAGGACGACAGCCTGTACGGGTATGGCGAGGACCTGCAACCGCTGGCGCTGCAGCGCGACCTGCTGGTCACTCCGATGAGCGCGTGGCGTCAGGCCGCCACACGCACCTCCCAGCCACTCTGGCTGCTGGGTTCGGACTTCGTCCGCCTGCGTCATGCGGGTGCGAACGCGGACCTGCACCCGGGCACTGCCTCCGCACGCGACCTGCGCGCGATGGTGGCACTGAGCGCGGATGAGGCGTGGTTCTGCTACGGAGCCGACCGCATCGTGCACTACCGGCAGGGCCAATGGCTGACCGATGCACGCTTGCCCGCGAGGGCCTGCTCCAGCCTGTCCAGCGGTCCTCAGCAACAGCTGTTGATGGGCTTCCCGGATGGCCATCTGCGGGTACTCGAAAACGGAACCTGGCGGCACTACGGTGCGGCGCAGGGTCTGGAGGTGGGTCCGATCTCCGCCATCGCGATGATCGGCACGCGGCTATGGGTGGCCGGCGAGAACGGTCTCGCCCTGCTCGGGCCCGACGGTTACTTCTACACCGCACGCACCGCAACGCCCGGCCTGTTCGAAGGCATTACCGGCATCGTCGAGGACCGCAACGGGCAGTACTGGCTCAATGGTGCGCGCGGGCTGGTGCGGATCGAGGGTGACACCCTCGTTGCCGCCACGCTGGAGGGCCGTGCGGTGGACCCGCGTCTGTTCGATACCGTGGATGGCATGCCCGGCATTGCCGCGCAGTCCTCGCCGGTGCCGAGTGCGGTGCTGGCCCCGGACGGGCTGCTGTGGCTGGCCACCAACCAGGGGCTGGCCTGGCTGGACACCCTGCACGCCGCGCCGCGAACGCCTGCCCCGCAGCCGCGCATCAGCCAGGTGTCGTGGACCAACCAGCAGCGCCCGCTGCGCGATGGCGACGTACTGCCGGCCGGCACCACCCAGCTGCAGATCGATTACACCGCCGTGTCGCTCACCCGACCCGAGCGCACCCGTTACCGCTATCGCCTGCTGGGTTTGGACGAGCAATGGCAGGAAGCCGGCACGCTGACCCGCGCCTTGTTCACCAACCTGCCGCCGGGGCCGTATCGTTTCGAGGTGATGGCGGCCAACCAGGACAGCGTATGGAGTGAGCATCCCGCGCAGCGCGCCTTCCGCATTGCGCCGATGTGGTACCAGACCGTGTGGTTCAAGGCACTATGCGTGCTGCTGGTGCTGGCTGCCATCGTGCTGGCGGTGCGCCTGCGCAGCCGCCGCCTGACCCAGCTGGTGCGTGCACGTCTGAAGGAACGCCACGCCGAGCGCGAACGCATCGCCCGCGAACTGCACGACACCCTGCTGCAGGGCACGCAGGGGCTGATTCTGCGCCTGCACGCGGTGAGCCATTCCCAACATGCACACCCGGCCGTGCGCGAGGCACTGGAGGCGGCGATGCAGCAGGCCGAACAGGTCCTCGCCGAGGGCCGCGAGCGGGTCAGCCTGCTGCGCGACGGTTCCACCGGCGACCAGGACCTGGGTGCGGCGCTGGTGCAGGTGTATGGCGAGCGCGCGGAAGGCACGGACAGCCCAGCGCTGCGACTGAATGTCGAAGGCACGCCACGCAGCCTGCGCCAGGACGTTGCCGAGGAGGTCTACCTGATCGGCCGCGAGGCGCTGCTCAATGCCCTGCAGCACGCCCGCGCCGATGCCGTCGAGATTGAGCTGGCCTACACCCGGCGCGGCCTGCGTCTGCACATCCGCGATGACGGCGACGGCCTGCCCGATACACTGCCCGAAGGCCGCTGGGGGCTGGTGGGCATGCGCGAGCGTGCCGAGCGCCTGGGCGCGCGCCTGCGCCTGTGGTCGCGCGCCGGTGCCGGCACCGAGATGGAACTGTTCCTGCCCCGCGACCGCATCTACCTGCCACGCCGTCCATGGCGCTGGCGCACCGCTTCTGGAGACACTGCATGACCGGTTCTTCCCCCTACGCCACCGACTCGATCGGCATTCTGGTGGTGGATGACCACCCGCTGCTGCGCGACGGTCTGGCCGCCCTGCTCGGGCTGCAGCCGGACATGCGCCTGCTGGCCGAGGCCAGCGACGGCGAAGAGGCGGTGTCGCAGTATCTGGCCCTGCGCCCCGACGTGGTGCTGATGGACCTGCAGCTGCCGCGCGTGGACGGCGTGGAAGCCATCACCCGCATCCGCCACCACGACCCGCGCGCCCGCATCATCGTGTTGACCACCTATCGCGGCGACGTGCGTGCGGTGAAGGCGCTGCAGGCCGGGGCCAGTGGCTACCTGCTCAAGGACATGCTGCGGCATGAACTGGTGGACACCATCCGCACCGTGCACAGCGGCCGCCGCGCCGGTGTGCCGGCAGCGTTGGCCGCCAGCATTGCCGCGCATGTGGTGGAAGACAGCCTGTCACCGCGTGAGACCGAAGTGCTCGGTCATGTGGCGGCCGGTCGCTCGAACAAGGCCATCGGCGAGCAGATGCGCATTTCCGAGCAGACCGTGAAAGCGCACATGAAGAACATCATGGAAAAGCTGGGCGCGCGGGATAGGACCCACGCGGTGACGCTGGCGTTGAAGCGCGGGATCATCAGTCTGGATGATGCCGGCGGTGACGGCGACGCCTGATCGACGCATCGCGTGGGCCGGCCAACGGCCGGCGCTACCGGACAACTTTCCGCGTGCGACCATCTCGTAGAGCCGGGCTTGCCCGGCTGCTCTTCGCGTGGACAATCACCGCAGCCGGGCAAGCCCGGCTCTACGGTCATGCATGCTCAACGCAACCGCTGCAACAAACTCGCCACCGCCGCCACCACGGCCAACCCGGCCACCCCCATCCACCCCCACTGCGCCAACGCCACCGCGCCCAACGCCCCACCACTGGCCATGCCCAGAAACACACCCGTAAACAACAGCGCATTCAACCGACTACGCGCCTCCGGTGCCAACCCATAAACCAGGGTCTGGTGCGAAACCAGCGCCGACTGGAACCCGAAATCAAACACCACCGCGCTCACCGCCAGCAGCGGCAGAATCGCCACACTCGGCAGCAGCGGGTCAAGCAACAACAACCCAAACCCACCCAGCGCGATCAGAATCGCAATCCGCGCCACCGCATGGCTGCCGAGCTTGTCCGCCCAGCGCCCCGCCAGCGGCGCCGCCAACGCACCGGCCGCACCGGCAATACCAAACGTACCTGCCACCGCACTGCCCAATCCATAGCGGGTATGCAGCATCACCGCCAGGGTCGACCAGAACGCACTGAAGCCCACCGCCAGCAAGCCCTGCGCATACACCGCACGACGCAGCTGCGGCTGGCCCTTCCACAGGCCATACAGCGAGCGCAGCAACGCCGGGTACGCCAGCTTCGTGGTCGGTGCCATATGCGGCAGCTCACGTGCCAGCGCCAATGCCATCAGCACCACCGAGCCCGCCGCCAGCCCGAACATCGCGCGCCAGCCCAGCCACTCGGCAACCAGCCCACTGGCCACCCGCGACAACAGAATGCCCAGCAGCAGGCCGGTCATCACCTTGCCCACCACCGCCCCGCGGTGCGCCTCCGGGGCCAGCACGGCGGCGGCCGGCACCACGTCCTGCGCCACGGTCGCCATCAGCCCGACCAGCAGGCTGGCCAGCAGCAGCGTCGACAGGTTGCCGGACACCGCCGCGAAGGTCAGTGCCGCCGCCAACACCAGCGACTTCACCAGAATCAGGCGCCGCCGATCGAAGCGGTCGCCCAGCGGGGCCAGCAGCAGAATGCCGAGTGCATAGCCCAGCTGGGTCAGCGTCGGCACCATGCCGGTGGCCTGCTCGCTGCTGCCCAGCCCGCCGCTGATGACGCCCAGCATCGGTTGGCTGTAGTAGATGGACGCGACCGAAAAGCCGGCCCCGGCTGCCAGCGAGACAATCAGCCGGGTCGGTAGACCGTGCGCGGGGCGTACCGCCGCGTTGATATGCGTTGTGGACATGAGCCACTCCTGGGGGAGGAAGATGGCGGCTAGGATCCGCTTCATTCTCCGGGCCGTGTAGTAGGCTTGGGTACATATCCGTCATACGAAGGTTGTATGAGCACCCCTGCCAGCGCCGCCGGCGCGGACCGGATCGACCTGCTGCGCACCTTCGTGCGCATCGTCGACACCGGCAGCCTGTCGGCCGCCGCCGCCCAGCTCGGCACCACCCAGCCCACCATCAGCCGCCGCCTGCAGGCGCTGGAGCGGCTGTTCGGGCTGCACCTGCTGCAGCGCTCCACCCATCAGATGATGCTCACCGAGGACGGCCAACGCTGCTATGCGCATGCGCGCAGCCTGGTCGAGGAATGGGATGCCATCCAGGCCGACCTGCGCGGCGAGGCCGATGAGCCCCAGGGTCGCCTGCGCGTGGTGGTGCCGCATGCGTTCGGCCAGGCCCAGCTGCTGGAGCCGATGCTGCAGTTCCTGGCCCGCTACCCCAAGGTGTCGGTGGAATGGATGCTGGACGACGAGCCGCCGAACTTCATTGCCGACGCGATTGATTGTGCGATCCGGGTCGGGCCGGTAACCGAGCCGCAGCTGGTGGCGGTGCATCTGGCTGACGTGCCGCGCATCGTGATTGCGGCCCCGTCTGTGGTGGGCGATGGCGATCCGGCGGATCCGGACCGGTTGCCGACCCTGCCGTGGATCGCGCTGACCAAGTACTACCGCGAACACCTCACCCTGCTTCCGGCCGACCAAGGCCCTGCGCTGCGGGTGGACATCCAGCCGCGGCTGCTCACCGGCAATCTGTTCGTGGCCCGGCAGGCCGCGGTGGCCGGCCTGGGCGCGGCGGTGGTGTCGTCGTGGCTGGTGGAGGCAGATCTGCGCGAAGGAAGGCTGGTGCAACTGGTGCCCGGCTGGGAAGCACCTGCACTGCCGGTGTACCTGGTGTTCCCCTCCAGCCGACAGATGCCCAGCCGGCTGCGGGCGTTTGTGGACGCGATGAAGCAGCAGTTGCCGGCCACCCATGGCATGCGCCGCGTGCATCGATAACAAACAACCCCACAACCCGTGCCGCCCGCACCGGCAACAAACAACCGAACAACCCGTAGAGCCACGCCCTGCGTGGCTGCGCTCTTGGCGACACAATTTGCACAACCTACATAACATAGCCCCTGCTATATTCGGGCCATGAACCCACCCCCACCCCCCTCAGCCACCTCCCCCAGCCTCGGCGAAATGAACGCCAGCGTCGCCGTGCCCCAGGGCGGCCACTGGTGGTTCCGCCTGCTCGCCTTCCTCGGCCCGGGCTACATGGTCTCGGTGGGTTACATGGACCCGGGCAACTGGGCCACCGACATCGCCGGCGGCGCGCAGTTCGGCTACCTGCTGCTGTCGGTCATCCTGGTCTCCAACCTGATGGCCATCGTGCTGCAGGGGCTGTCCGCCCGCCTCGGCATCGCCACCGGGCGCGATCTCGCCCAGGCCTGCCGCGACCACTTCAGCAAGCCGGTCAATCTGTGCCTGTGGCTGTTGTGCGAAGTGGCGATCATCGCCTGCGATCTGGCCGAGGTGATCGGCACCGCCATCGCGCTGAAGCTGCTGTTCGGCATTCCGCTGGTGGTCGGCGCGATCATTACCGCCATCGACGTGGTCCTGGTGCTGTGGCTTATGCATCGCGGCTTCCGTGCACTGGAGGCTTTCGTCATCGCCCTGCTGCTGGTGATCTTCGGCTGCTTCGCGGTACAGATCGTGCTCGCCGCCCCGCCCGTGCACGACGTGCTGGCCGGCTTCATTCCGCGCGCCGAGGTGGTCACCAACCCGCACGCCTTGTACCTGGCCATCGGCATCATCGGGGCCACCGTGATGCCGCATAACCTCTACCTGCATTCGTCCATCGTGCAGACCCGCGCCTACCAGCGCACCGACACCGGCCGCCGTGCCGCATTGCGCTGGGCGGTGACCGACAGCACGCTGGCGCTGATGCTGGCGTTGTTCATCAACGCCTCGATCCTGATCCTGGCTGCGGCCGTGTTCCATGCCAACGGGCGGACCGATGTGCAGGAGATCGAGCAGGCCTACGAGCTGCTGGCCCCCATGCTGGGTGTAGGACTGGCCTCCACCTTGTTCGCGGTGGCGCTGCTGGCTTCCGGCATCAATTCCACCGTGACCGCCACCTTGGCCGGGCAGATCGTGATGGAGGGTTTCCTCCGCCTGCGCATGGCACCGTGGATGCGGCGGCTGCTGACGCGCGGAATTGCCATCGTGCCGGTAGTGGCGGTGACCGCGCTGTATGGCGAGCAAGGCACGGCCAAACTGCTGGTGCTCAGTCAGGTGGTGCTGTCGATGCAGCTTCCGTTCGCGGTGATACCGCTGGTGATGTTCGTCGGCAACAAGGCCAAGATGGGCGCGCTGGTGGCCCCGCGCTGGCTGTTGACGCTGGCGTGGCTGATTGCCGGGGTGATTGTGGTGTTGAATGTGAAGCTGCTGGTGGAATGGATGGGCGCTTGACCTCGACCATGGTTCAGGCCGTAACGTGGCCGCCAACCCCCAACCGGATCACGCGCATGGCCAACACCCCCACCCAGGCTGACCTCTGGAACGGCCCCGCTGGCCATGCCTGGGTCACCGCGCAACGCATCCTCGATGAAATGTTCATCGGCTTCGCCACGCACCTGGCGCAGACCGTGCCATTGAACGCCAACTGGCGGGTACTGGACGTCGGCTGCGGCACCGGGGACACCACCCTCACCCTCGCGCGACGTCTCGGCCCCGGCGGCCACGCCACCGGCATAGACCTCTCCGCCCCGATGATCGAAGTCGCACGCCAGCGCGCTGCCGACGCCGGGCTGCCGGTGGACTTCATCGCCACCGATGCCGGCCAGCCCCCACTGCCCCCCGGTTCCATCGACCACGTCGTGTCGCGCTTCGGGGTGATGTTCTTCGACAACCCGGTGCAGGCGTTCACCCGCCTTCGCGACACCACCCGGCAAGGCGGCACACTGCACGCCGTGGTCTGGCGTAGCGCCGCCGACAATCCGTTCATGACCACCGCAGAGCGGGCAGCCGCCCCGTTGCTGCCGTTGCCGCCGCGCGTACCGGACGGTCCCGGGCAGTTTGCGTTCGCGGACGCGGACAAGGTGCGGGGCATTCTGGAGTCGGCGGGTTGGAGCGAGGTGGCGATCACGCCGCTGGACGTGCCGTGTGAGATTGCGCGCACCGACCTGCGCACCTATATCTCACTGCTGGGGCCGGTAGGCACCGCGCTGCGCAGCAAAACGCTGGACGCAGCAGAACGCGAGCGCATCCTGGACACCCTGGAAGCCGCCTTCGCGCCCTTCATACTCAGCGACCGCGTGCGCTTCACCGCCGCCTGCTGGGTTCTACAGGGCATCAACTTACACGCGTAGAGCCACGCCCTGCGTGGCTGCCCTCCGCTCCGACGTGCGGACACCTGAGCCGCGCTGCCCGCGTGTACCACGCAGGGCGTGGTACCTACGGGTGAATTTCAGTGCACAGGGAGATTGCGCCGTTCGCCGCGGCGAAAACATCACGCCACCCGCAACACCACCGCTCCCGCCACAATCAACCCGGCCGCCACCCACCGCCGCCGGGTCACCCGCTCGCGCAGCAACCACGCCGAGATCAACACCCCAAACAGAATTGAGGTCTCGCGCAGCGCAGACACCATCGCCACCGGAGCCAGCGTCATCGCCCACAGCGCCAGTCCATACGACACCAGCGTCCCAACACCCCCAACTACCCCATAGCCCCAGTTGTCGCGCGCATACACACGCAGTTGCCTGGCCCGCGTACACAGCGCCCACACCGGCAACGGCAAGCCCGACAACAGGAACAGCCACAGGGTATAAGCCGGCGCAGACCCGGACAAGCGCGCTCCGGTGGCATCCACCAGCGTGTACGTGGCAATCACCATCGCGTTGATCAACGGCAGCGCCAGATGCCGACGCTGCACCCCGTGGGTCATGCTCAGAATCCCCAGGCACACCAGCCCGATACCGCCCCAGGCCAACGCAGGCAAGCATTCACCCAGCCACTGCGCACCCACCACCGCCACCAGCAGCGGGGCCAACCCACGCATCACCGGGTAGGACGCACTCATGTCGGTGACCCGATACGTCCGCGCCACCAGCACGTAGTAGCCCGCCTGCAGCACCGTGGAGGCCGCCAGCCAGGGCCAGCTGCGCGGATCCAGCGCCGGAACGAACGGCAGCAACGCCGCCGAGATCACAGCCGCCGACCCGGTCACCAGCAGGGTGGTCAGCAGCGTGTCGCTGCCGCGCTTGACGATGGCGTTCCAGCTGGCATGCAGCAGGCCGGCGAACACCACGATGCAGAACAGGAAGGGAGACATTGCCCCGGATTGTAACGACCCACCATCACCGACCCACCACCGTAGAGCCGGGCTTGCCCGGCTGAACCACCGACCCACCGCACGGACGCGCCATGCGCGTCCACAGGACCGCCCGGCATGCGATGCTGATCCCCTCTCAGCCGGAGCAGCGCCATGGATCGTCGCGATTGTCTGAAAGCAGGCCTGGGCCTGTCCCTGTTGCCCCTCTCCAACGCGATGGCGTCCAACGCCCTCCCCGCCCGCGCCACGGTGCGCCCAGGCGATGCAAGCTGGCCCAGCCAGGCCCAATGGGATGCTCTCTCCGAACAAGTCGGCGGCCAGCTCTCCACCCCGATCTCCCCCTTCCTCGCCGACGAAGCCACCCGCGCCGAAGCATTGGCGCAGATCAAAAACCCCTTCTACATCGGCGACCAGCCAGCGCTCACCCAGACCAGCGGCTACCACGGCGCGTGGCTGTCGCAACCCAGCGCACGCGTGGTCGCCGCACGCAACAGCGCCGACGTCGTCGCTGCGGTGAACTTCGCCCGCGAACACCGGCTGCGGCTGGTAGTGAAAGGCGGCGGCCACAGCTACCACGGCACCTCCAGCGCCCCTGACTCCCTGTTGATCTGGACCCGGGCGATGAAGCAGGTGGACCTGCACGAAGCGTTCCTACCGGCAGGTGCACCCGGTGGGACTGCCGCGCTACCGGCGGTCAGCCTCGGCGTAGGCGCGATGTGGATCCACGCCTACGATGCGGTCACCACCCGGGCCGGGCGCTACGTGCAGGGCGGCGGCTGCACTACCGTCGGGGTAACGGGGCTGGTCACAGGCGGCGGCTTCGGCAGTTTCTCCAAGGCGCACGGCACCGCTGCGGTCAGTCTGCTCGAGGCCGAGCTAGTCACCGCCGACGGCCAACTCCGCGTGGTAAACGCTCACCAGGACCCGGATCTGTTCTGGGCCTTGAAAGGTGGCTGCGGCGGCAGCTTCGGCGTGGTCACCCGCATCACCCTGCGCACCCACGCGCTGCCCGACTTCTTCGGCGGTGTCTCGCTGAAGGTGCAGGCCGCCGACGAGGCCAGCTGGCAGGCACTGGTGGCGCACAGCCTGCGCTTCTATCGCGATGCGCTGTGCAATCCGCATTGGGGCGAGCAATTGCGGTTCGATGATGAGCGCTGCCTCCAGGTGTCGATGGTGTTCCAGGGCATCAACGAGCGCGAGGCCAAGGAAGCCTGGGCTCCGTTCATGGCGTGGCTGGGTGAGAACGCTGCGTATTCCATTGTTGAGCCACTGCAGGTGTCTGCCCTGCCCGCCGAGCACATGTGGGACGCGGCGTTCTTCCGCAAGTACGCGCCGCAGTTCATCGCCCGCGATACCCGTGCCGGCTCACCGCCGATCCATATGCTGTGGAAAGGCGATCAGGGTCAGGTGGGGTGGTACCTGCATGGCTACGCGTCGGCGTGGATGCCGTCGAAGCTGCTGGACGATGCAGAGCGTGATTCGGCGGCCAAGGCGATTTGTGCTGCGGCCGCGCACATGCCGGTGGAACTGCACTGCAACAAGGGGCTGTTCGGCGCACCCAAGGAGGCGTTGGATGCAACACGAAACACCGCGATGCATCCGGCGGTGCTGGATGCGTTTGCGTTGGCGTTGATTGGCAATGCCGGTGATCCAGCTTATGCCGGCAGTGGTGGTGTGGTGAATGAGAAGAGGGCCGAACGCGGAGCTCAGCGGGTGCAGGCGTCGTATGAGGCGTTACGCGCTGTTTTGCCTGCTGCGCCAACCTACGTGTCGGAGTGCGATTTCTTCCAGCGCGATTGGCAGCAGGCGTTCTGGGGGCCCAATTATCCGAGGCTGCTGAAGGCGAAGCGGCGCTATGACCCGGATGGCCTGTTCGTCATCCATCATGGAGTGGGCACGTAGAGCCACGCCCTGCGTGGCTGCTCTTCGTTCCGCGGTCATGAACCCCTGACACGCGGCTTCGTTGATTGCTAAACGTCGGATAGGCGCAGGCCTGGGGATTCGGATGTCTTCGGATGCTTGTGCCGCGCTTTGCGCGGGTACCACGCAGGGCGTGGTACCTACGGAATTGTTACGTGCGCAGGACGATCGCGCTGTTCGCCGGGGTGTTGCCCGGCGACGCACATTTCGCGTACAGCCGTCCATCCAACAACCGCGTTTCTTCAATTGATTTCTTCCATTCTGGAACAGGCTTCCCGGTTCTGGTAAGCCAGACGCGACAGCACCCTTGTCGCGCAGGGTTCTCCGCAAAACACGTCGCTTTTGCCTGTTTCAATGCGATTGCAGAAGGCGCACTGTCTGCGTCGGGTTTAGTAGCCCTTCCACAAGCCATAATGTTCGCGCATCCCGAGTCGGGAGGGTGGTTAATACAACACCCTTTTTTGGGGAATACGCCACACCGTGTGCTTGTGGACGGCTACTTACCTCCCGACCCCTCTCGTCGCAACGGCGAGAGGTCTTCCAGAACAATGGAGACTGTGTATGCGCAACAACGATGTTGATAACGATGACACCACACCCAAGGCCGAACGCTGCAAGTGCTGCAACAGCGTGCTGCGCCCGCCGCACCTTCCGCACAAGCCCGCGCCGTTCCTGCTGCTGCATGGGGCATGGATGACCCATGTGGGCATCACGGTGGGCTCGCGTGTTCGGGTTGAAGGTGGGCCGGGCCAGATCAAGGTCACCCTGGTGGGGCCGCCGCGACGCGTTCGTTCGGTGATTCCGGATGGACCTACCGGTGAGGTGCGCCACGTGCATTACGTGGACGTGCATGCGGATCCCATTCCGCCCATGCCGTCTGCGGCGTAACGCAGGATAGAACGGACGTGTCCGACCGGCCGGCGGACACACCGTTGTGAAACACCCAGCGTGTCAACGTTTCACCCCACCATGCGGTACGCTGCAAACCACCTGCCCGCTCGGAACGCCGCCCGTGAAGCCACGTCCGTCCGCCCTCGCCTTATGCCTTGCCCTGTGCACCGCCCTGCCGCCCGCCGTCGCCCTGGCCCAGGCCGAACCCGCGGCCGCCACCGCCGCCGAAGAGGCCAGCGCCTACAACACTCTGCTGGACGCGCAGACCATGGCGGCGATCAACGCCGACCCGGAGCTGCGCACCCTGCTGGGGCTCAATGGCGGACCAGCAGGTGACACCTCCGACCAGCTCACCGACGTGTCGCTGGAACGGCGCGCGATCAACCGGCAGATGCTGGCCGACAATCTGGCCGCGCTGAAGGCCTGGAAAGGCCCGCCGCTGGATGCGCAGCAGCAGCTCAGCGACGGCCTGGCGCGCTGGTTCTATCAATCACAGATCGACCTGATGGCGGTGCCGTGGAGCGCGGCATGGCTGCCGGTGGGCGGCAGCACCTATGCCATCGACCAGTTGTTCAGCCTGCCGGTGAACCTGCCGCAGTTCTTCGACAACCAGCACGCGGTTACCGATCTTACCAGCGCGGAGCATTACATCGCCCGCTTGAACGCACTCGGCCCGAAGCTGGACCAGGTGCTGGCCAACGCCGACCTGCAGGCCGAACACGGCGTGGTGCCCCCGGAAGTCGCACTGGAGGGCGCGGCGAGCCAGTTCCGCACGCTGCTGGAACCGACCCCCAAGGACAGCCTGTGGGTGACCTCGTTCCGGCGCAAGCTTGAAAAGGTACCCACGATCAAGCCGGCGGAACGCGCCGCGCTGGTGGCGCAGGCCATCGCCGCCGTAAGCACGTCGGTGAACCCCGGCTACCAGCGCCTGCTTGAGCGCAGCGAAGCGCTGTTGGCCACCCACCCGGGCAACACCGGCATGTGGTCGCGCCCGCAGGGCGATGCCTACTACGACGCCGCGCTGCGCTGGTACACCAGCACCGATCTGGGAGCCGATGCCATCCATCAGATCGGCTTGAATGAAGTGGCCCGCCTGGAAACGGCGATGGACGAACGGCTGCGCCAGCTGGGCCTGGAAGACGGCAGCGTGGCCGAACGCGTGCAGCAGCTGGCTGCCGACCCGCGCTACACCTATGCCGACAGCGATGCCGGCCGCGCTGAAGTGCTGGCCGACATCGAAAAGCGCCTGCGTGCGCTGGACCCGATCCTGCCGGACTATTTCGGCCTGCTGCCGTCACAGAAGCTGTTGGTGCAGCCGGTGCCAGCGCACATGCAGGCCACCTCGCCCGGAGGGTACTACTATCCGCCGGCGATGGACGGTTCACGCCCGGGCACGTTCTTCATCAACCTGGGGGATATGAAGGCCAACACGCGCTGGAGCGTGCCCACCCTCACCTATCACGAAGGCGCGCCGGGGCATCACTTCCAGATCGCCATCGGGCAGACGTTGGAGCACCTGCCGATGCTGCGTCGCAGCTTGAATCCCAGCGCCTTCAGTGAAGGCTGGGCGTTGTATGCGGAACAGCTGATGGCCGAGGCTGGCGTCTACAAGGACGACCCGGCAGGTGACCTGGGGCGCCTGCAGGCGGAGATGTTCCGCTCGGTGCGGCTGGTGCTGGACACCGGTCTGCACCGCAAGCGCTGGACACGGGATAAGGCCATTGCCTACATGCAGGAGAAGACCGGCATGACCGAGTCCGAGGTGACTGTCGAGGTGAACCGCTATCTGGTCCAACCCGGGCAGGCGTCGTCGTACAAGATGGGGCACCTGCGCCTGTTGGAACTGCGTGAGCAGGCGAAACAGCAACTGGGCGAGCGCTTTGACATCCGCCGGTTCCATGACCTGGTTCTGGGCAATGGGGCGATGCCGATGACGGTGGTGACCCAGGCGGTGGACGCATGGGTGGCAGACCAACCGTAGAGCCACGCCCTGCGTGGCTGCACGGCGCGCGTCCGTGTTCAGTACCACGCAGGGCGTGGTACCTACGGGACGTGTTACGTGCCCAGGACGATGGCGTTGTACGACCCCGGTCTCGGTAGTTTTACTGGTGGCTCCTCGGTGTAACTCCGCTTGTTCGTGCCGCTCGCCCTGCGCATTGTGACGCTTTGATCGGGTCAAGGAATGCGACCATGCCACGACTGAAGCGCACCGCCTTTGCAATGGCGCTGGCCGCCACCGCCCTGGCCGGTCTGCCGGGGTGCCGTCCGGCGTCGATTGCACGGGCGACCACACCGAGTGCCGATGACGCGTTGGCCGGTGCTTCCGAGCTGCCCGGGCGTCGGGCGCTGGCACGGGAGCTTTATGTGGCGGGTGTGCCGCTGCTGGCGCGCTATGCGGTGGTGCATGCGCGGAACATTGATCGCGGCGGTGCGGCGTATCAGGGGCCTTTGAATGTGTTGCATTGGGTGATGGTTCCCGCGAACGGCAGCCGGGCAGAGCCCGGCTCTACGGTGGCGGCGAGCCTGGATCTGCGGGCTGAGCCGATGGTGGTGCGGGTGCCGGCGTTGCCGGCCGAGCGTACCTACCTGCTGCAGTTGACCGACCTGCAGGCGTCGGTGCCGGCACAGATCAGCAGCCGCAGCACCGGAAATCAGGCCGGTGACTACCTGGTGGTGGGCCCGGGCTGGCAAGGTGCGGTGCCGGTGGGCATCGTCGACGTGATCCATGCCGATACCACGCTGGTCAGCGTCAGTGGCTGGGTGCAGGGGTTAGACACCGATAGCGCCCGGGTCCAGCAGACGCTGCAGCGGGGCTTCAAGATACAGCCGTTGTCCCGACACCTGGCCATTGCGCCACCGCCGGCCACGCTCGGCGACTGGCCGCAGCCCTTGCCTGCAGATATGGCCCGGCATTCGGCGCTGTTCTTTGCACAGCTGGAGGCGTTGCTGTCGTTCGCACCGGCGCAACCCGGCGAGGTGGATCTGCGCCAGCGGCTGCAGCAGTTGGAGGTCACCCCGCCGCAGCGAACCCTGGCGCAGGCGGCCACCCGCGCCCTGCGCGAAGGCATGGCGGACGGCCAGCGCGAGATTGACCAGCGGCGCGCTGCGCTCAGTGGTTGTGATGCCGGCGACGCTGACGCTGCGCACAGCGATGCCATCGCGCGGGCCTGTGCCGCGCAGCGCACCTTGCAGGAGGGGTGATGCCACAGCATCCCTGGCTCTGGATGGCTGCATTGTTCCTGGTGCCGTTGATGGCGGCGCTGGTGGTGAGCCTGATCGTGCGCAAGCGTGGGTTGCGGGCGAATGCGGTGCTGGCGTGGTTCGTGCTGGTGTGCTGGATCGGGGCGTTGACGGTGATCTGGTTGCAGGTCAGGTAGACGCAGCCGGGCAAGCCCGGCTCTACGACAGGCCCGGTAGTGCCGGCCGCTGGCCGGCAACGTCACAACGTCTGGCCCAGTTCGATGAACACCACGCGCTCGCCGCCTTCGCGCATGCCCATGCCGAAGATCAGCGGGCCGATCCACGAATCGAACCCCAGGAACAGGCTGCCGTTCCAGATGCCGTCTTCCAGCGACATGTCACTACGTCGCTGCCAGGCGTTGCCGTATTCCACGGTGCCGCCGACCTGCGCCGAGCGCCCCAGCACCTTGCCCAGCTCATAGGTGTAACCGACAAACCCGAGCGCGTAATGCTGCCCGGTCAGCTGGTTGTGCTGGAAGCCGGCCAACCGCCAGCGTCCACCCAGACGGTACAGGTTCTGCACCGGGGCCTCACCCGATGCGGTGACGTGATAGCGCAGGCCCAGCTGCACCGCCTGCTTGCCGAACGGAAACGCACCCACCGCATCCAGATCGACCTGTCCGAAGCGGGTGTCGGCACCCAGCGCCTCGCGCGACTGGTAGGTGCCCAGTGTGACCAGGAAGCCATCACGTGGAAAGTACAGGCTGTCGATGTTGTCGTAGGTGGCGCTGACGGTGAACGCGCCTTCGTCGAAGTCAGTGCGCGGAATGGTCGGGTCGCCGACCTCGACCTTGGCATTGCCGCGATAGCGCTCCACCCCCGCCCGCAGCGCCAGCACGTTGGAGAACTCGCGCACCAGACCGACGTAAGCGCCCGTGCGCTGCACCCGGAACCGCGCGATCTTGTTGTCATCGCTGTCGTCGAACAGGTTGAAGGAACGCGTCTGGAAGCCGCCCGCCGCTTCGAAGCCATAGCGGTTATGCAGATCGAAGGGATGGTAGTAACTGCCGGTCAGCGCCGGTTCGCTGCCCACCTGCAGGGTCACCCGCGCCTCCGCCCCATACGGCGACAGCGGCGCAAACAGCAGCCCGGCGCGCAGATTGCTTTCGTGGTTGCCTTCAAAGTCGTTGCTGATGGTCCAGCCCGCCTGCAGATAGGCCGGGCCATTCGGCTTGGCGCGAGCGCTGATGCGCACCCCGGTCTGACCGCCGCGCTCGATCTGCTCATAGCTGAAGCTGGCCAGGGTATCCATGCCGTAGCCGCGCAGGATGCCTTCCTGCATGGCTTCGCTGTCGAGCGGCTTGCCCACTTCCACCGGCAGATAGGACAGCAGCACGCTGTCGGCGTACGCGGTCTGGTTGTCCACCTCGATGAAGGCAATCGGGGCCGGTGCAGCCGATTGCCCGCGTTGCTGCCGGGCCACCCGCCACTGCTGGTAGGCCTCCGGCGGCTGCGAGAACGCGCGCAGCGCCGGGGTGGCCGCATCGGCCGCCTGCTGGCCGATCTGCAGCGCCAGTGGAGCTTTGTTGAAATCGCCGGTGGCCACCTGCCCGGTCAGCGGCGGCGTGATCAGCAGGTCCTGTGTTCCCAGCGTGGCCAGCTGCTGGTGCGCGTTGCGGGTGGTGAGAAAGCCACTGAGCTGGCCGATCACATCCAGCAGGCTGGCATCCTGGTCCAGTTCGCTCAGTGGCGTGCCGACGTCCACCGCGATCACCCGCTCGGCCCCCATCGCGCGCACCACGTCCACCGGCACGTTGTCCGCCACACCGCCATCCAGCAGCACGCGCCCGTCGATGCTCACCGGCCGGAAGATGCCCGGCAGCGACATGCTGGCGCGCATCGCCATCGGCAGATTGCCGTGCGACAGCACCACCGCCTGACCGGTATTGAGGTCGGTGGCCACGGCCCGATACGGCGTGGCCATCTGATCGAAGTCGCTGCTGATCCGGCTGCCGCCGGTGGCGCGCTCGAACAGCGCGATCAGGCGTTCGCCCTGTGACACGCCACCGGATACCTGTACACGCTTGCCAGCACCGCCCAGGCCGATGCCCACGGCGGTCATCTGGGTGTAGTCGTCGCCCTTGCGTCGCAGCGAACGGTCGCGGCGCGGCAGGGTGTCGCTGAACATCGCCATCCATTCGGTGTCCAGCACCACCTGTTCAATCTCTTGCGGGCTCTTTCCGGAGGCATACAGGGCACCGACCAACGCACCGGCACTGGTGCCCGCGATGCAGTCCACCGGAATGTTCAATTCCTCCAGCTTGCGCAGGATGCGCACATGGGCGATGCCGCGCGCCCCACCACCTCCCAATGCCAGCCCAATCCGCGGCCGGGTGTCACCGGCCGCACGTACGCCGCAACTGTTGCCGGTGGGCATATTGACCACGTCCACCGCGTGCGCCGCTGCAGAAGCGCACAGCACCGTAAACAACACGATCCAGCGGGCCACGTTCAGCGCCATGGCGAGCCCACCTGGATGTAGAAGGTTTCATCCTCCGGGCCCCAGGCGTAGTCCACGCCGACGTGCATGCCCAACTTGCGCGCAATCAGATAGCGGAAGCCGGCACCCTTGGCGACTTCGTCGCTGCCCTCGCTGAAACTGTTGTGCCGCCCCCAGGTCCGCCCTGCCCCGACGAAACCGACCAGCGCCCAGCGTGAAGTCATGTTCCAGCGCAGTTCGGTTTCCAGCACCGCTGCACGGGTGTCCTGGTACCGCGCCGAGCCGATGCCGCGCAGGTCGATGTACGGCAGCCGGTAGAACGGAATGTCTCCGTTGGCCCAGCGGGCGTCCACGCGCCCGCCCAGCACGAAGGACTTGCCCAGGGGCCAGTAGCCGTAGGCATGCCCGCGGTAGCTCTGGAAAGCATTGTCGCTGCCGATGCCAGGGAGGTAGGCATTGCCCTCGATCATGCCCAGCCAACCACGAGAGGGGCTGAAGGTGTTGTCGCGGCTGTCGTACTCCAGCGACAGCCCCAGCCCGGAACTCTTCGTGCCGAGCTCGCGCGGCGTGAAGTTGAAGCGGTCCGAGGCAACATCAAAACCGATGTCCATGTCCATGTAGATCCACGCCAGCCCTACATACAGGTCACGCGCGCCGAGGCGACGGAAGCCCTGCTGGAAGGACACGATGCCATCAACGTTGTAGTCGATCTCCAACGGCGGCAACCGCCGCCCCGGGGTGTGGTAGGCCAGATTGAGGGAGGCCTTGGCAACGCCACCGCGATAGCGCCAGCGGTCCTCGTCGAAATGCAGCGAGGCACCGACGCCATAGAATTCACTGCCGTTGCTGGTACGCGCGCCGCCGGCACCGTACAGATTCGGGCGGGTCACCGTCGCCCCCTCTGCCCCTGGGGCAGCTGCAGCACCGTGCGGACGCTGGAAGAACGCCAATGCCAGCCCCCCACCATTACCCAGCGCCGGGTCGGTGATGATGATCGGTACCGGCAGAAAGCCCCGGTGGTCCAGCAGCCAGTGCGACATGTCGAAGCGTCCGTCTTCCGGGTCGCGGAACACGGACGCCTTCGGTGTTTCGGCGTTGGGTGCCTGTGCCTGTTCCTGTGCGGCGGCAGTGGCCGGCAGCAGTGCCAGGAAGGCAATGAGCAGCGGTGCGCGGATCGACACGGCATCACCTCGTGCCGCGCTGCACCCGCGCGGTAAGGAGTGAGAGGTGCACGGCGTCGCGTCGCTGGGGAGGGAGAGCCGCGACGCGACGCCGCGCGATGAACCGAAGCGTGGCTCAGCGCGCCGCTGCGCTGCCCGGCGGGAAGTCGGCGAACATCTTGTCGAGGCCGGCTTCGACCGCCGCATTGACCCGCTCGGTGGAGCTGGGCACGGTGCCGCTGGCCGAGCCACGCCACACCGCCTGCTTGGTGCGCGCGTCGAACATGTCCACCACCAGGGTGCCGACGTCATAGGTGTGCACGGTAGTGGTGGACGAGGCCATGCCCATGCCGCCACCCCAGCCACCGCGCCAGCCCCAGCCGCCCATGCCGGTGCCGGTGTAGAAGGTATCCAGGGTCTGGCGCTGGCTGTTGGCGATGTTGGCGACCAGCGCGATATCGCCATTGGGAGCTTCGGTCAGGCCGCGCGCGCGCAGCCGTGCATCCACCCCGTCCACGATCCGCTGCACTACCAGCGGCGAAGCGCCCTGCGGCTTCTGCGCCCAGCTGTAGGTTTTGAACGAAGCAAAGTTGGCGCTCGGGTCATGGTCGGTGCGGACCGTGGGCGACGACGCACAGGCCACCAGGCCGGTCGCCAGAACAGCAAGGACGAAGGCTTTCATCACAGCAGACTCCAGCGTCGTGAACAGGGTTTCAGGCTAGCGCTCCGCCACCTGCCGGAGCATCCGCATAACTACGCAGAACAGGCAGAAAAACTACCGGTTCAGCGCGGCGACTCGATCACCACGTACTGCACGGTCGTGCCGGCGTAGCGCGGCTCGTACCAGTCGCTGCCGCATTGCTGGTAGGCCACGCCGTTGATCACGGTGGTCACGCAGCTCGGCGGCAGCGAGTACACGATCGATCCGATGACCGCGCGCGTGACCGCCACGCCGGCGGTTACGGCGGCAGCGGTCGCGAAGGGATGGTCATCCCAGTCATCCCAGTGGTCGTGATGGTCATAGTGGTGATCCACGTCGACATGGACGTCACGGTCGATGTTGCGGTTCACGTTCCGGTTCACATCGCGATTGCGGTCAATGTTCCGGTTGTGGTCGATGTTGCGGTTGGCGGCACCGCCGGCAGGCCGGTTGACCTGGCGGTTGGCGGGCCGCTGTGCAGCACGGTTCACATTGGTGTGCGCCGCGGCACGCGCGCCACCTCCACCGCGATGGCCGTGCTGGGCTGACGCGCTTTCGAACATCGCCGGAGCCAGGCCCAGCGCGGCGGAAGCCAGCGCGGTCAGCAGCAGCGATCGTGCAGAAGGCATGCTCATTTCAGTTCTCCGTGTCAGGCGCAGCCACCGCAACGGCCACCGGGACCAGCTTGATCCGATGGGCATCTGCCGGCGGGTTGAAGGCGAACGCGCTGTCCGGCACCGGCGTGCGGGTATCCCAGCGCAGCCGCGCGCGATACTGGGGCTGTGCCGGGTCATCCAGCGAATTGATGATCAGCTTGACCGGCAGCGAGCTCGCCTTGGAGATCCATACCTGCCAATCCACGCCCTCCTGCTGGAACGCGTACTGCTCGATCGGCTGACCATCCTGGGTGCCCCCGCCAATATGCCGTGCACTGCGGATGAGGCTGCTGGGGGCCTTATCGGTGCCCCACAGGAACATGTCCGCCAGCGGGAACTCGATGTCATAGCGCGTGGCGGCCTGTTCCACCAGTTCGCCCAGGGTGGCATGCAGGCCGTCCACCTGTGCGTAGTACTTCAGCTTCGGCGCATACACGGTGAGTGCCTTGCCGTCATAGATCAGCTGGCGTTGCTGGCGGTCGCTGTCGAGCTCCACGAACACCTGGTTGGGAGTTTTGACCCGATAGCTGACCTTGCCGTCCAGCTCGATCTTCTGTCCGTCTTCCAGCACGACTTCGGTACTGGCATCGGAGGTCAATGAAAACTGTTTGAGCGCGCGCAATGCGGCCCCCATCCGCTCAAGCGCGGCCAGCGCTTCGGGGTCGCGTTCGGCCGCAGGCGCGGCAGTGGCGGTCGTGGTCGCCTGGGGCTGGGCTGCCTGTGCGGGCAGACCCAGCGTGCCCAGCCCAACCAGCAGCAGGCAGGTGGCGGTGCTGAGTGCGGTCGTGGAACGGATCATGCGCCTGTCTCCTTAGAACCCAGCACTGATCGACACGCTCCAGGGATCACCCTCGAAGCGGTTGCGCACGCTGAATTCGCTGATGTAGCGGAACGATATGTCCAGGTGTTCACCCCCGGACCACTTCTTGCCATAGGTCAGCACCGGCCCTACGCCCCATGAGCGACCCTTGAATCCATTCAACTGGTCGGCCAGTGCGCTGTCGTCGTCCTGCACCTGCTGGATCCAGCCGGCCGCCGCGCCGAAGCCCCAGCCGCTGGGGGTGCGTTTCACCAGCAGCGCGTCGGTACGCAGTACCAGGCCATTCTTGTAGTCGGTGTCGTCATTGCGGCTGTACCAGTCGAACGCGCCCAGCACGCTGAACTCCAGCGTGCCCTGCTGGAACAGGTGGGTGTAGCCGACGCTGGGCGACAGCGTCCACACGTTCAAGCCGGGGTTGGCGAGGTTGTCCGGGTTGTACTTGGCGGTCGGCGCGTACACATACAGCCCCATCGAGACATGCTCGACCTCGCTGATGTGATAGCCGGCAATGAATGGCGCGAAGTACACATCGAACAGGTTGGAGGCGCTGTCGCTGACCCGGATCCGGTTGCCCAGCGGCCCCTGCACGCCGGCATCGATGTCGGCGTTGATGTACGGCACGGTCAGCATGGAGGCGAAGTTCCAACGCCCGGTTTTCGTCGGCCAGACGTAGACACCGGTCGCCGCGATCAGGCTGACGTCCGCCTCCAGCCCCAGCGAGATCCGGCCGGCGATGGGGGCTGAACGGCTGCCGCGGATCTTGCCGTCATAGCCGACATAGCTGAGCGACCACTGGAAGCCCGGGTCCGGTGGTATGACACCGGCATAGGGCGTGATCTGCATGCCGGTGATCGAACGACCCAGCGCGCCTTCGGTGGCGTGCGCGTTGCCGCAGGCCAGACCCGCGCACAGTACCGCCAGTGCCCCGGCACCGCGTAGAGAGGAGAATTGTTGCCCGTGCATCAGCGCACCTCCAGGGTGTTGTCTGCCGTCTTTGACTCACGACGCTCGCGCACCCGCTGCTGGCGCTCGCGGATTTCGGCGATGTCCTTTTCCAGGAAGTAGTTGAGGAAGGTCCGGATCACTGCGATGGCGGCCAGCTGGCCGATGCTGTCCCAGCTGGTGTAGATGGCCGACTCCAGAATGTCCGCCGCCAGCTGCACCGACAGCCCGGCCACCAGCCAGCGTCCGTACTCCAGCCAGATCGAGCGTCGCTGGTCGCCGTCCGCATCACCGCGGATCAGCAGCCACAATCCCTGCAGGAACAGCTTGACCGTGGCCAGCGTGATCAGGATCAGCGCCATGAACTCGATCAGGGTGACGATGGGTTCGGTGATCGTCACCAGCACTTCGTGCAGTTCGAACATGGCGGGCTCCTGGTCAGCCGCGCTCGACGCAGCGGAAGCCGACGTGGCAGGTGGTCGTATCCACCGGCTGCGCCATCCGTGCGGCGGGCCGGTAGCGGCGGCAGTAGTTCGGCGCGCACAGATGCGAGCCGCCCTTCATCACCCGGCGTGGAATGGCCACCGGATCGCGCGGGTCGCGGCTGCCGTCGCGCGTGCCGCCGCGCGGATTCTCGATCGCGCAGCAGGGTTTGCCCTGCAGCACCCCGTGGTGCTGATACCAGTCGCCGGTCCACTCCCATACATTGCCGATCATGTCGTACAGCCCGTAGCCGTTCGGGGCGAAGCTGCCCACCGGTGAGGTCCAGCGGTAACCGTCCTCATCGAGGCTCTGCCATGGGAACTCACCCTGCCAGGTGTTGGCCTGATGCCGCCCACGCAAGGTAAGCGTGTCGCCCCAGGCGAACTCCTCCCCGTCCCGCCCGCCGCGCGCGGCAAACTCCCATTCCGCCTCGGTCGGCAGATCCTTGCCCGCCCACGCCGCATAGGCGAGTGCGTCGTCGAAACCGATGTGCACCACCGGGTGATCGTCCAGTCCGGCCAGGCTGGAATCGGGCCCGCGCGGGTGCCGCCAGTCGGCCCCGGCAATGTATTGCCACCAGTTGTGGGTGTTGCGCATGTCCACCCGCTGCGTGGGCTGTATGAACACCACCGACGACGGCACCAGCAACGCCGGATCCGCGCCCGGATAGTCGCGCGGGTCGGCCGGCTTCTCCGGCGCGGTCACATATCCGGTTTCGCTGACGAACCGTGAAAACTCGCGGTTGGTCACCGGGTAGCGGTCAATCCGGAACGCCGCCACCTTCACCTTGTGCGCGGGTGCTTCTTCCGGATAGTGGTCATTGGACCCCATCAGGAACACGCCACCGGCAATGTCGACCATGTCGTCCACCACCGCATTCATGGGCGACTCCGTGCGTTGGACGGCAGCATCGCGGCGAACAGGCACTGTGTCATCGAAGCGCTCCATGGTCAGCCGAACGGCCAGGTGTTGAAACTCATGCTGGTGATTGCCGCCAGCCCCAGCAGCCACAGCAGGCCGGCGGTGATCAAGGTCAGCGAAATGGGGTAATGGCTTTCGCCGTGGATGAGCCCTTCCTTGATCATCAGCTCGCGCTCCGAGCGAAGGCCCTTCATGTAGCGCAGGTGGTAGACGATGCCCAGGGTCAGCATCACCAGCCCCAGCATCACCAGCGCCATGCCGAAGTTGCGCGGCGCTTCCGGCTTCAGCGTGCTGCCCGGCAGCTCCAGCACGTGGCCGAAGAACTGGAAGATGGTGAAGCCGAAGCCGATCAGCGACAGCGCGGTGCGGATGATCGACATCAGCGTGCGGTCGGCGCTCATGCGGGTGCGCTGGAACGACATGCCGGTGCGCCGCGACGACAGCTCCAGCGATGCGGCGTCACCGCTGCCCAGAATCTGGCTGGCGCGCTCGATGTTCAGCGCACTGTTCTGAAGGGCGCGGGTCGGGTCCTGCTCGGTCATCATGCATCTCCTCGTTGCTTGATCCAGCGCCCGGCCAGCCGCCGGAACGGACCGCGCAGCAGCAGGTAGGGAATGAAGGCCAACAGCACCGCCACCACGAACGCCTCCAGCGGATAGGGGAAGCCACCAAACGTGCGGATCTGGTAGATCACATCCATCGCCACGCCCAGCAGCAGGATGCGAGCGGTGGCACTGACGCCTTCGCGCAGCACGGTCCGGCGTTCGATGTATCCCGGGGCGTGCAGCAACCGCTGGAAGTACGGACCACGCCCGGCACGGGCGTCACGCAGGCCATCGATCAACGCGGTGATCAGCGCCATGGTCGGCTGCAGGAACAGACGGAAGGTCATCACCCCGTCGGTACGCGCGATCAGGTCGGACCAGAACCGGGTCAGGAAATCGATCACCAGAAGCATGTGCGTGGTCTGCCGTGCTGGGCTTCCAGCGTCGCCTGAATACATGTGCGGAGCATCGGGATAGGTACTGCACGACATCCAGTATTTTTACTGCCCAGGCTCTCGTGCAGCGCGGCGCTATGCTGCGGCATGCGCCAGAATCACTACTCCCTGATGCGCGGCGGACTGGTTCACCGGCTGCTGCATGCGACCGGCACGCTGCAACGCACCCGTCACCTGTCGGTGTGGCTGGCGCTGCTGCTGATGATGCTGGCACTCGTTCCGCTGCTGCTGTTGACGGCGCAGGCCGGCACGCTTTGGCCCAGCAGCGGATCTGCGCCTGGCCAGATTGCACTACTGGCCGACTACGACACCTTGGCACGACTGCTGCTGGCGCTGCCCTTGCTGGTGCTGACCGCGCCACGCGCCGATGCCCTGCTGCGCGGGGCGGTGCGCCAACTCACCCGCAGCCACGTGGTGCATGCGGTGCGGGCATCGCGCCTGGAAGCGCTGCTGGAGCATGTGCGGCGGCAGCGCGACAGCTGGTTGCCGGAGGCGGTGTGCCTCGTGCTTGCCTTTGCTCCCGCGTGGTCCGGCGCACCGGTGGCGGGCGTGCTGCCAGGCCTGGATGACTGGCGCTTCCATGGCAGCAGCCCGAGTGCAGCGGGGCTGTGGTTCTCAGCCGTCGCGGTGCCCTTGCTGCGGCTGTTGCTGCTGCTCTGGTTCTGGCGCTTCCTGCTGTGGACGCTGGTGCTTTGGCGGCTGCCTCAGGTGGGGTTGGATCTGCATCCACAACACCCTGACCGCGCCGGCGGACTTGCCTTCCTGGGCCGCGCGCAGATGCGCTTCAGCCCGCTCGCCGCTGCCGGCGGCATCATGCTGGCGGGCGCATTCCTCAACCAGATGCTGCACCAGGACCAGTCCCTGTACGGGTTGCGTCATCTGATCGCCGGCTACGTCATCGGCGCGACCGCGCTGTTGAGTGCGCCCCTGCTGCTGCTTGCACCGGCACTCGTCCACGCCAAACGGCATGCGCTGTACCGCTTCGACGCGCTCGGCAGCCGCGCCGCACGCGTGTTCGACCAGCGCTGGCGGGTCAGCGGGGAAATGCGCGCCGAGGGGGACTCCCTGCTGGACCACAACGATGCGTCAGCCTACTGCGACTTCGGGGGCGTCTACCAGGGCGTCGCTGCAATGCGGGTGGTGCCGCTGTCGCGCTGGAATCTGCTCGGCCTGGTCCTGCCGGCACTGGTACCGATGCTACCGCTGCTGCTGGTGGCGATGTCGGTGGATGAACTGGTGGCCAAGCTAATGGGCCTGCTGGCCTGAAGCGCGTAACGACTGCAGCGAGTGCGAGAGATAGGTCTCGCCGCGCAGCGCTGCCTGCACCGCAGGCAGCAGGTCTTCGCCGGCATCGGCTTTCAGCACATAGCTGCAGGGCCCCAGCGCCATGGCCCGGGCGACCATCTGCGGCTCGGCATGCACGGTGGCAAACACCACGCCCAGCACCGGGCGCTGCGCCCGAAGTTGCCGCACCGCTTCCAGCCCATCCAGCTGCGGCATGGCGATGTCGGTCACCACCACGTCGGGCAGCATGCGCTGGGCCGCGTTCAGCAGCGAGGCACCATCCTGGACCAGCCCGATGACGTCGAAGGCATCGCTCAGCAGCCCACGCAGCTGCCGGCCCATGGCGGAACCGTCTTCAGCCAGCAGCACCCGGACTGCGCTCATGCTCTTCCGCCATAACCCACCGAGTCTTGATGGTGGGCGGCACCGGGAGCACCGGCAATGGAAAAACAACCGGACGACGGCAAGTAAAATTACTGCCGGATGGTCCGCGATGACACGCATGGCGTGTCAGTACGGGTCGGAAACATCCGTGGCGGATACCGGTAGTGACGCGCCATGCGCGTCATCGGGATCAATGCCGGATCAATCCTTCCAGCTCGGCCTTGCGCACCAATTCCAGCGTGCCATGCACCCCCAGCTCCTGCATGATGGCGTACTTGTGCGATTCGATGGTGCGCACCGAAACGCCCAGCTCATAGGCAATCTGCTTGGAGCGCAGGCCGCGCGCCACGTATTCCAGAATGCGCAGCTGCTTTTCGGTCAGCAGATAGCGTGGCCGCCCCGTGCTGACCAGCGCATCCGCAGCCAGGGTCGGGGTCACATAGGTCCGCCCGTCCATCACCCCGTCCAGCGCCCGCACCAGTTCCTCGCCGGCCGCGCTCTTGAGCACATAGCCGCGCGCGCCCGCGCGCAGTGCCTGCGCCGCCATGTTGGTTTCGTCGTGCATGGTGAGAAACACCACCGGCATGTCGTAGCCTTCTTCGCGCATTACCCGCATCGCGTCGATGCCGCTCAACCCCGGCATGCTGATATCAGCGACGACCACGTCAGGCGGATCGCGGCGTACCGACTCCACCAGTGCCTCACCCGAGGTCACCAGTTCGATGTTGTCGAAACGGCCCACCAGCAACTGCTCGATGCCCTGCGCGACGACGCGATGATCATCGGCCAGAACCACCCGGCGATAACGACACTCTTCCTGCACCTGCAAAGCCTGCATAGTCGTGTCTCCTGTTGCGTCCACGGATCCCTGTGGCGGGTGCCGACCCGTTTTGTGAACGGCACCTGCACAGGGTTATGACGTTGCTTGCACCGCCGTGATGGCAACGTGATGCGGACGCATCAAAACCGTGACACTGCGCTCAACCACGCAGGGTGTCGCGAGGGCTTTCACCAAAAACGTCCCGGTACATCACCGAGAAACGCCCCAGGTGGCCAAATCCATAGCGGGTCGCCACGTCGGTCACCGCGCCCTGGCCACGGGCCTGTCGCAACGCGCTGCGCGCCAGATTCAGCCGTGCCATCTGGTGCCATTGGCAGGGGCCGTGGCCGTAGGCATCACGAAACAGGCGCTCCAACTGGCGTTCGCCGACCCCCAGCGCCGTGGTCAGCGCCCGGCTGTCATATGGCCGGTCGCACTGTGTTTTCAGGTAGTTCTCAGCGCGCCGGACCACCGCGTCGCGGTAGCGCTCGCTGTAGCTGCCCAACGCACGTCGTGGCTGTCCGGCATCGGTGGCGGCCACGGACGCGAGAAACGCGGTCAGCAAGGTCTGCGCCTGCGCCTGGATCTGTGCCGGGGTCACCAGCCCCCTGGGGTGCGCGGCGTCATTCAGGGTGTTCAGCACGGTGCGGCGCAGCCGCGCGGCATCGGTGGCGCTGGCCGCGCGGCTGTACCAGCCCGAACGCGGCACCTGCAGTTCGCGCCCGAGCCAGGTCACGGCTTCGCGCTGCAGTACCGGTCGGGAGATCAGCAGCACCGCCCATTGCCAGCCGCCCGGACGCGGCCGCACATTCAGTTCGCTGTCCTCGGCGAACACCATGATCTGACCGGCGGGAATCCAGCGCCCGTTGGCCCACATCGGGCCATCGCTGTTGACTGCCATGGCCAGCCCGATCAGGTCCTCGCCGAAGCTGCCGCTGGCAAAAATGGGCAGGTTGTAGGCCCCGCTGTCCAGGCTGAATTCGGGAAACACCACCCGTTGCACGCAGGCCCTGAACTGCCCCCCCGCCAGCAGACGCTGCTCGAAACGGGTATCGCGCACGACCCCCAGCAGCGCGTCGGCATCGAAGCCGTCGACGTCGAAGCGACTGTACTGGGCCAGCGAATCGTCCATGCCAACTCCGGGGTTCATGTCGGAAAGTGGATAGCGCGGGAGACGACAACCTGCGTGTATTGGAGTGATTGTGCGACCGTAATGCAGCGCCGACAAGCATTCTGATCCCCGCGGCCCCGTACTCCGGGTGACCCCTCCGCGACCGCTTATGAGGTGCGACGTGCAGGCAGGCAGTCAGGCAACCCGTGTGGGCACCCGTCCGCGCACCAGGCGCAGGCCCGGTCCAGAGCCCATGTCACGCTTCCGCGCGCCCACTGCTGGCGAGTTCCGCGGACTGCTGCTGCGCACCCTGCCCCTGCTGGCCGGGTGTCTGCTGGGTCAATGCCTGCCGTATCTGGTTCCCCTGCCCGACGGGGCCGTACACCTGTTCTGGTTGCCTGGCCCGCTGCTGCTCGGCTGGCTGCTGTCCCTGCCGCTGCACCAGTGGCGCGACGCCCTGCTGGCTGCCACGGCCGGCAGCCTGTTGGCGCTGCTGCTGGTACCCGCGGGGGCCTATGCGCAGGTGCTGACCAGCCTGGGCGAATTTGCGATGGTGGCGGTGTTTGCCTGGGCGCTGGTGCGCTGGCAGCAGCAGCGTCCGCTGCTGGAGGGGTATCGCGACCTCACCCTGTTCCTGCTGATGGGGTGCGTGCTGCTGCCACTGTGCTGCGCGTGGTGGTATGCGCTGGCCAACGGTGCCCGGATCTCCAGTGTCCAGGACCTGCGTGGACTGGCGCTGGGCCATGCCGTGAGCTACCTGCTGGTGGTTCCGGCGGTATACAACCTGGGCCGTTGCTTCCGCTCACCGCAGCGCCGCCAAGGCTGGCATCTGAACGCCGCCGCGCTTGCGGCGGTGCTGCTGGCGCTGCTGGTCCTGTTGTGGACGGTCGATTGGCGCGACGGGGTGGTGACGCCGCTGCTGTCGCTGGCACCGGTGCCGATCCTGGTCTGGGCGCTCATCGTGTTCGGCGTGGCCGGTGCGTCGGTGGGCATGCTGCTGGTGGCGGCGCTGGGCACCGTGCTGGGGCAGTACGGGCTGGGGCCGTTCGGCTTCTGGAGCCCGGAGCGTAATCTGCTCACCGCGCAGGCCTGGACCATCGGCACCGGCCTGGCGCTGCTGTTTCTCGGTGCACTGTCGGACCAGAAGATGTCCAGCCGCATCAAACTGCACCGCGCCTACCAGCGCCTCGGCGAGGTGACCGGACGCATGCTGGTGGTGCAGGAGGAAGAGCGCACCCGTATCGCCCGCGACCTGCACGACGACATCAACCAGTCACTAGCGGCCATCTCGATCCGGATGAGCGCGCTGCGCCATCAGCTGCCTGATCGCGAACGCCCGATCGTGACCGAACTGCAGGACCAGCTGCTGGCCGTCTCCAACGACATCCGCTCGATCTCGCACGAACTGCATCCCAGCATCCTGCGCTTCACCGGCCTGGCCAGCGCACTGGATGCGTTCTGCAACAAGCGCAATGCACGCGGCAACCTGCGCCTGTGCTGCAGCATCGACTGTGCCCCGCGCCTGGGCGAGGACAGTGAACTGAGCGTGTTCCGCATCGTCCAGGAAGCGCTCAACAACGTCGACCGCCATGCCCGTGCCAGCGTCGCCGACGTGCGCATCAACGTGCAGGGCCATGAGGTGGTGCTGCGGGTGGACGACGACGGCGTGGGCATGTCGTCCTCCGGCACCACCCGCGCGCCGGGACTGGGGTTGATCAGCATGGAAGAACGCGCGCGCCTGCTCGGCGGCAGCCTGCAGGTCAGCCAGAGCCCGCTGGGCGGCACCCGCATCGAAGTGCGCTTCCCGGTGCCCGGCACGCGTCCGCAGGCCACGGCGACTCAGTAGTTTTACTGAGACCACCTCAGTAGAACGCCGGTTGCCGGGCTCTCCGGCAACTTCGAAAGTAACACCAGCCATTCCGCACCCGTACACCGGGGCCCTCCCTTACCGGGTGTACGGGTGCGGGATTGGCTGACCCCTGTCCAGGGAAGGTCACCATGCGCACACCCAGCCGACGTCTGGCCCCCTTCAGCGCCGTGCTGGTCTGTTCCGTCCTGTCCGCGTGCGCGACGGGTCCTTTGGAACCAACGGCCGCCGCGGTACCGCCAACCGCGGCGGCCCCTTCTCCGGTTCCTGAAATACGCCCCGGCGTTCCGGCCGGGTACCTCGGTCGCAACCTGCCTGACAGTCTGGCCCTGTTACCGCCGCCGCCCGCCAAGGGCAGCGCTGCGTTCGCCCGCGACCAGGCCACGCACGCCGCCGCGCGCAAGCTGCGCGGCACCCCGCGCTATGCGCTGGCCACGCGTGATGCCAACCTCGAGTTCCCGCAGGTGGCCAGCACGTTCTCGTGCGCGCTGGGAATTCCGGTCAGCAAGGCCGACACGCCCCGCCTGTATCTGCTGCTGCAGCGGAGCATGGTCGATGCCGGGCTGGCGACGTATGCGGCAAAGGACCACTACCAGCGCACGCGGCCGTTCGTGTTCTACAAGGAAAGCACCTGCGCGCCCGGCGACGAAGAGGCCCTGCGCAAGGATGGCTCCTATCCTTCAGGGCATACCGCACTGAGCTGGGCCTGGGCCTTGATCCTGACCGAGCTGAGTCCCGACCAGGCCGATGCGATACTGGCGCGTGGGCGTGCGTTTGGCGAGAACCGGCTGATCTGCAATGCGCACTGGCAGAGTGATGTGCTGCAGGGCCGCGCAGTGGCAGCCGGTGCGGTGGCGAAGCTGCATGCCAATGCGGATTTTCTCGCTGACATGAAGGCGGCGCGTGCCGAGATTGATGCCCTGCGTGGTGCCGGCGTGCCTGCAACCGACTGCGAAAGCGAAGCGGCTGCGCTGAAAGTGGAGATAGCCGGCGTCGAATAGATTCGTCGTACCAAAACAGATGACCTGGCTCGCTGCTCCCTCAGCGATGACGGGGGAGACATCCCGCGGCCGACAGCGAGCCAGGTCAAGCTCTGCACCCATGCGACCTGGACTCCATGCATGGGTACGTATTCGGTCCAACGACTTCCCCCCGTACGGTGCGCACATTCGTCGCTGTGCCGTGACGCGGGCGTGATGAAACTGAAAGGGCGAAACTGCTGGTCGTTACGCAGCATTAACTTCTTTTTTTAGACGAACGAAAACAATTACTTGCAAGATACTTTACTGTCCGGTTCTGATTAACTTCCTGCTATTTTCTTGCCAGTTGCGCAACACCGGATATCTCCACGCGCCGGTTTGGCGCAAGGCAGTCGATCAAGGCGTCGCCCGCCGGCTGCGCGCACGCGACCAGCGGGGCGGTTTCACCCCGTCCTTCGGCCACGATCGCCGCTGCGGGCACACCGCCGGCGATCAGCGCCGCGCGCACCGCCTCGGCCCTACGCTGCGACAGATCCTGGTTGTAGTCGTCCGCGCCAATCCGGTCGGTGTAGCCGGTGACCGCAATCATCTGTACCTCGCTGGCTGCTTTTATGCGCTGCACCAGCGCATCAACGCTGCGGCGTCCCTGCGCGGTCAAACTGTCGCTGTCGAAGCCAAACAATGCGTCGGCCTGCAGCGCCAGTGGCTGCGCGGGCAGCGGCTGCGCAGCAGATGCGACCGGCGCAGTGTTACCCGCCTGCAGCATCGCCACACAGGATTGCGGCTTCCAGTAACTCTCCTGGGCGATGCCATCGCGATCGAAATGCACCTGGAACTGGCAGGAGAAGTAATCACCATTGGGCTGGCTGCGGAAATTGAACAGGTAGTTCCATTCCCGCACGCCCCACATGCCTTCATTGAAGTGCGGCGTGCCCAACAGTCCGTACAACTGGCGCTTGCTCATGCCACGTGCGTACTGCCTGAGGTTCTCGAGATCGACGAACAGCCCGCCTTTCGGCCCGGCCTTCCCCGCGTCCGGGAAGGAAACAGCTGCACCTGCCTCGGATCCCTGCCTGGGCGCGTGGGTGGCGCAGGCGCTGAACAGCAGCGTGGCCAGCGCCAACCCCAGCGAGCGCACCAGCGCGGTGTCATGTGCAATCTGCGTTTTCATGATTGTCTCCCCAGGACTCACCATTGGAAACCTGCGCCCACCGACACACCGCCTTCGCCGCGGCTGTTGGTGGACCCGCTTGCCTTGTAGATCCAGCGCCCGCCCTGCGACACACCGGAGAGGCCCACGGCCAGACCCGACTCACCGTTGTAGCTGCCTGCTGCCACAGCGACCATGCTGCGACCGGCTTCGGAAGGCTGCGGCAGCCCCGCCGTCGCCATCGCACTTGCAACACCGGCCGAGGCGCGGTTGTCGGTGCGGCGCAGATCACGGTCAAAGCCGCCCATGCGTTCATCGGTATAGGCCTTGGACGCATCGAGGGTCTGGTTCATGCCGGCACGCAGCTGGTCGACGTTGACCGCATCCGTGCCTGCGGTGCCAGGACCGACGTTGTGCACCACGGTGGTGCCGCCGCCCGGCGCGCCGAGGGTGACGCTGTTGTAGTTGGTATCACCCTGCACGGTGGTGTCGTAGCGCAGCGTGCCCTGCTGCGAGGCCTGCAGCTGGCGCAGATTGACCGCGTCGGTGGCCTCGGTGCCGTCGCCCACGTGGGTGATCTGACGGGTGGCCGCAGCGCTGCCCACCGATACCGCGTTGTCGCGGTCGGCGACCGAACCGGCTCCCAACGCCACGCTGTTGGTCGCCGTGGCGGAGGCGGTGTCGCCGATGGCGATGCTGCCGGCACCGCTGGCGCTGGCAACGCCGCCGACCGCGATGCTGTCGGTGCCGCTGGCGTTCGCCGCCGCCTTGGTCGAATTGACCTGGAAGTACGGGCTGGAGGTGGACGGCAGGCGCGGCATCTGGTTGATGCGCGTATTGAGCGTGGTCAGCGACGCATCCACTGCGGCGAAGGCGGAGGTGACATCGGCGTAGACGTCGGTACTGCTGCTGCCGCTCATTCCGAAGGAGGAGATCGCGAAGCTGGGCGGCGTCCACAGCCCCGTGCCGCCATCGAATGCCGTGCTGCCGCCGAAGAAGGCGGCCAGCGTGCTGTGGGTCTGGAACAGCTGCCCGCCATTGATCGCCTCGGTGCTGCTGGCGTCGACCTGCCCGGCTGCGAGATTGCCCATCGCCACCGCTGCCCCGCTGCCGTCACCGACCAGGCTGACCCGATTGACCGCATTGCCGCTGCCATCCACGTCGTACTTCACCGCCAGCCGGTCCACCGTGTCGGTCTGCTCGGCCACGTTGGCCAGCGACAGGCTCACCGCGTCGAACGCACTGCCGACGTTGGTGTAGGTGCCGGGCGTGACCGCGCCGGTGCTGGACACCGAGTTGATGGTGTAGGTCGGCGCGGTCACATTGCCGTTGGCATCCAGCGTCGAGCCACCGCCAAGATGCGTAGATACCGCCTGGTTCGCTGCGAACAGCTGTGCGCCGTTGACCGCATCGCTGCTGCCGGCGTTGACTGCGCCGGCCGCCAGGTTGGTCACCGTGGTCGGGCCCGCCCCATTGCCCAGGGTCACCCTGGCGTAGTTCGGCTGGCCGGTGCCGTCATCGTCGTACGACACCGCGAAGATGTCAGCGGCCGCGCTGATCTGCGAGATGGCTCCCTGCAACTGCGCCACGTTCACTGCATCCGTGCCGGCGCTGCCGGCGGCTACGTTGCTGATCTGGCGCTCGCCGCCGGCAAAGCCCACCGACACTTCGCCTGCCGACACCTGCGAAGCCGTGAGGCCGTAGGCTGCGTACGCGGCCTGCGCGCCGCGGTCGGCCACGCTACGGAAGCCGAGTGCCACGCTGTTGGCCTGGGTGGAGCGCGCTTCCGCGCCCAGCAGCACCTGACCATTGGCGGTGCCGACCGCACTGTCGCCCACCACCACGGAATGCCCCATGCGCGCCGCGTAGTCGGCTGTCGGCACGCCGGTCGGATCGGTTGGATCGTTCAATCCCGCGCCCGGGAACGCCACGTTGGCGTCGACCTGCGGCAGTTCATGCCGCGCATTGGCACCGATCACCACTTCGCGCGAGCCGTTCGCATAGGCCCCGTCGCCCATCAGCACCTGATAATCCTGCGCTGGATTGAGCGCCCAGCAGTCGATGTCGGCCACCAGCAGGTCCACGCACTTGCTGGCCCACGCCGGGGCCTGGCCCGGCAGGATCAGACCGAGCAGGCCGTTGGGGTCGCCGTTGTTGATGTTGTAGATGTAGCTGTCGGAGGTGACGCCGCCGATCAGGGTCAGGTGCGAGTTGCCGCCGGTGGTGGCCCCGCTCAGCCCGTCCAGCAGCGTGCCGACCGGACTCAGGTTCACGACCGGCAGGCCCAGCACGTTGGTAACGGAATAGGCCTGCATCACGTTGGCACTGCTGACCGCCAGATTGCCGTTGCGCACATAACCGTCGCCGCCGAGCAGCCCCTGCGCGGTCGGCCCCACCAGCTCACTCAGATTGCCGGTGAGCCCACCGGTACCGATGATCAGGCCCGCGTTCGGGTCGCTGGCGACCGGGGCCTTCGGGCTGCCGGGCGGCAACGCGTTGACCACGCCACCGCCCAGCCCGTTGCCGACCGCTCCCACCACGCCGCCGAGATCGCCGACCGTGTTGCCCAGGCCGCTACCGATATCACCCAGCAGTCCCGAACCGGCTACCGTGCTGCCGACGTTCTGGACCACGCCACCAACTACCGTTGCAAGATCACCTACGCCACCCAGCAGGCCGCCCACGAGGCCCTGTCGGTTGTTCTGCAGCGCGCTGGTCTGCACGCTCACATCGGCCGCTACGAGCTTGTCATTGCGATCAGCGACCTGCACCTGTGCCTGCACGGCCTGCACATCCGCGGTGCCGGCAACACCGGCGGCCACGGTGGCGCGCAACGACGCGTCGGCATCCACCGTAGCGTCCACGTCGGCGTCCAGGGCGACGGCATCGGCCAGCTGGACTTCAACCGGCACATGCACCGCTGCCGCTACCGGCAACCGGGAGGTGCTCCGGGTGTTGAGCCCGACCCGCACGGCCGCGGCCACCGGTCGCGGTGCGGGCGCTGTTGAACGCGCGCCCAGTCCCACCTGTACATGGGCGGCAACGTCAGCCAGGGGCGACGTGGGGGGCGTGGCTGACGTTGCCGAAACCAGCGACTTCAACGCCACTTCGGCGTCGACCTGCACCGGCAGGTATTTGTCGGTGAGCGCCTGCAGGTCTGTCAGGGTCTGGTTGTCCGACGCCAGCGCCGAGCCACTGCCCAGCGCGCAGGCCAGGCCCAGCGCGAGCAGTTTCAATGGCACCTTCAGGTGTACGACGACCGGACCGGCGACCAGGCTGCCACGCGCGGTGGCGATTTCCGAGACCACCACCAGGGCATTGAGCTGGTGGTTCCATACCAAACGGAAAATGCGGTTCATGATCACTCCCCCCGTTGCAGTTCTGACGGCGTGCCCGCCGGCACGTGGGAGTCATTACAGGCGCTTGCGCGAACGCGGGGCACTTCATTCCGGCAGCACGAACGTGCGTTCCGGCAAGAGACGGCAGGAAACCGGCAGGGGAATGTGCAATTCCGGCAGAATGCCGGAAACGTGCAGTCAGGCCGGATGGCCCAACGAGGCCGGCGCGCGCATCAGGGTGTCGCGCGGCAGTTCGCCAAATACACGACGATAGTTGTCGGCAAAACGGGACAGGTCCCACAGCCCGCAGCTGAGGGCAACCGCCTTCACCGACTTGCGGGTGGCATCGGCGGTGGACAGCCCCCGGCATGCCGCGCACAGGCGCAGCATGGACAGATACCGGTTGGGCGAGGTGCCGAACAGGTCTTCGAAGGCATAGCGCAGTGCGCGCTCGCTGACCCCGGCGGCATCGCAGATTTCATGCATGTAGATGTAGCGGCGCAGGTTCTGGCGCATGAAATTCTCGGCGCGCTGCGCTATCAGGTAATGCGTACGGCGTGCGCGGCTGCAGCTGGGACGTTCCTGCGACTCCGCACCCAGCAGTGCCTGCACGTGGTCGTGCAGCAGACGCTCCACGGCGTCATCGGGCAACGCCTGCTCACCCCCGTCCAGCCACGCCGGCAGCTGCGCGTAGCGCTGCGCCAGCCGCGTGGCTCCAGTACCGGTGTCGCCCATGAAGACTGAAAGTGCCTGGCCGGATGGCAGCGTGCTGCGCAGCGTCAGTTCGGCCAGTTTGCGTTGCAGGCGACGGGTCGGGGTCAGCAGCAGGCTCAGCTGTGTGCCCGCACTCAGGGAAAACTCGCTGATGCCTTCCGGCAGCACGGTGATGGCCATGCCTGCGGTCAGCGGCAGCCCATGGCACCAGCTGCGCTCGGGATCGGTGGCGTGAATGAAACCGAGCAGGCACCAGTCCGGCGGCAGCATGAAACGACCGCGAAACTGGAAACCACAGGTGGCAGAAAGAAACAGCGATTCATCGTGCACCTGCGACTGCACGCTGGCACGCGGACCGTTGGCATCCAGCAATACCAGTTCAATATCACACACGCGCAGCACGCCACCCAGCGTGGCCAGGTCGAACGTTTTCAGCGGATTTACTCCGGCCGCCTCCCCCGCACCATCAACCATGACAGTGAAGCCCCCTTGTGATTCAACGTCCCGGTTGCGCCGCCAGCGCCCCGGGCCTGTCCGCCAACGGACGGGGCCAGTATGCCTTAATCGCAGCGGCGCAAATCAAGCCGTCTGCGACATTAACTGACACATTAACCATTAAGCCAAACCTCTGATTTCTGGCTGTTTATGCGTCAATTTTCCGACATCACAACGCATTCACAAATAATATACGAACGCTTCACTGCCAGGACTTTACATCGGAGATACGCGAGGTGTAGTTTTGCCACCGCGGTCACAGATAGAAACTCAAGTTCGTCACTGGAATGCCGTTTCTGTGCATTGCCAGGCAGGAAAATGTTCAAGAGTTAATGCAGCACAGCCCGGCACGTTCTTGGCGGAAATCCGGACTGACCACAAGGGGGATGCAATGCAGCAGTTTCACATCGCGTCGCGACAGTTCTGTCGCCGCCGCCATCGGGTGTTCGCCACCCGCAGCGGCCGGACGCTCATTCCCTGTTGACCCCATCTGCGTGGTGCAGGCTTCGGCCTGACGCAGTTCAATGGTTGCGTCCCGGATGACCGGGGGCGGCCACTCCAGCAGCACAGTTGATTGACAGGAACAGGGAGACGACCGTCATGAACGTTTCAATCCGCAGTTTTCTTGCCGAAGAAGATGGCGTTACCGCACTCGAGTACGGCCTGCTGGCCGCGGTGATCGCCGGGGTCCTGGTGGTGGCCGGCCGCGAAGGCCTCAGCGAGATGTTCTCCACGCTGTTTACCAAGCTCAAAGAGCTGGTGGAGAGCACCATCGGCGGCACCGGCGGCGGTAGCACCACCACCTGATTCCTCCACGCCAGGCCTGACGGCCCTGCCCCACCGTTCGCTTGGGCGTGCGGTGATGGGTTCGTTCGGCCTGGCGTCGGGGGCACCGCACCGTCCTGCTCTGGAGGAGCACCCGGATGTCCTTTCTCGCCCTGCTCGCGCTGCTGTTGAGCCTGCGGATCGCGATCAGCGATCTGTATGCGCGACGCGTGCCCAATGCCTGGCTGCTGGCCGGTGCGTGCAGTGCTGCGCTCGGGCTGCTGGGAACTCAGCTGGCCGGGCAACCGGCAGCGGTCAGTGACCATCTACGGGGTGCGGTGGCGGGATTGGTGGCGCTGTTGCCGTTCTACGTGGTCGGCTGGATGGGCGCGGGTGACGTCAAGTACTTCGCCGTGCTGGGCCTGCTGCTGGGGCTGGACGCGTTGTTGCCGGTGTGGCTGGGGGCCAGCGCGCTGGCGGGCGTGCATGTGCTGTGCGTGGTGGGGCTGCCGCGCCTGCGCGCCATGCTGCCGCTTCCGTTGCAGCAACTGCAGGCACGGGCCGTGCAGCAGTGGCAGCAGCACCCTGCCCTGGTGCAGATGCATCACGCGCGCCAGGGACGGGTGGGCATTCCGTTCGCAGCCTACCTGGCCTTCGCCACGCTGGCATGGGTGCTGTGGCCGGCGCAGGGAGCGGGCGCATGAACCGCAGACGCGCACGTGGTGCGGCCACGATCGAGTTCGCCTTCATGCTGATCTTCGGCCTGCTGCCGTTGCTGATGCTGACCTATACCGGGGTGATGATCATGGCGGTGCAGCAGACCCTGTCGCTGGCCGCCGCTGAAGGTGCACGCGCTTCATTGCGCTACGCCGCGCCCGACCAACGACGCGCCGCCGCCTGTGAAGCCGCGCGCCGGTCGATGCAGTGGCTGCTGAACTACGCTGGTCAATCGCCGAACTGCGTCGCGGCCAGCGCAGCGCCCATCGTGGTGTCGGTGCCGACCCCGTGCAGCGGCCTGCCCAGCGCGCAGTGCATGCAGATTTCAGTGAGCTACGACTACCAGGCCAAGCCGTTCCTGCCCGGCACCGGGCGGGTGTATGGCTGGGTGATGACCCAACCGATCCGCAGCACGGCCGTGGCCCAACTTGACCTGGGCACGCCGTGATGCCGCTTTCCCTCTTCCAGGAGTCTTCCGCATGCTCAAGCTGACCCGCCTGGCCGCGATTGGACTGATCGCGCTGGCCGTGGTGCTGGCGCTGGCCGCATTTGCGCTGAGCCGGCGTGCACCTGCATCCAATGTCGTCCCCTCCACCGTGAACAACACGGTGACACCACAACCTGTGCCCGTCCTGGAAGTCAGCGCCACGCTGGACCGCGAACAGCTGGCGCAGGGCTACGCGATGCGGCTCAACCCGGGCGAGCGGGCGCTGGCGGTGCCGGTCGATGAGTTGGTCGCTGCGGGCAACCGCATTCTGCCCGGCGACTATGTGGACGTGTTCCTCAACCTGCGCGCACCGCCCGGGATCAACACCGACGGCCAGGCGCAGGCACGCCTGCTGTTGTCGCGACTGCGCGTGCTCAGCTATGGAGCGACCGACACCGCCCCCGCGACTGCGGCCGCCCCGAGCAACGGCGACGCCGCTGACAGCCGCGCCGCCGACATCCAGGGCAGCAGCGCCGCCAGCGGCAATTCCTCGAACAGCGCATCGGCACCGGCCAGGAGCGCGGTGCTGGCGGTGCCGGTGGAGGAAGCCAATCGCCTGCTGCTGGGTGCGCAACAGGGCAAGTTGTTCCTGGCGCTGCGCAACCCCGCCGACGTGGGCCTGCCCGACCAGGATCTGTTCGCCCCGAGCGTGGCGGTGCTGAGCCCGCGCCGTGCGCTGAGCCCGGAACAGCAGCTGGCGCTGGCCTCACCCGAGAATGATGCGTTTGCCGGTATCGACGCCGACGCGCTGGCCGGTCGTCGTACCGGTCATGGCACCGCACCCGCGCCGGTCACCCGCGCAGCGGCCCCCGTGCGTCGCTCCGCCCCGCGACTCAGCCCCGGCGTGGAGATCATCCGCGGCGAATCTTCTTCCCACAGCGGTTCTCGTTGACCCCATGCAGAGACCTTTCATGACGCGTCGCCCCGCTGCCATCGCTCCCCTGCTGCCGCCCATCGCCGTGCTGGTGGCGTTGCTGCTGGCCTTCGTGCTGTTTCCGCCACCCGCATGGGCACGCGCCGACGTGGTGCTGCAGGTGCGCGAGCAGCGGCCGTGGACGCTACCGGCCAACCTCGAACGCGTCGCCATCGCCGATCCGGGCGTGGCTGACGTGGTGATGCTGAAGAATCGTCAGGCCCTGCTGGTCGGCAAGAACGCCGGCGTGACCATACTGCTGCTGTGGCAGCACAAACAGACCGAACCGCAGCGCCTGCAGGTGGAAGTGCGTAGCGCCGTGCAGGGCGCGCTGGCCGACGGCGACGACCTGCAGCTCACCGTGCAGGAACAGCAGGGCCTGCTGCAGGGCAGCGCCCCCAGCCTGCTGGCCCACGAACGCAGCCGCAAGGCCGCGCAGGCCACGCTGGGTCGCGAAGGCCAGCTGGCGGACGTCTCCACCGTGGCCAGCAGCGGCGTGGTCCAGGTGGAAGTGAAGGTGGTGGAGTTCAACAAGACCGTGCTGCGCGAGATCGGCATGAACTTCGCCAACCAGAACAACGGTTTCTCGTATGGCGTGGTTCGTCCGGGTGGCCTTGTGCCCGGCATCACGCCGCCGGTCGGCAGTGTCACCACTGACACCGACGCCAATCCGCTGTCATCGGCGTTCGGCCTGGTGTTCAAGTCGCTCACCCATGGCTGGGCCGCCAACATCGACCTGCTGCAGAGCAACGGCATGGCCCGGGTGCTGGCCGAGCCGACCCTGGTGGCGTTGTCCGGGCAGAGCGCCAGTTTCCTGGCCGGTGGCGAACTGCCGATTCTGGAACCGCAGGGCCTGGGCACCACCACGGTGACCTTCAAACCCTTCGGCATCGGCCTCACCGTTACCCCGACCGTGCTCAGCCCGGACCGCATCGCGCTGAAGGTGGCCCCGGAAGCCAGCGACCTCAATTACGCCGCCGGCATTGCCTACAACGGCGTGCAGATTCCCTCCATCACCACGCGCCGCGCCGACACCACGGTGGAGCTGGGCGATGGCGAAACCTTCGTGATCGGCGGGCTGGTCAGCAGTTCGGTCAGCTCCAACGTCGACAAGGTCCCGCTGCTCGGCGACCTGCCGATCATCGGATCGTTCTTCCGCAGCCTGAACTACAAGAAAGAGGAGAAGGAACTCGTGATCATCGTGACCCCGCGTCTGGTGCAACCGCTGGCCAAGGGCACCACCGTGCCACTGCCCGGCGAACGCGAAGCCACGCCCAACCAGCCGGTGTGGGGGGCATGGCTGCTCAGCCCTGCCTCCTCCGACCAGCTGCCTGGTTTCTCCCGCTGACCCCGTGCCAGGACCGTCGCTTCCATGTCCGCCTCCTTGCAGCTTCTGCACCCCGCCCCGGCTCCCATGACCCTGGTGCTGTTCGCGCCGGTACGCGACCTCGCCGGCCTGCTCGGCGAGCGCCTGCCGGTGGGCGTCACCGTGCACTGGGTCGACAGCACCGCCGGCGCTGCCGCGCTGGACACGCACCGTCGCCAGCCGCACTGCGTGGTGCTGCTGGACTTCCGCCGCGCCGCTGCG
>NZ_DAMDFR010000031.1:0-49172 GCF_032103445.1 Stenotrophomonas sp.
CCGTATCGGCCTGGGCCGGGGTTGGCGCTGCCGCCACCGGGGCCGGAGCGGGAGCCGGGGCCGGCGGCGGAATGTAGCGCTTGGGCGCGCTGCGGTCCGGGCGGTAGTTGCTGACCACGCTGCAGGTCGCTTTTGGCACGCGTTTGCTGACGTAGCTGGGGATGCCGTCGTCGCCAACACACTTGTACAGCGTACCGGCACTGGCCGGCAGAGCGGTCAGCGCAGTCAAGGCCAGCGCAGCGATTGTCCCCACAATCCCCTTCATGGGGCGGAGTGTCCCCGTTTCGCGCCCCGTTAACAAGGGGGTAAACTACCAGGCTACCCCTGCCCGCCCACCCGACTGGAATAAGCGCCATGACCGGGACGCCAGCGTCACCCTCCGAACCCGTCGCCCGCCCCGACCTGATCCCCCTGCCCGGCTCCCGCCCGCAGGTGAATGGCCCGGTGCGCGGCAAGCTGTACATCAAGACCCACGGCTGCCAGATGAACGAGTACGACTCGACCAAGATGGCCGACGTGCTCGCCGCCGAGGAGGGTCTGGAACTCACCGACGACCCGGCCGAAGCCGACGTGCTGCTGATGAACACCTGTTCCATCCGCGAAAAGGCGCAGGAGAAGGTGTTCAGCCAGCTCGGCTACTGGAAGGCGCTGAAGAACAACGGCCGCGGCGTGATCATCGGCGTCGGCGGCTGCGTGGCGTCGCAGGAAGGCGAGGCGATCATCAAGCGCGCCCCGCACGTGGACCTGGTGTTTGGCCCGCAGACCCTGCATCGCCTGCCGGAGCTGATCCGCCAGCGTCGTGAATCGGGCAAGTCGCAGGTCGACATCAGCTTCCCGGAAATCGAGAAGTTCGACCGCCTGCCCGAGCCGCGCGCCGAAGGCGGCTCGGCCTTTGTCTCGATCATGGAAGGCTGCTCCAAGTACTGCTCGTTCTGCGTGGTGCCCTACACCCGTGGCACCGAAGTGAGCCGTCCGTTCGAGGACGTGGTCGTGGAAGTGGCCCAACTCGCCGGCCAGGGCGTGCGCGAAATCAACCTGCTCGGCCAGAACGTCAACGCCTACCGCGGTCCGTATGGCGACGGCGAATTCGCCGACCTCGGCCTGCTGATCCGCACGATCGCGGAGATTGACGGCGTGGACCGCATCCGCTTCACCACCTCGCACCCGCTGGAGTTCAGCGACTCGCTGGTGGACGCTTACCGCGACGTGCCGCAGCTGGCCAATTTCCTGCACCTGCCGGTGCAGGCGGGCAGCGACCGCGTGCTGTCGGCGATGAAGCGCGGCTACACCGCGCTGGAGTTCAAGGCCAAGATCCGCAAGCTGCGCGCGGTGCGCCCGGACATTTCAATCAGTTCGGACTTCATCGTCGGCTTCCCCGGCGAAACCGAGGCCGATTTCGAGAAGACCATGAAGCTGATCGAAGACGTGGGCTTCGACCAGAGCTTCTCCTTCATCTATTCACGTCGTCCCGGCACTCCGGCCGCGGATCTGGAAGACACCATCAGCGATGCGGAAAAGCATGCGCGGCTGTCGCGCCTGCAGGCCCGGATCAACGAGCAGGCGGCGGCGATCTCGCAGGCCATGGTCGGCACCGTGCAGACCGTGCTGGTGGAGGGGCCGTCGCGCAAGGATCCGAACGAGCTGACCGGCAAGACCGAGAACATGCGTTCGGTGAACTTCCCCGGGCAGATGCGCCTGGTAGGCCAGCTGGTGGATGTGGAGATCACCGAGGCGTACAGCAACTCTTTGCGTGGGCGGCTGGTGGTCGCCTGAGTCCGGCATCGCAGCCGCGCATGGCGCGGCTCTACGCGATTGCATCGATATTCGTAGTGCCACGCCATGCGTGGCAGAACGCCCGGACAACCGTCAGTCAAGACGTTTGCGGAACCGCGTGATCGCCACGACCATCATCACCACGATGAAGGCCAGCAGCGCCAGCACCTCCGGCCACAGTTCCCACCAGCGCGCACCACGCAGCATGATGCCGCGCACCAGCCGCAGGAAGTGGGTCAGCGGCAGGATCTCGGCCAGCCACTGCACCACCCGCGGCATGCCGGCGAACGGAAACATGAAGCCTGACAACAGGATCGACGGCAGGAACACGAACATCGTCATCTGCATGGCCTGGAACTGCGACCGGGCCTTGGTGGAAATCAGCAGCCCCAGTGCCAGGTTGGCGAGAATCAACAGCATCGCAACCAGATAGACATCCAGCACGCTGCCGCGCACCGGAACCTGGAACAGCCACAATCCCAGCACCAGCACCAGGCTGGTCTGGATCAGACCGATCACCGCGTATGGCAGCACTTTGCCGATCATCAGCTCGCTGCTGCTCAATGGCGTGGCGATCAGCAGCTCCATGTTGCCGCGCTCGCGTTCGCGCACGATCGCCACGGCGGTGAACATCACCATGGTCATGGTCAGGATGATGCCGATCAGGCCAGGCACGATGTTCACTGCCGAGCGCCGCTGCGGGTTGTAGAACGCCACCACGCTGACCTGCCCCGCCGCCGCCGAGGCACCGGCGCGCAGCGGACGGTCGTTGCGCACCGGCACGCCGTCCAGCGGTACCTGCGCCAGCTGCACCGCCGCACTCTGCACCACCGTATCGCTGCCATCCACCAGCACCTGCACCGCCTCGCGTCCTTCAAAGCGACGTCGCTCGAAGTCGGCCGGCACCACCACCCCGACACTGATCCTGCCCTGCCGCAACGCCTGCATCAGCTCCTCGGGCGTGTCCACGTGCAGGACGGGGTGGATCACGCCGGTCGCCACCATGTCCATCACCAGCGCGCGTGAAGCGCTGGTCCGTGCCTGGTCGGCAATACCCGCGTCCAGGTTGCGCAGGTTGAGGTTGATGGCGTAACCGAACAGCACCAGCTGCATCACCGGAATTCCCACAATCATGCCCAGGGTGATCCGATCGCGGCGCATCTGCCGCAGCTCTTTGATCACCACCGCCCACAACCGGCGCAGGTTCATGCAGCCTCCTCGTCGGCAGGCTCCCGACCACGCGTAGCAGACACGAACACGTCCTCCAGATTGGGGGTGCTGGCGACCACCTCCGCGGGCAACCCGGCGCTGTGCAGTGCCTGCTGCACGGCCGCCTCCCCCCCATCGCCCGCGTCCAGCAGCACGCGCAGGCTGTTACCGATCTGCGCGACGCTCAACACACCCGCCACTTGAGCCAGTGCCCGCTGCGCCTGCCGCGGCTGATCGGCATGCACTTCCAGCGTGCGTCCGCGCAGTCCGCCGGTGAGCTCGGCAGGCGTGCCATCGGCCACCAGCGCGCCCCGATCCAGAATGGCAAGGCGATGGCAGCGCTCGGCTTCATCCATGTAGTGGGTGGACACCAGCAGCGTGGTGCCCGCATCCGCCAGGTCGAACAGCTTTTCCCAGAAGTCGCGCCGCGACTCGGGGTCGACCGCACTGGTGGGCTCGTCAAGGAACAGCAGTTCCGGCTGGTGGATCACCGCGCCGGCCAGGGCCAGGCGCTGCTTCTGTCCCCCGCTCATGGTGCCGGCCAGTTGCTTCTGCCGATCCTGGAAGTGGTAGTGCTCCAGCAGCTCGTCGATGCGCGTGCGCGCCTGCGCGCGCGGCAGGTTCTGCACCGCGGCGAGGAACTCCAGGTTCTCGCGTACGCTGAGGTCCTCGAACAACGAAAACCGCTGGGTCATGTAACCGATGCGCTGGCGCAGCGCTTCGGCCTGCTCGGGAATGCGCAGGCCCAGTACCTCGATCTCCCCTTCGGTGGGGGTGAGCAGCCCGCACAGCATGCGGATAGTGGTGGACTTGCCCGACCCGTTGGGGCCCAGAAAGCCGTACACATTGGCCCGCGGCACCTGCAGATCGACGTGGTCCACCGCCGCCAGCGCGCCAAAGCGCTTGGTCAGTCCGCGCGCCTGGATGGCCAGGTCGTTCAAAACGTGACCCGCACCGGGACGCCGGCCGGGAGATCCGCCAACACGGTCCCGTCATCCGCCGGCTCCAGCTCGATCTCGGCCAGCCAGCTCAAGCGCGACGCGTCATCGCCGCTGAGCGCATAGTACGGATTGAAGCCCGGATCGCTGCGGATGCTGCGCACCCGCGCGCGCAGTGCACCTTCGCGCCCTTGCAGCGTGACCTGGGCGGATTGGCCGACCCTGACCTTCAGTCGCAGCGGCTCAGGCAGATAGACGCGCGCGTAGGGATGATCGCCCACCAGCATGACCACCAGCGGCGCACCGACCGGTGCCTGGTCGCCCTGCCGGTACGGCAGCGCGTCGATGCGGCCGGCGCGCGGGGCCACCAGCCCGAGTTTGTCCAGCGTGACCACCTGTGCCGCCACCTGGGCCTGGGCCGCCTGCAACGCGGCCTGCCCTTGGCCGACCTGTTCGATCCGGGTGCCATGTTCCAGCGCCAGCAGCGCCTGTTCGGCCGCGCGTACGGTTCCCTGCGCATTGCCAGCCGCCGCGCGCGCACGGTCAATGTCGGCAGCGGCCACCAGTTGCTGTCGGCCCAGCGGCTGCAGACGCGCAAGATAGGCGGTGGCATCAGCGGCCTGTGCCCGCGCCGCCGCCAGTGTGGCCCGCGCCTGCTCGATGTCTTCGCGGCGAGGACCGTGCTTGAGCTCGAGCAGCGCCTGCCCGGCCTGGGACGTCTGCGCCTGCAACGCGGCCAGCTGGGCGGCGGTGCGCGTTGTCTCCAGCTGCATCAATGCAGCGCCCGCCTCGACCTGCTGCCCTTCGCGGACCTGGATCGAGGCAATGGTTTCAGCGGCCGGGGCCGGCACGGTGATGCGGTCCCACTCCAGCGTCCCCAGGGCCGTCTCCGGTTCGCGACTGCAGCCAGCCAGCAGCACAAGCGCCACCAGCAGCAGACACTGCCCCGGTCTGACCGCGATCTCCCTCCAACTGCACACTGCGGACATCGGCACGACTCCGTCAGGCAGAACGCGCGGCAGTGCGCGCTGGTCATGAAATGATCACCTACCTGCAGGCACTGCGGCAACTGGCGTGCACGCGGTTATCCACATGTTTCTCCCGCAGCCGCCCACAGTGCATGTGGAAAACCCCACCTGACCTTGACGCTTTTTTGACCACGCCTTCATCTTCATTGCGGCACTAGGGCTGCAGCCGGCTATCCACAGGTTGCTGCACCGCCCCTGCACAACGGCTGTGGAGAACACGCGGCAGCCGGGAAACGCGCTACCCTGTCATTCCTTTCCTGATCCTGCGGCACCGTCACTGCGTGCCGCCGCATGCAATGACCGCACTGGCACACCGCGACTTCACCCTGGCCCCGGAAGACAATGAGCGGCTGGCCAACCTGGCCGGCCCCTTCGATGAGCACCTGCGCCAGATCGAACTCAAGCTCGGCGTCGAAATCGCCAACCGCGGCCACGTGTTCCGCATCAGCGGCCCCAAGGCGGTCGTGGCCGAGGCGCAGAAGCTGATTGAAGCGCTGTACGAAGAAGCGGCCGACACCGTGTTCGACAGCCACGCCATCCACCTGCGTCTGAACCAGGCCAATGTGGAACATGTGGCCGAGCGCGCGTACGAGGCGCAGGAAGTCAGCATCAAGGTCAAGCGCGGCACGGTGCGCGGGCGCGGTGCCAACCAGGCCCGCTACCTGCACCAGATCACCACCCACGACATCAATTTCGGCATCGGTCCGGCCGGTACCGGCAAGACCTTCCTGGCCGTGGCCAGCGCGGTCGAGGCACTCAACGAGTCACGCGTGCAGCGCCTGATCCTGGTGCGCCCGGCCGTGGAAGCCGGCGAAAAGCTGGGCTTCCTGCCCGGCGATCTTACCCAGAAGGTCGACCCCTATCTGCGTCCGCTGTACGACGCCCTGTATGAAATGCTGGGTGTGGAGAAGGTGGTCAAGCTGCTGGAAAAGAACGTCATCGAGATTGCGCCCCTGGCCTACATGCGCGGCCGAACGCTCAACGATGCCTACGTGATCCTGGATGAGGCGCAGAACACCACCATCGAGCAGATGAAGATGTTCCTGACCCGCCTCGGCTTCGGCTCCACCGCCGTGGTCACCGGTGACCTGACCCAGACCGACCTGCCCAAGCACGTGAAGTCCGGCCTGCGCGACGCCATCGAGGTGCTGCGCGACGTGGACGGGGTGAGCTTCACCTTCTTCGAAGCCCGCGACGTGGTGCGCCACCCGCTGGTGGCACGGATCGTCAGTGCGTACGACCGCCGAGACCTTCAGCAGGTCAAACCGGACGCATGATGGCGGCGGCGGGTCGCACGCGCGATACTGTTCCCCTTATTGCAGATACACCGGAAATACCATGACCAAGGGCCCCGTCCGCCTCGATGTCGCCGTCAGCTACGCCCTGCCCCGCACCGGCCTGCCGGCGGCGGTGAGCTTCCGCAAATGGGTGGCGGCGGCGCTGAAAGGCCGCATCCGCGAGGCCGACCTGGCCATCCGCGTGGTCGACGCCAAGGAAGGTCAGTCACTGAACCGGCACTACCGGGGCAAGGACTACGCCACCAATGTGCTCAGCTTCCCCGCCGAAGTGCCCGAAGGCCTGCCCAAGGGGGTGAAGTTCCCGCTGCTGGGCGACCTGGTGATCTGTGCCCCGGTGGTGGCCCGCGAAGCCGACGAACAGTCCAAGACCCTCAACGCCCACTACGCGCACCTGACCGTGCACGGCGTGCTGCACCTGCTGGGCTGGGACCATGAGGACGACAAGGAAGCCGAGGCCATGGAGCAGCTGGAACGCGAGATCCTGGCCGACCTGGGCATTTCCGACCCCTACGCCGGCGAACGCTGAGCCCCGAACGGACCTGCCCGATGACCCTGCTCCGCACCGCCAGCCTGACCCTGACCGGCCTGTTGCCCCTGACCAGCATGGCCGCCCCCGCGCCTGCCCCGCTGGACCTGCCGGCACTGATCGAATGCCGCCAGCGGGTGGCCGACTACGACGCCGTGGCCCCGGTGGTCGCCGATCCGCTCAAGGCCGTGGCCAACGGCCTGCAGCCGCTGGAACAGCGCAACCAGTTCATGGCCGAGTACCGGCTGGCCAGCCCGATCACCGTGTTCGGCCAGCGCGCCGAGTACATCACCGTGTCCGGGGCCAGCATCATGGCCATCCTGGACGTGGCCGACCCGCGCCCGCTGGCCAAAGGCCTGAAGCTGGAGGACGGCGTGGACAATCCGGACAAATTCATGGCCGGCCGCGAGGTGGTGGCCCGCGACGTCACCGACCCGCGCACCGGCGAGCCGATGATCGAGTCGATCATCCTCAGCGTGTCCACGGTCCAGAGCCACCCGGGCAAGACCCTGGCCGGCTGCACCTACAGCCTGGACCTGCCCGCCGAGGACGAGGAGGAGGAGGAGGCGGCACCGGCCCCTGACGCCTCGCTGCCCCCGTCCGTGAATACGCCCGACGGCGGTCACTGACAGCGCCTCACATCCTGCTAGACTGGCCGCAACGCCCGGTTCGCCGGGTGCCTTTTTTCCAGAGATGTCAGAAGACGACAGTAGTGGCTCCCAGACGGAGCAGAACGAAAAGAAGCGCAGCTGGCTGGAACGCCTGACCTCTGCCTTCTCCGGCGAACCCCACACCCGTGACGAACTGGTGGCGGTGTTGCACACCGCGCAGGAAGACGGCCTGATCGCCGCCGACACCCTGCGCATGATGGAAGGGGCCATTTCGGTCGCCGAACTCACCGTGGGCGACGTGATGATTTCGCGTTCGCAGATGGTGTCGCTGCCGGTGCAGGCCCCGTTCCTGGAACTGATGAAGCAGGTGGTCGAGTCCGGCCATTCGCGCTTCCCGGTGCACGGCGAGAACAAAGACGAAATCCTCGGCATCCTGCTGGCCAAGGACCTGCTGCGCGGCGTGGTCGCCGACAACGGGCCGGCCAATGTGCGCGAGCTGCTGCGCCCGGCGGTGCTGATTCCCGAGGCCAAGAAGCTCAACGTGCTGCTGAAGGAATTCCGCCTGTCGCGCAACCACATGGCCATCGTGGTCGACGAGTACGGCGGTGTCGCCGGCCTGGTCACCATCGAGGACGTGCTGGAACAGATCGTCGGTGAGATCGACGACGAGCACGACGAAGCCGAAGACCACACCGCGCAGATCGCCATCCAGGCCGATGGCCAGTACGTGGTCGATGCACTTACCCCGATCGGCGATTTCAATGAACGCTTCGGGGCCAGCTTCGCCGACGACGACTACGACACCATCGGTGGCCTGGTCACTGAAGCGATCGGCCATCTGCCCGAAACCGGCGACGAACTCACCCTGGACCGTTTCGTGTTCCGGGTCGCGCGCGCCGACGCCCGCCGCGTGCAGGCATTCCATGTAACCGTGCTGCCACCTGACAGCACCGACGAAGGTTGAACCACGCCATGCGGCCTCTGCTGATGCGGTGGCCGCTGTGCCGCCTGTTGTTCCTGTTAATGCTGTGTGCCCTGTCCAGCCTGCCGATGGCAGCGCTGGCGCAGGAAACAGCGCCTGCGCCTGCAGCCGAAGCGCCCACCGTCGAGGCCCCTGCCCCGCGCATCGGCATTGTCACCATGCAGCCGGGCGAGATTTTCTTCGAGCGCTTCGGGCATGACGCCATCGTGGTCGAGGACCCGGTCAGCGGACAGGCGATCTCGTACAACTTCGGCTATTTCGATCCAAACGAGCCCGACTTCATCGGCCGCTTCATCCGCGGCGACATGATGTATTACCTGGTGGCGCTGCCACTGGAACAGGACCTGTCGTACTACGCGGAAACCGGGCGCGGGGCCAACCTGCAGTGGCTCGACCTGAGCCCGGAGCAGGCACGCACCCTGGCCGCTTCGCTGGCCGAGCGGGCCAAGCCGGAAAACGCGCGCTACCGCTACGACTACTACACCGCCAACTGCGCCACCATGGTCCGCGACGCCATCGACGAGGCACTGGGCGGCGGGCTGCATGCGCAGTTGTCCGGGCGCTCGCGTGGCAACACCTATCGCAGCGAGTCGGTGCGGCTGGCCTCGCCGGCCCCGTGGATGTGGCTGGGCTTCGACGTCGGCCTGGGGCCGTATGCCGACCAGCCGCTGTCGCGCTGGCAGGAAGCGTTCGTGCCGATGCGTCTGGCCGATGCGCTGCGCCAGGTCAAAAACACCGAAGGACGTCCGCTGGTACAGGCCGAACAGGAGCTGCTGCCGCACCGGATTGCCCCGGAACCGGCCGAGTTCGCCCGGCGCTGGTGGCCGTGGCTGCTGTGCGGGCTGGTGCTGGCGGGCGGCGTGCTCGCACTGCGCCAGCGTCGCCGCCTGCTCGGCGGGCTTGCCCTTCCGCTGTGGCTGCTGTGTGGCATCGCCGGCGGGCTGCTGACCTTCCTGTGGGGCTTCAGCGCACACCATGCTGCCTGGGCCAACCGCAACCTGCTGCAGCTGTCGCCGCTGTGCGTGCTGCTGCTGCCGGGAGCGATCACCCTGCTGCGCGGGCGCACGCCGCGCGCGTGGTTCCGTGTGCTGCTGTGGAGCATCGCGGTGCTGTCCGGCCTGGGGCTGGTGCTGCATTGGCTGACCCTGCAGCCGCAGATCAACCTGCAGTGGATCGTGCTGCTGCTTCCGGTGCACGTTGCGCTGGCTTGGGTGCTGGGCCGCCGTGACCCGTCCGTCACGGCCGGCTGACGCACCATGACCGCCATGGAACATAAAGATTCAAGCAACCCTGCCTGCGTCATCAACTGCGTTCATTACGACGACCAGGGCAAGCGCCACGACATCGCGCTGGATGCGATCAGTGATGTGATCGCCAGCGGCAATGGCTTTGTGTGGGTCGGCCTGTATGACCCGGCTGACGCCGTGCTTCTGAAGCTGCAGGAAGAATTCGGCCTGCACGACCTGGCCATCGACGATGCCCGCAACGCGCACCAGCGCCCCAAGGTGGAGGCGTATGGCAACTCCCTGTTCGTGGTGGTGACTACCGCGCAGAGCGTGCAGGACCGCATCGAGTATGGCGAGACCCATGCCTTCCTCGGCCCTCGTTTTCTGGTCACGGTGCGACACGGTGCGTCGCTGTCCTATGCACCGGTGCGCGCGCGGGTCGAGCGCGAACCGCAGTTGCTGAAGATGGGACCGTCGTACTGCCTGTATGCGGTGATGGACTTCGTGGTGGACAACTACCTGCCGATCACAGTGGGTTACCACGACACGCTCGACGCGCTGGAAAAGGACATCTTCGCCGAGAACTACAAGCGCACCACGATCGTGCGCCTGTACGAACTCAAGCGTGAACTCAACAAGATGCGGATGGCCGTGGCCCCGCTGCAGGACGTCCTGGCGCAGCTGCGTCGCTACCCCGGCGACCTGATTCCCGACGAGGTCAAGCTGTACATCCGTGATGTGCATGACCATGCGGTGCGGATCAGCGATGTGATCGACACCCTGCGCGAGATGCTGGGCACCGCGTTGAGCGTGAACCTGTCGCTGGTCACGCTGGCGCAGGGGGAAACGGTGAAGCGGCTGGGTGCGTGGGCGGCACTCCTGGCCGCGCCTACCTTGATCACCAGCTGGTACGGAATGAACTTCGCGCACATGCCCGAGCTGGACAAGCCGTGGGCGTATCCAGCGATGATTGTCGGTGTGGGCGCGGTATGCGTGGGGTTGTACCGGTTGTTCAAGCGCGCGCGGTGGTTGTAACCGGTAGGTCACGACCGTTGGTCGTGACATCCGTCACGCCACGTAAACCGTTTTGATGTTCATGAACTCATGAATGCCGTGGTCGGCCAGCTCGCGTCCGAACCCTGAGCGCTTGCTGCCCCCGAACGGCAACCGCACATCGCTTTTGACGATGGCATTGACGAACGCCGCGCCGCACTCCAGCCGCTTGGCCATCGCCTCGCCGCGCACCGGGTCGCCTGACCAAACGCTGCCGCCCAGTCCAAACGTGGTGTCATTGGCCACCTGCAGCGCCTCCTCTTCATCGCGCACACGCAGGATCGCCGCCACCGGCCCGAACAGTTCCTCTTCGTAGGCCGGCATGCCCGGCACCACGTGGTCGAGGATGGTGGACGGGTAGCCGGCGTGCGTACCCGGCACCGGCTCACCACCCAGCAGCAGTTTCGCGCCCTTGTCCACGCTGGACTGCACCTGCTTGTGCAGTTCCTCGCGCAGGTCGGCCCGCGCCATCGGAGCCAGCGTGGTCTTCTCGTCCTGCGGGTCGCCATACACACGCTGCGCGGCGGCCGCTACGAACTTTTCGACAAACGCATCGGCAATGGCGTCCACCACGATGAAGCGCTTGGCCGCGATGCAGGTCTGGCCGCTGTTGTCGAAGCGCGACTTCACCGCGGCCGCCACGGCTTTGTCCAGATCGGCGTCGTCCAGCACCACGAAGGCATCGCTGCCACCGAGTTCCATCACGCACTTCTTCAGCTGGTCGCCGGCATTGGCCGCAATCGAGCGCCCTGCCCGCTCGCTGCCGGTGAGCGTGACCGCCTTCACCCGCTTGTCGCGCAGCACCTCGGCGGCCTGCTCGTTGTTGATATGCAACACATCGAACACGCCCTCCGGAAGCCCACCATCACGGCACACGGCCAGGATCAGATCGGCGCACTGTGGCACGTTGCTGGCGTGTTTGAGCACGGCCACGTTGCCGGCCATGAATGCCGGTGCCAGGAAGCGGAACACCTGCCAGATCGGGAAATTCCACGGCATCACCGCGAACACACAGCCGATCGGTTCGTAGCGCACATAGCTGCGCTGGGCTTCGGTGTCGATCAGCTGCGGCTTCAGATAGTCGGCGGCGTGGTCGGCGTAGTACTCGCAGGCCTGGGCGCATTTTTCAACCTCGGCGAGGGCTTCGGTCTTGAGCTTGCCCATTTCGGAGGTCATTGCCTGCTGGAGGTCATCCTTGCGTGCACGCAACTGGGCGGCGATCGCGCGCAGCACGCTGCCGCGTTCCTGCAGCGAGCGTGCCGCCCAGAGCGGGAAGGCGGTGGCGGCTGCGGCCAGGCGCTGCTCGACGTCGGCGGCGGTCAGCAATTCGTGGCGGTAGGTGACCAGGCCGGTGGCGGGGTTGGTGATTTCGACGGTCATTGGCGCATTCCGGAAGGCAGACGTGTAGTGTGCGCCTGCGACTGTGAGCCGGATGTTGCCGGCACATCGTAGAGCCGGGCTTGCCCGGCTGCTCTTTGCGCCGCGAAAGGCAGCCGGGCAAGCCCGGCTCTACGGGTCCACGTCATCGGCGGCCAAACAACACCGTTCCACGGGTCCACGTCATCGGAGGCCTGGCGGCACCGTCCCACGGGTCCACGTCATCGGCGGCCGGGCAGCACCGTCCCACGGGTCCACTTCATCGGCAACCGGGCGGTGCCCGGCGGCCATTTACCCCTTCTGCGCCAGCTGCATGTCGCGCTGGCGGCGCTTCTCGCTGCGCGCGGTGACGAACCAGCCGACCACCGCCGCAATCGACACGGCCAGCACCATCAAGGTGGCCAGCGCGTTGATCTCCGGCTTGATGCCCATGCGCACGGAAGCGAACACCTTCATCGGCAGCGTGGTCGAATTCGGTCCAGCGACGAAGCTGGCAATCACCACGTCATCCAGCGACAAGGTGAACGCCAGCAGCCAGCCGGCCACCAGCGCCGGGGCGATGATCGGCAGGGTGATCTGGAAGAACACCTTCAGCCGGCTCGCCCCCAGGTCCATTGCCGCCTCTTCCAGCGACCGGTCCAGTTCACGCAGCCGCGAGGACACCACCACAGTGACGAACGACAGGGTGAAGGTCACGTGGGCGATCCAGATGCTGCCCACGCCGCGACTCGGAAAGCCGGGTATGCCGCCCATCGCCACCAGCAGGGTCATCAACGAGAAGCCCAGAATCACCTCCGGCATCACCAGCGGCGCGGTGATCAGAGCACCGAACACGGTTTTGCCCGGGAAGCGCTGGAAGCGGGTCATCACCATCGCCGCCATCGTCCCCAGCACGGTGGCCGCAGTCGCCGTCCAGAATGCCACCTTCAGGCTGACCCACAGCGCATCCAGGATCTGCCGGTTGTTGAACAGCTCGCCATACCAGCGCGTGGAAAAGCCCGACCACACCGTGGCCAGCTTGGAGGCATTGAACGAATAGATCATCAGCAACAGGATCGGCAGGTACAGAAAGCCGAAGCCCAGGACCAGCACCGACCACCCCAGCCAGCGGTTGCTGCGCACCATGCTCATGTCAGCTTCCCTTCCAGCTCGCGCTGCTGCACCCGGTTGAACAGCAGAATCGGCACCATCAACAACAGCAGCATGACCACGGCCACCGCGGAAGCCGTGGGCCAGTCACGGTTATTGAAGAACTCGCCCCACAGCACCCTGCCGATCATCAGCGTGTCCGGCCCACCCAGCATTTCCGGAATCACGAATTCACCCACCGCCGGAATCATCACCAGCATGCAGCCGGCGATGATCCCGCCCCGCGACAGCGGCAGCGTGATCTTCAGGAACGCCTGCCAAGGCTTCGCGCCCAGGTCATACGCGGCCTCCAGCAGACGATGATCCAGCTTGACCAGGTTGGCGTACAGCGGCAGTACCATGAACGGCAGATAGCAGTACACGATGCCGATATAGGCGGCCGTTGGGGTGTACAGCAGATTCAGCGGCGCATCGGTGATACCGATCTTCTGCAGCAGCTGGTCCAGCAGGCCGTTGCGGTCCAGGATGCCAATCCAGGCATAGACCCGGATCAGGAACGAGGTCCACGACGGCAGCACCACCAGCATCATCGCCACATTCCGCGCGGCCGGCGACATACGCGAGATCACGTAGGCCATCGGGTAGCCGATCAGCAGGGTCAGCAGCGTGGCGATCACCGCGATCTTGATCGAGCTCAGGTAGGCCAGCACGTACTGGCTGTCCTTCACCAGCGCGACATAACTGCCCAGGTTGAGCTTGAGCGAGAATGCCCCGTCCACGTACTCCAGCAGCCAGGTGTACGGCGGCGAGCCGACCTGGGTGCGGGCGAAGGAGATCATCAGGATGATCGCGAACGGCACCGCGAAGAACAGCAGCAGCCACAGGTAAGGCGCGGCAATCACCGCACTGCGGGTGCCCGGCAGCCAGCGCTTGAGCCCGGTGGCGTTCATGCGGTCAGCACCACGCCGTCATTGTCGCGCCAGTGCACCCACACCGCGTCGCCCCAGGTCAGGCCATCGCTGGCCCAGCGCTGCGAGTTGGCGAAGTTGGACAGCACCTTGGCTCCGCTGGGCAGACGCACGTGATAGACCGAATGGCTGCCGAAATAGGCGATGTCCTCGATCACGCCCTGGGCCTTGTTGGTCGCGCCTTCCGGCTCGTCCTTGCCGATCATCACCTTCTCCGGCCGCAGCGCGAACGCCACTTCCTGCCCTTCATAGCAGGTGATGCCGTGGGCCACGTAGATCGGGGCCGGGAACAGCGGCGTGCGCACGGTGACGTACTCGGGCAGGTCCTCGTCGATCACGCCCTCGAACAGATTCACCGAGCCGATGAAGCCGGCGACGAAGCGGTTGGCCGGCTGCTCGTAGATTTCATCGGGCTTGCCGACCTGCTGGATCCAGCCGGCGTCCATCACCGCGATGCGGGTGGCCATGGTCATGGCCTCTTCCTGGTCGTGGGTGACCATCACGCAGGTCACGCCCGAGTTCTCGATGATCGAGACCAGCTCCAGCTGCATCTGCGAGCGCAGCTTCTTGTCCAGCGCCCCCATCGGTTCGTCCAGCAACAGCAGCTTCGGTCCCTTGGCCAGCGAGCGGGCCAGGGCCACACGCTGCTGCTGGCCGCCGGACAGCTGGTGCGGCTTGCGCTTGGCCAGCTTGCCCAGCTGCACCAGGTCGAGCATTTCGCCAACCCGCTTGCGGATGGCGTCCTTGGCCAAGCCGTCCTGCTTGAGGCCGAAGGCGATGTTCTGCTCCACGGTCATGTGCGGGAACAGCGCATAGGACTGGAACATCATGTTGATCGGCCGCTGGTACGGCGGCAACGCGTTGATGCGTTGCCCGTCCAGGTCGATGCTGCCGGCGGTGGGCGTTTCAAAGCCGCCCAGGCAGCGCAGCAGGGTCGACTTGCCGCTGCCCGACCCGCCCAGCAGGGCGAAGATCTCGCCCTTGCGGACGTCCAGATTGACGTCGTCGAGGGCCAGGAAACCGTCGAATTCCTTGCGCAGCGCGCGAATGGACAGATAACCCGGCTCCAGGACCGGGATGACCTCGCCTTCCGGCTTGGCTTCAAAGGACATGGGCAGCAGCTCCAGACGCGGCTACGGGACGTGGGCAGCCCATTCTAGCGGCCCCGGGCGGCCGGGAGGATGACGGAACCGGGCGGTTGGGCTGGTTGGGCTGGTTGGGCTGGTTGGGCTGGTTGGGCTGGTTGGGCCGGTTGGGCCGGTTGGGCCGCCCGGGACGCCCGGAACACCCGGAATGCCCGGAACACCCGGAATGCCCGGAACACCCGGAATGCCCGGAATGCCCGGAATGCCGGTAGGGTCGCACGACAGTCGACCGCCGATGACGGTCGGTACTTCATTGGGGCATGACCATCGAACGAAGGCTTCGCTCGGTTTATCGGTCATGCGTTGCCGGAAGACGCAGATCCGCACAGAAAGCTACATCCGCCATCGTCTTTCAATTTGACGGAAATGCGCTTGAGAGATCTCAGAAACTCGCCATTCCCGACATCAAAGTTCACCCAACACATTTCAAACTAATACGAAAACCCAGTTATCTGGACGCCAATCACAAAGAAAGATACCTGCGTTTCGCATTCCAAGTAACGGGTCACACATCCAACTTCGGCATGATTGACGCAACAATCTCGCAGATCGAGAGTGGATCATCACCTCATCACCGAGAGAGAAATGAAACACCCAGCAACTGCCTTCTTCATTGCAGCAACAGCACTGTCGTCAAACAATGCGCAGGCCCATGTTTCGGCCAGCGTTCAACAAGACCACACAGAACGTCATGCAGTCGTGGTCACTGTCACATACAAGAACGCGGGGCCACATGACGCCTCCATAAGAGAGGCGGACATGCCGCACAAGATGCGCGACGGAAGACTCTGGAGCAATGCATTCCGCGCCACGTCCAAACAGGGTGATAGCGCGCGATACAAAGGCGTCATCGTCAACCTGACACCAGAAGCGCAAAGCTCCCGCATCACACTTCGCCCCGGAGAGGTGAAGGCGATAAGCGTCAATCTCTCCCAGAACTATGACCTTCACCCATCGACAGAGTACGAAATAACCTTGCGCGGATTTGAGCATTACGACCCTGAAAGCACCCCAACCTTCACCACACCGCATAGCATCAGAGTAAGAACAGGATCAACAAGGGTACAAAGCCAAGGGCAAGCGCAGACAGAACTACCCTATCCCGGCACACTCTGCCCTCCGGAGAAAATGCTGGGAATCCTGCAAGCCCTGCCTGCCGCCTCAACGATGGCGCAAGATGCCAGCGACTACGTGGATGGTCTTTACGAGCGCGTCCATGCACCGGGGGAGATCAAGTACAAGTTCAAGCAAACTCCGCGATACACCACATGGTTCGGAATTCATGGCGATCCAAATGTGGAGAACAAGACCAACACGAGGATTCGCAAAGTACTTTCCGCAACAGCGAATCGTGTCCGCTTCCTGAAACCATCTTGCGAATGCGCCGACGAAGACGCCGAGCGCGTGATCGCATGGGTCGACCCAAATTCAGACCACGTAGTCAACTACTGCCCAAAGTTCTTCAAACTGCCGGTCGGCCCCGGCGTAAGAGGAGGTTCGCGGGCGCGCACGATCTACCATGAAGCAAGTCACTTCAACGATTCTTTTGCCAAAGGCACGGAAGACCATGATGCGTACTTTGCCCTGCCGGAAGATGCGCGAAAGCTGGCCGTTGATGCTCGAGACGTCGCTTCTGATCACGCATACAGCTACGAGTACTTTGTGGACAATCTAGACAATCAGGAGTAGCCGACCTGGCTCCTGATGCCAAATCATGCAATCGAAGGCCCACAGGAGGTGGGCAGTGCATTCCAGCGAGCTGCGGCTACAACGGTGATACCGGAACCGGGCGGTTTGCCGTGCCCGTGCTGCCCGGTTCGGGAGCCTGCTCCCAGCCCAGCCCCAGGCTCTTCTGCAGACCGGCATAACGCACCAGCAGCTGCAGCCGGGCCTGGGCCAACGCGTCCTGCGCCTGCAGACGCTGGCGCTGCACATCAAGCAGGTCGATCTGCGATGCGGCTCCGGCCGCCCGGCGCTGCTGCATCAGCGCGTCGGCGCGTTGCGCCGAGGCCTCCGCCCGGGTGGTCACCATGACCTGCTGCCGGGCGCTGCCGAACTGGGCCAACGCGGTGTTGGCGTCCTGCAGCGCGGCCAGCACGGTGCCTTCATACGCCGCCAGACGGGCCTCGTTGCCGGCGCGGGCCTGCGCCACCTGGGCGCGGGTTTTGCCGAAGTCGAATACCGACCAACGCAGGAACGGGGCCACGACCGTGCTCACGGCGTCACTGTTGAGGTCAGACGGCGAACTGGCCCCCATCCCGACCGCGCCGAGCAGGTTCACCTGCGGAAAGTACGCTGACAGCGCCTGGCCGATCTGCGCCGAGGAGGCCGCCAACTGGCGCTCGGCCTGGCGGATATCCGGGCGGCGCCGGATCACCGCAGCAGCATCGTCGACGGGTACCACCGCGGGCAATGACGGCAAGGGGCGGTCGGTGGCCAGCAGGCTGTCCAGCGCACCGGGCGCGCGACCGGTCATCAGGGCCAGCTGGTCGCGTGCTTCCAGCGCCTGCGCCTGCAGGTCGGGCAGCTGTGCGCGCTGCTGCTCCAGCTGGCCCAGCGCGCGTTCCACCTGCAGGTCGGAATCCGCGCCGCCAGCACGCCGTTGCCGGGTCAAGGCCAGGCTGTGCTCGGCGGCGGCAATGTTGTCTTCGGCCAGCAACTGGCGCTCACGCGTGCTGCGATATCCCAGATACACCTGCGCCACCTCGGCCGCCAGCTGTACCTGCGCATCGGCGAGCTCGGCCAGGCTGGCGTCGGCCTCGGCATTGGCCTGCTCCGCCGCACGTCTGCGGCGCCCGAACAGATCCAGCTCCCAGCTGGCGTCCACGCCGGCGATGTACAGCTCGGTGTCGAGGTTGACGTCACCGAGCTGCTGGCGGATCTGCGCGGCCTCCTGCGGGCGGCCATTCGCTTCGGCCGCCTGGGCCACGCCTTCGCCGATCCCGCGCACGCTGTCGTTCAGCGAATCGGGCATCTGGATGTTGGTATAGGCCGCGACCGCACCCACGCTGGGCAACTGCTCGGCGCGGCGTTGCTTCACCAGCGCGCGCGAAGCCAGCAGGCGCGCCTGCGCAACCCGCAGGTTCGGGCTGTTGCGCAGCGCCTGATCCACCAGGCCATCCAGCACCGGGTCCTGCAATTCCCGCCACCACTGGCTCGGCGGCGCAGCGGCGGTGACGCCGGCATCGGCGGCGCGCGGCAACTGCGGTTGCTCGACGGCGTCCTTTGCCACGTCGGGCCGGACGTAGTCCGGTCCCAGCATGCACGCACCCAGCGCCAGCGGCAGCCCCAGCGCGAACAGCCCACGGATCGGTTTGAAAGGGGTCACGGTCATCAATGCATCGCCATGGGAACGCCCTTGGGCAAGGGCTTGAGGAGGAACACCAGCGGGAAGGTCAACACCACGATCCCGCCGAAGATCCAGAACAGGTCGTTGTAGGCCATCACCAGCGCCTGCTGCTGCACTTCCTGGCCCAGCACCGCCATCACCTGGGCTCCATCGCCCAGCTGCTGGCCATATTGCTGCAGCGCATCCTGCGCGATCGGCGAGTTCGCGGTCACACTGCTGCCGATGGCATCCACATGCAGCGTCATGCGCCGCTCCTGGAAGGTGGAGATGATGGCCAGGCCAATGGAGCCACCGAGGTTGCGCGCCGCGTTGAACAGCCCGGAGGCGTCGCTGGTGTACTCGCGCGGCACCGAGGTGATCGCTGCCTGGTTGAGCGCCATCATCGCCAGCGCCAACCCGCAGCCCTGCAGCAGCTGGCCCACCACGAAATGCGGTCCGATGCTGTCCGGGGTCAGGCCCAGATTGACGAAACAGGCGGCGGCAAAACACAGCATGCCGGCAAATACCATGATGCGCACATCCACTGTTTCCAGCATCTTCGGCATCAACGGCATCAGCAGGATGGTGGGCAACCCGGCCAACAGCAACACGTAACCGGCCTGCTCGGTGTTGTAGCCGGCGATCACTGCCAGGAACTGCGGAATCATGTACATGACCCCGAACAGGATCATGCCCACCGCCATCACCATCACAAACACCGCGCCAAAGCTGCGCTGGAACAGGATACCCAGGCGTATCACCGGTTCGCGGCTGGTGAACTGCGCCAGTGCAAGCAAGGCAAAGCCCATGATCGAGACGAAACTGAGCACGATGATCAGCGTGGACTCGAACCAGCGCTCGCGCTGCCCGTCCTCCAGCACCACGGTCAGCGCCGACAGGCCCGCGGTCATGCCCAGGATGCCCAGCCAGTCGGCGCGCAGCAGGCCGCCCCAGTCCGACTTTTCGTGTGGCAGGCCGAGCAGCAGCAAGGCGACCAGGCCGGCACAGATCGGAACGTTGATGAAGAAGGCGTAGTGCCAGCTCACGTTCTCGGTCAGCCAACCGCCCAGCAACGGGCCGATCACCGGCCCCAGGATCACCGTCATGCCGAACAGCGCGGTGCCCAGCGGCTGCTGTGCCGGTGGCAACCGCGTGCCGACAATGGTCAGGGCGGTGGGAATGAGCGCACCGCCGGCAAAGCCCTGGCCGATCCGCCCGGCGATCATCATCGCCAGCGAGTCGGCCAGGCCGCACATCACCGAAAATGCGGTGAACAGCGTCGCGCAGATCAGCAGGAAGGTACGCAGGCCGAGCGTGCGTACGAACCAGCCGGTCAGCGGAATCATCACGATTTCCGAGACCAGGAAGGCCGTGGAGATCCACGTACCTTCGGTGCCGCTGGCCCCGACCTCGCCCTGGATGGTTGGCAGTGCGGCGTTGACGATGGAGATATCCAGCGTTGCCATGAACGAGCCGATGGTGCCTGCCGCCACCGCCAGCCAGGCACTCGCGTCGGCTTTTTCAGCAGCGGCGCTGGGGGCAGTTGCGCTCACTTCGCCGCCCTTTCCTCGGCTTCCTGCTCGGTGCGCTCGCGCGCGTCACGTGCGTTGCGGGTATCCACGGTGACCTCGACCGACATGCCGGGTACCAGCACCTTGCGAGCTTCCTCGCCGGCATCCACGCGGATACGCACCGGCACACGCTGCACCACCTTGGTGAAGTTGCCGGTCGCGTTCTGCGGGGGCAGCAGGGCGAACTGCGCCCCCGTGCCCGGCGAGATGCTTTCCACCGTGCCGTGCAACGTGGTTCCCGGCAGTGCGTCGACCTTGATCTCGGCCGGCTGGCCCGGGCGCATCAGCCCCACCTGGGTTTCCTTGAAGTTCGCACTCAGGTACAGCGAGGCCACCGGCACCACGGTCATGGTGCGGGTGCCGGCGGAAACAAACTGGCCGACCTGCACGGTCTTGTTGCCGATGCGGCCATCAATGCGTGCGGTCAGCTCGGTGTCTTCGAATGCCACCCGTGCCTGGTCCGCGTCGGCCTGGGCCTGCTTCAATCCGGCCTGGGCCTGTTCCAGCTGCGCGGTGCTGGCCTCGATCTGGCTCTGCGCTCCGCTGATCTGCGCCTGCGCCGCGTCAAACTGGGCCTGGGCACGTTGCAGGTCGTGGCGCAGGCTCTCGATGTGTTCATGGGTATCCGCGCCGGAGGCAGCGAGCGGCGCGAAGCGCGCCACCTCGGCCTTCGCAAACGTCAGGCTGGCAGCCGCGGCGGTCTTCTGGGTGCGGGCCTGCTGCAGTGACGCGCCCTGCCCCTGCACGTTCGCCTGGGCTGCGGCGATGTCCGCTTCGCGGACCGCGATCACTGCCTCGGCCTGGTCCAGCGTGGCCCGGTAGGTACGCGGATCGATCCGCAGCAGCGGTTCGCCGGCCTTGACCCATTGGTTGTCCTGCACCAGCACTTCGGTGACGTAGCCGTTGATGCGTGGCGCGACCGCGACCGCATCGGCCTGCAGATAGGCGTTGTTGGTGTCCTGCAGATAGCGACCCACCAGCAGGTGGTACACCAGCCACGCCAGCAGCCCGATCAGCACCAGCACGCCGAGAATGATCAGCGTCCAGCGCACCTTGGGGTTTTTCAATGGCGACGGCTTCTTCTCGCTGTCCGCCTTCTCATCGTCGGGAGTCTGTTCGGGATCGGCGTCGTGCCGTGGGGGCTTGTCGCTCATCGTCTCGTCGCGGCTGGGGTCGTGGGAGGCGAGGCGCGCAAGCGCCCCATACGCAACGGTAGGGGAGCGGGTGCAGACAACAGGTGAAAAGCGACATCCAGTGGGTTCCCCACAAGAAAAAACCGCCGGCGTGGCAGCCGGCGGTTCATTTCATCTACACATTGGATCCCTGTCTCAACGCCCGGTCTTTACCTCGGTCCACAGGCGGGTGTACAGCTTGTCCACGTCCGGCGGATTGACCGAATAGGTGAACATCTTCGCGGCCACGTCAGCCGGCGGGTAGATGGTGGGATCGTTACGGATCGCTTCGTCCACCAGCGGCGTGGCCGCACTCACCGGGTTGGCGTAATGGATGAAGTCGGTGTTGGCCGCAGCGACCTTCGGGTCGAGCAGGTAGTTGATGAACGCATACGCCGCTTCCGGGTGCTTGGCATCCTTCGGAATGGCCAGCATGTCGAACCACTGCGGTGCGCCTTCCTTCGGGATCGAGTAGGCCACGGTCACGCCGTTGTCGGCTTCCTCGGCGCGGTCACGGGCCTGGATGACGTCGCCCGACCAGCCCACCACCAGGCAGGTACCACCGTTGGCCAGCGAGCCCACGTACTGCGAGGAGTGGAATTGCTGCACGTACGGGCGGATGCTCTTGAGCAGGTCGGCCGCCTTCTGGATCACTGCCGGGTCGTGGCTGTGCGGATCTTCGCCCAGGTAATGCAGCGCGATCGGAATCATGTCCGCCGGGGTGTCGAGGATGGTGATCCCGCAGTCCTTCATCTTGGCGATGTTTTCAGGCTTGAAGATCAGATCCCAGCTGTTGGCGATCTCGGTGCTGCCGCCGAAGCGCTCCTTCAGCATGTCCACGTTGTAGCCGATGCCGGTGGTGCCGATCATGTACGGCACGCCATACTTGTTGTCCGGATCCTGCTGCGCGATGCGCTTCATCATTTCCGGATCAAGATTGGCCAGGTTTGGAATCTTGCTCTTGTCCAGCGGCAGGAACACGCCGGCCTGGATCTGGCGACCGAAGAAGTTCAGCGTCGGCACGACCACGTCGTACCCGCTGTCGCCGGCCAGCAGCTTGGTTTCCACCATCTCGTCGCTGTCGAACACGTCGTAGGTCACCTTGATGCCGGTGGCCTTCTCGAAGTTCGGAATGGTGTCTTCGGCGATGTAATCGCTGTAGTTGTAGACGTTGAGCACCTTGCTGTCCTCCTGTTTGGCACCGCCACCGCAGGCGCTGAGCAGGGAAACGGCAATGCCGAGGGTCAGGATTCGCAGCTTCATCGGGGTCTCCACGGGTCGAAGCAAAGTGGGGGAACCGGGTGGACCGGCAGGAACGGGGTCAGCCTAACGGCCAGGTACGCATTTTCCCAGCCCGGACGGCCGGCGGCTACACATTCAGCAGCAGAAACTCGCGCTCCCAGGAGCTGATCACCCGGAAGAAGGTCTCGTATTCCTTGCGCTTGACCGACACATAGGCGCGGCAGAAGCGTTCGCCCAGCATCTGCTGCAGGGCGGGACAGCCTTCCAGCCCGTCCAGCGCCTCGCCCAGCGAGCGTGGCAGGTCGTAGCCCAGCTCCTTGGCGCTGCCGCTGACCGGTGCGGTCGGCGCGCCCTGCTCACGAATGCCGAGCAGGCCTGCGGCCAGCGTGGCGGCCATGGCCAGGTACGGGTTGGCGTCGGAACCGGCGAAGCGGCTTTCCACGCGCATGTTTTCCTGGGTATCCATGGGCACGCGCAGGCCGCAGGTGCGGTTGTCGAAGCCCCAGTGCACGTTGCTCGGCGAGACCTCTCCGAACACCAGGCGACGGTACGAGTTCACGTTCGGCGCGAAGAAGGCCATCGCCATCGGCACGTACTTCTGCAGGCCGGCCAGATAGTGTCCGAAGATCGGGCTGAACTCCTCGCCCCCCACATCACCACTGAACACGTTGTGCCCGTCGCTGATCCGCAGCAGGCTCTGGTGAATGTGCATGGCGCTGCCCGGCTCGGTCTCCATCGGCTTGGCCAGGAAGGTCGCGTACACGCCGTGACGCATCGCCGCCTCGCGCATGGTGCGCTTGAACAGGAACACCTGGTCCGCGAGGTCCATTGCATTGGCGTGGGTGAAATTCACTTCCAGCTGCGCCGCGCCGGATTCGTGGATCAACGTATCCACGTCCAGTTTCATCGCGTCGCAATAGTCGTACATCAGGTCGAGGATCGGGTCGAACTCGTTGACCGCATCGATGGAGTACGACTGCCGTGCGGTTTCCGGACGCCCGGAGCGCCCGGCCGGGGGCAGCAGCGGGAAATCCGGGTCGGTGTTCTTCTGCACCAGGAAGAACTCCAGCTCCGGCGCGACCACCGGGCGCAGGCCCAGTTCGGCGTAGGCATCCAATACCCGCCGCAGTACGTTGCGCGGAGCCAGCTCGTGCGGCTCGCCGTGTTTGGTGTAGCAGTCGTGGATGACCTGGGCGGTCGGGTCAGTCGCCCACGGCACCATGCGCACGGTATCCGGGTCCGGGCGCAGGATCATGTCCGAATCCGACGGTGAGGTCAGCTCGTAGTAATCGTCCGGGAATTCACCGGTGACGGTGGTGGCGAAAATGCCCTCAGGCAGCCGCGTGCCGTAATCGTGCGAGAACTTGTCGGCCGGAATGATCTTGCCACGAGCGTTGCCGGTGATATCCGGTACCAGGCACTCCACCTCGGTGATCCGACGCTCCTTGAGCCAGCGCAGCAGCGCGCTCTCTTCCGGTGCCGGCGAGGCGGCGGCGGTCCTGCGCGCTGTAGTGGCGGGTTTTCGCGGGCGCGGTCGGCTGGTCATGTCCGGCACGGTAACCCCGCCCGGGCGAGCCAGGCAAGCATCGCCGCGCTGACCTCCCCTTCGCGTCAGTTGCTGGCATGCTGTCGGCATGAGCCGCCCCCCCGCCCCTGCTGCATGACCCTGGCACGTCCTGCCGGGCAGCCGCATGCGCCCAGCTGGTACGCCGCCAGCGTGCCGGACGTACCTTTGCGTCCTGCCCTGCGCGGCGACACCCAGGCCGATGTGTGCGTGCTCGGGGCGGGCTATACCGGCCTTTCCGCGGCGCTGTCGCTGGCCGAGCGCGGCTACCGGGTGACCGTGCTGGAAGCGCAGCGCGTGGGCTGGGGAGCGTCCGGGCGCAATGGCGGCCAGGCCATCGTGGGGTTTGGCTGTGAGGTGGACACGCTGGAACGGCTGGTCGGCAAGATCAGCGCGCGTGCATTGTTCGATTACTCGCGCGAAGGCATGGCCCTGCTGCGCCGGCGCCTGCAGCATTACCAGATCGCCTGCGACTGGCGTGACGGGCATGCCAGCGTGCCGATCAATGCCCGCCAGGAGCGCGAGCTGCGGCGCGGCATGCAGCGGCTGGTAGAGCACTACGATTACCCGCTGCAGTGGTGGGGCCAGGCGCAGCTGCGCGAGCAACTGGACAGCCCGCGCTATCGCGGGGCGATGTTCGATGTCGCCAGCGGTCATCTGCATCCGCTCGCCTACGCTCAAGGCCTGGCCCGGGCCGCTGAAAGTCTCGGCGTCGTCATCCACGAAGCGAGCCCGGTGCAGCAGCTGCTGCGTGAAGCCCGACCGCAACTGCGCACCCCGGAAGGCAGGGTCCGTGCCGACCACGTCGTGATTGCCGGCAATGCGCTGCTGGCTGGCATTGCTCCGGAACTGGAATCGCGGATCATGCCGGTGGGCACCTATATCGGAGCTACGCCGTTGCTGGGCGAAGAACGCGCGCGCAGCCTGATCAACAACGACATGGCGGTGGCCGATGTCAGCTGGGCGCTGGACTACTTCAAACTCAGTGCCGACCACCGGCTGCTGTTCGGTGGCCGCGCCAGCTATTCCGCCCTGCCCCCGCCCGGCCTGCGCGGGGTGATGACCCGGCGCATGCAGCACGTGTTCCCGCAGCTGCGCGACGTGGGGTTGGAACAGGTCTGGGGTGGCTTCGTCGACATCACCCGCAACCGCGCCCCGCATTGGGGGCGACTGACCCCCAACGTGTACTTCGCACAGGGTTTTTCAGGGCACGGCGTGGCCGCGACCGGACTGGCAGGCGACGTCATCGCCGCGGCCATTGCCGGGCAGAATGAGCGGCTGGATGCCTTCGCACGGATTCCGCACCGTCGCTTCCCGGGTGGCCCGCTGCTGCGCACGCCCCTGCTGGTGGCGGCGATGTCCTGGTACAAGCTGCGTGATCTGCTGTGGTGACGCCGCCATTGCGCACGCCGAATATCAGAATCGTTTCAAAGCCGTCAGCCACACGCGGGATTAGCCTTTATTTCACGCGACAAGCACGGCTCCCGTGCAGCGCGGACATTCAGAGGCCCCGTGGAGGCAGCCGGCGTGACGGTGGACGACTTACGTGTGTGCGGGTTCCAGAGCGATGAAATCGCGTACTACCAGGTCAAGGACGCTACCGGCCGGGTGATCGTTCACTTCGCCAATGCCGGCCATCTGTTCTGGGCCATTCCCGCAGGCGCGGTTTCTGCGCGCACGTCGCTGCCGTCATGGCGGCTGAAGACGTCACCAGAAGCTGTGCCGATCGTCATCTATCGCAACCCACGCTTTTCGCTGGTGCTGTACGACGACGGCAAGGTACCCGTCTGGTCAGTCGAACTGCCGGAGCAGTTGTAGAGCCACGCCATGCGTGGCTGCGAGTCGCCCGGTGCTACGTCCCGGGACGGGCATGGCCCGTCCCTACGCGTCATCCAGAATGCCAGTCTGCGTGACACATTAGGTGAGGCTTCGTGAGAAATGTGAAAGCCTCCGCAGATTCAGAATTTGCCCCTAAAGTCCCCCGCTGGCTGGCCGCTACCAAACCTGAACCACCCGGAATCGAGCGAACCAAACATGCCGGCACTGTTGCAGGGCGCTTTTGACAGCAGCCCCGGTGATGCACTTCCCCAGCGCATTCTGCTGGTGGAAAACTCGCGCACGTTCACCACCATGTTGAAGGAAGCCATCGAGCAGCGACTGGAGCTGCCCGTGTCGGTGGCCACCAGCCTGGCCGAAGCCGGACGCCTGCTGGATGACGAGAGCGGCTGGTTCCTGGTTCTCACCGGCCTGGTGCTGGCCGACGGTGACCGCGACCAGGTAGTGGACTACTTCCTGTCGCGCGGGCTGCGCACCGTGGTGGTCAGCGGCGTGTACGACGAAGACCTGCGCAAGCGCGTGCTGCAGCAGCAGATCATCGACTACGTGCTGAAGAACACCCCCGGCAGCGTGGACTACCTGGTGTGGCTGGTGCAGCGCCTGGAACGCAACCGCCGCATCGCCGCGCTGGTGGTGGACGACTCGATGTCCGCCCGCATGTACGCGGCCTCGTTGCTGCGCATGTATGGTCACGACGTCTACGAAGCGGCCGACGGAGCCGAAGGCCTGAAGGCCATCGAGGCGCATCCGGCCATTCGTCTGGCCGTGGTGGACCAGGAAATGCCGGGCATGGAGGGTGTGGAATTCACCCGCCGCCTGCGCACCCTGCGCTCGCGCGACAAGGTGGCGGTGATCGGCATTTCCGGCAACACCGACCAGACCCTGATTCCTCGCTTCCTGAAGAACGGCGCGAATGACTTCCTGCGCAAGCCGTTCTCGCGCGAGGAGTTCTTCTGCCGTGTCTCGCAGAACGTCGATCAGCTGGAACTGATCGGCACCCTGCAGGACCTGGCCACGCGCGACTTCCTGACCGGCCTGCCGAACCGCCGCTCCTTCCTGGAGCAGAGCCAGCGCCAGTTGCCGGCGCTGCAGCACAGCGGCGACAAGGTAGCCGTGGCGATGATCGACATCGACCACTTCAAGCACATCAACGACACCTACGGCCATGAAGCAGGCGACGACGCGCTGCGCGCGGTCGCCGCTACCGTGGCCGACCATGCGCGCGACCAGGACCTGACCGCCCGCTTTGGTGGCGAGGAATTCTGCCTGCTGGTGCCGGGGCTGGAAGAAGACGAAGCGCTGGGTTACTTCGAACTCCTGCGCCAGCGCATCGCCTCGCTGCAGGTGCATCTGGGCCCGACCATCCTGCGCATGACGGTCAGCATCGGCGTGTGCTGCCTGACGCCGCAGCGCGATTCGCTGCACCTGCTGATCTCCGAAGCCGACCGCCAGCTCTATCTGGCCAAGGCCGGCGGCCGCAACCGGGTCAGCAGCAGCAACAGCGCCACTCCGGCCCGGGTTGCCGAAGCGCTGCCTTGATCCAGATCAACGCGGGGGCACCGGCCCCTGCCTAGAGTGGCTCCCAAAGGCAATCGCACAGGGAGCGCGACATGGCAGTTCTGGTCTGGCAGGACGATCTCAACACCGGGATCGACGTCATCGATCACCAGCATATGCGGATCGTGGAGATGCTCAACCATCTGCACGCGGCGCAGACCAGCATGCATCGACTGGCGGTGGCGGAAGTAATCGATGAACTGATCGACTACACCATGTCGCACTTCGCGTTCGAGGAAGAGCTGATGGAGGAAGCCGGCTATCCGTTCTGCGCGGCGCACAAGCGCGTGCACGAGATTTTCGGCAAGCGCGTACTCGAGTACCGCATGCGCTTCCAGGCCGGCGAAGATGTCACCGATGAACTGCGCAACATGCTGTCACGCTGGCTGTTCAACCACATCCGCGGCGACGACCAGGCCTATGCGCCAGCGGTGAAGGCCCATCTGAACAAGTTCGCCCGCGAACACGAACAGGGCGGCTGGCTCAGCCGTACGGTCAAGCGGTTGTTTGGCTGAGCGCAGCGCGTCGGCTCATGGCCAGCAGCGCCAGCAAGGTGACCAGCGCGGTCAGGCACAGGTAATAGCCTACCGCCAGCAGGCCGAAGCGTTCGGCCAGCCAGGTGGCCACATACGGGGCCGGTGCGGCACCCAGAATGCCGGCGATGTTGAACGACAGCGAGGCCCCGGTGTAGCGCACCTGCACCGGGTATATCTCGGCCAGGAACGTGCCGCAGGGGCCGTAGGTGAGCCCCATCAGGAACAGGCCCAGCGACAGGAAGCCGATCACCATCCACGGGCTGCCGGCCTGGAACAGCGGTGCGAACACCACACCGAACCCCAAAATCAGGCCACTCGCCACGATCATGGTGCGGCGTGTGCCCCAGCGGTCACCGTACATCGCCGACAGCGGAATGCCGGCGGCGAAGAACAGGATGCCGACCATCTGCATCAGCAGGAACTGCTCACGACTGTAATGCAGCACCGTGGTGCCGTAGCCCAGGGTGAACACGGTCATCAGGTAGAACAGCACAAACGTCGCAAACGCGCCCAGCGTGCCCAGCAGCAGGGTCAGCGGATGATGGCGCAGCACCGTCCACATCGGCAGGCGCACGCGCTCGTTGCGGTCCAGCGCGGCCTGGAACTGCGGCGTCTCGTGAATGTTCAGGCGTACCCACAGCCCCACCGCGACCAGCAGCGAACTGGCCAGGAACGGCACACGCCAGCCCCACTGCAGGAAATCGGCATCGCTCATCAAGCGCCCCAGCAGCAGGAAGATGCCGGCCGAGAGCAGGAAGCCCAGCGGCGCGCCCAGCTGCGGGAACATGCCATACCAGGCGCGCTTGCCCGGCGGTGCGTTCTCGGTGGCCAGCAGCACCGCACCGCCCCACTCCCCGCCCAGCCCCAGGCCCTGGCCGAACCGGCACAGCGCCAGCAGCGCGGGGGCGGCAAGCCCGATGCTGGCGTGGGTGGGCAGCAGGCCGATCGCCACGGTGGACACTCCCATGGTCAGCAGCGCGGCCACCAGCGTGGCCTTGCGACCAATGCGGTCGCCGTAATGACCGAACACCGCCGAGCCGACCGGGCGCGCGATGAAAGCCACCGCGAACGTCGCCAGCGACTGCAGCAGGGCGGCCCCTTCACTGCTCTGCGGGAAGAACAGGTGCGGGAACACCAGCACCGCCGCGGTGGCGTAGATGTAGAAGTCGAAGAACTCGATGGTGGTGCCGATCAGGCTGGCAGCCAGCACACGGCGGGGCGAATTGACGGGCGTTGCGGCGGCGGTGGTCGACATCGGGCACACGAAGAAAGGCAGCTGCCGGATTCTGCCACGCAGGTTGCTGAACGCGGAGGGATGGTTGCACGCGCAACCGTAGCGCCGGGCTTGCCCGGCTTGGCAGATCGTGCAACGTCGTAGCGCCGGGCTTGCCCGGCTGCCGTTGATGGCGCGAAGTGCAGCCGGGCAAGCCCGGCTCTACGCACGGTGTATCGAGTGACGCGAAGTGCAACCGGGCATCGATGTTCAGGTCCCCAGATGAATCCAGGTCGCCTTCAACTCGGTGTACTTGTCGAACGCATGCAGCGACTTGTCGCGGCCGATCCCGGACTGCTTGTACCCCCCAAACGGCGCAGTCATGTCGCCACCGTCCCACTGGTTGACCCACACGCTGCCGGCACGCAACTGCCGCGCCACCCGGTGCGCGCGACCGAGGTCGCGTGTCCACACCCCGGCGGCCAGCCCGTACACCGAATCATTGGCCAGCCGAAGCGCCTCTTCCTCGCGGTCGAAACCCTGCACCGCCAGCACCGGCCCGAACACCTCCTCGCGCGCCAGCGTATGGCGGGCATCCACTTCATCGAACACGGTCGGCTGCACATAGCTGCCGCCGGCCACCACCTCGACACGCTTGCCACCCAGCAGCAGTCGCCCGCCCTCGGCCTGGCCGCGGGCGATGTAGTCCAGCACGCGTCCCGCATGCGCGGCGTCCACAAGCGCACCCATCGACGCCTGCGGGTCCAGCGGATGCCCCGGCTGCATGTGCTCGGCATGGGCCAGCACGCGGTGCACGAACTCGGCCTGCACCGAGCGCTGCACCAGCAGTCGGGACGCGGCCGTGCAGACTTCGCCCTGGTTGTAGAAGATGCCGGTTGCGGTCGCCTTGGCCGCCGCATCCAGATCGGGCGCGTCGGCGAAAACAAGATTCGGGCTTTTCCCGCCGCACTCCAGCCAGACCCGTTTGAGGTTGGAACGCCCCGCGCATTGCAGCAGGGTGCGACCGACCGCCGTGGAGCCGGTGAACGCCAGCGCGTCCACATCCATGTGCAGGGCCAGCGGCTCGCCGGTGCGCTGCCCGTGCCCCGGCAGCACATTGAACACCCCATCCGGAATGCCCGCTTCGGCCGCCAACGCGGCCAGCCGCACCGCGCTTAACGGCGAGCGCTCCGACGGCTTCAGAATGACCGAGTTGCCTGCGGCCAGCGCGGGGGCAATTTTCCAGGCCGCCATCAGCAGCGGAAAATTCCACGGCACGATCGCCGCCACCACGCCGACCGGCTCGCGGCTGATCAGGCCCAGCGTGTCCACGCCGGTCGGGGCGATCTCGCCATACACCTTGTCGACCGCTTCGGCGGTCCAGCGCAGGCAGCGCACGGCCCCGGGCAGATCATCATTGCGGGCGTCACGCACCGGCTTGCCCATGTCCAGGGTCTCCAGCAGCGCCAGTTCGTCCGTATGCTGCTCGACCAGGTCGGCCAGCCGCAGCAGTACCCGCTTGCGCTGTACGGGCGATGTCCGCGACCAGTGCCCGGCTTCAAAACTGCGGCGCGCCGCGACCACGGCACGATCCACATCCGCTGCACCACAGTCGGTGACCTGGGCCAGCACACGTCCATCAACCGGGCTGATGCAGTCGAAACGCGCGCCGTCGGCGGCATCCACGTAGCGCCCGTCGATAAACGCCTGGCCCTGCGGGCGCAGCGCGTCGGCGTGCTGCTGCCATTCGGCGCGGCTGCGCGCAGCCCGTTCATGCAGAATGCTCATCTGCCCTCCACGTGGACAATCTGGCCCCGTTATACCGGTTCCGTCACGGTACGCCGTGATGCAGCTGCGATAGAGTCGTGAGCACCCGTTCAAGTCCGGAGTGACCGATGGCGTCCGCGCAGACCCCGCTGTCCACGTTGTCCCGGCAGCGCCCCGATTCACTGGAGGCGTTCTGGATGCCGTTCACCGCCAACCGCCAGTTCAAGGCTGCACCGCGCCTGCTGGTCCGTGCCGAAGGGATGTACTACCACGACGTCGACGACCGCCCGATTCTGGATGGCGCGGCCGGGCTGTGGTGCTGCAATGCCGGCCACGCCCGCCCGCGCATCGTGCAGGCGATCCAGGAGCAGGCCGCCCAGCTGGACTTCGCCCCGCCGTTCCAGATGGGCACGCCGCTACCGTTCGTGCTGGCGCAGCGGCTGGCGGCACTGGCCCCGGCCTCGTTGAACCATGTGTTCTTCACCAATTCCGGCTCCGAAGCGGTGGATACCGCGATGAAGATCGCGCTGGGCTACCACCGCCTGCGTGGCGAGGGCCAGCGCACCCGTTTCATCGGCCGTGAGAAGGCGTATCACGGGGTCGGTTTCGGCGGCCTGTCGATCGGCGGCCTGCCCAACAACCGCAAGGCGTTTGGTCCCCTGCTGGCAAGCACTGACTTCCTGCGCCACACCCTCGACCTGTCGCGCAACGCGTTCAGCCCCGGCCTGCCCCGCCACGGTGCCGAGCTGGCCGAGGACCTGGAGCGGCTGATCGCGCTGCATGACGCCTCGACCATCGCTGCGGTGTTCGTCGAACCCATCGCCGGCTCGGCCGGCGTGATCCTGCCGGCCCCGGGCTACCTGCAGCGGCTGCGTGAGATCTGCGACCAGCACGGCATTCTGCTGGTGTTCGACGAGGTGATCACCGGCTTCGGCCGGGTCGGCAACGTCTTCGCGGCGCAGCGCTTCGGGGTCACCCCGGACCTGCTGACCATGGCCAAGGGGCTGACCAACGGCGCGGTGCCGATGGGCGCGGTACTGGTCTCCGACGCCATCCACAGCGCCCACATGCAGGGACCACCTGGAGCCATCGAACTGTTCCATGGCTATACCTATTCGGCCCATCCACTGGCCTGTGCGGCAGCGCTGGCGGCGCTGGACACCTACGCCGCCGAGGGCCTGTTCGATCGTGCCATCGAGCTGGGCGAGTACTGGCAGACCCGGCTGCACAGCCTGCGCGGGCTGCCCAACGTGATCGACATCCGTAACTTCGGGCTGATCGGCGCGGTCGAGCTGGCCGCGCGCAAGGACGCCCCCGGCAGCCGCGGCTATGAGGTGTTCGAGCGCTGCTTCCGCGACGGCCAGCTGCTGGTGCGCTGCACCGGCGATGTGATCGCGCTGTCGCCGCCGCTGATCATCGATACCGACCAGATCGACCGGATCGTGGACGTGCTGGGCGAGATGATCCGGGCCACCGGGTGACCGGTACAATGGTGGGTCACGTCCCGCCCGCGTACCGGATTGCATGGAAATCGTCGTCAAAGAAGAACTCAAGGCCTACATCGACCCGCTGACCGCGGACGAGCACGAGGCGCTCGAACGCAGCATCCTGGCCGAGGGCTGCCGCGATGCGCTGGTGCTGTGGAACGACGTGCTGGTGGACGGTCACAATCGCTACGGCATCTGCCAGAAGCACGGCCTGCCGTTCCAGACCGTGCAGAACACCCGTTTCCAGTCGATGGACGACGTGCATCTGTGGATGATCGAGCAGCACCTGGGCCGGCGCAGCGTGTCCGACTTCCAGCGCGGCGTGCTGGCGCTGCGCAAGCGCGACATCCTGGCCGAGCGCCATCGCGCCGAACAGGCGCTGCTGCAGCAGGAAAGCGACGGTGAGATCGCCGAAGCGCCGGGCACGGGCGACGAAGACAGCCCGCCCTGGGCACCCGCGCCCAAGGTCAGCCGCGCCGACATGGCCCGCGAGGCCCGCCTGAGCAGCAGCCAGGTCGGCATGATCGAGCGCATCCACAAGCAGGCCGCGCCGGAGCTGGTGGAAGCGGTGAAGACCGGCGTGATCTCGATCAGCGCTGCCGCCGCGGTGGCCGACCTGCCCGAGGAGGAACAGCGCGCGGCTGCACAGGCCGGCAAGGATGAGCTCAAGCAGGCGGCCAAGCGCGTGCGCGAGGCCAAGCGCAAGCCGCGCAAGCCGGTGCAGGAAGTGCTGGCCACGGCCGAGGCCGATTTCGAAGCCGACCCCAGCCGTGAGGCGGAGATTGCCGAGGCGCTGGAGGCACTGGGCGAAGGTCCGGCCGAGCTGCGCCAGCGGGTGATTGCGTTGACGCTGGAGAACGATGCGCTGCGCAGACAGCTGGCGGAACTGCGCGCCGCCAACGGCTGACGGCGGAAAATAACACGTAGAGCCGGGCTTGCCCGGCTGCGCGTCATCGCGCGCGGTGACAGCAGCCGGGCAAGCCCGGCTCTACGAAAAGCCGCATCGCCCTGCCCGTAGCCGCATCCCCCAGCCCCGTGCAGGGCGCGATCATCCGGGGGCCGATAGACTGGCCGCATGAATTCCCTTTCCCAACCCGACCCGCGCCGCGCCCAGCTGCGCCGCCTCAAAGCCATCGCGCTGTTGATGCTGCTGGCGATGCTGGCCGGCTTCATCATCAGCCATCTCAACGGCGAGCGCGGCATCTGGGCGTGGGTCTCGGCCTTCTGCGAAGCCGCCGCGGTCGGCGCGCTGGCCGACTGGTTCGCGGTGGTGGCGCTGTTCCGCCGGCCGCTGGGCCTGCCGATTCCGCATACCGCGATCATCCCGCGCAGCAAGGACCGCATTGCCGACAGCCTGGCGGTGTTCGTGCGCGACCAGTTCCTGGAACCGCAGGCATTGCTGGCCCGGCTGCAGGTGTTCGACCCGGCCAGCCGGCTGGGCAGCTGGCTGGCCGATCCGGTGCGTGCGCGGATGTTGGCCGACATGGCACGCGGCTGGGCACTGCAGGCGCTGGATTTCCTGGATGAAACCGCGGTCCGCCGCAGCATCCAGAGCTTCGCGATCCAGCAGTTGCGGCACTGGAATGCGGCCGCCACCGCCGGTGAACTGCTGGGCCTGCTTACGGCTGACAACCGCCACCAGCGGGTGCTTGATGAAGGGCTGACCCGGGTCAGCGAATGGCTCGACAGGCCGGCGGTGAAAGAACGCGCGTCCGAGTTGATCGTGCGCTACATCCAGCGCGAATGGCCGAAGCTGGCCAGTACGGTGAACTGGGTGAAACCGATCGACGAGATCGGCGACAGCCTCGCCGAGCGCCTGGCCCACGCGATTCTCGGTGAGCTGCAGCAGATTCTGGCCGAGCCCGAGCATCCGCTGCGGCGCGATTACGAAACCTGGCTGGCCGACTACATCCGCCGTCTGCGCGAGGATCCTGCACTGGCCGCGCAGATCGATCAGATCAAGCAGCGCGTGATCGACCACCCGGCCGTGCAGGACTACGTGCAGGGCTTGTGGGCGCGCATCCACGCTGCGCTCCGGGCAGACCTGTCCAGCGAGGATTCCGCGCTGGCTGGCCATCTGCGGCGCAGCCTGAGTGGCGTGGGCGAAGCGCTGCAGAATGACCCGGCACTGCGGGAAGCGCTGAACCAGCATCTGATGGACGGGGCCGAGCGCCTGACCAGCCGGCTGCGCGAGGGGGTCACCACCCACATCGCGCAGACCGTGAAGGGCTGGGATGAGCGACATCTGGTGGAGCAGCTGGAGCTCAGTGTGGGCCGCGACCTGCAGTTCATCCGCTTCAACGGCACCCTGGTGGGTGGTCTGATCGGGCTGGCGCTGCATGCGCTGACCGTTTGGCTGCACTGGTGACCGTCGGTTGACACTTTGACCGGGTGTTTTTGTGATGGGGTTCGCGTATTCTGCCGCCCATTCAGGAACACACAGGCTCACAGGGGGCCGCCATGAAACGGACCATCATGATGCTGGCGCTGTGCGCGCTGGCGGGCAGCGCCCACGCCCAGCGCGTGTACAAATGCGCCAACAAGGGCCAGACCATCTACCAGACCGTGCCCTGCCCGCCCGAGCAGGACACCGGCGTCACCCGGCCGATCACCCGCGATCCGAATCTGACCTGGGAAGACCGCACCCGCGCCGAACGCAATCTGTACGACGCACGCCGTCAGCAGCAGGTCGCCGCCGGCCGTTACCAGGAACCGGTGCGCGGTACCGTCATTGACGGTTCGATGGATCCGGAGAAGTGCGAAGACCTCAAGACCCGCTCCGAGATCGCCGAGATCTTCGGCCGCAAAACCCCGGACAGCGTCCAGGCCGACATGAGCAAGGCCTGCGCGAAGCGCTGACGCTTTCGCCAATCGACAATTGATCATCACTTGCGCATTGTATCCATATGGATACAATGCACTCCAAGTCATCGATACAGGCGACTGATACGTTTGATCGTTGGATGCGTCGGCTACGGGATACCCGAGCGCGAGCACTCATCGCCGAGCGCATACAACGGTTGGTCAATGGCGGGCCTACCGACGTCAAATCAGTGGGCTGCAGCGTCAGCGAACTGAGAGTTCACGTCGGACCGGGCTATCGCGTCTACTTCACCCGTCGAGGCCAGCAGTTGATCATCCTGTTGTGCGCCGGTGACAAGGACAGTCAGGCGTCGGACATCCAGAAGGCCCAGCGGATGGCAGCCGAACTGTCATGTGCGCCGCGATAGCGTTCCATTGCCATAGAGGTTCTTTCTCATGACCAAGCACACCCTACGTCCCTTCGACCCCGCGGATTACCTTACCGACGATGACAGCATCGCCGTGTATCTGACCGAAGCCCTTGCTTCGCAGAATGCCACGCACTTCCAGGACGCGCTGCAAGTGGTTGCCCGTGCGCGCGGCATGACCCAGATCGCCGAAAGCAGCGGCTTGGGCCGCGAGAGTTTGTACAAGGCGCTCAAGCCGGGCGCGCATCCGCGCTTCGATACGGTACAGCGCGTCCTCACCGCACTGGGCGTGCGGCTGACCGTCGAACCACTCAGTCAGCCGCACACCGCGTAACACCTACCCCGCTACCGCGCGGATCGCGGCCACCAGCGCGTCCATCTGCGCGGGCGTGCTGAAAATGCCCGGCGTCGCGCGCAGGCAGGCACCGGAGGCCAGGCCATCGCGGGGGACGACGAACACGCCGGACTGCTTGACCATGCGCTCGGCTGTGGCGGCATTCGCGGCCATGCCGGTCTGGCCGCGCAGGCGGAAGCCGGCAATGGCACTGGCCAGGCGCTCGTCCGGCGAGGCCAGCAGCTGGACCCGTTCGTCGCCACGCAGTGCATCCAGCCAGCGGCTGCGCAGGTGCAACAGGCGCGCCCGCTTGTTGGCCACGCCAATGCGCTGGTGCAGGTCCAACGCCGCCGGCAACGCCATCACCGCAGCAAAATTGACCGTGCCGGTATGCACGCGGGTGCGCAGGTCGTCGCCGTCCGCTTCGCCCATGTAGGGATCAAGATCGCGCACCCTGCCCCGCTTTACGTACACAGCGCCCAATCCCACGGGCGCACCGATCCACTTGTGCAGGTTGATACCGACAAAATCCGCGCCGAGCTCGCGCAGCGGGGTGTCGACCTGGCCGATGCCGTGCGCGGCATCCAGCACCACGTCCACGCCGGCGGCGCGGGCCATCGCACTGATCTGCGCCACCGGTAGCAACATGCCATTGCGGTGGTTGACCTGGGTGAGCAGCAGCAGGCGCGTACGCGGATGCTGCGCCAGCGCCTGCCGGTAGGTTTCCACGATGCCATCGTGATCGAACGGCTCGGGCAAGGCGATGCGCACTGGAACCACGCCACGACGCACCTGCAGCCATTGCATGGCGTCGATCATGCTGTCGTAGTCGGTATCGGCGTACAGCACCGTGTCGCCGGGTTGCAGCCGACGGTAGCCGCCGATCAACACCTGCATGGCTTCGGTGGCACCGCGGGTCAGCACCAGTTCGTCCGCATCCACCGCCAGCACCTCGGCCAACCGCAGGCGCGCCTGCTCGAACAGCGGCGGGAACGCCCGCCGTCCGAACCAGGCATTGCCGGCATTCACCGTGGCGGTGGCGTGCTGGTAGGCCTGCAACACGGGGCGCGCCATCGCGCCCCAGTAGCCGTTGTCGAGCATGACGACCTCGTCGGTGAGGTCGTACAGCGCGCGCACCTGGCCCCACCAGCCCTCGTCTCCGGCCAACTGCGCCGGGGTGCGTCCGTTCACTGCGGGCAGCACCGCCGGCTCAGTCGACATGGCGTTGCCCGCCAGGCCGGCCGCCAGCGGCAGGGCCAGCGCCCCGCGCAGCAGGTGACGTCGTTGCCGGTCCATCAGTAACGGATCCGGTATTCGGCGTAGACGTTGCGGCCATCGGTGTCATACGGCGCGTTCCGCGAGTAGATCAGGCCGCGGCTGGCCTGGAACGTGGCTTCGTCGGGATAGCGGTCGAACAGGTTGTCCGCGCCGATGCGCAGGGTCTGCTGATCGGTGACCTTGTAGCTGAGCGCCAGGTCGAAGAAGCTCATCGCACCAAAGCGCTGGAAGATGTCGCCGGTGGCATTGCCGGAAGAGTCGGTCCATGCCCCGTAGTATCGCAGCTTGCCGAGCACACTCCAGCGCCCGATCTCATACTGGCTGCTCAGCGTGGCCTTGTGCTCGGGCAGGCGCTCTTCAAAGATGCGGCGCTGGCTGTCATTGGTCGCCACGCCGGTGCGGCCGCTGTCGACGGTGGTCTGGTTGTAGTTGTAGCCCAGCGTGGTGTTCAAGCGCCCTGCGCCGAGACCGGTGACGTAGCTGCCGACCACGTCCACACCGCGTGTGGTGGTGTCGAAATCGTTGGTATAGAAACTCACCGAAGTGAAGCGCAGCGGGTTCGGCGTGCCGGCCGGCACGGCGTACGCGGCGGACTGGCTGAAGCGATCGGTGACCTTGATGTCATACACGTCCACCGAGCCGGAGAAACCGGCGTCGGTCTTCCAGGTCAGGCCGAGCGACGCGGTACGCGATTGTTCGGGCTTGAGGGGTTGTGCGCCCAGCTGCACGGCGAGCGGATCGCTGGGCGACAGGCGGCCGGTGGTGAACACCTGCAGGGTCACCGTATCCAGGCCCTGCTGGGTGCTCTGGGTGTATAGCTGGCCCGGGGTCGGTGCGCGGAAGCCGGTCGACACCGAACCGCGGATCGCGACATCCGGGGTGAAGGCAAAGCGGGTGGACAGCTTGCCGTCGATGCTCTCGCCAAAGGCTGAGAAGTGCTCGTAGCGGGTTGCTGCACCCACCGTCCAGCGCGCGGTGATCGGTGCTTCCACGTCGATGTAGGCGGCGCGGCTGCGCTGGCTCCAGCTGCCGGCATTGGTGTCGCTGAAGCCGGGCGCGCCGTTGGCACCGCCGGCCAGACCCGTCGCTGCACCGGGGCCGATCGCATACGAGGCCGGATCACCGGCCTTCACCGCATAGGTCTCTTCACGCGCCTCGGCACCGAAGGCGATGTTGATCGGACCTTCCAGCGCGGACACGGGCAGCGAATAGACCACGTCGGCGTTGACGTTCTTTTCGGTCTGCGACAGCCGCCCCAGATAGAACGAGGTCGGGCTGTCGGGCCCCAGCGACGCATTGATCGCATTGTCCAGGGTGTAATCAATCTCGTTGCGACCGTATGAAGCGCTCACGTCCCAGCGCCAACGCTCGCCGATGTACCCGCGCAGGCCAAGCACGGCCTGCAAGTCGTCCTGCTCGTTGCCGTACTGCGGGCTGAAGCCGGTGGGATACAGCGAACGTGCGTCCCAGCCCGGGAACACGCTGCTGGGGTTGTAGACCGAGGCGGTGCCGTCCGGATTGCGCCAGTTGAAGTCGCTCATGCCTTCGCTGTGCCCGAACAGGCCGAACCCGTACAGGTCGAGGCTGTCGTTGAGCGCCAGGTTGAGATTGAAACCCGCATGCCGGTTTTCCAGGTCCGGCTGGCCCCAGCGCTGCACGGGATCGGGCACATCCAGTTCCGGATGCGCGTTCTGGAAGGCGATCGCATCGGCGCGCTGACGGCTGCGCGAGGTGGCGTCGGACTTGTCCCAGTCGGCGAACAGCGACAGGCTGCCGTCGTCGCCCAGCGCGAAACCGTGGCGGGCACCGACCTTGCGGCCGCGACCGTCGCCTTCGCTGTACTCCGACAGCCCCAGGGAGACCTCACCGCCAACACGATCATCGAGGATGATGTTGATCACGCCGGCAATGGCGTCCGAGCCGTACTGCGCCGAGGCACCGTCGCGGAGCACCTCGATACGCTGGATGGCGTGGACCGGAATCTGTGCCAGGTCCGGGCCCTGCGCGCCGCGCGCGCCGAGCAACGCCTAGCGATGGAAGCGCCGACCGTTGACCAGCACCAGGGTCTGGTCGGGCGACAGCCCGCGCAAGGTGGCCGGACGCACGAACACCAGGCCGTCGTTCATCGGCATGCGCTGCACCACGAACGACGGAACCAGCTGCGCCAGCACGTCATTGAGGTCGCTCGACTCGATCGCCTGGATCTCTTCCTGCGAGAACACGTCCACCGGAGCCAAGGTGTCGAACTGGGTGCGGTTGCTGCCGCGCGTGCCGGTGACGACCATCGTGTCCAGGTTGGTGGGAGCCGCGGCAGTCCCAGCCGGGGCGGTCTGGGCATGCCCTTCGGCAGCCATGACGAGAGAAACAACGGACACAACGGCAACTGCCAACGCACAACGCTTCACCAGCAACTCCAGATCAACACGAAAGGGATGCGTCCGGACCTCCCGCTCCGTCGCGGGGCGCAGTCTGTTCAGGTGGCGTGTCGTGAAGATGACGCTGCGCCGCACTTCCGATGACAACGCGGTGCGGCGACTTGAAGTACGAAATGATAATGACTATCATTCGCCGCGATCCGACGTGTCGAATACGACATAACGGGACAAGCTCCAGGGATACCGCTGCGCCAAACAGTGGCTGGGCCAAGGATGGCCTCTCTTGCTGCCTGCTGCGCCCCGCAGTGGGCAATTGCCGTTGGAACTTCGACTTTGCAGGACCTTGTGGACAGCACGCCTGACGCACATTGGCTCGCCCCTGTGGGCCGTTTCTTCGCCCGCCCCTGGCTGGGCGTGCTCTCACGCAGTCTGGCGGCGATCTTCGGCGGTTACGCGCTGGCCGCCACCTGTTCGATGTTCTTCGCCGTGGCCCAGCCCGGCGCGCGCTCGCAGGCGGTGCTGACCGGCATGCTGGTCGGTATCGTGTTGTGCGCCTGTGCGGCGCTGTGGGCGTTTGCCACCCGCACCGCGCTGCGCGCCTGGATCGGCATCGCCCTGCCCACCGCCCTGTTCTGGCTGTGCACGCTGCTGCTGGAGGGGCGCGCATGAAGAACGGCTTCCGCCAGTCGATGGCCTGGCTGCACACCTGGACCGGCCTGCTGGTTGGCTGGTTGCTGCTGCTGATCTTCATGGCCGGCACCGCCAGCTACTACCGCGACGAAATCAGCCGCTGGATGCGCCCGGAGCTGCCGCGCAGCACGGTCAGCAGCGACGTGGCCGCGCAGCGCGCGCTCACCTTCCTGCAGCACAAGGCTCCGCAGGCTGAAAGCTGGAACGTCACCCTGCCCAGCCCGCGCAATCCGGCCATGCGCATGTTCTGGCGCAACCCCGAGTCGATGGTGAAACCGCCGGCCGAGGGCGAAAAGCGCCGACGCGGCGGCGGTCGCTTCGGCGACGCCACCGTGGATCCGAACACCGGCAACGAAGTGAGCGCACGCGAGACCCGTGGCGGCGATTTCTTCTACCGCCTGCATTTCGACCTGCACTACATTCCGGTGCTGTGGGCGCGCTACCTGGTCGGCTTCTGCGCGATGTTCATGCTGGTGGCGATCATCACCGGGGTGATCACCCACAAGAAGATCTTCAAGGACTTCTTCACCTTCCGCCCGGACAAGGGTCTGCGTTCGTGGCTGGACTTCCACAACGTCAGCGCGGTGATGGCCCTGCCCTACCACGCCATGATCACCTACACCGGCATCGTCACCCTGATGTTCATGTACCTGCCGTGGGGCATGAACAAGGCCTACCCGAACGATGAAGCGGCGTTCTACAGCGAAGCCTTTGCACGCATGGCCGACGTGGAAGGGCCTGGCGAAGGCAGCGCCACGCCGGTGCCGATCCAGCAGCTGCTCGACACCGCGCGGCGCGAATGGAAGGGCGCGGATGTCGGCAGCTTCGTGGTGTCGCGCCCCGGTGCGGCCAATGCGGTGGTCGACGTGTACCAGCGTGATGGCCGTCGCCTGTCCAGCGATGCGCCTTCGTTGCGCTTCAATGCGGTCAGCGGCGAGCTGCTGCAGGCCAGCCCGGTCCCGGGCGGTGCCACCCAGACCCGTGGCGTGATGTACGGCCTGCACCTGGCCCACTTTGCCGACTGGGGTCTGCGTGCGCTGTTCTTCCTGTCCGGCCTGGTCGGCTGCCTGATGGTGGCCAGCGGCGTGGTGCTGTGGGCGGTGAAGGAGCGGCCCAAGCATGCCAAGTCAGGCCGCATCGGCTTCGGTCTGCGCCTGGTCGACGCGCTCAACATCGGCGCGGTAGCCGGCCTGCCGATCGCGTTTGCCGCCTACTTCTGGGGCAACCGCTTGCTGCCGCTCGAGCTGGCGGAGCGCCCGGCCGCTGAAGCCAATGTGTTCTTCTATGCCTGGGGCGCGGCCCTGCTGGCGGCCTTCCTGTGGCCGAAGCGGCTGATGTGGGCAGCGCAGCTGTACGTGGGCGCTGCACTGTTCGCGCTGATTCCGGTGGTGAATGCACTGACCACGCACGCGCATCTTGGCGTGACCTTGCTGGCCGGCGACTGGGTACTGGCTGGGTTCGACCTGATGATGATGGCGTTCGGCGCGATGCTGGCCTACTGCGGCCTGCGCATGCAGCGCTGGCAGCCGGCACTGAGCGCGGCAGAGAAGAAGAAGCGTCAGGCGGCTGCAGCCGCGACGAAACCGCAGTTACCGGCGGAGGCCAGCGCATGATGCTGCTTGCCGTGACCTTGAGTTTCGCCGCGTTTACCGCACTGTCGCTGGCGATGGAGAAGCATCAGCTGGACCTGCACGGGAAGGCGGCGGCAACGGCCACCGTGCGTACGCGCTGGCGCGTGCTGGGGTGGGCGCTGTTGTGTGTATCGTTCGCGCTGAGCGTGGCGGACCATGGCTGGGCTGCGGGCCCGGTGCTGTGGCTGGGCACGTTGACGATTGCCGGGCTGCCGATTGCGTTCGGGCTGTATCCGTGGCGGCAGCGGTGGTTGAAGCCGCTGGCATGTGGGTTGCCGGTGCTGGGGTTGGTGGCCGCGGTGCTGTAACCGGCGGCACGACCAACATCACGCGCCGTAACGGCGCAACTCCCACGCGCGGTGGATGCGCGGATTACGCTGGAAATCCTCGTCGATGGTATCGGCGGTGATCTCCTTGCACTGCGCGAACTCCTTCACCGCCTCTTCGTCCAGCTTGAAACGACGGAAGTTGTTCGAGAAGTACAGCACGCCCTCCGGGGTCAGACGGTTGACCGCCGCACGCAGCAGGCGCACATGTTCGCGCTGCACGTCGAAGTCGTCGGCACGGGCCGAGTTCGAGAACGTCGGCGGGTCGCAGAAAATCACATCGAAACGATGACGCTCGGCTTCCAGCCAGGCCAACGCATCGGCCTGCACCAGGGTGTGCTGGCTGCCACCCTTGCCATTCAACGCCAGGTTGTCGGCACACCACTGCAGGTAGGTGCCCGACAGATCCACGCTGGTGGTAGACGCGGCACCGGCCACGGCGGCCTGCACAGTGGCCACGCCGGTGTAGCAGAACAGGTTGAGGAAGCGCTGGCCCTCGGCCACCTGGCCCATGTGCCAACGCAGCGGGCGGTGGTCAAGGAAGAGGCCGGTGTCGAGGTAGTCAAACAGGTTCACGCGCAGCAGCGCGTCGTTCTCGCGCACCATGATGAACTCGCCACGCTGCTCGAAGCGGCCGTACTTGCTGCCGCCCTTGCCGCGCTCACGCGACTTCAATGCGACCTGCTCAGCCGGCACCTGGAACACCTCGCGCGCCGCCGACAGCAGCTCGTTGCGGCGACGGCGCACGTCTACGTCGGGAATGGTGGCCGGCGCGGCGTATTCCTGCACATGCAGGAAGGTGCGACCGGCACCGCCGTCTTCCTGGTAGACGTCGATGGCGGCGGCGTACTCGGGCAGATCCGCGTCGTAGACGCGGTAGCAGGTGACCTGGGCCTTGCTGCGCCAGGTCTTGTACTTGCGGATGTTCTTGCGCAGGCGGTTGGCCACCATCTGCGCACCTTCGCTGAGCTCGCGCGGCGCGCCGCTGTTCTCGCGCTGCGGAACCGCGATCGGGTCGCAGACGATCAGCGCACATTCGATGGCACCGTTGAACAGCTGGTACTTCTTGCTGGCGCGCAGGCCGGTGGCGAAGGCCAGGTCGGCACTGCCGCACAGCAGGCTGGCGCGCCACTGTGGCACCGCGCGCTTGAGCGCATCGCCAATGCGACGGTACAGCACTGCGTCAGCGGCCAAGCGCTCGTCGTAAGGCGGATTGCAGACCACGCAGCCGGTTTCCTGCGGCGGCACCTGCACATCGGCCACATCACGCACGCCGAACCAGATCGCCTCGGAAACACCGGCGACTTCGGCATTTTCCTTGGCTGCACGGATCGCCAGTGGATCGATGTCGCTGCCGTGGATCACCTGCTTGAGTGCGGCGCGCCCGACCTGCTCGCGTTCGCGGGCTTCGGTCAGCAGCGCCTTCCAGCTGTCACGGTCGAAGCCGAGCCAGCGGCTGGGCGGAATGCTGCCGTGGCGCTGCAGGCCTGGGGCCACGTCGGCCGCCATCAGCGCGCCTTCGATCAGCAGCGTGCCGCTGCCGCACATCGGGTCGAGCAGGCCGCCGCCTTCGGCGTGGATCTTCGGCCAGTTGGCGCGCAGCAGTACCGCAGCGGCCAGGTTTTCCTTCAACGGCGCGTCGTTCTGCGCCATGCGCCAGCCGCGGCGGTGCATGGGGCCGCCGCCGAGGTCGATGGAGATCGTGGCGCGGCCCTTGCGCAGCGACAGGTTCAGGCGCACGTCCGGGAACTCCACGTTCACCGACGGCCGCTCCAGCCCCTGCGCACGCAGGCTGTCGACGACGCCGTCCTTGACCCGCTGGGCGGCGAAGCGCGCGTGGGTGATCTCGGTGCCGGAGACGTGGGCGTCCACGGCCAGGGTCAGTTCCGGGGCGATGTGCTGCTCCCAGGGCATGGCACTGACGCCCTGGTACAGGGAGGCTTCGTCGGGGCAGTCGAACTCGGCGATGGGCCACAGCACGCGGCTGGCCAGCCGCGACCACAGCACCACCCGCTGCGCCTGCGCCAGCTCGCCCTCGGCGTTCACGCCGGAAATGGTGGCGGTGGCCTTGGGCAGGCCGAGCGCCAGCAGTTCGTCGGCGAGCAGATACTCCAGGCCTTTGGCGCAGGAAACAAAGAATTTCACGGGGGCGGGTACACAGGTCAGCGGACCGCGCATTGTACGTGACCGGGCGGCAAGCGCCCGGCAACGCGCGGGGTTGGACCGCTGAAGCCTTACCGGCGGCCCATCCCCGTAGAGCGGGGCTTGCCCCGCTGAAGCCTTACCGGTACGTCCCAGCCGGGCAAGCCCGGCTCTACGTTGGCGTTACAGTCCCGTCAGCAGCTCTTCGAAGGCGCGGGCGGACGCCTCCACGTGGCGCTCCAGGCGGTGCCCGTCCTGCACCAGCAGCAGCCGCGCCGAGCGCGCCTGGGCCCAGGCGATCACATCCGCCGCGGGAATCAGCTCGTCCTGCCAGGCATGCACCACGCTGGTCGGCACCGGGGCCGCGTCCAGCGCCGGCATCGGCCCCATGCGGGTCGGCGGCACCATCAGGAACAGGGCCTGGGTCGGCACCTGCAGCGAGGCAATGCCTGAAATGTAGGCTCCCAGGCTGGAGCCGGCCAGCACCACCGGTCCACGGGCGGCCGCGGCGGCGGCCAGGCCGACCAGCCGCTGCAGGCGGGCCGGCACGTCGCCGACGTTGCTCACCTCGCGGCGGGCATCCAGGTCGGTGTAATCCGGTCGCTCATGGGTGAAGCCCAGGCGGTCGGCGACCTCGGCCAGCGCGGTGACCTTGGTGGCATCGGGGCCGCTTTCAAAGCCGTGCGACAGAATGCAGTGACCGCGGCTCATGCCGGAACCACGCGGGAAAAAACGGGGGCAGTGTTGGTTGCGCTCATGGCCTGAATGCTAGCATCGCCGCATGCCCCACCGTGCCCTGCCCGCCATCGAACTTCAGCCGCTGCCCTACGTGGCCAAGCTGGCCGAACGGCCGCGCGAGGACGTCGACCTGGTGGTGATCCACTGCACCGAGCTGCCGGATCTGGCGATGGCCCGCGAGTACGGTGAGCGCGTGCTGTATGACAGCGGCAGCGGCAACAGCGGGCACTATTACATCGACCGCGATGGCTGCATCGTGGAGTACGTTCCGGTGGAGCGGATGGCCCACCACGTGAGCGGTTTCAATCCGCGCTCGATCGGCATCGAGCTGGTCAACACCGGGCGTTACCCGCACTGGCTGGACTCGCGCCACCAGGCGATGGAAGAGCCTTACCCCGATGCGCAGATCGCGGCGTTGATCGACCTGCTGCAGCACCTGTGCGACACCCTGCCCGGGCTGCAGTTCATTGCCGGCCATGAAGCACTGGACACACGGCAGGTTGAAGCCAGCGACGATGCCGAGCGCCAGGTGCCGCGCAAGCGCGACCCCGGTCCGCTGTTCCCGTGGCCGCGGGTGATGGCGGCGGTGCGGTTGCAGACGCTGGTGGTTTGACCCGGCACTACGCTTTGCCGGGCAAGCCCGGCACTACGGGCCGGTGGCGACCGGGCGGCTGGAATCGCTGACCCAGCCGCTCCACGAGCCAGGGTAGACGCGCGCGCCGGTGAGCCCGGCCACTTCCATCGCCAGCAGCAGATGGCACGCGGTAACACCGGAGCCGCACATCAGCACGACCTGTTGTGGATCGTGCGTGCCGATCAGCGGTTGCAGCGCGGCGCGCAGGTCGGCGGCCGGACGCAGGCGTCCCTCGTGGACGTTCAGGGCGAACGGGCGGTTGACCGCACCGGGCACGTGCCCGGCCACCGGATCCAGCGGCTCCACTTCGCCACGGAAACGCTCGCCGGCGCGCGCGTCCAGCAGCCAACCCGGGGCATGCTTGAGGCGGGCGGAAATTTCGTCCACCGAGGCGATCTGGTCGCGGTCGAAGCGGCCGGGATAGGGTTGCCCTTCGGGTAACGCGGGCACTTCCGTGGTCAGCGGGTAGCCGGCGGCCTGCCAGGCCGCCAGACCGCCATCCAGCACGGCAGCACGGGTATGGCCGATCAGGCGCAGCATCCACCACGCGCGCGCCGCGGCCATGCTGCCGTCGCCGGCGTCATAGACCACCACCGGGGTGTCCGGGCCGATGCCCCAACGGCCGAGCTGGGCGGCAAACGCCTCACTGTCGGGCAACGGGTGACGTCCCTCGCCGACCTTATCGAGGTCGGCCAGATCACGATTGAGGTCGGCGTGGACCGCACCTGCGATATGCCCTTGGGCGTACGCGGCGGCCCCGGACTGCGGATCGGCGAGCGAGAAGCGGGCATCCAGCACGCGCGGCGCACTGGCGGTGGCGCGCGCATCGAGCAGGCGCGGCGTGTCCTGGCCGAGCATCGCCGCCAGCGTCGCAGCATCGATCAACGGGGTGAAGTTGGCAGAGAGGGTCATGCAAGCTGCTCCAGTCGGCGACGCAGGTTGTACAGCATGGCGGCGGTGGCTCCCCAGATGCGCTGGCCGGGCCAGCCGTACTCCAGCACGTGGCGGATGCGTCCGCGGTGTTCGATTTCCACCTGATGCAGATTGGCGGGGTCGAGCAGATAATCCAGCGGTACTTCGAAGACCTCGGCCACTTCGGCCGGCTGCGGCACGGCGACGAAGTCCGGGTCGATCACGGCCACCACCGGCATCACGCGATACCCGGTGATGGTGACGAACGGGTCGAGATAGCCCAGCGGCTGCACGCGATCGAACGGCAACGCGATTTCCTCGTTGCTTTCGCGCAGGGCGGCGGCCACCGCATCTCGGTCATCGGGTTCGGTGCGCCCGCCGGGAAAGCCAACCTGGCCGCCGTGCTGGCGCAGGGTTTCGGTGCGCCGGGTCAGAATGACCTGGGCACCGCTGGCGCGCGGCACGATGCCGGCCAGCACCGCCGCTTCCACCGGTGGCCCGGGCGGCAGCAGGTCGATCAGCTCACTGCGGTTCCAGCCATCACCAGACGGCGGCGCATCCAGCGGATGCAGCGCGCGCAGCAGACGTTCGTGGTCGGCCAGCGAACCGTGCAAGGACTGCCGCAGCTGCTCGCGCAGCCGCAGCGTGTGCTGCATGGCGTGATGCTGTTGTTCGCGACTCATGTCACGCCACCCTGCAATCTCGTCCATCGTGCGCAGGCAGCCCGTACACAGCCCGGCGCGATCCAGCGCGCAGATGCCGATGCAGGGAGTGGGTATGGCATGAGCGAGGTCTTCCATGGTCGTGCAGTCTGTAACAGTAGCGCATTGGGGTTCCGCGAACAGCGGCGTTTCAGTTGTTCCGTGCTGGGAGGGGGCCGGACGCCCTCGCTCCGGGACACGCCGCAAGTACGTCCATGTAGGCTACTCCACGGCATCCATGCCGTGGAGTGTCCCTCCGGAGGACATCCGGCCCCCTCCCTCGATGGATCGCGTGATGCGGATCGGAGAGCAACAGCCGCGTGCGTTGTTGATTTCCTGTGGCCACCGACCTTCTGTCGGGGGCCGGTCGGGGTGGGTTTGCGGGACCGTAGAAAACATGGATGTTTTCTACGAGCCCCCATGGATGGGTTCACGGCGTGTCCCGCAAACCTACCCCGACCGGCCCAAACACGGGAACCGACGACTGCGGGCTGTTCGCACGAATCCAACAGCAGCCGGGCAAGCCCGGCTCTACGCAAAGCAAACAAAAACGCGCCGATGTTTCCATCGGCGCGTTGGGTGTTTCCGTAGCTGATTACTTGACGCTGACCAGCTTGATTTCGAACTGGACGGCGACGTTCGGCGGGAACGGGGTGCGCGGGTCGGCACCGTAGGCCTGTTCCGGCGGCAGGGTGACTTCCCACTTCGAGCCGGCCGGCATCTGCAGCAGGGTCTCGCGCATGGCCTTCATTTCGACTTCGCTGACCTTGATCGACGGAATCTGCTGGGCCGGGCGGGCTTCCTGCGGACGGTTGCCGTACGGGAACGGACCGGCCACTTCCAGCTGCACGGTGCTGGCCTGGGTCGGCTTGGCACCCTTGCCGGCTTCGATCACGCGGTACTGCACGCCGCTCGGCAGCGCCTGCACGCCGGCCTTGGCCTTGTTCGCGGTCAGGAACTGGGTGCTCTTGGTCTTGTTCTCAGCAGCGGCCTTGTCGTACTCGGCCTTGGCGGCCTGCGCACGACCCTGCTCGCGCTTCTGGAAGGCTTCAACCGCCGGCTTCAGCTGCTCGGCGGTGATCGCCGGCTGCTTCTTGGCGTAGGCGTCCTGCAGACCCTTCACCACCGAGTTGATATCCAACTGTTCACCACGCGCGGTCAGCTCGGCCAGGTTGTTGCCGTAGTCGTAACCGAAGTAATAGCTCAGCTTGCCCTTTTCGGACGAGGTGTCCTGGGCGAAGGCATTGCCCGTCAGGGCCAGGGCCGCGACGGCGACCGCGATAGCACGCAACTTCATCAAACATTTCTCCAGGGGTGGTAACTCAGGACGAATTTGGTCGCCCTGAGGCGACGGGTTAGGATAGCCGCCGCAACGTTGAATCGCCACTAACGACGCAGGCTCTGACCCGTCTGGGTTTCAAGAGTTCAATATCACTTTTTTTTAACGTTTTCCGGGTGGTTTTCGTGGTTCACCTTCCCCTGCCCGTTCAGCTGCTGCAGCAGGTGTTGGCCGATAACCTCGACGCCGCGCTGGAGGCCGGGCTGATGGATTATGTGCCCGCTCCCGGCGATGAGCGCCTGCTGCCGGACCACCCCGACCTGCCCGCCCGGCTGTTGGCAGCGCAGCAGCAGCTGCGCCGTGCCTGGGACGCCCGCGACCGCTACCGCCAGCGTGCGGTGCGGCT
>NZ_DAMDFR010000032.1:0-48612 GCF_032103445.1 Stenotrophomonas sp.
GTTGGCCGGCCCAGGCGGTGCTGAGGGCCGGCCAACGGCCGGCGCTACCGGGATGCCTCCAGGGCGGGTTCACCGTCCTCTGCACCCGGCGAGCGCACGTGCCCTGCCGGCCGACCGCGTGCCATCTGCAGCGCCGGGTCGGGCTGTTCCAACAGTTCAGCACGGGTACGCGGCAGCGCCTGAGGGTGCTCACGCGCCAGAAAGTCGAGCATGCGTTCGCGGACGATGCAGCGCAGATCGAAGGCATCTCCCGAGTTGCGGGCGCTGACCAGCAGGCGCACCTGCAGGGTGTGCTCGGTGGTTTCGGTGACCTGGGTGACGCAGACGCGCTCATCCCACAGCTTTTCACTTTTGCAGATGCGTTCCAGCTCGGCGCGGATCGCACCGATCGGGGCACGGTAATCCAGCCACAGGAACGCCGTGCCCAACAGGTCGGCGCTGCGCCGGGTCCAGTTCTGGAACGGGTTTTCGATGAACCAGGTCAGCGGTACCACCATGCGACGCTCGTCCCAGACCCGCACCACGACATAGCTGCTGCCGATCTCTTCCACGCGGCCCCATTCGCCTTCCACAATCACCACGTCATCCAGCCGGATCGGTTGGGTCAGCGCGATCTGCAGGCCGGCGATCAGATTGCCGAACACCGGCTTGGCGGCGATGCCGGCGACCAGTCCGATGATGCCCGCCGACGCCAGCAGCGCGGTGCCGATCTGGCGCACCATCGGGAAGGTCAGCAGCACCATCGAGACCCCGACCAGGATGATCGCGCCCATCAGCACCCGGCTCAGCACCCGGGTCTGGGTATGGATGCGGCGTGCCGCCAGGTTGTCGGCCACATCGATGCGATGTTCGCGCAGGATCGCCTGTTCGCCAGCCGCAACCACGCGCACCAGAAACCAGACGAAGCAGGCGGTCAGGCCGATATGCAGCAGACGCAGCGCCTGGTCGAGCCAGCGATCCTGCAACGGGGTCGCTTCCAGCGCGGGAATCAGGACCAGCAGCGGCAGAGCGAATGCCAGTGGACGGCTGATCACGCGGGCAATGCGGGCGCGACGGTAGTCACGGCCCTTGAGGCGGCGGGTAAGTGCCATCAGCAGCCACCAGCTGGTGATGCCGATGATCAGGGCGATGCCGATCGGCCAGAGGTACTCGGCGGCCAGGGTCCAGTCGACGTGCATGCACGCTCCTGTGGGGGGGGACAGGCCCCTTACCCTGCCAGAGCGGCGATGACCGCTATGTAGAGCCGGGCTTGCCCGGCTGCGATTCCGTCTGGCACCGCGAAGCCACGCAGGGCGTGGCTCTACGGCAGATCATTACCCCGATGACACGCATGGCGTGTCACTACGCAAGGTCCCTGTAGTGACGCGCCATGCGCGTCATCGCGGAGTGTCAGACGGACTGCTTGCGCACAATCGCCATTGCAATCTCCAGCGACTGCTCATAGTTCAACCGCGGATCCACCGTCGACCGGTACGCCCGTTCCAGATCGCGCTCGGTCAGCTCGCGCGCGCCGCCGGTGCACTCGGTGACATCCTCACCGGTGAGCTCGAGATGCACGCCGCCCAGCCGCGTACCCGCCGCCGCATGCAGGTCGAAGGACAGCTCCACCTCACTGCGCACATTGTCGAAACGACGGGTCTTGAAGCCATTGCTGGTGCTTTCGGTATTGCCATGCATCGCATCGCACACCCACAGCACGCGGCGTCCATCACGCTTCACCGCATCCAGCAGCGGCGGCAGCTTCTCGGCGATCTGCGCCGCGCCCATGCGATGGATGAAGCTCAGGCGACCGGGTTCGTCGTCTGGATTCAGCACATCGATCAGGCGCAGCAGCTGATCCGGCTGCACCGACGGCCCGACCTTGATTGCAATCGGATTGCGCACCCCACGCAGGTACTCCACATGTGCGCCGTCCAGCGCCGCCGTGCGCATGCCGATCCAGGGGTAATGCGTGCTCAGGTTCAACCACCCCTGTTGACGCGGCACCTGCCGGGTCAGTGCCTGCTCGTAAGGCAGTAACAGCGCTTCATGCGAGGTGTAGAAGTCGATCCGGTTCAGGTTGTACACCTGGGTGCCGGACAGGGTTTCCATGAAGCGCACGGCGTCGCCGATCGACGACACCATCTTCTGGTAGTCGGTGGCCAGCGGCGAGTGCCGCACCCATTCCAGATTCCAGTACTCGGGGTGATGCAGGTCGGCAAAGCCGCCGTCGATCAACGCGCGCACGAAGTTCATGGTCATCGCCGAATGCGCGTGCGCCTGCAGCATGCGACGCGGATCCGGCAGTCGCGCGGCTTCGGTGAACTCGGGCGCATTGATCACATCACCGCGATAACTCGGCAAGGTGACGCCGTCGCGGGTTTCGGTGTCGGCTGAGCGCGGCTTGGCGTACTGGCCGGCAAAGCGCCCGACCCGGATCACCGGCTTGCGCATGCCGTGCACCAGCACCAGGCTCATCTGCAGCAGCACCTTGAGCCGGTTGGAGATGGTGGTGCTTTCGCAGTCGCTGAAGTTCTCGGCGCAGTCACCGCCCTGCAGCAGGAAGCGCTTGCCCTCCTGGGCCTCGGCCAACTGGCGCTTGAGCGACAGGATCTCCCACGAGGTCACCAGCGGCGGCAGCCGCTTCAGTTCATGCAGTGACGCATCCAGCGCAACCGGATCCGGATAGGTCGGCATCTGCAGCGCCGGCCGGCTGCGCCAGCTCTCCGGCGACCAGTCGGTCGGCAAAGCGGCAGAAGCTTGGGCGGGCGTTGAGGCGTTCATTGGAATATCCAGTCAGGTCAGCGGTACAGAAGTATCAATAACGGCGTGGCGGCTTGCGGAACGACACCACCAGCGCCCACAGGCCCAGCAGCACGAACCAGACCAGGCTCCACATGGGCATGGTAAGCCCCAGGAAGGCCCAGTCGATGTTGCCGCAGTTACCGGTGCCGGTCAGCACGGTGCGGAACACCTCGAACGGCCCCATGGTCTCGCTCAGGAACGACAGCGGCGGCCCGCAGCTGGAGCCCAGGTCCTGCGGCAGCATCTGCACGTACACGTGGCGCCCGGCAATGCCGATGCCCACCGCGGCGGCAATGAAGGCCAGCGCGCCATAGGTGATGCGCCCGGGCCGGTCACGCGGCCCGTGCAGGGCACCGATCAGGAACAGCAGGCCGAGCGCGGCGAACGCGATGCGCTGGAAGATGCACAACGGGCACGGCTCCAGGCCCATCTTCAACTGCATGAAGATGGCAAAGGCCAGCAGCCCGGCGCAGATCAGGAACCCCAGGAAGAACTGGGCGCGGTAAGGCCAGCGCAGTGGATTCATTGCCAACACACTCGTGAAAGTCAGATGCCAAGATTAACAGGGTGGTGTTGTGTCATGGCTGCGGCGGATTGCCGTATGTCGGCGCTAAGAGCCGTTAGCTGGTCACTTCTACGTGCTGGGCGGGGCTGAGGCACCCCCGTTCCGGGACACGCCGCAAGTACGTCCATGTAGGCTACTCCACGGCATCCATGCCGTGGACTGTCCCTCCAGGGGATACCTCAGCCCCACCTCGAAGGATGGCTGGCCACGGATGGGAGGGCCAAGGCAGAAGCAAGAGCGGGAGCAGCCGGGCAAGCCCGGCTCTACAGGAGCGGAGACGCGCCGCGCGTGCGTGGCGTACTTCAGGTTGCGGCCTTCCATGCCCGGCCGATGGGCCCTGTGAGTACCGACCCAGTGTCGAGGTCACGTCCGAGGGGGGTTTGAGGGGGCATGAGCCGCATGGATGCGGCGACTGAGCTTACATGGACGTACTTGCAGCGTCCCCCGCAAACCCCCATCGGGCGGGACCAGGCAGTGGACAGTGACTTCTCACTGCTTCACGCGCCAGAAATGAAAAACCCGGCGCAAGGCCGGGTTTCTCAGTGAATCTTGGTAAAGCCCGAAGACTCAGCCTTCGACGGCTTCAGCAACGGCCGGGCGGTCGACCAGTTCGACGTAGGCCATCGGGGCGTTGTCGCCGGCGCGGAAGCCGCACTTCAGCAGACGCAGGTAGCCGCCCGGACGGGTCGCGTAGCGCGGGCCCAGGATGGTGAACAGGTTGCCCACGGCTTCGTTGTCGCGCAGACGGGCGAAGGCCAGACGGCGGTTGGCGACCGAGTCAACCTTGGCCAGGGTGATCAGCGGCTCGGCAACGCGGCGCAGTTCCTTGGCCTTCGGCAGGGTGGTCTTGATCAGTTCGTGCTTGAACAGCGAGGCAGCCATGTTCTTGAACATCGCTTCGCGGTGGGCACTGGTGCGGCTGAACTTGCGGCCGGATTTCTGGTGACGCATGGGAGTAATTCCTTAAAGAATGTTGGATCGGTTGTGGTTCGCTGTCGCCATCCCGGCGTTGTTGCTTGGACTGCGGTTGGTCCGGTGCCGGCCCTCCTGGCCGACCGTCACCGCAGGCTGTGCGCCTGTCGGTGCGAGGTACTGCGGTAAAGCCCCCGCACCCGAAGGTGCGGGGTAAAACTGTTGCGCTGGATCAGCCGAGCATGCCGTGCTGGGCAACACCGGCCGGCGGCCAGTTTTCCAGCTTCATGCCGAGCGAAAGGCCGCGCTGTGCCAGCACTTCCTTGATCTCGGTCAGCGACTTCTTGCCCAGGTTCGGGGTCTTCAGCAGCTCCACTTCGGTCTTCTGGATCAGATCGCCGATGTAGTAGATGCTTTCGGCCTTCAGGCAGTTCGCCGAACGCACGGTCAGTTCCAGGTCGTCGATCGGGCGCAGCAGCACCGGATCCACGCCGTTGTTGGCCGGCTTGGCCGCACCGCGGTCGCGGTGGGTGAAGTCACCGAACACCGACAGCTGATCGCTCAGGATGTCGGCGGCGGTGCGCACGGCTTCCTCGGCGTCGATCGTGCCGTTGGTTTCGATGTCCAGGACCAGCTTGTCCAGGTCGGTGCGCTGTTCCACACGCGCCGCTTCCACCGAGTACGCCACGCGGCGGACCGGGGAGAACGAAGCGTCCAGGACCAGACGGCCGATCGCACGGGTTTCTTCGTCCGGACGACGACGAGCAGCTGCCGGCTGGTAGCCGAAGCCGCGCTCGACCTTCAGACGCATGTTGATCGCCGTGTCCTTGGTCAGGTGGCAGATCACGTGGTCGGCATTCAGGATTTCGACGTTGTGGTCGACCTTGATGTCGGCCGCAGTGACGACACCCGGACCCTGCTTGGACAGGGACAGCGTGGCGCTGTCGCCGGTGTGCATGCGGATGGCCACGTCCTTCAGGTTGAGCAGGACTTCAAGCACATCTTCCTGCAGACCTTCCAGCGTGGTGTACTCGTGCAGCACGCCGTCGATTTCAACTTCCGTGATGGCGAAGCCCGGAATGGACGACAGCAGCACGCGACGCAGGGCGTTGCCCAGCGTATGCCCGTAACCACGCTCCAAGGGTTCGATGACGACCTTGGCGCGGGTGTCGGTAAGGCGTTCGATCTGCGGACCGCGAGGACGCAGAACCTGGTTGGCGGTAACCGTCATGTTTGCGGGTTCTCCTAGTGAACACCCCGGCCGTCGCCGGGGGTTCTCCAATGTGAATTACTTCGAATACAACTCGACGATCAGCGCTTCGTTGATATCCGCAGGCAGGTCCGAACGATCCGGAACGGCCTTGAAGATGCCGGCGAACTTGGCCGCATCGACTTCAATCCACGACGGACGCAGGTCGTGCGAGCTGGACACGGTCAGGGCTTCCTGCACGCGCAGCTGCTTGGCCGCCTTTTCCGACAGGGCGACAGCGTCGCCGGCCTTGACCTGGTACGAAGCCAGGTTCACCGACTTGCCGTTCACGGTGACGCCGCGGTGCGAGACCAGCTGACGGGCAGCCGGACGGGTCACAGCGAAGCCCATGCGGTAGACGACGTTGTCCAGACGGGTTTCCAGCAGCTGCAGCAGGTTCTCGCCGGTGTTGCCCTTCTTGGTCGAGGCCTTCTTGTAGTAGTTGCGGAACTGACGCTCCAGCAGGCCGTAGATACGCTTGACCTTCTGCTTTTCACGCAGCTGGGTGGCGTAGTCGGACAGCTTGCCCTTGCGGGCGGTCGCGCCGTGCTGGCCGGGCTTCTGCTCCAGCTTGCACTTGGAGTCCAGCGCACGGGCCGGGCTCTTGAGGGAAAGGTCGGCGCCTTCGCGGCGGGCGAGCTTACAGGTAGGACCGATATAACGAGCCATTTCTTATCGCTCCTTTAGACGCGACGCTTCTTCGGCGGACGGCACCCGTTGTGCGGGATTGGCGTCACGTCGATGATGTTGGTGATCTTGTAGCCCACGTTGTTCAGCGAGCGCACGGCCGACTCACGACCCGGACCCGGGCCCTTGATGCGGACTTCCAGGGACTTGACGCCGTAGTCGAGCGCGGCACGGCCGGCCTTCTCGGCAGCCACCTGGGCAGCGAACGGGGTGGACTTACGCGAACCGCGGAAGCCAGCGCCACCGGAGGTCGCCCACGACAGAGCGTTGCCCTGACGGTCGGTGATGGTCACGATGGTGTTGTTGAAAGAAGCGTGGACGTGGGCAACGCCGTCAGTGACGACGCGCTTGATCTTCTTCTTGGTCTTAGCGACGGGCTTAGCCATTTCTCAGGTCCCTTACTTCTTGATCGCCTTGCGCGGACCCTTGCGGGTGCGGGCGTTGGTACGGGTGCGCTGACCGCGGAGCGGCAGGCCACGACGGTGACGCAGACCGCGGTAGCAGCCCAGGTCCATCAGGCGCTTGATCGCGATACCGATTTCACGGCGCAGATCGCCTTCCACGATGTACTTCGCCACTTCCGAGCGCAGACGCTCGATTTCCGGCTCCGACAGATCGCGGATCTTGGTGGTCGAAGTAACGCCTGCGGCTTCGCAGACCTTCTTCGAACGGGTACGGCCGATGCCGTAAATGCTTTGCAACCCGACCCAGACGTGCTTCTGGGCTGGCAGGTTGACGCCTGCAATACGCGCCATGACGCGGTTCTCCAGCTGAGTGATGGCCGACAGCGCACCCAGGGCGCGCCAATCCGGCAGGATGGATCAAAAAAGTGAACTAGCGATACTAACAAGGTTCCGGTTTACTTGGAAGTCCGTGAAACCTGAAAGGTTTCATGAACCCGGCCCAGGGAGTGTGCCCAGGCTCCGGCGCCGGACCAGGTTGACCCCGGAACAAGCCACTTGCGTGCCCTGCCCCGGTGCCGCCCGCGCTACTCCCGCGCGGGACGACCCGATCACACCCCCACCCGGAACCGCTGCGGGGGCCGCCCTTCGTTTGTGTGGCCAGGTCCGCGAAGCGGAGGACCATCACGTCAGGAAGACGATAGTGTAACAGCCGAATCAGCCGCGAGCAAAGCCGCCGCGGTTGCCACCCTTCAGGTTGGCCTTCTTCAACAGGCTTTCGTACTGGTGCGACATCAGGTGCGCCTGGATCTGGGCGATGAAGTCCATCACCACCACCACCACGATCAGCAGCGAGGTGCCGCCGAAGTAGAACGACGCATTCAGCTGGCTGCGCATGATTTCCGGCAGCAGACACACGATGACCAGGTAGGCCGAACCGGCCGCGGTCAGGCGGGTCAGCACGCCGTCGATGTAGTCGGCGGTCGCCTTGCCCGGACGGATGCCCGGAATCAGCGCGCCCGACTTCTTCAGGTTGTCGGCGGTTTCCTGCGAGTTGAACACCAGCGCGGTATAGAAGAACGCGAAACCGGTGATCAGCACGGCGAACACGATCATGTGCAGCGGCTCGGCCGGGCCCAGGGCGTTGGCGAGCTTCTGCAGCCAGGTTGCCGAGCTGGCCTGGCCGGACCACATGGCCAGGGTGGTCGGGAACGCCAGGATGCTGGAGGCGAAGATGGCCGGGATCACGCCCGCCATGTTCAGCTTCAGCGGCAGGAACGAGGTCTGGTTCATGTACGCGTTGCGGCCACCCTGGCGGCGCGCGTAGTTCACCGTGATGCGGCGCTGGCCGCGCTCGACGAACACCACGAAGAAGGTGAAGACCAGCACCACCAGCGCGATCAGCAGCAGCTGGATGAACTGGATGTTGCCGTCGCGGTAAGCGTCGAAGGTGTGGATGACCGCACCCGGCAGACCGGCCACGATACCGGCGAAGATGATCAGCGACACACCGTTGCCGATGCCGCGCTCGGTGACCTGCTCGCCCACCCACATCAGGAAGATGGTGCCGGCGGTCAGCGCGACCACGGCGGTCAGCACGAAGCCCATGCCCGGGGCATACACAACCGGCGCGCCGGTCGGGGACAGCTGGTTCTGCAGCGCCAGCGCGATGCTGCCGCCCTGCACCACCGCCAGAAGCACGGCGCCGATGCGGGAATACTGGGTGATCTTGCGGCGACCGGATTCACCTTCCTTCTGCAGCGCCTTCAGCGCCGGGAAGATGTGGACGGCCAGCTGCATCACGATCGATGCCGAGATGTACGGCATCACGTTCAGCGCGAAAATGCTGAAACGGTGCAGGGCGCCGCCCGAGAACATGTTGAACATGTCCACGATACCGCCGCCCTGCGCCTGCATGAGCGCAAGCATGGCATCGGGATTGACGCCCGGCACCGGCACATAACAGCCGATGCGGTAGACGATCAATGCCCCGAGGACGAACAGCAGACGCTGGCGAAGTTCCGTGAACTTGCCGAGCCCGCCGCCGAGGTTACCAATGCCAGCTTGCGCCATGTCTTACTCCTGTACGCTGCCGCCGGCAGCTTCGATCGCGGCCTTGGCACCGGCCGTTGCAGCAACACCCTTCAGGGTGAACGCCTTGGTCACTTCGCCCTTGACGACGATCTTGGCCTTCTTGGCGGTGCTCGGCACCAGCTTGGCGGCGCGCAGCGCGGCGAAGTCGATCTCACCGGCTTCCAGACGATCCAGCTGATACAGCAGCACTTCAGCGGTGTCCTTGGCGATCGGCGAACGGAAGCCGATCTTCGGCAGACGACGCTGCATGGGGGTCTGGCCGCCTTCGAAGCCAGCCTTGATCTTGCCGCCACCCTTACGGGCGAACGAACCCTTGTGGCCGCGGCCGGCAGTCTTGCCCAGGCCCGAACCGATACCGCGACCGACGCGGGTGCGTTCGGTGCGGGCGCCCGGTGCCGGGCTCAGATCATTGAGACGCATGGTCATTGGATTATTCCTCAACCTTGACGAGGTACTGGACCTTGTTGATCAGGCCACGAACCTGCGGGCTGTCTTTCAGCTCACGCACGTCGTTCAGCTTGTTCAGGCCCAGGGCGCGCACCGACAGGCGGTGCTTGGACTGGGTGCCGCGCAGGCCACCTACCAGACGGACCTTCACGGTCTTGTTGGACGCATCAGCCATGGTTGAGTTCCTCCACCTTCTTGCCGCGCTTGGCCGCGATGCGGGCCGGCGACTGCATGTCGGTCAGACCCTTCAGCGTGGCGCGAACCAGGTTGATCGGGTTACGCGAACCGACGGCCTTGGCCAGCACGTTCTTCACGCCAACGGCTTCCAGCACGGCGCGCATGGCACCGCCGGCGATCACACCGGTACCTTCCGAAGCCGGCATCATGAACACGCGGGCTGCGCCGTGGCCGGCCTTGACCGGGTGCCACAGGGTGCCGTTGTTCAGATCGACGGTGGCCAGGTTCTTGCGGGCCTGTTCCATCGACTTCTGGATGGCGACCGGCACTTCGCGGGCCTTGCCATAACCAAAACCGACCTTGCCTTCGCCGTCGCCGACCACGGTCAGGGCGGTGAAGGTGAACTGACGGCCACCCTTGACGGTCTTGCTGACGCGGTTGACCGCGACCAGCTTTTCGATCATGCCGTCGTCGACTTTCTCTTCGCGGTTACGGTCGCGATCGCGACCCCGCTGCTGACGTTCTTCTGCCATGTTGATTCCTTGATTGATTGGGTATGTACGGCTCGGGGCCGCTTATAGCTGTGAAGTGAAGCGGTGGATCGAGCGCCCCTGCAGAAGAAGGACGTCGCCCGGCACAGCCCGTGCCGGCAGGCAGGCGGAAGCGGGGCCAGGCCCCGCTTCCTTATCCCTTAGAACTGCAGGCCGCCTTCGCGGGCTGCGTCGGCCAGAGCCTTGATGCGGCCGTGGTAGCGGTAGCCCGAGCGGTCGAAAGCGACCTTATCGATGCCCGCAGCCTTGGCGCGCTCGGCGACCAGCTTGCCCACCTTGGCGGCGGCGTCGCTGTTCTTGCCGTTCTTCAGGCCTTCCTTGACGTCGGCCTGGGTGGTGTTGGCCGCAGCCAGCACCTTGGAGCCGTCGGCGGTGAAGACCTGTGCGTACAGGTGCTGACCGGTGCGCAGCACCGACAGACGCGGCACGCCCAGTTCGCGGATGTGTGCACGGGTCGACTTGGCGCGACGCAGACGAGCGATGTTCTTGTTCATGATCTTGGTCCTTGAAAGCTGAAGGGCTGGCGGGAAACGCCTTACGCCTTCTTGGCTTCCTTACGAATGATGACTTCGCCGGCGTACTTCACACCCTTGCCCTTGTAGGGCTCCGGCGGACGGTAGCCACGGATCTTGGCAGCCACTTCACCAACCTGCTGCTTGTCAGCGCCGTGGACCAGAATTTCGGTCTGGGTCGGGGTGGTGATGGTGATGCCTTCCGGTGCGACGAACACGACCGGGTGCGAGAAACCGAGCGACAGGTTCAGGTCCTTGCCCTGCATGGCAGCGCGGTAACCCACGCCGACCAGTTCAAGCTTGCGCTCGAAACCTTCGCTCACGCCCTTGACCATGTTGGCCAGGATGGCGCGCACGGTGCCGGTCAGTGCGACCAGGCTTGCATCATTGGCGGCCAGGGTGGCAACGCCGTCTTCAACGGTGATTTCAACGCCGGCGACCTTCGGCAGCGACAGGGTGCCCTTCGGGCCCTTCACGCTGACGGATTCCGGCTGGATGTTCAGTTCAACGCCCTTGGGCAGGTTGACCGGCTTCTTGGCTACGCGGGACATAGTGGACTCCTTCTCGCCTTAGGCCACGAAGCACAGGACTTCGCCGCCGACGCCCAGCTGGCGCGCCTGCGCATCAGTCATGATGCCCTTGGAGGTGGAAATGATGGCAATACCCAGGCCGTTCAGGACCTTCGGCAGTTCAGCCTTGCCGCGGTACTGGCGCAGGCCCGAACGCGAGAAGCGCTTCAGGGTCGCGATGACCGGCTTGCCTTCGAAATACTTCAGGACGATTTCGAGTTCGGCCTTGTTGTTTTCGGTCTTGGTCACGCGCAGGTCGGTGATGTAGCCCTCGGCCTTCAGCACTTCTGCGATTGCAACCTTGATCTTGGAGGACGGTGCCTTCACCGTCTGCTTGCCAACCGCGGCCGCATTCTTGATGCGTACCAGCAGGTCGGCGATGGGATCAGTCATGCTCATTAGTCAAACCCTTTGAGTGCACCGATATCCGCTTTCGCGAAAATCTTGCTTGTAGTCCTGGGATGGGCCAGGCCCCTTTTACACACACCCCACCCCGCAGGACGGGACAGAAGCGGGAGTATACGACAAAAAGAGCCCGACTTGCGTCGGGCCCTTTCGGGAGGAGATGAACCTGAATGGATTCATCTCCCGTCCAGGGATTGCTCCCCTGTTACCAGCTTGCCTTGCGCAGGCCCGGCACGTCGCCGCGCATGGTGGCTTCGCGCAGCTTGTTGCGGCCCAGGCCGAACTTGCTGTACACGCCACGCGGACGGCCCGACAGCTCGCAACGGTTGCGGTGGCGGCTCGGCGACGAATCGCGCGGCAGCTTCTGCAACTTGATCACGGCTTCTGCCTTTTCGTCGTACGAAGCGGTCGGGCTGGAGATGATCTTCTTCAGCTCTTCGCGCTTGCCGGCGTACTTGGCAGCGAGCTTGGCACGCTTCAGATCGCGGTTGACCATGGAGGTCTTAGCCATTTCGATATCCTCGACGTATCAGTTACGGAACGGGAACTTGAACGCTGCGAGCAGCGCCTTCGCTTCCGCGTCGGTCTTGGCGGTGGTGGTGATGGCGATATCCATACCGCGGATCGCGTCGACGGCGTCGAAGTCGATTTCCGGGAAGATGATCTGTTCCTTCACACCCATGTTGAAGTTGCCGCGACCGTCGAAGGAACGACCGGAAACACCACGGAAGTCGCGCACGCGCGGCAGCGAGATGTTGATCAGGCGATCCAGGAACTCATACATCTTGGCACGACGCAGCGTGGTCTTGCAGCCAATCGGCCAACCATCACGGATCTTGAACGAAGCCACCGAAATACGGGACTTGGTCACGACCGGCTTCTGGCCGGAGATCTTGGACATGTCAGCAACGGCATTTTCCAGGATCTTCTTGTTGGTCGCCGCTTCGCCGACACCCATGTTCAGGGTGACCTTGACCAGCTTCGGGACCTGCATCGGATTGGTGTAGCCGAACTGCTTCATCAGCGCCGGCACCACTTCGTCCTTGTAGAACTTTTCGAGACGGGAAGTCATCTTCTCATTCCTCAGGCGTCGAGCGCCTCACCGCTGGAGCGGAACACACGCAGTTTGCGTCCATCCTCCAGCACCTTGAAGCCAACGCGTTCGCCCTTGCCCGAAGCCGGGTTCAGCACATTCACGTTGGAGATATGGATCGACGCTTCACGCTCGACCACGCCGCCGGCAACGCCTGCCTGCGGGTTCGGCTTGGTGTGGCGCTTGACGATGTTCACGTTGGCGACGATCACACGATCGCCGTCGACGCGGACGACTTCGCCCTGCTTGCCCTTGTCCTTGCCGGTGTTGACGACGACCTGGTCGCCCTTCTTGATACGGTTAGCCATGATTATCTCCTGTCGCTCACAGCACTTCGGGAGCGAGCGAGACGATCTTCATGAACTTCTCGGAACGAAGTTCACGGGTCACCGGCCCGAAGATGCGGGTGCCGATCGGCTCTTGCTTGTTGTTGAGCAGGACCGCGGCGTTGCCGTCGAAACGGATCAGCGAGCCGTCGGCGCGACGCACACCCTTGCGGGTACGCACCACGACGGCGTCATACACTTCACCCTTCTTGACCTTGCCGCGCGGGATCGCATCCTTCACGGTGACCTTGATGATGTCACCGATGTGCGCGTAACGGCGCTTGGAACCACCCAGCACCTTGATGCACATCAGTTCCTTGGCACCGGAGTTGTCCGCGACGTCAAGGTAGCTCTGCATCTGGATCATGATTCAGATCTCCTTATTGAGCCGCACGCGTGATGACTTCCACCACGCGCCAGTTCTTGGTCTTGGACATCGGAGCAATCTCGGTCACGCGCACGACGTCGCCTTCATTGCAGGCGTTGTCGGCATCGTGAGCGTGCAGCTTGGTCGAGCGCTTGATGTACTTGCCGTACAGGGCGTGCTTGACCTGGCGCTCCACCAACACGGTGACCGTCTTGTCCATCTTGTTGCTGACGACACGGCCTTCGACCGTGCGCAGCGTCTTTTCGTTGTTATCGCTCATAGCGGCCGTCCTTACTTCTTGCTGCCGAGCAGGGTCTTGACGCGAGCAATCTCGCGGCGGACCCGGCGGGTTTCGTGAGTCTTCGGCAGCTGCCCGGTGACCTGCTGCATGCGGAGCGAGAACTGCTCCTTACGCAGATCGGTCAGGTGGGCGCTCAGTTCGTCAGCCGACTTTTCGCGAAGTTGTTTGATGTCCATCAGCGCACCGTCCGGGTCACGAAAGTAGTGGTCACGGAAAGCTTGGCGGCAGCCAGGCGGAACGCCTCACGTGCCACGTCTTCGCCAACGCCTTCAATTTCATAGATCATGCGGCCGGGCTGGATCTGGGCCACCCAGTATTCCACGTTGCCCTTACCAGAACCCATTCGGACTTCGATGGGCTTCTTGGTGATCGGCTTGTCGGGGAACACACGGATCCACATCTTGCCACCGCGCTTGACGTAGCGGCTGATCGAACGGCGAGCCGCTTCGATCTGACGCGCGGTCAGCTGACCGTGGGCGGTTGCCTTGAGGCCGTATTCGCCGAAGCTGACAGCGTTGGCGCTCCAGCTCAGGCCATCATTACGGCCCTTGTGTACCTTGCGGTATTTGGTTCGCTTGGGTTGCAACATTGCCGTTACCTCGCTTCACGAGCCGGGCGCTGACGGTCACCGCGGTCGCCGCGATCGTTACGATCGTTGCGCGACGGGGTGTCGTCCTGCTTTTCCTGGCCAACCTGGGAGAAATCGAAGACCTCGCCCTTGTAGATCCAGACCTTGATGCCGATGATGCCGTAGGTCGTCTTGGCTTCAGCGAAGCCATAGTCGATGTCGGCACGCAGCGTGTGCAGCGGCACGCGGCCTTCGCGGTACCACTCCGAACGGGCGATTTCTGCGCCATTCAGACGGCCACCGACGTTGACCTTGATGCCCAGGGCACCGAGGCGCATCGCGTTGCCGACCGAGCGCTTCATTGCACGGCGGAACATGATGCGACGCTCCAGCTGCTGCGCGATCGACTCGGCAACCAGCTGTGCGTCCAGCTCGGGCTTGCGCACTTCGGTGACGTTGATGTGCGCCGGGACGCCCATCATGTCGCTCACTTCCTTGCGCAGCTTCTCGATGTCCTCACCGCGCTTGCCGATCACCACGCCCGGACGGGCGGTGTGGATCGTCACGCGAGCGGTCTTTGCCGGACGCTCGATCAGGATCTTGCTGATGCCGGCCTGCGCGAGCTTCTTGCGCAGCATGTCCCGCACCTTCAGGTCGGCTGCCAGGTAACCGGCAAACTCGGCCTTGTTGGCGTACCACTTGGAGTTCCAGTCCTTGGAAATGCCGAGGCGGATACCAATCGGATGAACTTTATGACCCATGGTTTTTTCCTTTCCGCTTACTTGCCGGCGCCCACAACCACAGTGATGTGGCTGGTGCGCTTGAGGATGCGGGTACCGCGGCCTTTCGCCCGCGCCATGAAACGCTTCAGGGTCGGACCTTCATCAACCATGATGGTCTGAACCTTCAGCTCGTCGACGTCGGCGCCCTGGTTGTTCTCGGCATTGGCAATAGCCGACTCCACCACCTTCTTGATCAGGTGGGCAGCCTTCTTGTCCGAGAACTTCAGCAGGTTGACCGCACGCTCGGCCGGCAGACCGCGCACCTGGTCAGCGACCAGACGAGCCTTCTGCGGGGAGATGCGCGCAGTGCGCAGGATTGCTTTCGCTTCCATTGTCATCTCTCCTTACTTGCCCGACTTCTTGTCAGCACCATGACCCTTGAAGGTCCGGGTGATGGCAAATTCGCCGAGCTTGTGACCGACCATGTTCTCGTTGACGAGCACCGGAACGTGGGCCTTGCCGTTATGAACGGCGATGGTGATGCCTACCATTTCCGGCAGGATCATCGAACGGCGCGACCAGGTTTTGATCGGCTTCTTGCTACCCGCAGCGGCCTCCACCTTCTTGACGAGGTGGTGATCGACGAACGGGCCTTTCTTGAGTGAACGTGCCATGGTCGATTAGCCCCTACGATCGCGGACGATGAACTGCTGGGTGCGCTTGTTCTTGCGCGTCTTGTAACCCTTGGTCGGAACACCCCACGGGGTGACCGGATGCGGATTACCCTGGCCGGCCTTCGCCTCACCACCACCGTGCGGGTGGTCAACCGGGTTCATGGCAGCACCACGAACGGTCGGGCGGACACCGCGCCAGCGCTTGGCGCCAGCCTTGCCCAGCTTTTCCAGGTTGTGCTCGTCGTTACCGACTTCACCGATGGTGGCGCGGCACTCGACCGGCACCTTGCGCATTTCACCCGAGCGCAGGCGCAGGGTGGCGTAGATGCCTTCACGAGCGACGAGCTGCACGGCAGCGCCGGCGGCACGAGCGATCTGGGCACCCTTGCCCGGCTTCAGTTCGATGCCGTGGACAGTGGTACCAACCGGGATGTTGCGCAGCGGCAGGGTGTTGCCGGTCTTGATCGGCGCGTCCGAACCTGCGATCACCTGGTCACCGGCCTTCAGGCCCTTCGGTGCGATGATGTAGCGACGCTCGCCGTCGACGTAGCACAGCAGGGCGATATGGGCGGTGCGGTTCGGATCGTATTCGATGCGTTCCACGCGCGCCGGAATGCCTTCCTTGTTGCGCTTGAAGTCGATGACACGGTAGTGCTGCTTGTGACCACCGCCGACGTGACGGGTGGTGATGCGGCCGTGGTGGTTACGACCACCGGACTTGCTCTGCGGCTCCAGCAACGCTGCGTGCGGTGCGCCCTTGTGCAGATCGGGCGTGACCACGCGCACGGCCGAACGACGGCCTGCGGAGGTGGGCTTGAATTTCATCAATGGCATGGGATGTACCTCAGGCCTTGGCCGTTACATCGATGGACTGGCCATCGGCGAGACGCACGTATGCCTTGCGCCAATCGCCGCGACGGCCGTTGCGGTTACGGAAGGACTTGTTCTTGCCCTTCACGTTCAGCACGTTGACCGACTCGACCTTGACTGCGAACAGCTGTTCCACCGCGGCCTTCACATCGGCCTTGGTCGCTTCGTTCGACACTTCAAAGACATACTGGTTGGAGACTTCCTGCAGACGCGCGGTCTTTTCCGAGACACGCGGGGCACGCAGCACGCTGAAGATTTTTTCGTTGCTGTTCATGCCAGCCACTCCTCGACCTTCTTGACCGCGTCAGCGGTGATGACGACCGTGTCGGCACCGACCAGGGAGACCGGATCCAGACCCTGCACGTCACGCACTTCCACGTAGGGAACGTTGCGCGCCGACAGGTACAGGTGCTCCGATGCGTCCTCGGTGACGATCAGCGGGCGCTTGCCCACTTCCAGGCCGGCCAGCTTGGCGATCAGACCCTTCGTGCTGGTCGCTTCGACGTCGAAGGACTCCACGATGGTCAGACGGCCCTGACGGTTCAGCTCGGACAGGATCGCGCACATGGCGGCACGGTACTGCTTGCGGTTGACCTTCTGCTCGAAGCTGCGCGGCTTGGCCGCGAAGGTGACGCCACCGCCGACGAAGATCGGAGCCGTCAGCGCGCCATGACGCGCACCGCCGCCCTTCTGCTTCTTCGACTTCTTGGTGGTGCCAGCCACTTCGGAGCGAGTCTTCTGTGCCTTGGTACCGGCGCGACCGGCGTTGCGGTAAGCAACGACGACCTGGTGAACCAGATCTTCGCTGAAATCGCGACCGAACACGGCTTCGGAGACCGAGACCTTGTTGTTGCTACCCGTGATAACGAGTTCCATCGTCATCTCTCCTTATGCCTTGCTCGCCGGACGGACGATCACGTCACCACCCGCAGCGCCCGGAACGGCACCACGAATCGCGATCAGACCGCGCTCGACGTCGACCTTGACCACTTCCAGGTTCTGCGTGCTCTGCTGCACGGCACCCATATGGCCCGACATCTTCTTGCCCGGGAAAACACGACCCGGGGTCTGGCGCTGACCCAGCGAACCCGGCGCGCGATGCGACAGCGAGTTACCGTGGGTTGCATCGCCCATACGGAAGTTGTGGCGCTTGATGGTGCCCTGGAAACCCTTACCCTTGGTGACACCCTGGACGTCGACCTTCTGGCCAACTTCGAAGATGTCCGCCTTGACTTCGCCGCCAACGGCGAAATCGCCGAGCTGCGCGTCTTCAACGCGGAATTCCCACAGGCCGCGACCGGCTTCCACCTTCGCCTTGGCGAAGTGGCCGGCTTCCGGCTTGTTGACCAGGGCAGCGCGACGCGCGCCGACGGTCACCTGCACGGCGCTGTAGCCGTCAGCTTCGACGGTCTTGATCTGCGCGATGCGGTTCGGGGTGGCTTCAATCAAGGTCACCGGGATGGCGCGGCCATCATCGGTGAAAACGCGGCTCATGCCAGCCTTGCGGCCCACGAAGCCCAACGAATACTTCTTCGTCATGGTCGTAGTCCTCAGGTCAGCTTGATCTGAACGTCGACGCCGGCAGCCAGTTCGAGCTTCATCAGCGCGTCCACGGTCTTGTCGTTCGGGTCAACGATATCGAGCACGCGCTTGTGCGTGCGGGTCTCGTACTGGTCACGCGCGTCCTTGTCGACGTGCGGGGAGACGAGGATGGTGTAACGCTCGATCTTGGTCGGCAGCGGGATCGGGCCACGCACTTGCGCGCCGGTCCGCTTGGCCGTTTCTACGATCTCGCTGGCCGAGCGGTCGATCAGACGATGATCGAATGCCTTCAGCCGGATACGGATCTTTTGGTCCGCCATGACGGTGGTTCCTTCGTTAAAAGAGCGACAGACAAGGCCTCTGGGTTGCCTTGTCCCATGAATATCCTGAATGCGAACGTCGCACAGTCCCGCGCGACGCCAAGATCTTTCCGTAGACCTCAAAAGCCGAGGCAGACCGATTGCTCGATCTGCCCAGACGAAAAAGTATAGCGCGCATACAAAGCGGCCGTCAACAGTCGCCTGTTGACACTGCCTGAATGGCACGACCCTTCCTGGTCCGGGGAACACGAGGAGCGTCCTGCGCCTCTTTTCCCATTTTAGTACGCCCCGATGCCCTACCCAGGCAACATCGGGGCGCAGATTCTAGCAGGTTACTCGAGGATGTTCGAGACCACGCCGGCACCGACGGTACGGCCGCCTTCGCGGATGGCGAAGCGCAGGCCCGAGTCCATGGCGACCGGGTTGATCAGGGTGACGACCATCTTGATGTTGTCGCCCGGCATGACCATTTCCACGCCTTCCGGCAGCTCAACCGCACCGGTGATGTCGGTGGTACGGAAGTAGAACTGCGGGCGGTAGCCCTTGAAGAACGGGGTGTGACGGCCGCCTTCGTCCTTCGACAGCACGTACACTTCGGCGTCGAACTTGGTGTGCGGCTTGATCGAACCCGGCTTGGACAGCACCTGGCCACGCTCGACGTCGTCACGCTTGGTGCCGCGCAGCAGCAGACCGGCGTTGTCACCTGCCTGACCCTGGTCCAGCAGCTTGCGGAACATTTCCACGCCGGTGACGGTGGTCTTCTGGACCGGACGGATACCGACGATTTCGATTTCGTCGCCGACCTTGATGATGCCGCGCTCGATACGACCGGTCACCACGGTGCCGCGGCCCGAGATCGAGAACACGTCTTCCACCGGCATCAGGAACGGCTTGTCGATGTCGCGTTCCGGTTCCGGAATCCAGGAATCCAGCGCTTCAACCAGCTTGATCACGGCCGGCACGCCGATGTCGCTCTGGTCGCCTTCCAGCGCCAGACGGGCCGAACCGGAGATGATCGGGGTGTCGTCGCCCGGGAAGTCGTACTTGCTCAGCAGTTCACGCACTTCCATTTCGACCAGCTCGAGCAGCTCGGCGTCGTCGACCATGTCAGCCTTGTTCAGGAAGACCACGATGTACGGCACGCCGACCTGACGCGACAGCAGGATGTGTTCGCGGGTCTGCGGCATCGGGCCGTCAGCGGCCGAGCACACCAGAATCGCGCCGTCCATCTGGGCAGCACCGGTGATCATGTTCTTGACGTAGTCAGCGTGGCCCGGGCAGTCAACGTGGGCGTAGTGACGGGTCGGGGATTCGTATTCGACGTGCGCGGTCGAGATCGTGATGCCACGTGCCTTTTCTTCCGGCGCGGCGTCGATCGCGGAGTAATCCTTGAACTCGCCACCGAAGCGCTCGGCACCGATCTTGGTCAGTGCGGCGGTCAGCGTGGTCTTGCCGTGGTCGACGTGACCGATGGTGCCGACGTTGACGTGCGGCTTGGTGCGTTCGAACTTACCCTTTGCCATTGTTGTATACCTTGAATATCAGAAAAAAGAAGGGAGGGAAGACCCGAGCTTACGCTCAGGCCTTCTTGATCACGGTGTCGGCGATGTTCTGCGGAGCCGGCTCGTAGTGGTCGAATTCCATGGTGAAGGTGGCACGACCCTGGGTCTGCGAACGCAGCGAGGTGGCGTAACCGAACATTTCACCCAGCGGGATCATCGCGTTGATGATGCTGGCCGAACCGTCACCGGTGGTGCTCGAACCCTGCAGTACGCCACGACGGCGGCTGACGTCGCCCATCACGTCACCCTGGTAGTCTTCCGGGGTCACGATTTCGACCTTCATGATCGGCTCAAGCAGCACCGGCTTGGCCTTGGCGAAGCCCTGCTTGAAGGCCATCGACGAAGCCAGCTTGAACGCCATTTCCGACGAGTCAACGTCGTGGTACGAGCCGAACACCAGCTTGACCTTGACGTCCACCACCGGGAAGCCAGCCAGCGGACCGCTGGTGATGGTTTCGCGCAGACCCTTTTCCACCGACGGGATGAATTCCTTCGGAATCACGCCACCGGTGATGTCGTTGATGAACAGGAAGTCGTCCTTGATGTTCGGAGCGATCTTCGGATCAGCACGGTCTTCAGCGGTGATCGGCGACAGTTCGATCACGACGTGACCGTACTGACCCTTACCACCGGACTGCTTGGCGTGCTTGTAGTCCGACTTCACGTCCGACATCTGGATGGTTTCGCGGTAAGCCACCTGCGGCTTGCCGACGTTGGCTTCCACGTTGAACTCGCGCTTCATGCGGTCAACGATGATGTCCAGGTGCAGCTCGCCCATGCCCGAGATGATGGTCTGGCCGGATTCTTCGTCGGTCTTGACGCGGAACGACGGATCTTCCTGGGCCAGACGGCCCAGGGCCAGGCCCATCTTTTCCTGGTCCGACTTGGTCTTCGGCTCAACCGCCATCGAGATCACCGGCTCCGGGAACACCATGCGCTCCAGGATGATCGGGTGATCCAGCGAGCACAGGGTGTCGCCGGTGGTGGTGTCCTTCAGGCCCACGGCAGCAGCGATGTCACCGGCCAGCACTTCCTTGATCTCTTCGCGATCGTTGGAGTGCATCTGCAGGATGCGGCCGATGCGCTCCTTCTTGCCCTTGACCGAGTTCATCACCTGGTCGCCGGCATTCAGGGTGCCCGAGTACACGCGGAAGAAGGTCAGCGCGCCCACGAACGGGTCGGTGATGATCTTGAAGGCCAGCGACGAGAACGGAGCCTTGTCGTCGGACTTGCGGCTCATTTCCTTGGTTTCGTCGTCAACGTCGGTACCGGTCACGTCCGGCACGTCGATCGGCGACGGCAGCAGCTGCACCACGCCGTCCAGCATGGCCTGCACGCCCTTGTTCTTGAACGCCGAACCGCAGTACATCGGCACGATTTCGGTGGCCAGGGTGCGGGTACGCAGCGCATTGATGATTTCGGACTCGGCCAGCTCTTCGCCGCCCAGGTACTTTTCCATCAGGTCTTCGCTGGCTTCAGCCGCGGCTTCGATCATGTAGGTACGGGCTTCTTCAGCCTCGGCCTGCAGGTCCGCCGGGATATCCAGGTATTCGAACTTCATGCCCTGGCTGGCTTCATCCCAGTGGATGGCCTTCATCTTGACCAGGTCGATCACGCCCTTGAAGTTGTCTTCGGCGCCGATCGGCAGCTGCATCGGAACGGCGGTGGCACCCAGCTTGGCGCGCAGCTGTGCGGCGACCTTCTGGAAGTTGGCACCGGTGCGGTCCATCTTGTTGACGAAAGCGATGCGCGGCACCTTGTAACGGTTGGCCTGGCGCCACACGGTTTCCGACTGCGGCTGCACGCCACCGACGGCGCACAGCACGAACACGGCACCGTCGAGCACGCGCAGCGAGCGTTCGACTTCGATGGTGAAGTCAACGTGCCCGGGGGTGTCGATGATGTTGAAGCGGTGTTCCGGCAGGGACTTGTCCATGCCGCGCCAGAAGGCGGTGGTGGCAGCGGACTGGATCGTGATGCCACGCTCCTGCTCCTGCTCCATCCAGTCCATGGTGGCGGCGCCGTCGTGCACTTCACCGATCTTGTGGCTCTTGCCGGTGTAGAACAGGATGCGTTCGGACGTGGTGGTCTTGCCGGCATCGATGTGAGCCATGATGCCGAAGTTGCGGTAACGCTCGATGGGAGTAGTGCGGGCCACGGGAGCCTCTCAAATTTCGTGGATTTCGGATGGCCGAACGCCGCCTTGCGGCGGCCTTCGGATTGGCGCGACACCCCAGGTGTCGCAAGGCAGTACCGAGGTGGTACTGCCATGCCTGTTTTACAAGGCCGTCAAACTCACCAGCGGTAGTGGGCGAATGCCTTGTTGGCTTCGGCCATGCGGTGGGTTTCTTCGCGCTTCTTGATGGCACCGCCACGGTTTTCCGAGGCATCCAGCAGTTCAGCCGCCAGCTTCTTCGGCATGGTGTTTTCACCACGCTTACGGGCCGAGTCGATCAGCCAGCGCATGGCCAGGGCCATCTTGCGCGACGAACGGACTTCAACCGGCACCTGGTAGGTCGCACCGCCGACGCGGCGGGACTTCACTTCGACCGACGGAGCCACGTTGTCCAGAGCCTTCTGCACCAGCTCGATGGAGTTCGGGTTCTTTTCGGCGATGACGTCCATTGCGCCATAGACGATCTTTTCAGCAACGGACTTCTTGCCGCTCAGCATCACCATGTTGATGAAGCGGGCAATGGTTTCGCTCCCGTGCTTGGGATCGGGCAGGACCGAACGCTGCGGCGTATTACCTTTACGAGACATGTGTACTTTCCCTTAGCTCTTCGGACGCTTGGCGCCGTACTTGGAACGGGCCTGGCGGCGCTTGGCGACGCCCGAGGCATCGAGCGAACCACGAACGGTGTGGTAACGCACACCCGGCAGGTCCTTGACGCGACCGCCGCGGATCAGGACCACGGAGTGCTCCTGCAGGTTGTGGCCTTCGCCACCGATGTAGCTGATGACCTCTTCCTGGTTGGTCAGGCGGACCTTGGCAACCTTGCGGAGGGCCGAGTTCGGCTTCTTCGGGGTGGTGGTGTACACGCGGGTGCAGACGCCACGGCGCTGCGGGCACTTATCAAGTGCCGGCGAGGCACTCTTGTAAGTGGTTGCCTGCCGCGGCTTGCGGACAAGCTGATTGATCGTCGCCATCAGTATGTTCTTCTGAGAGTGGCCGAGGGAAAAAACGGCCAGGAGTGCGGAAATGTGCAAGCAGGCCCAGAAAACGGACCTGCCGAGACAGACGATTGTAGCAACCCCCCGAAAACACGGTCAACCGCGCGCACGGAAGGCCAGCCCTGATCCTGGGCCGTTACTGGGGCACCTTGGCTTCCTTGTCCCCCGTTCAGGGTGTCTACCAGCCCCCTTTCGAGGACCGGCGGGCATCCTACAGCATCGGCGGCAGTTAATCCAGCGGCTGCCGCCGGGTGCGGTGCCCTGCCCGGTTCAGCTGGGCAGGGTTCCGTGAAAAGCAGCCGGGCAAGCCCGGCCTTGGAGCAGCCGGGCAAGCCCGGCTCTACATCAGTCTTCGGAGGAGTCCACTTCCGGGGTGGCTTCCACGACCGGGGCTTCGGCCACGGCCGGGGTGCCGGCCAGGGTCTGCAGCTCCGATTCGGTCAGACCGGTGGCGTTGCGACGACGCTGGGCGTGGTACGCAAGACCGGTACCGGCCGGAATCAGACGGCCGACGATGACGTTTTCCTTCAGGCCGCGCAGGTTGTCCGAGGTGCCGCGGACGGCGGCTTCGGTCAGCACGCGGGTGGTTTCCTGGAACGACGCCGCCGAAATGAACGACTCGGTGGCCAGCGAGGCCTTGGTGATACCCAGCAGGACCGGATCGAAACGGGCGATCAGCTCGTTGCGGGCCGACAGACGGGCATTTTCCTCGATGACACGCTGGCGCTCGGCCTGCTCGCCATTCAGGAACTTGCTGCTGCCCTGATCGGTGATTTCAACCTTGCGCAGCATCTGGCGGGTGATCACCTCGATGTGCTTGTCGTTGATCTTCACGCCCTGCAGGCGGTACACGTCCTGGATTTCCTTGACCAGGTAGGCGGCCAGCGGCTCGACGCCCAGCAGACGCAGGATGTCCTGCGGGCTCGGTTCGCCGTCCACGATGGTTTCGCCCTTGGTCACGTGCTCACCTTCGAACACGATGACCTGACGGTACTTCGGAATCAGTTCTTCGTGCTCCGAACCATCAGTGTCCTTGATGATCAGGCGCTGCTTGCCCTTGGTGTCCTTGCCGAAGCTGATGATGCCCGAACGCTCGGCCAGGATCGCCGGGTCCTTCGGCTTGCGTGCTTCGAACAGGTCGGCCACGCGCGGCAGACCACCGGTGATGTCACGGGTCTTGGACGCTTCCTGCGGGATCTTGGCCACCACGTCACCCACGCCGACGGGTGCGCCGTCCTGCAGGTTGACGATCGAGCGCGGCGGCAGCAGGTACTGCGCCGGCAGGTCGGTGCCCGGAATGCTCAGGTCGTTGCCCTTGGCATCGACGATGCGCACGATCGGACGCAGATCCTTCGCCTGCGAACCGCGACGCTTCGGATCGGTGATTTCACGCGAGGCCAGGCCGGTCAGTTCGTCGGTCTTCTCGATGACGGTGACGCCGTCGATGAAGTCGATGAAGCGGATGAAACCAGCCACTTCGGACACGATCGGGTGGTTATGCGGATCCCAGTTGGCCACGGTCTGGCCAGCCTTGACCGCCTCGGCGTCCTTGGAGGTGATGGTGGCACCGTAGGGCAGCTTGTAACGCTCACGCTCACGGCCGTGGGCGTCGAGCACCGAGATTTCGCCCGAACGCGAGACCGCCACCAGCGAACCGTTGGCGTGCTCGACCGACTTCAGGTTGTTGAACTTCACCGAACCGGTGGTCTTGACCGTGATGTTGTCCACGGCAGCCGCACGCGATGCGGCACCACCGATGTGGAAGGTACGCATGGTCAGCTGGGTACCCGGCTCACCGATCGACTGGGCGGCGATGACGCCGACCGCTTCACCGATGTTGACCAGGTGACCACGGGCCAGGTCGCGGCCGTAGCAGTTGGAGCACACGCCGAATGCGGATTCGCAGCTGATGGTCGAGCGGACCTTCACCGACTGCACGCCGGCGTCTTCCAGCTTGGCCACCCACTGTTCGTCCAGCAGGGTGTTGCGGGTCACGATCGGATCTTCGTCGTTGCCCGGCAGGAACACGTCCTCGGCCACGACACGACCCAGCACGCGGTCCTTCAACGGCTCGACGACGTCGCCGCCTTCCACGATCGGGGTCATGGTCAGGCCTTCGGTGGTACCGCAATCCACTTCAGTGATGACCACGTCCTGCGCCACGTCGACCAGACGACGGGTCAGGTAACCCGAGTTCGCGGTCTTCAGCGCGGTATCGGCCAGACCCTTACGGGCACCGTGGGTGGAGTTGAAGTACTCCTGCACGTTCAGGCCTTCACGGAAGTTCGCCTTGATCGGCGTTTCGATGATCGAGCCGTCCGGGCGGGCCATCAGGCCACGCATGCCGGCCAGCTGACGGATCTGCGCCTGCGAACCACGCGCACCGGAGTCGGCCATGATGTACAGCGAGTTCATCGACTTCTGGTCGATGGTCTCACCCTTGGCATTGACGACCTTCTCGGTACCGATGGTGTCCATCATCGCCTTGGCGATGCGCTCGTTGGTGCGCGACCAGATGTCGACCACCTTGTTGTAGCGCTCGCCGGCGGTGACCAGACCCGACTGGTACTGTTCCTGGATTTCCAGCACTTCGGCTTCGGCCTCGGTGAGGATGCCGCGCTTTTCGTCCGGGATCAGCATGTCGTCGATACCGATCGACACGCCGGCGCGGGTTGCGTAGGCGAAGCCGGTGTACATCAGCTTGTCGGCGAACACGACCGTGTCCTTCAAGCCCAGCTGACGGTAGCTGGAGTTGATCAGGCGCGAGATGTTCTTCTTGGTCAGCTCGACGTTGGCCAGCGCGAACGGCAGGCCTTCCGGCAGGATTTCAGCCAGCAGGGCGCGACCGATCGTGGTGTCCACGATCGAGGTCTTGTTCTGCTTATTGCCTTCCTCGTCGGTCACCACTTCGGTGATGCGGACCTTGACCTTGGCGTGCAGTTCCACCACGCGGTTGTCATAGGCACGCTTCACTTCGGCGATGTTGGCGAAGGCCATGCCCTCGCCCTTCTTGTTTTCCAGGGCGCGGGTCATGTAGTACAGACCCAGCACCACGTCCTGCGACGGCACGATGATCGGCTCGCCGTTGGCCGGCGACAGGATGTTGTTGGTCGACATCATCAGCGCACGCGCTTCCAGCTGGGCTTCCAGCGAGAGCGGCACGTGGACGGCCATCTGGTCACCGTCGAAGTCGGCGTTGAACGCAGTACACACCAGCGGGTGCAGCTGGATGGCCTTGCCTTCGATCAGCACCGGCTCGAACGCCTGGATGCCCAGACGGTGCAGGGTCGGCGCACGGTTCAGCATGACCGGGTGTTCGCGGATGACTTCTTCCAGGATGTCCCAGACTTCCGCTTCTTCGCGCTCGACCAGCTTCTTGGCGGCCTTGATGGTGGTGGCCAGGCCACGACGCTGCAGCTTGGCGAACACGAACGGCTTGAACAGTTCCAGCGCCATCTTCTTCGGCAGGCCGCACTGGTGCAGGCGCAGGTACGGACCGACCACGATGACCGAACGGCCCGAGTAGTCGACGCGCTTGCCCAGCAGGTTCTGACGGAAGCGACCCTGCTTGCCCTTGATCATGTCGGCCAGCGACTTCAGCGGGCGCTTGTTGGTGCCGGTGATGGCACGGCCGCGACGGCCGTTGTCCAGCAGCGCATCGACCGATTCCTGCAGCATGCGCTTTTCATTGCGCACGATGATGTCCGGCGCGTTCAGCTCGAGCAGGCGGCGCAGGCGGTTGTTACGGTTGATGACGCGGCGGTACAGGTCGTTCAGGTCGGAGGTCGCGAAACGGCCGCCGTCCAGCGGAACCAGCGGACGCAGGTCCGGCGGCAGCACCGGCAGCACGGTCATGACCATCCATTCCGGACGGTTGCCCGATTCCAGGAAGGCTTCGACCAGCTTGATGCGCTTGGTGAGGCGCTTGAGCTTGGTTTCCGAACCGGTGCTGGCGATTTCTTCGCGCAGACGGGTCATTTCCGACTGCAGGTCGATGGTGCGCAGCAGTTCGTACACGGCTTCGGCGCCCATGGCGGCGTCGAAGTCGTCGCCGTGCTCCTGGCGTGCCTGCAGGTACTGTTCTTCGGTCAGCAGCTGGCGGCGTTCCAGGGCGGTCAGGCCCGGCTCGGTCACCACGTAGGCTTCGAAGTACAGCACGCGCTCGATGTCACGCAGGGTCATGTCCAGCATCAGGCCGATGCGCGACGGCAGCGACTTGAGGAACCAGATGTGCGCGACCGGCGAGGCCAGGTCGATGTGGCCCATGCGCTCACGGCGCACCTTGGCCAGGGTCACTTCGGTGCCGCACTTTTCGCAGACCACGCCGCGGTGCTTCATGCGCTTGTACTTGCCGCACAGGCACTCGTAGTCCTTGACCGGTCCGAAGATGGCGGCGCAGAACAGGCCGTCACGCTCCGGCTTGAAGGTACGGTAGTTGATGGTTTCCGGCTTCTTCACTTCGCCGAAGGACCACGAACGGATCAGGTCCGGCGAGGCCAGCGCGATCTTGATCGCGTCGAAGTCCAGCGTCTGGCGCTGCTGGTTGAAGAGGTTGAGCAGGTCTTTCATGGTGTTTCTCCGAAAGGAGGAAATCTTTGTCGATGGGCTGTGCGATCACTTTCCGGCGGCGCGGCTGCCGGGGCAGCCGCGCCTGCACGATCAGTTGTCTTCCAGTTCCATGTTGATGGCCAGCGAGCGGATTTCCTTCACGAGCACGTTGAAGGATTCCGGCATGCCCGCGACCATCTCGTGCTCACCGTCGACGATGTTCTTGTACATCTGGTTGCGGCCCTGCACGTCATCGGACTTCACCGTCAGCATTTCCTGCAGGGTGTAGGCCGCGCCGTAGGCTTCCAGCGCCCAGACTTCCATTTCACCGAAGCGCTGGCCACCGAACTGCGCCTTGCCGCCCAGCGGCTGCTGGGTGACGAGCGAGTACGGACCGGTCGAACGCGCGTGCATCTTGTCGTCGACCAGGTGGTTCAGCTTCAGGTAGTGCATGTAGCCGACCGTGGTGTGACGGTCGAAGGCTTCACCGGTGCGGCCGTCGTACAGCTGGGTCTGACCGCTGCTCGGCAGGTCGGCCAGTTCCAGCATGCGCTTGATTTCCGCTTCGGTGGCACCGTCGAACACCGGGGTGGCCATCGGCACGCCGTCGGTCAGGTTCTGGGCCAGACGCAGCAGCTCTTCATCGCTGAACTGCGACAGATCCACCTGGTTGGCATGCTGGGTCTTGTCGTGGTTGTAGATGTCGTCGAGGAACTTGCGCAGGTCGTTCAGTGCCGACTGGGCTTCCAGCATGCGCTGGATCTTGCGACCCAGGCCCTTGGCTGCCCAGCCCAGGTGCACTTCCAGAATCTGGCCGATGTTCATACGCGACGGCACGCCCAGCGGGTTCAGCACGATGTCCACGGTTTCGCCCGAGGCCATGTACGGCATGTCCTCGACCGGCACCACGTTGGACACCACACCCTTGTTGCCGTGGCGGCCCGCCATCTTGTCACCCGGCTGGATGCGACGCTTCACGGCCAGGAACACCTTGACCATCTTCAGCACGCCCGGAGCCAGGTCGTCGCCCGCGGTGATCTTGCCGCGCTTGTCGGCGAAGCGACGCTCGAATTCCTTCTCGTGCGCCTGGATCTGCTTCTGGGCGCGTTCGATGGCTTCCGAAGCGTCCTCGTCCTTCATGCGCAGCGCGAACCAGTCAGCCTTCTTCAGGCCGTCCAGGTAAGCGTCGGAGATGGTGTCACCCTTCTTCAGGTTGACGCCACCGTTGACCACCTTGCCGACGATCTGCGAACGCAGACGGGCGTAGATGGCGGCTTCCAGGATGCGGAACTGGTCGTCGAAGTCCTTCTTGACGCGCTTGATCTCGTTTTCCTCGATCTGGCGCGCACGCTTGTCCTTCTCGATGCCGTCGCGGGTGAAGACCTGCACGTCGATGACGGTGCCGTCCATGCCCGGCGGCACGCGCAGCGAGCTGTCCTTCACGTCCGAGGCCTTCTCGCCGAAGATCGCGCGCAGCAGCTTCTCTTCCGGGGTCAGCTGGCTTTCGCCCTTCGGCGTGACCTTGCCGACCATGATGTCGCCGGCGCGCACTTCGGCACCGATGTACACCACGCCGGATTCGTCCAGGCGGTTCAGCGCCTGCTCGGACACGTTCGGGATGTCGGCGGAGATTTCTTCCGGCCCCAGCTTGGTGTCACGCGCGACGCAGGTCAGCTCTTCGATGTGGATCGTGGTGTAACGATCTTCTTCCACCACGCGCTCGGAGAGCAGGATGGAGTCTTCGAAGTTGTAGCCGTTCCACGGCATGAACGCGATCAGCATGTTCTGGCCCAGGGCCAGTTCGCCGATGTCGGTGGACGGACCGTCAGCCAGCACGTCGCCGCGCGCCACCACGTTGCCCACTTCCACCAGCGGACGCTGGTTGATGCAGGTGTTCTGGTTGGAGCGGGTGTACTTGATCAGGTTGTAGATATCCACGCCGGCATCGCTGGCGTCGGTGATCTCGTCCTCATTGACCTTGACCACGATGCGGCCGGCATCGATCTGCACGATCTCGCCACCACGACGGGCGTTCACGGTCACACCGGAGTCACGTGCCACGGCGCGTTCGATACCGGTACCCACCAGCGGCTTCTGTGCGCGCAGGGTCGGCACGGCCTGACGCTGCATGTTCGCGCCCATCAGTGCTCGGTTGGCGTCATCGTGCTCCAGGAACGGCACCAGCGCCGCTGCGATGGAGACGGTCTGCATCGGCGAGACGTCCATGAAGTGGACTTCCGCCGGCGGCTTCAGCAGCGATTCGCCCTGGAAGCGGCACGGCACGAACTGCTCGGTCAGCACGCTGTTGGCATCGGTCAGGGCGTTGGCCTGGGCGATGACGTACTCGTTTTCTTCGATGGCCGACAGGAACTCGATCTCGTCGGAGACCTTGCCGTCCACGACCTTGCGGTACGGGGTTTCAAGGAAACCGTACTGGTTGGTGCGGGCGTACACGGCCAGCGAGTTGATCAGGCCGATGTTCGGGCCTTCCGGGGTTTCGATGGTGCAGACGCGGCCGTAATGGGTCGGGTGCACGTCGCGCACTTCGAAGCCGGCGCGCTCGCGGGTCAGGCCGCCCGGGCCCAGGGCCGAGACGCGACGCTTGTGCGTGACTTCCGACAGCGGGTTGTTCTGGTCCATGAACTGCGACAGCTGCGAGGAACCGAAGAATTCCTTGATGGCAGCGGCGACCGGCTTGGCGTTGATCAGCTCCTGCGGGGTCAGGCCTTCCGATTCGGCCATCGACAGGCGCTCCTTGACCGCGCGCTCGACGCGGACCAGGCCGACGCGGAACACGTTCTCGGCCATTTCGCCGACCGAACGCACGCGACGGTTGCCCAGGTGATCGATGTCATCGACCACGCCGCGACCGTTGCGGATCTCGGTCAGGACCTTGATCACGTCCAGGATGTCGGAGCTGTCGCCGTGCTCGGCGACCAGGCGCTTGGATTCTTCGTCGTTGCGCTCGCCGAAGTACTTGCTGTCATACAGCACGGCTTCGCCGGTGACTTCCTTGCGGCCGACACGACGGTTGAACTTCATGCGGCCGACCGTGGACAGGTCATAGCGCTCGAAGGTGAAGAACAGGTTGTGGAACAGGTTCTGCGCGGCGTCCTTGGTCGGCGGCTCGCCCGGACGCATCATGCGATAGATTTCGACCAGCGCTTCGAGCTGGGTCTTGGTCGGGTCGATGCGCAGGGTGTTGGACAGGTACGGACCACGATCCAGATCGTTCACCCACAGGGTGCCCACGGCATCCACGCCGGCCTTGCGGAAGGCCTGCAGCTGCTCGTCGGTGATTTCGTCGTTGGCCTGGGCCAGCAGTTCGCCGGTGGTGGCGTCGACCACGTCGTGCGACAGGATGCGGCCGACGATGTAGTCGTCCGGCACGGCCAGGGCGGCAATGCCCGAGGCTTCCAGCTGCTTGACGTGGCGCGCGGTGATGCGCTTGCCGGCTTCCACGATGACCTTGTCGCCGTCAGCCAGGTCGAAGTTCAGGGTTTCACCGCGCAGGCGCTCGGCGACCAGCTCCAGCTGCACGCCTTCGTCCGGATTGATGTGGAAGGTGTTGATCTCGAAGAACTGCGCGAGCATTTCTTCGTTGCTGTAGCCCAGGGCGCGCAGCAGGATCGACACCGGCAGCTTGCGGCGACGGTCGATACGGGTGAACAGGGCGTCCTTCGGGTCGAACTCGAAGTCCAGCCAGGAGCCGCGGTAAGGAATGATGCGGGCGCTGTACAGCAGCTTGCCCGAGCTGTGGGTCTTGCCACGGTCGTGGTCGAAGAACACACCCGGCGAGCGGTGCAGCTGCGAGACGATGACGCGCTCGGTGCCGTTGACGATGAAGGTGCCGTTGTCGGTCATCAGCGGGATTTCGCCCAGATAGACCTCCTGCTCCTTCACGTACTTGATGGCCTTGGTCGACGACTCGCGGTCGTAGATCACCAGGCGCACGGTCACGCGCAGCGGCGCGCCGTAGCTCATGCCGCGCTGGCGGCATTCGCGTTCGTCGAAGACCGGTTCGCCCAGCTTGTAGCCGACGTATTCCAGCGCGGCGTTGCCGCTGTAGCTGGCGATCGGGAAGACCGACTTGAGGGCGGCGTGCAGGCCCAGATCACGGCGCTTGGCCGGATCGATGTTCTCCTGCAGGAACTCGCGGTAGGAATCCACCTGGATGGCCAGCAGGAACGGCACTTCGAGAATCGAGCGCTGCTTGCCGAAGTCCTTGCGGATACGCTTCTTTTCGGTGAACGAATAGGACGTCATGAGGTCTCACCTTGGCTGTGCGGGCCGTACCTGAGGGTACGACCCGAAGGGAACATTTAAATTGTCAGTTGGAAGTCGCTGGTATTGCCGGCACCAGCACGCCTTCTCCTGCTACTTCCAACTGCCAACTCGTCTGCATCCCCTACCCCGCTGGCGCGCTTGGCGCGGCCGTGACGGAGCAGGACGGCAGCCCGTGTTGGGCTTGGTGTTGCAACAACGACCAAAGGCCGGGGGCTTACGCCCCCAGCCTTGGCTGCATCGCCGTGATTCGATGGCGACGCAAGGAACTGCTTACTTGACTTCGACAGTCGCGCCAGCAGCTTCCAGGTCCTTCTTGGCCTTTTCGGCTTCTTCCTTCGACACGTTTTCCTTCAGGACGCCACCGGCTTCGGTCAGGTCCTTGGCTTCCTTCAGGCCCAGGCCGGTGATGGCGCGGACGGCCTTGATCACGTCGACCTTCTTGTCGCCGGCGCTCTTCAGGGTGACGGTGAATTCGGTCTGCTCTTCAACAGCAGCGGCCGGGCCGGCAGCGGCAACGGCGACCGGAGCAGCGGCGGAGACGCCGAACTTCTCTTCGATGGCCTTGACCAGCTCCATCACTTCCATCAGGGACTTTTCGGCGATGGCGTCGACGATCTGTTCGTTGGTAAGGGACATTTTGATTACCTTTGGATGATTTTTCTGGGTTAGGTTCCGTCAGGAACCACGTAACAAGCGAATCAGGCGGTTTCGGCGACCGGCTCGGCGGCGACAGCGCCACCGTCCTGCTTCTCGCCAACGGCCTTGACAGCGCGGGCGAACATCGTCACCGGCTCGGTCAGGACGCGGGCCAGCATGGCCAGGGCCTGATCGCGGGTCGGCAGCGAAGCCAGCACGTCAACGTGGCTTGCCGGGAACACTTCGCCACCGATGACAACCAGCTGCGGCTGCAGCTTGTCGTTACCCTTGGTGGCTTCCTTGATGACGCGACCGGCAGCGCCGGGCTCGTCGAGCGAGAACGCGAACAGCATCGGGCCGGTGAACTTGGCCGCTGCAGCTTCGAATTCAGTACCCTTCACCGCACGCTCGGCCAGGGTGTTCTTGACAACCTTCAAGAACACGCCTTCCTTGCGGGCCTGTTCGCGCATCTTGGTGATCTGCGCGACCGTGGTGCCGGCGTAGTGGGCTGCGATCAAGGAGTGAGCCTTGGCAGCGACTTCCGCGACCTCGGCGACTACTTCTTGCTTCTGGGACAGATTGAGAGCCATTGCACTCCTCCAATTGAACTCCGCTTACGGCTCCTGCCGTGTGCGGTCCTGGGCGGCCTCCGTCCTGGATGCCGGGAGCATCGGATTGATGCTCCAAGGGTGGGCCGTTCTAGACCTGGATGGCCAACCTGGGTAACCCCAGACGTGCGTAAACCAGAAAAACTCCAGAAGGGCACCATCTACGCAGGTTGATTCCCGGGGGAACCGATTAAGCGGTGCATGCACCGCGCCTGCGGTCTTTGACGGCTGTCTTCACGGGGCGGACCCCGATCCGATGCCTTCAAATGTCACGAACACGGACCCGAGGGCCCGTGTCCGCTTCAAACACTTACTTCAGGGTCAGCGACGACTGGTCGACGGTGACGCCCGGGCCCATCGTCGAGCTGACCGAAACCTTCTGCAGGTAGGTGCCCTTCGAGGTAGCCGGCTTGGCCTTGATCAGGTCCAGCAGCAGCGCGGTCAGGTTCGACTTCAGCGCGTCTTCGGCGAAGTCGGCCTTGCCGATGGTGCAGTGGATGATGCCGGCCTTGTCGGTGCGGTAACGGACCTGACCCGACTTGGCGTTCTTCACGGCTTCGCCCGGGTTGGCCGAAACGGTGCCGACCTTCGGGTTCGGCATCAGGCCGCGCGGGCCCAGCACGGTGCCCAGCTTACCGACAACGCGCATGGCGTCCGGGGTAGCGATGACGACGTCGTAGTTCAGATCGCCGGCCTGCATCTTCTCGGCCAGGTCGTCCATACCGACGGCTTCTGCGCCAGCGGCCAGGGCTTCGTCAGCCTTGGCACCGGCCGGAGCGAACACGGCGACGCGGACCGACTTGCCGGTACCGGCCGGCAGCACGGTGGAACCGCGGACCTGCTGGTCGGACTTCTTGGCGTCCACGCCCAGGCGCACGGCGACGTCGATCGACTCGACGAACTTGGCCTTGGTGGCGGACTTCAGAATGCTGATCGCTTCTTCGAAGCCGTAGGACTTGCCCGGAACGACTGCGGCCTTGATGGCCTTCTCACGCTTGGTCTGTGCCATCTTCTTAACCCTCCACCACGAGGCCCATGGAACGGGCAGAGCCAGCGATCGTACGCACGGCGGCGTCCAGGTCGGCGGCAGTCAGATCCGGTTCCTTCGCCTTGGCGATTTCTTCCAGCTGCTTGCGGGTCACCTTGCCCACCTTGTCGGTGTTCGGCTTCTTGGAGCCCGACGAGATGCCGGCAGCCTTCTTCAGCAGGGTGGTGGCCGGGGTGCTCTTGGTGATGAAGGTGAACGTACGGTCCGAATAGGCCGTGATGATCACCGGAACCGGCAGACCCGGCTCAAGCTTCTGCGTGGCGGCATTGAAGGCCTTGCAGAATTCCATGATGTTCAGACCACGCTGACCCAGCGCAGGACCGACCGGCGGCGAGGGGTTGGCCTGACCGGCCTTCACCTGCAGCTTGATGTAACCGACAACTTTCTTTGCCATTTGAGTGCTCTCCGGGTGCTAGCGCCTTGCGACAACAGGCTCCCCATCGGACCGGGAATGTCGCGTCCCGGCATCGCGTTTTGAATTCACGCAGAAGGCCACCTTGCGGCGGCCCTTGCTTTTGTCAGCTTCCTGACAGGAAGCCGCGCATGATAACAGGTTTTGAGAGGTCTGCCTGAATGGGGCAACCCCGTCGACGGGCATGGCCCGTCGCTACAACATCGCCCGGGTTGGGCGCAGCGGTCAGCCGACCTGCTTTTCGACCTGGCTGAACTCGAGCTCGACCGGGGTGGCGCGACCGAAGATCAGCACCGACACGCGAATGCGGCTCTTCTCGTAGTTGACCTCGTCGACGACGCCATTGAAGTCATTGAACGGACCTTCGGTGACGCGGACCATCTCACCCGGCTGGAACAGAACCTTCGGACGCGGCTTCTCGACACCTTCCTGAACGCGATTCAGGATGGTGTCCGCCTCGGCGTCGGAAATCGGCAGTGGACGGTCAGCCGTACCACCGATGAAGCCCAGGACCTTGGAGGTTTCCTTGACCAGATGCCAGCTTTCGTTGTCGATGCGCGGAATGCCGTTTTCGTCGCGGGTCTCGATCTGGACCAGCACGTAACCCGGGAAGAACTTGCGCTCGGACCGGCGCTTCTGGCCGGAACGCATTTCAACGACTTCTTCGGTCGGAACCAGAACGTCGCCGAACAGGTCCTGCTTCTCATGGGTGACGATGCGATCACGCAGCGCCTGCGCTACGGACTTTTCGAAGCCTGAATAGGCGTGAACCACATACCAACGCTTCACAGGTTTCTCCTTATCGGCCCAGGAACCACTGGGTCGCCAGCTGAATCAGGTAATCGAAACCGCCCAGCAGCAGACTCAGGATGGTCACCACCACCATCACCACCCAGGTCATGCGGATGGCTTCCTGGCGGGTCGGCCAGACCACCTTGCGCAGCTCGAAGCGCGATTCGGACAGGAACTCACGGGTGTCGCGACCCTTGGCGGTCAGCATGAACACGCCCAGGCCGGCCAGCAGGCCGACAATCACACCCAGGCCGCGCAGCGGACCGGACCATGCATTCTGCGTGGCGTTTTCGGGCGCACCGAACCAGAACCAAGCAAAAAGACCCGCCAATGCCAGGAGCACTGCGGCGGCGTATTTGACAATGTCACCACCGGAAGCGGCGGTGTCCTTGGAATGCTCGATCTTGCTGTTCATCCGGCTCTGGCTGCTGTGGCGGCATGGCCGCTGGAAGGAGAAAGTGGCACGCCAGGAGGGACTCGAACCCCCAACCTGCGGTTTTGGAGACCGCTGCTCTGCCAATTGAGCTACTGGCGTACGTTGAAAAACACCCTTCCCTTAGACGGCGAAGGCGGACCGAGGTTCCCGGCCCGCCGTTCGCGAGACCGGCAGCGCTGTGCTGCCGCCGGTTCGTACTGTATTACTCGATGATCTTGGAGACCACGCCGGCACCGACGGTACGGCCACCTTCGCGGATTGCGAAGCGCAGACCTTCGTCCATGGCGACCGGGTTGATCAGGGTGACGACCATCTTGATGTTGTCGCCCGGCATGACCATTTCCACGCCTTCCGGCAGCTCAACCGCACCGGTGATGTCGGTGGTACGGAAGTAGAACTGCGGGCGGTAGCCCTTGAAGAACGGGGTGTGACGGCCGCCTTCGTCCTTCGACAGCACGTACACTTCGGCGTCGAACTTGGTGTGCGGCTTGATCGAACCCGGCTTGGACAGCACCTGGCCACGCTCGACGTCGTCACGCTTGGTGCCGCGCAGCAGCAGACCGGCGTTGTCACCTGCCTGACCCTGGTCCAGCAGCTTGCGGAACATTTCCACGCCGGTGACGGTGGTCTTCTGGACCGGACGGATACCGACGATTTCGATTTCGTCGCCGACCTTGATGATGCCGCGCTCGATACGACCGGTCACCACGGTGCCGCGGCCCGAGATCGAGAACACGTCTTCCACCGGCATCAGGAACGGCTTGTCGATGTCGCGTTCCGGTTCCGGAATCCAGGAATCCAGCGCTTCAACCAGCTTGATCACGGCCGGCACGCCGATGTCGCTCTGGTCGCCTTCCAGCGCCAGACGGGCCGAACCGGAGATGATCGGGGTGTCGTCGCCCGGGAAGTCGTACTTGCTCAGCAGTTCACGCACTTCCATTTCGACCAGCTCGAGCAGCTCGGCGTCGTCGACCATGTCAGCCTTGTTCAGGAAGACCACGATGTACGGCACGCCGACCTGACGCGACAGCAGGATGTGTTCGCGGGTCTGCGGCATCGGGCCGTCAGCGGCCGAGCACACCAGAATCGCGCCGTCCATCTGGGCAGCACCGGTGATCATGTTCTTGACGTAGTCAGCGTGGCCCGGGCAGTCAACGTGGGCGTAGTGACGGGTCGGGGATTCGTATTCGACGTGCGCGGTCGAGATCGTGATGCCACGTGCCTTTTCTTCCGGCGCGGCGTCGATCGCGGAGTAATCCTTGAACTCGCCACCGAAGCGCTCGGCACCGATCTTGGTCAGTGCGGCGGTCAGCGTGGTCTTGCCGTGGTCGACGTGACCGATGGTGCCGACGTTGACGTGCGGCTTGGTGCGCTCGAACTTACCCTTGGCCATGGCTGCTTATCTCGAATCGTCTGAATGGTGCACTTAAGATGGTGCTCACGAAAGGAATCGAACCTTCGACCTCCTCCTTACCAAGGAGGTGCTCTACCGACTGAGCTACGTGAGCGAGTTTTGTATTATGGCATGAATTTGAATATATTCAAACTCATTCAATGGAGCGGGAGACGGGGATCGAACCCGCACCATCAGCTTGGAAGGCTGAGGTTCTACCATTGAACTACTCCCGCATCGGAAGCTCTTGCCACAACATGAAACTGGTGGAGGGAGGTGGATTCGAACCACCGAAGGCGTAAGCCAGCAGATTTACAGTCTGCCCCCGTTGGCCGCTTGGGTATCCCTCCTTACCACCCTGTCCCGTCGTGCCGAAGCGTTTTCGGTGTGGGGTGGAAGAGCCCGCAATTTTGGGGATGAATCGGGGTTCTGTCAACAATCTTTTTCAACTTTTTCACACGAAGTGAAAATTTCCTTCTGCGGCGGGCTTATTCACCGGGCAGCGGCAATGTCTCGTCATCGAAGATCGCCACATGCGGCACGCCATCGCGGCCAATCCAGCCCCGATACATGCCCTGGGTGTTGAACGGGGTGGCTGCGACACCCTCGGCGGACAGCACGATCGCCCCGCCGTCGCCTCCCAGCGCCGGGATGCGTTCATTGATGACCGCGCGACCCGCCTCAGCCGGCGACTGCTTCAGGTACTGCATGCGCGCGCAGATGTCGTACGCGGCGGCGGTGCGGATGTAGAACTCGCCCCAGCCGGTGCCGGAGACGGCACACGTGGTATTGGCATAGGTGCCGGCACCGATGATCGGCGAGTCGCCCACACGCCCATAGCGCTTGTTGGTCATGCCGCCGGTGGACGTACCTGCGGCCAGATGGCCCTGGGCATCGAGCGCCACCGCGCCCACGGTGCCGAAATGGCGTGCCGTCTCGAAATCAGCGTGCGCCTGGCCGCTGGCCTCCTCTTTCAGGGCGCGCTGCAGCTGCTGCCAGCGCTTCTCTGTGCGGAAGTACGACGGGTCGACCAGTGGGATGCGCTGGCTCACCGCAAAGGCTTCAGCCCCCTGCCCCACCATCATCACGTGCGGCGAATGCTGCATGACCGCCTCGGCCAGCTGGATCGGATTGCGTACCCGCTGCACCCCGGCGACTGCACCGGCCTTGAGGGTCGCCCCGTCCATCAGCGCGGCATCCAGCTCGTTGCGCCCGTCATGGGTGAACACCGCCCCCTTGCCGGCATTGAAGGTGGGATCGTCCTCGAGCACGGTGATCGCCGCGGTGACCGCCTCCAGCGCGGGCTTGCCCGCATCCAGCGCCTGATGCCCGGCGAGCAGGGCCCTGCGCAGCGCCCCGCGCGCCACCTGTGCTTCGGCCGGGCTCAGATCCTTGCGCTGGACCCCCGCCCCACCATGAATGACCAGGACCGGATCGGCCGCCCACGCCAGCGAGGGCACCAGGCAGAAGGCGAGCAGCAGGCGGGAACGAAGCAACATGAACAGGGCCCGGAAGGAAAGTGAGGTACATCATGCCGCAGCCTGACCAAGCTGAAGCAGGGCCGCTGGCGGCTGACGTAAAAAAGGCGTTAAATGCGCGCCGTCCATTCCGAATGTGAATGGGGGCCAGGCCTCCCCTGAGGCCGACTTTTCTTCTCGAGAATTCTCATGCGTAAACAGGCGATGGCGTGGTCGATCCAGCTGGCGTTGATGGGTGTGTCCGCCACGGCGGCGGCCCAGTCCCCGGCGGCCCCTGACGTGCAGCAACTGGACACGGTACAGGTGACCGGCTCGCGCATTCCGCGCGCCCAGGTGGAAGGGCCGGCCCCGGTGACGGTGATCACCGCCGAGCAGATCCAGGCCAGCGGCTTCACCAGCGTGCCGGACGTGCTGCGCGCGATGACCCAGAACGGCGGCGAAACCCAGAGCCAGCAGTCGGCCAGCGGCGCGGACTTCTCGCCCGGGGCACAACAGGTGGACCTGCGCGGGCTGGGCCCGAACCACACCCTGGTACTGGTCAATGGCCGGCGCATTGCCGACTTCCCGATGCCGTTCCAGGGCCGCAGCAACTTCACCGACGTGTCCAACATTCCGCTGGGCATGATCGAGCGGATTGAAGTGCTGACCGGCAGTGCCTCGGCGATCTACGGTTCGGACGCGATTGCCGGCGTGGTCAACTTCATCCTGAAGAAGCAGGTGGACGGCACCACGGTGGACGTGCGCATGGGCACCACCACCGAAGGCGGCGGCGAGTCGTTCGACATGAGCGTGGCCAGCGGCTTCGACGCCGGTCGCTTCAGCGCGGTGTACAGCCTGGAACTGCAGTCGCAGACGCCGCTGTGGGCATACGAGCGCGACCAGCAGGATTCGACCCTGGACGCGCCGACCGAAAGCGCGCGCGCAGCACGCCGTGCCTACCTGCGCACCGACTACAACGATGACTACCTGGACCCGGGCCAGGCCACCTGCGACGCCCTCGCCGGGCAGAACCGTGGCAGCACCTATTACGCCGAGCGTCCGCGCTACGGCTTCTACTGCGGTAGTGACCGTTCGATCGGCTACGGCACGATCCTGAGCAAGCGCCGCGGGGCCAACGGCTATGCATCGCTGCGCTACGCCTTCGACAATGGCGCGGAATGGTTCGCCGACGTGCAGCTGGGCTACCACGACATCGCCCTGATGCGCGATGTGACCCAGTGGGGTCGCATGGCCGCCGATGGCAATGAAGAGGGCTACTTCTACAACCAGGCCACCGACCAGGTGGAGTTCTGGCAGCGCCAGTTCTCGCCGGAGGAAATGGGCGGCTTGGACAACGCCATGGTGCGCAGCACCCAGAAGACCTTCAGCGTCACCACCGGCTTCAAGGGCACCCTGACCGGTGAATGGGACTACGAGGCCTCGCTGAGCCACTCGCAGTACCAGTCCAGCATGCGCTGGCCGCAGATCATCGCCGCCAAGGCGAATGACCTGTTCCTGGGGCCACAGCTGGGTGAAGACGATGACGGCTTCCCGATCTACAACGCCGACCCGGCGCGCCTGTACCAGCCGCTGACCCGCGCCGAGTACGACAGCATTGCCGCGCGCACGACCTACACGCCGAAGTCGCGCACCGACACGGCCGCGCTGACCCTGACCAACGGCGAGTTGTTCACGCTGCCGGGCGGCAAGGCCGGCTTCGCGGCCACGGCGGAGTTCGGCAACCAGTCCTATGCACTGAATCCGGACCCGCTGGCCACGCAGTACTACTACTACAGTTGGAAGGACTCTGACGGCCACGGCAGCCGCAACCGCTGGGCGACGGCGGCGGAACTGCGCCTGCCGCTGCTGGAGACGCTGAACCTGAGCGTGGCGGGTCGTTACGACCAGTACCGCTACTCGGGCAACACGATCGGCAAGGCGACCTGGAGCGGCGGCATCGAATGGCGTCCGCTGGACACGCTGCTGGTGCGCGGCTCGTACGGCACGGCGTTCCGTGCGCCGGACCTGCACTACGTGTATGCGGGCCCGGGTAATGACGAAACCAGCGCCAATGACTACTACGCCTGTGCACTGGACGGGGCGGACGACTGCTCCGACTACGAGGAGAACCTGATCCGCTCGCGCGCGGGCAACCGCCAGCTGGACCCGGAGACCAGCACGTCGTGGAGTGCGGGGCTGGTGTGGTCGCCGGCGATCGGGCTGGACCTGTCAGTGGACTGGTTCGATATCGACATGCGCGACCAGGTGCAGGACATGGACGTGAGCACGATCCTGCGCGACGAGGCGGCCTGCCGCCTGGGCGATGCGGACGCAGCGTCGCCGACCTGCGTGGATGCGGTCAGCCGGGTGACGCGCACGGAGGATGGCCGCCTGTACGGGGTGCACGTGAGCCCGATCAACGTGGCACGCGAGCGCACCCAGGGTATCGACGTGGGCCTGCGCTACCGTCTGACCACGGGGGTGGGCGACTTCATCCTGAGCGGAAACCACACCTGGGTAAAGACGCACGACTTCCAGCAGTACGCGGGTGACGCAGTGGAGGACCAGTTCGCGGTGAACAGCGGCTTCGACATCCCGCGCACCAAGACCAGCGCCAGCCTGACCTGGGAGCAGGCGGCGTGGTCGGCAACGCTGTACGGTTCGCGCCTGGGCCGGCTGCCGACCTACGACAGCTACGACCAGAGCTTCGACTGGGACAGCGGCGACAGCCCGTGGGTGAAGGCCACCTACCGCTACAACGTCTCGCTGCAGTACCGCTTCGACGACCACTCGCGCCTGTCGCTGTCGGTGGTCAACGTGTTCAACAAGATGCCGCCGAAGGATGCGACGTACACCTCGTACCCCTACTACGACGTCAGCTGGTTCGACACCGTGGGTCGCACCATCAACCTGCAGTACACACACAAGTTCGGTGGCTCGGCCCTCTGACCGCCTGATGGTGTAATCGCATGGATCCGGCGGCAGCCACGCAGGGCGTGGCTCTACCGGATCCGTGCAAACCACCGCGCAAGCTGCCTTGGTAGCGTCGGTCGACAGACGACGGCCGTGGACCGCTCAACATCCGGTAACGCATGACCCGGGATCGAAACCGGCTGTTCCTGTGACCGCGGCGGTTCGACGACACGCATGGCGTGTCGCTACTTCTCCACATGGCATGTGGAATGGTCCGGGAGAATGATGTGGATAACCCACGCAGAGCCCGGTGCGACAGCGTTTTCGAAGTCCTGATCATTTTTTGACCACACTCAATCGCCCCACGTTTTCCACATTCCACGTGGAAAGCGATGGGAGTTTGCTGTGGACAACTGCATGTAAACCACACCCCACAACGCTTTCAACACGTGGCGATTTTTTGTCCAGCCATGCTGCAGGTTTTCCACACCCTACGTGGAAAGCCGTGGGAGTTTGCTGTGGACAACTGCGCTGAACGTTGCGCTGCAACCGTTTCAACACGCGGTCATTTTTTCACCACCCCCAAAACGCACAACGCCCCGCACGAAGGCGGGGCGTTGTGGACATCCATCGCGGATGAGATCAGACGTTGAAGCGGAAGTGCAGAATGTCGCCTTCCTGGACGCGGTATTCCTTGCCTTCCAGACGCAGGCGCCCGGCTTCCTTGGCACCGGCTTCGCCCTTGTACTTGATGAAGTCGGCATACGCGATGGTTTCGGCGCGGATGAAGCCCTTCTCGAAGTCGGTGTGGATGACCGCAGCAGCCTGGGGAGCGGTGGCACCCTTGCGCACGGTCCAGGCACGGACTTCCTTTAGACCGGCGGTGAAGTAGGTCTGCAGGCCCAGCAGGCTGTAGGCCGCATTGATCACGCGGTTCAGGCCCGGCTCGGTCAGGCCGAGGTCGGTCAGGAAGGTATCGCGGTCTTCGTCGTCCAACTGCGAGAGCTCTTCTTCAATGGCCGCCGACACCGGCACCACCATCGCGCCTTCGGCGGCGGCATGGGCGCGCACGGCTTCCAGGTGCGGGTTGTTGTCGAAACCGTCTTCCAGCACGTTGGCGATGTACATCACCGGCTTGATGGTGAGCAGGAACAGGTCGCGGATCAGCGCCTTTTCCTCGTCGTCCAGGCCGACCGAACGCGCGGCCTTGCCGTCGGCCAGCGCGGCCTGCAGCTTGGCCAGCACCGGCTTGCGTGCGGTCGCTTCCTTGTCGCCGCCCTTGGCGGCGCGCTCGGCGCGGTTCAACGCCTTTTCCACGCTGTCCAGGTCGGCCAGGGCCAGCTCGATGTCGATGGTTTCGATGTCGGCGATGGGGTCAACCTTGCCGGCCACGTGCACGATGTCGCCGTGCTCGAAGCAGCGCACCACGTGGGTGATCGCGTCCACTTCACGGATGTGGGCCAGGAACTTGTTGCCCAGACCTTCACCGCTGGCGGCACCGGCGACCAGGCCGGCGATGTCAACGAACTCGACCGCGGTCGGAATGACCTTCTGCGGGTTGATGATCGCCGCCAGTTCGTTCAGGCGCGGGTCGGGCACCGGCACGATGCCGACGTTCGGTTCAATCGTGCAGAACGGGAAATTGGCCGCGGCGATGCCCGCCTTGGTCAGCGCGTTGAACAGGGTCGACTTGCCGACATTGGGCAGACCGACGATGCCGCATTTGATACCCATCTTTGACAACCTCTGGTGGGGCAGATACCGACCGTGGGTCGGTACGCCGTGATTATTTCGGGGTGTGCAGTCGCTTCATGGCTTCGTTGTAGTCGCCCTGCACCGCCAGCGGCAACACATCGATTGCATCGTCGATGGCGCGGGACATCATCACGTCATCTTCTTTGGACGGGCGTCCCAGTACCCAGCCCACCACGCGGTCCTTGTGACCGGGATGGCCGATACCCAGGCGCAGGCGATGGAATCTGCCGTGGCCGAGCAGGCGCATGGTATCGCGTAGGCCATTCTGGCCGCCGTGGCCGCCATCGAACTTCAGCCGTGCCACACCGGGGGCAAGGTCCAGTTCGTCATGCGCCAACAGGGTGTCCTCAGGCTCGATCTTCCAGAACCGCTGCGCGGCGGTGACCGACTTGCCACTGAGGTTCATGAAAGTGGCGGGCTTGAGCAGCCACACCGGCTGGCCGGCAATCTCGACCTTGGCGGTCTCGCCGAACAGCTTGCTGTCCACGTTCCAGCGCGCACCGGCCTTTTCGGCCAGGGCCTCAACGAAATGAAACCCGGCATTGTGCCGGGTCCGGGCGTGTTCCGATCCGGGGTTGCCCAGACCGACGATCAGTCGCAATCCTGCCATCGTCCCTTCCAGCACGGTGCCCGCCCGAAGGCGGGCACCGCTTGGTATTACTCGGCAGCCGGAGCTTCTTCGTCGGCCGCGTCGACCTTGCCGGTCTTGGCGGTGACGATGGCGTCGTCGTGGTCCTTGCCCAGCGCCAGGGCCGGGATTTCCACGCCCTTCGGCAGCTTGATGTTGGACAGGTACACCACGTCACCGGCATTCAGGCCAGCCAGGTCGACGTCGATCGACTCCGGCAGATCCTTCGGCAGGCAGGACACGGTAACTTCCTTCAGTTCGTGGGTGACCACGACGTCGGCAGCCTTGCCAGCCGGCGAGGTGTCTTCGTTGATGAAGTGCAGCGGCACCGAAGCGGTCAGCTTCTCGTTTTCGTTCACGCGCTGGAAGTCCAGGTGCATGATCAGCTGCTTGAACGGGTGGCGCTGCATGTCACGCAGCAGCACCTTCTGGATCTTGCCGTCCAGGTTCAGGTCCAGGATGGACGAGTAGAACCACTCGTTCTGCTGGGCCAGCCAGATGGCGTTGTGGTCCAGGCTGATGGCGACCGGTTCGGCGTTGCCACCGTACACGATGGCCGGAATCACACCGGCGTGACGCAGGCGGCGGCTCGCACCCTTACGCTGCAGTTCACGCTTGGTGACCTTGATTTCATGGGTCTTCGACATTTTCTTGCTACCAGTTGGTGCCTTGCCGGAATGGCTTGGCGGTTGAAAGGCACTTCCGCGACCAGAAGCGCCCGGGGTTCCACCCACCGTTGCCGGCGGGCGGGAAAAACTTCACATCAATCCACGTACAGCGAGCTGACCGACTCACCGAAGGCGATGCGGCGCATCGTCTCGGCCAGCATTTCCGCCACGCTGAGCTGGCGGATCTTGCTGCACACCCGCGCTTCATCACGCAGCGGGATGGTGTCGGTCACCACCAGCTCATCAAGCTGGGAGTTGTTCAGGTTGTCCACCGCCGGGCCCGAAAGCACGGCGTGGGTGCAGTACGCCGCCACCTTGAGCGCGCCGCGCGCCTTCAGCGCTGCAGCCGCTGCACACAGGGTGCCGGCGGTATCGACGATGTCATCGACCATCACGCAGGTCTTGCCTTCGACGTCACCGATGATGTTCATCACGGTGGAGACGTTGGCGCGCGGACGGCGCTTGTCGATGATCGCCAGATCGGCATCGTCCAGACGCTTGGCGACAGCGCGCGCACGCACCACGCCACCCACGTCCGGGGACACCACGATCAGGTTTTCGGTGCCGTAGGCGCGCCAGATGTCGGCGAGCAGCAGCGGCGACGCATACACGTTGTCGACCGGCATGTCGAAGAACCCCTGGATCTGGTCCGCATGCAGGTCAACGGTGAGCACCCGGTCGGCCCCCACCGCGCTGAACATCTTGGCGGCGACCTTGGCGGTGATCGGCACGCGCGAGGAACGCATGCGGCGATCCTGGCGCGAGTAGCCGAAGTACGGCACCACCGCGGTGACACTGTTGACCGAAGCGCGCTTGAGCGCATCGATCAGCACCAGCAGTTCCATCAGGTTCTCGGCGCTGGGCGCACAGGTCGGCTGGATCACGAACACGTCCTGCTTGCGGACGTTTTCCTCGATCTCGACCTGCACTTCACCGTCGGAGAAGCGCGACACCAACGCCTTGCCCGGACGCACCCCCAGTTCCTTGCAGATGCTCTGCGCAAGGCGCTTGTTGGCGTTGCCGGAAAAAACCAGCAGGTTGGGGTGTTCTTGCATCATGACGGTCTCGGGCGGGAGCTATGGCGGAGAACTCGGCCGCCGGCACCCGAAGGTGTCTGCGGTGACAACACCGCGAAGGTCCAACCGGGACCGCGCAACATGCGCAGGTACCCGCCGTGGATCTTCGCGAGTGGCAGGGGCGGGAGGATTCGAACCTCCGAATGCCAGGATCAAAACCTGGTGCCTTGGGCCTCTTGGCGACGCCCCTGCATCAAAATCAACAACGCTCGAGTACATCAAGCAGTGGCGAGCGCTCCACGCCCGCAGCCACCCATGCCCGCAGCTCCTTCGGCAACTGCGCCAGGCCCTGCTCTGCAGCAGCGCGCGTGGCGAACTCGACGAAGCAACCGCTTCCCGACCCGGTGAGTCGTGCCCGGCCAATCCTGCTCAACGTTGCAAGCACTGCCTCCACGGCAGGTTCGCGACGGCGCAGTACCGGCTCGAACGCATTCCCGAGCAAAGACCCGGAAGCGAAGTCCGCTATTTTCGCTACTGGGGCGTCCCGCGTCAAATCCGGACAGGCAAAAAGAGCCACGGTCGGCACGTGGACGCCGGGGTCGGCAATGACGTACCAGGCCGGATTCAGGTTCACCGGCGTGAGCTGTTCGCCCACCCCTTCGGCCCAGGCGTTGTGGCCACGCACGAACACCGGCACGTCGGCCCCCAGCTGCAGGCCGAGCGCGGCCAGCGCGTTTTCGTCCAGTCCGGCATCCCACAGGCGGTTCAGCACCACCAGCACGGTGGCCGCGTCGGAAGAGCCGCCACCGAACCCGCCCCCTGCCGGAACGGATTTTTCGACAACAATGTCGACACCTTGGGCGATGTTGGCCGTTTTTTTAAGCAGGAGCGCCGCGCGCACAGCAAGGTCATCGGCTTCGGCCACGCCAGCCACCGACGCCCCTTCCCGACGGATCTGCCCGTCTTCACGCAGGCGCAGGCCAATCCGGTCGCCCCAGTCCAGCAGGCGGAACACGGTCTGCAGCAGGTGGTAGCCGTCTGCCCGACGCCCGGTGATGTGCAGGAACAGGTTCAGCTTGGCCGGGGCCGGCCACCAGGACCAGCCCGCGTCATTCGGGTCCGGCCGGTTCATGGCTGGGCCAGCGCCCAGCTGTCGACCAGCACCCGCACCTTGGCGTCGCCGTTGACCGCTTCAATCCGGCGCGGCAGGCCAGGCTGGCCGTCCTGCGCCGGATACCAGTCCAGGTACTGGATGTCCCAGCCCATCTGCCGTACCCGGCGGGGACGGCCTTCCGCGTCGCGTTCGACCTGTTCGGCCGTCGCGGCATCGTCGGCCACCAGTCCACGCACCCAGTCGGGCAGCTGATTGACCGGAATGTCCCAGCCGGTCGCTTCCAGCAGCAGCTGCTGGGCATCCTCGCCTTCACGCGGACCACCGTCCAACCCCTCCAGGCGACCGCCCTCGTGGTGGCTGTCGCCGGTCAGGGTCCAGCTCTGCCGGGTCACCGGTGCACTCAGCTGGATCACGTACTGCCGCGCCTGCTGCCGCCAGTCGATGCGACCGTTGCCGCCGTTTCGCCCCTTGTTGACCGCGACGCGGCCCTGGAAGCTCCAGTCCGGCTGCGTGCGCAGCGCGGCAACCCGGTCGTTCTCAGCCTGTTGGGCCGCAGCCGACACGGTCTCCACCACCGCCGGAGCGGCCGGGGCATTGCGCGGCCCCATCGACACGCAGGCCGACAGCGATAACGCCAGGGCTACGCCGGCCCCGGCTTTCAGGTAATGCATGGTCATACGCCGTACTTCTCGATCACGCGCTGCAGCGCGCGGTTGTCAGGATCCAGCTTGCGTGCCTCGTCGAAGAAGTGCCGGGCTTCGTCCTTGCGTCCCAGCACCCACAGCACTTCGCCCACGTGGGCGGCGATTTCCGCGTCCTTGGCCAGGGTCCAGGCCCGGCGCAGCTGCACCAGGGCCTCTTCATTGCGGCCGAGGCGATACAGCACCCAGCCGTAGCTGTCGATGATGGCGGCATTGTCCGGGTCGGCCACGCGCGCACGATCGATCAGCTCCAGCGCCTCCTGGTAGCGGGTGGTGCGGTCGGCCAGGGTGTAGCCCAGCGCATTGAGCGCGGCCACGTTCTCCGGCTCGGTGACCAGGATCTTGCGCAGGTCGGCTTCGGCGCGCGGCGCGTCGTCGCGGCGCTCCCAGGCCAGTGCACGGGCATACAGCAGGCCATTCTCATCCGGGTAGGCCGCCAGGCCCCGCGCCAGGGCATCGAGTTCCCCGGGCAGATCGTTGCCACGCTGGCGCAGCTCGGCTTCCAGCAGATAGGCGTCGCGGCGGGCTTCATCGTCGACGGTGGCGTCGGACTGGATGGCATGCACTTCCGCGAACGCCAGATCGGTGCGCCCGACCAGATACTGCGCATTGGCCGCGCGCAGGCGCGCTTCGGCCAGCTCTTCACCCCCGGGCACGCTGTGGTACCAGTCCACCGCCTCGGCCGGGCGCTTGAGGTACTCGGCGATCTTGCCCAGCAGCAGGCGCTGGCCCGGATCCGGCTTGTTGGCGTGGCGCGACAGCTCGGCGTACAGCGCCGACAGCGCCGCGTCGTCCTTTTCCTTGGCCAGCAGCGAGGCGCGCATGCCCCAGGTCTGCACGTCCTGCGGCCCCACCGCGAGCAGGCGCTCGGCGGCACGCGCATCGCCCATCGCGTCGTAGGCGATGGCCACCGCGTTGCGCAGTTCGGGATCCTGGCGCGCCTTGGGCTCCACCGCTTTCAACGCCGCCAGCGCTTCATCGCGGCGACCGGACTGGAACATCTGGCTGGCATTGAGCAGGGCCACCCGCGGCTCACCCGGGAAGCGCTTTACCACTTCGTCGATCATGCGCCGCGCCAGCACCGGCTGGTCCATGCGCATGGCCAGCCGACCAAACTCCTGCCAGGCGTCGAGCTGGTTGGGAATGGCATTGGCGTCGACCAGCTCCCCAAGGACGTCGGCCGACACCGCCGGGTCACGGCCACCGCCAACCAGGGCCGCCAAGGCGAAGCGCCAGCCGCGCGGATCGGGATCGGCCAGCAGCGCGGTCAGCTCGGTACGGGCGGCCTTGACCTCGCCGGTGCGCAGGTCCAGTGCGGCCGCGGCGCT
>NZ_DAMDFR010000033.1:0-45698 GCF_032103445.1 Stenotrophomonas sp.
TTGTGCCTGATCAGGGCCCAGTCCGAGACACAAGTGACACGCCATGCGTGTCATCCATAATCTGCAATCGCCCGGCGGCCCCTACCGCCTGCCCCATGCCGAGCTCTCCATTGACCGCGCCCCAAACGCCCGACCCCCGCAGCGAACGCGCCACCGAAAGCGTCAACATGGCGCTGGCCGCCGGTGCCATTGTCGGCACCTGGTTCTGGGACGTCGCCAACGACCGCCTCACCATTGACGAAGCACTGGCGCGCGCGTTCGGGCTGGACCCGGACATCGCCCACAGCACGCTACGCTTGGACGAGGTGATGGGCGGCGTCCATCCCGACGACCGACCCGGGCTCGCCGCCGCGATCAACGCCGCCGTCCAGCATGGCGGCCGCTTCGCCCACCAGTACCGCACCCGCAGCGAAGACGGCGGATACCACTGGCTGGAAGGCATCGGCCGGGTCGACCTGGACGCCAACGGACGCCCGACCGGCTTCCCCGGCGTCATCATTGACATCAGCGAACGCCGACGCTTCGAGCGCGAGCGCGACGATGCCCAGCAGTTGCTACGTTCCTTCGTCGAGGCAGCACCCGGCGTGGTCTACGCCAAGGACCGCCAGGGCCGCATCCTGATCGGCAACCGCGGCACCACCGATCTGATCGGGCTGCCGCCAGACCAGTACGTCGGCCGCACCGACGCCGAACTGTTGAACGACGCCGTGCAGGCCGCCACCGTGATGGCGACGGACGAGCGCATCATGTCCAGTGGCGAGTCCGAACAGGTGGAAGAGGAAGTCAGCTTCCCTGACGGCCGCCGCGCCTACTGGCTCTCCACCAAATCGCCCCTGCGCGACGCAGAGGGAGCTGTGGTCGGGCTGGTCGGCACCTCGCTGGACATCACCGATCGCAAGAATGCCCACGACGCCCATCGTGAAATCGAAGAGCGCTACCGACTGGCCGCGCAGGCCACCAACGATGCGATCTGGGACTGGCGCATCAGCGACGGGCAGGTGGTCTGGAACGAAGCACTGGGCAGCCTGTTCGGTCACGAAACCAGCGAAACCACCGCAGCGTGGTGGCTCGACCATATCCACCCGGATGATCGCGGACGTATTGACCGCGACATCCATGCGGTGATCGAGGGCCAATCCAGCAGCTGGAGCGACGAGTACCGTTTCCGTCGCTATGACGGCAGCTACGCCACCGTGTTCGACCGCGGCGCGGTGCTGCGCAATGCCGAAGGCGAACCGGTGCGGATGATCGGTGCGATGCTCGATCTGTCCGAGCGCTACGCCGCCGAGGCACGCCTGAAGGAATTGAACGAACAGCTGGAAAGCCGCGTCCGCGAGGAAGTGGCCGAACGGCTGCGGGTGGAAGAAGCCCTGCGCCAGAGCCAGAAGATGGAAGCCGTAGGCCACCTCACCGGCGGCATCGCGCACGACTTCAACAACATGCTGGCCACCGTCATCGGCCCACTTGACCTGCTGGAAGCCCGCTTGGCCGGCAGTGACCCGCGCGCCGCCCGTTACATCGAGATGGCGATGGACAGCGCCACGCGCGCGGCCCAGCTGACCCAGCGCCTGCTGGCGTTCTCACGGCAGCAGCCACTGCAGCCCACCGCGGTGGACGCCAACAAGCTGGTGGCCGGCATGAGCGACCTGCTGGTGCGCTCGCTCGGCAGCAGCGTGCAGCTGGAGACCGTGCTGGCCGGCGGATTGTGGTGGACCCATGCCGACCCCAACCAGCTGGAGAACGTGATTCTAAACCTGGCAGTAAATGCACGCGACGCCATGCCCGGTGGCGGGCGGCTGAAGGTGGAAACCTCGAACTGTGCCATTGCGTCCAGCTTTGATGAAGCCCATCCCGGCGTGGCCCCGGGCGAGTATGTGCTGATCGCCGTGTCCGACACCGGCAGCGGCATGCCGCCTGAGGTGTTGGCCAAGGCATTCGATCCGTTCTACACCACCAAGGATGTTGGCCAGGGCACGGGGTTGGGGCTGTCGCAGGTATATGGCTTCGTGCAGCAGAGCGCGGGCCAGGTGAAACTGTGTTCGGACGTGGGCGTAGGCACCACGGTGAAGGTCTACCTGCCCAGGCTGCAAGCCGAGCGCGAGCCGGTGGCTGCGGTTGAACCGCGGACCGCCCCGTTGCCCGGCGGTGGAAAGGAACTGATTCTTGTGGTCGACGATGAGCCGCTGGTGCGTCAGTTCTCAGTGGAAGCGTTGACCGAGCTGGGCTACCAGGTGCTGGCGGCCGACGGAGCGGCGGCGGCGCTGGAACTGATGGATCATCATCCCGGCATCGACCTGTTGTTCACCGACGTGGTGATGCCGGAGGTCAACGGGCGGCAGCTGGCGGATCAGGCGCTGGCGCGCCGGCCGGGGTTGAAGGTGTTGTTCACCACCGGCAACAGCCGCAATGCGCTGGTGGATGAGGGCGTCCTGGATGAGAACGTGCACCTGATCGGGAAGCCGTTTACGGTTTCGGAACTGGCGACGCGTGTGCGGGCGGCGTTGAACGCGTGATGCATTGACGCGCATGGCGCGTCACTACGCGGAACCGAAACTCACTATCAATCGCAACGAACCCAACCTGTAGTGACACGCCATGCGTGTCAAACGGAACCCCTCCGTCAAACGTAAACCATCAGAAAGAATGGGCGGCACCGGCACCTGATTGCCTGCCGGTGCCGCCTCTCCTCCGGCGTCTCCCCCGCCTTACAACTGTACGAATCGCTGCAGCTTGCGCGCGAGCCAACCGCTGAACACCAACGGCGCATCCAATGCGGAAACACAGATACACGGAACGCCCGGTGCGGTCACCGGCTGATGCTCGACATCCTCGTCAAGGTCGGCCACGTCACCGGCCGCAAACAAGCCCAGCGCATCGTTGTACGACCCCTGCAGCACCTGGGTGAGCTCGCTGCCTCCATGGCTGTGCAGCGGCAGGCTCTTGCCCGGTGCGATTTTCAGCATGATCAACGAAGGCATGTCGCGGCCGCGTGTGCAATACATGCCCGGACCGATCCACTTCCAACGCACCGTGCTCAACCGCTCTCCAAAGTACGGCTGCAGCGCGGCTGGAAGACGATCAGGGTCACTGCCGTCGAGCAACGGTGCAGGGGCTGCATGCAACGCGGTGACCTTGCCTGCCTCCACAGGGGATTCACTCTCCAGTCGCGCCAGCATCACATCGCGCAGCGCGTCGCGCTGTGCTGAAGCACCTTCTGGCTGGGTCTGCTCCAGCAACGCAGCGCCAATCGCCTCGGCCGCGCGCAGCCGCTGGCGGCACTCCACGCAGCGTTCCAGATGCGCACTGGCGACCACGGCCAACGGGGCCGACAACGCACCGGCCGCCAGGCTCATCAGGGTCGCTTCATCCAGATGATGGTGCGGGCGCATCAGCCAGCCCCCACTTTCGATTGCAACTGCAGGAACGCGCGCCGCAGGTGTGACTTCACCGTGCCCAATGGCATGCCCAGCGCCTGCGAAATTTCGCCGTGGCTCTTTGCTTCGAAATACGACATGCGCACCAGCCGTGCCTGCACCGCCGGCAGCTCCTGGATGCGCTGGCGCAGGCGGGCGTCATCGGCGAACTGCTCGGCGCTGGTGCGCTCCGGCACGTCCTGCTCGGCGGACTGTTCCACCACCACCTGCGCCTGCACCCAGCCACGCTCGTGGCGCACCCGGTCAATATGCAGGTTGCGTGCGATGCGGAACAGCCACGTGCTCAGCGCACTCTGCGCCGGGTTGAAGTGGTCGGCATGCAGCCACAAGCGCAACAGGCTTTCCTGCGCCAGTTCCTCGCCGATGCCGTCGGGTGCACCCAGGCCGCGCAGATACACACACAGGCGCGGCATGAAATGGTCGTAGATACGCATGAAACACTCGCGGTCGCGGAACTGCGCCACGCCGGCCATGTCGCCGGCCCAGTTGATGGGGTCGCTCGTCGGCTGCGGTGAAGCTGACGCCATGCGGGCGGTCTCGAAGCAGGTCGTAGCGTTGTTGCGCTCAGAGTACATCGGCGGTGGGGGCGGTCAAGTGGCTGGGCATGACCTTCCTACGCACAGTGGATGCAATTGGATGCAGACCAAAGTCGCATGCATCCAAACGCCACCGCCCTGCGTAGAACAGTTACGCACCCCACAGGAAGCGCTTTCATGGCCGCTGCGGCACCCCCGGCTCGTCGTTCACGCCTGCACCAGACGGTGCGCCGCTGGTTTGATACCTCGGCAAGTGAACCCTGCGTGGATGCCGCGTCTGCACGGCGTGTGGACTGGCTGCGTGCCCTGCCCTTCGTGCTGCTGCATCTGGGCTGTCTGGCGGTGATCTGGGTGGGAATCTCGTGGACAGCCGTAGGCGTCGCGGTAGCGCTGTATGCGGTACGCATGTTCGCCATCACCGGCTTCTATCATCGCTATTTCTCTCATAAAACTTTCACTACCTCACGCCTCGTGCAGTTTGCGTTTGCTGTGATCGGCGCAGCCAGCGTGCAGCGCGGTCCACTGTGGTGGGCGGCACACCATCGCCACCATCATCGCCACGCCGATCAGCCGCAGGACCCGCATTCACCCAACCACGGTGGTTTCTGGCGCAGCCACATGGGCTGGTTCCTCACCCGTGAAGCCTTTGTCACGGATTTCAGCCGCATTCCCGACCTGGCCCGCTTTCCGGAGCTGCGCTGGTTGGACCGGTTCGATACCGTTGTCCCTGTTCTGCTGGCGGTGGCGCTGTATGCATCGGGTGAAGCATTGGCGCACTTCGCGCCGTCGCTGCATACCAGTGGCGCACAGTTGCTTGTGTGGGGCTTCTTCATCTCCACCGTTGTACTGTTCCACGCAACGGTCACCATCAATTCGCTGGCACACCGTTTTGGCCGGCGCCGTTTTCCCACCCAGGACGACAGCCGCAACAACCTCTGGCTGGCCCTGCTCACCTTTGGCGAGGGCTGGCACAACAACCACCACTTCTTTCCGGGAACGGTTCGGCAGGGCTTCCGCTGGTGGGAAGTCGACATCACCTGGTACGGGCTGCGCGGCATGGCGGCACTGGGCCTGGTCAGTGGTCTGAAGCCGATCCCGGAATGGGTATTGACCAAGGCGAGGTACTGATCATGCGCATCGCGGTCATTGGTTCGGGCATTGCAGGGTTGGCCACCGCTTATTGGCTGGATGGCGAACACGAAGTCACCCTGTTCGAAGGTGAGGATTATCTCGGGGGGCATACCCATACGCACGACGTGAAAGTCGCGGGCCAGCAGATGGCCGTGGACACCGGTTTCATCGTGTTCAACCCACAGCACTACCCGCTGCTCAGCGCGCTGTTCGACGAGCTGGGGGTCGCCTCGCAACCCACCACCATGAGCTTCTCGGTGCACAGCGAGCGCAGTGGCGTGGAGTACAACGCCACCTCGCTGGACGGGCTGTTCTGCCAGCGCCGCAATCTGGTCTCGCCGCGCTTCTGGAGCATGCTGCGCGACCTGCGGCGGTTCTACCGCGAATCACCCGCGCTGCTGGACGAACCCGAAGGCCCCACGTTAGGCCAGTACCTGCGCCGGCACGGCTATGGACCCGCCTTCGTGCAGGAGCATCTGCTGCCGATGGCGTCGGCATTGTGGTCTTCGCCGAGCGCGCAGATTCTGGATTTCCCGGCGCGTTACCTGGTGCAGTTCATGGCCAACCACCAGATGCTGCAGATGACCGAGCGCCCCACCTGGCGCGTGGTCAGCGGCGGTTCGGCACGCTACATCGATGCGCTGCGCAAGCGCTGGCACGTTCGTGAACGCATCGGTTGTCCGGTATACCGGGTGGAGCGCACACAATGGGGCGCGCTGGTCTACACCCTCACCACGGTGGAGGGCTTCGACCATGTGGTGTTCGCCTGCCATAGCGACGAAGCGCTGGCGATCCTGAAAGATCCCGATCCGGTCGAACACGAGGTACTGGGCGCGATCCAGTACCAGGCCAACCAGGCCGTGCTGCACACCGACGCCAGTCTGCTGCCCCGCAATCGCAAGGCTTGGGCAGCGTGGAACGCGCACATCCCCAACGACACCCGCGCCCCCTGCACGGTCAGCTATTACATGAATGCCCTGCAGGGCCTGCCCGGTGACACCCCACTCATCGTCACCCTCAACCGCACCGCCGACATCGACCCTTCGAAGATACTGAAGCGCTGCTACTATGCCCACCCGGTCCACGACCACGCGGCCGTGCGTGCACAGGAGCGCTGGGCCGAGGTACAGGGCCGGCGCAACACCTGGTATGCCGGCGCATACTGGGGCTGGGGCTTCCATGAAGATGGCATCCGCAGCGCACGACGCGCGGTCGATGCCCTGCGCGCCGCCACCGCTGGCCAGGAAGAGGTGCCGTGGGAGGTGGCCATCGCATGACCGCCAGCGCGCTGTATGTCGGGCAGGTCATCCATCGCCGGCACCGGCCGCACGCGCATGCGTTCACCTATCCGATCGCCCAGCTGCTGATCGACCTGGATGAGCTGCCCACGCTGTTCAGGCGCCGCTGGTTGTGGTCGGTGAACCGGCCGAACCTCGCGCAGTTCAAGCGCACCGACTTTCTGGGCGATCCCCAGCAACCGTTGGCCGAGGCCGTGCGCGACCGCGCTGCGGCCGTGCTGGGCTACCGCCCGGCCGGGCCGGTGCGCCTGCTCGCCCACCTGCGCTACGGCGGTCATGTGTTCAATCCGGTCAGCTATTACTACTGCTATCAGCCCGATGGCGAACAGCTGGACTGCGTGGTCGCCGAGATCACGAATACGCCATGGAAGGAACGCCATTCCTACGTACTGCCGGTCGCCCAGGCCGAGCAGCGTGGCCGCGCGCTACGCTGGCAGTTCGACAAGGCCTTTCACGTGTCGCCGTTCATGCAGATGGACTGCCGCTACGACTGGCGCTTCACCGCGCCCGGCGAGGACCTCAACGTGCACATGCAGGTCTGGCGCGACGGCGAGCGGCAGTTCGATGCCATCCAGCAGCTGCAGCGTCGTCCGCTGGACGGCCCGGGGCTGGCCAAGGTGCTGCTGCGCTACCCGTTGATGACCCTGCAGGTGGTGGCCGCCATCCACTGGCAGGCACTGCGCCTGTGGCTGAAGCGCAACCCCGTGTACGACCATCCCGCGCTTTCTGGAAAACGCTCATGAACCATGTGTCACCCGAGATCACTGCCCCGCGTCTGTCCGCACTGGAAGGTTTCCTGCGCGGACGACTGCTGGCGCAGCTTGCGCCGCTGCGACACGGGAGCCTGAGGGTGCGCGATGCACGCGGTGAGATAACGCTTGGCAATTTGACCGCCAGTGACGGCCCCGCTGTCACGGTTTCTATCAGCGATCCCGCCTTCTATCGCAAAGTGGCCGCCCAAGGCAGCGTCGGCGCAGGCCAGTCCTATATCGACGGTGACTGGGGATGCGACGACCTGGTCGGGCTGGTCCGCCTGCTGGTGCGCAACCGCCATCTGCTGGATGGCATGGAACGTGGACCCGCGCGCCTTGGCGGTGCCCTGCTCAACCTGTGGAACCAGCTGCGCCGCAATACCCGCGCCGGCAGCCGCCGGAATATCGCAGCGCACTACGACCTCGGCAATGACTTCTTTTCGCTGTTCCTCTCCCCCGACCTGATGTACTCCTCGGCACTGTTCGCGGCCGAGGACGAAACACTTGAAGTCGCCTCCACCCGCAAGCTGGACCGCATCTGCCAGCAACTGCGACTGCAGCCGGGCGACCGCGTGGTGGAGATCGGCACCGGCTGGGGCGGCTTCGCCGTGCATGCCGCCACGCACTATGGGTGCCATGTCACCACCACGACGATCTCCGCCGAGCAGTACGCACTCGCGCGTCAGCGGGTCAAGGCGGCCGGCCTGCAGGATCAGGTCACCGTGCTGATGCGCGACTACCGCGATCTGGAAGGCCAGTACGACAAGCTGGTCTCCATCGAAATGATCGAGGCCATCGGTGCGCAGTACCTGGAGGTCTACTTTGCCACCCTGCAACGGCTGCTCAAGCCCACCGGCCTGGCCCTGCTGCAGGCCATCACCATTGAAGACCACCGCTACGAGCAGGCGCTGCACAGCGTGGACTACATCAAGCGCTTCGTGTTCCCGGGCAGCTTCATTCCCTCGCTCAGCGCCATCGCCCAGGCCAAGACCGCCGCCAGCGACCTGCAGATGATCCAGCAGTTCGACTTCGGCCACTCCTACGCGCTCACCCTGCGCGCCTGGCGCAAGCGCTTCATGGGCCAGCGGCTGCTGGTGCGCGCGCAGGGCTTCGACGAACGCTTCGTCCGCCTGTGGGAGTTCTATCTGGCCTATTGCGAAGGCGGTTTCCTGGAGCGCTCGATCGGGGTGTCGCACCTGCTGCTGGCACGGCCGGACTATCGCCCGCCGCTGGAAGGGGTGCCGTCATGAAACCACTGTGGTGGGTGCTGCTGTACGCGGTGATCATCATGAGCTGGGGCTGGGCCTGGCAGCGCCGGCATACCAACATCGGCGTGGTCGACGTGTTGTGGGCCAAGGGCGTTGCTGCTGGCGCGCTGCTGCTGGCCTGGCTGGGTGAAGGGGCGCACGCGCCGCGCATCGCGCTTGCGGTGCTGGGCGGGCTTTGGGGAAGCCGGCTCGCGTTGCACCTGTGGCAGCGCGTGCGCCACGAGGCCGAGGACGGCCGCTATCAGTACCTGCGTAAGCATTGGGGCGGGCACCAGGGGAAGATCTACGGGTTCTTCCTGGCGCAGGCGCTGCTGGTGGTGCTGTTCGCCCTGCCCTTCGCCGCCGTGGCCGCCAATCCGCGCGAAGGTTTTAGCGGCTGGATCGCTGCGGCGATTGCGGTGTGGCTGCTCAGCGTGGGCGGCGAGGCACTGGCGGATCGGCAGCTGGCGCGCTTCCGTGCAGATCCGGCCAACAAGGGTCGCACCTGCCGCGACGGGCTGTGGCGCTATTCGCGGCACCCCAACTACTTCTTTGAGTGGCTGCACTGGTTCACCTACGTGCTGCTGGCCGTGGGCTCGCCGCTGTGGTGGCTGGCCTGGAGCGGGCCGGTGGTGATGTACGTGTTCCTGCGCTACCTCAGCGGCGTGCCCTTCACCGAGAAACAAGCGCTGCGCAGCCGCGGCGAAGACTACCGCCGCTACCAGCAGACCACCCCGATGTTCTTTCCCTGGTTTCCCCGTCGCACCGCTGAGGGCACGTCATGAGCACCATCTCCCCTGTGCAGCCGCCGGCCACGGCCGAACTGGGTCTCACCGGCTGGGCCGAACGTGGCTGGGTGCCCGACCGTGCCCTGCGCTGGGGCATCCGCCGGATGTGCGGCCAGCGCCTGCAGGATGAACTGGCCGGTGGCGCGCATGCCCAGCAGCAGCGTTTCGCGCGCATGCTGGCCGAACTCTCGGGCAGCCCGCTGGCCCTGCACACCGATGAAGCCAACCGCCAGCACTATGAAGTGCCGGCCGACTTCTTCAAGGCCTGTCTTGGGCCGCGCCTGAAGTACAGCAGCTGCTTCTACCCCACCGGCAAGGAGACCCTGGCCGAGGCCGAAGAAGCCATGCTCAGCCTGTACGGTGCGCGCGCCGGGCTGGCCGATGGCCAGGACGTGCTCGAGCTGGGCTGTGGCTGGGGCTCGCTGACCCTGTGGATGGCCGAGCGTTTCCCCAACATGCGCATCACCGCCGTATCCAATTCCCGCAGCCAGCGCAGCCACATCATGGAGCAGTGCATGCTGCGGGGCTTGCACAACGTGCAGGTGATGACCCGCGACGTGAACCAGCTCGTGCTGCCGGCGGCCTCGTTTGACCGCTGCGTGTCAGTGGAGATGTTCGAGCACATGCGCAATTACGAAACCCTGCTGGGGCGCATCGCCGGTTGGCTGCGGCCGGAGGGTGCCTTGTTCGTACACATCTTCGCCCACCGTACGCTGATGTACCCGTTCGAGACCCAGGGCGAGGACGACTGGATGGGAAGGCACTTCTTCACCGGCGGCCTGATGCCGGCGGCCGACACCCTGCTGCATTTCCAGAACGATCTGCAGTTGCAGCACCGCTGGCTGATTGACGGCACCCATTACGAAAAGACCGCCAACCACTGGCTGGCCAACCAGGATGCGGCCCGGGCAGCGGTCATGCCGATCCTCACACAGACCTACGGTGACGCGGCGGTACTGTGGTGGCAGCGCTGGCGCATGTTCTGGATGGCCTGCGCCGAGCTGTTCGGCTATGACAACGGCCAGCAATGGCTGGTGGCGCATTACCTGTTCCGCCCACGCTGAAGGAGGCTGCCATGCGTCTGTTCACGCTGATTCCTCTGCTCACCGTCGCACTGCTTGGCAGTGCCTGCAGTGCCCGCGACCTGCCGCCCTTGCCCCGCATGGATTCGGTGGATGTGCCGCGCTTCATGGGCGACTGGTACGTGATCGCGCATATTCCCACGCGGCCTGAGCGCGAGGCGTTTGATGCGGTGGAGAGCTATGCACTGCGTTCGGATGGGCGAATCCAGACCACCTTTACCTACCGCAAGGGCAGTTCCCAGGCCCCGAAGCGGACCATGAATCCGATCGGGCGGGTGGAGAAGGAAGGTAATGGTGCGGTATGGGGCATGCAGTTCGTGTGGCCGATCCAGGCCGAGTACATCATTTCGTGGGTGGATCCCGGGTATACGCAGACCATTGTCGCCCGCAGCAAGCGCGACCATGTGTGGTACATGGCGCGCACGCCGCAGGTGTCGGAGGCGGATTATCAGGCCGCCGTGGCGCGGATCAAGGCGCTGGGGTATGACACCAGCAAGTTGAGGCGGGTGCCGCAGGCGCAGCGGTGAACTGTTTGATGCGGTGACGCGCATGGCGCGTCACTACACATCGCCGCTCTCAACCTGCTCTGGTTTTGGCTCTGGCTTTGGCTCTGGCTCTGGCTTTGGCTCTGGCCTTGGCTCTGGCTCTGGCTCCGGCTTTGGTAGAGGCGGTCGCAAGACGCCTGCCGATAACGGTGATCGGTGCTTTAACGCATGGACTCCACCGGGCTAATATCTCCGTTCAATGTTCATGCCCCACCGGGCGTTGAACCGCTATCGGCGGTCGACTGTCGTGCGACCCTACCAATGCACTCCCACCAAAATCGCCACATACGCGACGTTCGGCACCTTCGCCGCGTCACCCGTATCTCATCATCGCGTTAACGCGCGCACTCCGCCGCGTAACCCCCTCGGCCGGCGCATCACCGGCGCACCCCGGTTTCCAACGCCAATCGCACCGCCTGCACCGTATCCCGCCGCACCACGGTCGCGGCTGCACAATGCGCCACGCCAATGCGCCTCAGATACCCATTCTCGGTGGCGTAGCACTGCATCCTCACGTACGCCTCCAACAGCTCCTCCAGCACACACATCGCGTCCTCGCGCTCATCCCACGCGGCGCACTGAAAATCCTCGAACAACCGCAGGTCGATATCCAGTTCCATCGCAACCTCCTTTTCAACGAATGTGGTCGGCGTGGATGTCGATGAAGAACACCCGTCGCTTCACATTGCTCTGGTCCACCGCCAGCACATGCTCGGCCGGCGAAACCAGTGTCAGCGTCATCTTCCCGGCATCGGATTCCACCATCAGCGTGCCGCCGCCGCGCCAGCCCATCTCGTTCAACCAGTAGCCGTACAGCACCACCATCGACGGCGGCTCGTCCTGCGGGCCGCCCTGGCAGGACACGTTGATCGGTGCGGCCACGCTGAAGCGCATCAGCGAGCCGTCGAATGACTCGGGGTCGTTGACATCCGGTTCGGGCGCGTCGGCCCAGTGTTTCTGCATGACAGTCTCCCTGTAAGAAGCGCCCCTCGCCGGGGTGGCGAGGGGGTAAGTCGGGAGGTTCGAACCCGTGCAAGAGCAGACGGTGCGGTTTATTTCCCCCAGTTTGAGGGTGTTGTATTAACCACCCTCCCGACGCAGGGACATCAATTATTACCGCTCTTGCTAGGAGGTTCGAACTCCTGCGCCAACCTTGGACCAGGTGTGCAGCGAAGCAAACCATTATTTTTCGCGCCGCATCGCACAAAATTGAACATGCTCCTACGTACGTCGTAATCGGCGCGAAATCGTGAGACGGAAGTCTCGTTTTTCCGGGGAATTCGAGAGGTTGCGACAGCGCGATGTCGTAAACGAGCCACAGTCCGAATATCGATCAGGTAGCGCCCAGGGGAACGACGCATGTCGCTGCTGCCCCATTCTCCGCAGAAAGCACGGGTAGGGTCGCACGACAGTCGACCGCCGATAGCAGTGCATCGTTCTTTGGGGCATGAACGTGGAACGGAGGCGTTCGCCCGGTGGAGCCCATGCGTCAAAGCACTGATCACCGTTATCGGCAGGCGTCTTGCGACCGCCTCTACCGAAGCCGCCATCCGAACGTGGGAACAGGCTAAGTGCTCCGGTAGAGTCGCACGCCAGTCGACTGTCGATAGCGGCACAACGCCCGGTAGGGCATGAACCCGGATCGAAGGCGCAGGCCCAGCGCAGTCCACAGGCTACAGCCCGTATTCCCACCAACCACTATCCAGGCGGCATGCAGGGCCACAACTCAGCACCGCGCAGGCCGGCGCTCTTGATCACTTTTACAACTTCGGCGCTCACGATCATTGCGTTTGCACACGCATTCTCCACCCCGAAGCGCTGGACACTACGGAACAAGGGCAGATCAGGCGGAGAGATCGGAGCGGGGAAAAATCCGCGATCGTGCCAGGGAAAGCGCTCTCTCCCACATACGTCGCAGCGAATGCCGTGACCCTCGCCCATCGATAGAGGGACAGCAGGACCTAGATCAAGCTGAACGATGTCATCCAACTGATTCCCCTTGGTGTCTTCGACAGGGAGAACACCAATGCCAAATCGGGAAAGATGCTCTTCCCACACCGACCGCTGCATGAAGCAGGCTTCCTCTACCCAGTTGAGCTTCAAGAACACATTTCGACCCCACTTCAACGTGCGCTTGACTCTGAAGGGGGCCACTTGCACTGCGCCTTCGCCACACGTGGAGCAGCACTTACTCATATCGTAAGTCTGCTCGAGATATGCGAAATCGTCCTCCGGCTGTGGATACCCGCTGGCATGCATAAGTTGAAGGGCGCAATGAGCAGCACCATCAACCTCAGCGGCGGTGAACTCAGTCGTGACCGACACCAGGGCGTCCCATATACGAATCAGGTCGCAAACCTCAGTCCATTCTGGAGCGCCCTCAACGACATGACACACCGCAAGCTCACCAACTGTGGGGGCAGCAGGCTCCACCTTCAGCCCAAGGGATACAAGTCTCGCGTTTCGAGCTTCAGTCCATTCAAAGACGAAACGATACTTGATCTTCATTATCGGATCCTATCAAAGTCCCAGATCTTCCGCCCCACCCGCCGCCCCACCCCGGCGCGCGGTACGCGCTGGTAGGGTCGCACGACAGTCGACTGCCCATAACGGTGCATCGTTCGTTGGGGCATGAACACCGAACGGAGGCGCTGGCCCGGTGGGGTCCATGCGTCAAAGCACCGATCACCGTTATCGGCAGGCGTCTTGCGACCGCCTCTACCAAAGACACCATTTGAACGTGGGAACGGTTGATGCGCAGCGGTAGAGTCGCACGACAGTCGACTGCCGATAGCGTCGCATCACCCGGTAGGGTATGAACCCGAATCGAAGGCGTTGGCCCACCGCAGTCCACAGGTTACTTCACCAACCACTATCCAGGCGGCATGCAGGGCCACAACTCAGCACCGCGCAGGCCGGCGCTCTTGATCACTTTTACAACTTCGGCGCTCACGATCATTGCGTTTGCACACGCATTCTCCACCCCGAAGCGCTGGACACTACGGAACAAGGGCAGATCAGGCGGAGAGATCGGAGCCGGGAAAAAGCCGCGATCATGCCAGGGAAAGCGTTCTCTCCCACATACGTCGCAGCGAATGCCATGACCCTCGCCCATCGCGAGCGGGACAGCAGGACCGAGATCAAGCTGAATGATGTCATCCAGCTCTTTCCCCTTGGTGTCCTCGACAGGAAGAGCCCCGATTCCAAATCGGGAAAGATGCTCTTCCCAAACCGGTCGCTGCATGAAGCATGCTTCCTCTACCCAGTTGAGCTTCAAGAACGCATTTCGACCCCACTTCAAGGTGCGCTTGACCCGGAAGGGGGCCACTTGCACTGCGCCTTCGCCACACGTGGAGCAGCGCTTACTCACATCGTAAGTCTGCTCGAGGTATGCGAAATCGTCCTCCGGCTGTGGATACCCGCTGGCATGCACAAGTTGAAGAGCGCAATGAGCAGCCCCATCCACCTCCGCGGCGGTGAACTGGGTCGTGACCGTCGTCCTGCCATCCCAAGCACGAATCAGATTACACGCTTCAGTCCATCCTGAAGCTCCCTCCACCACGTGACTGATTCCAATGCCACCAAGCGGCCCACCCGGGTTGGGCGTTGAGTCAACTTCAAGACCGATGGATTCAAGTTGGGAGACGCGAGCTTCGCTCCAGCTAAAGGTGAATCGATACTTGATTTTCATGGCATCGGCCTATCACCAAGGCACTTCAGGGGATCGGAGTCGTCAAGCGGCGTCATGTGCCTTTACCTGCATAAGGCAGGTTTCTTTCCTTGCCAAACGGGTAATGATGAGATCAGATTTTCAACTGCTGTGCCCAGGCGACTTTGCTGACCATCAAGATAGGTCGCGCGAACACCGCCCCCTGTCCTCTGCAGTGCAATGGAGTCCGAATCTCCGACTGCAAGCACGATACGGTCGCCTCGGCTCTTGATTTTCATGAGCTCTGGAACAATGGGCCCTCCCTCGTATCTCTGCACGAGTACATAGCCGCCTTCCGCCTCACTGACGAAGGACAGTTCAATTCCCAGCAGGTCTCCCGTATCGGGGTGTATGCACAGGTTTGAATAGGTGCCCCTCAGTGCTTGGCTTTCGTCGCCAGATGCAATTCCAGGTAGCGCCAGCAGACCCAGCAAAGAAACAATGAGAATAAGCAATCTGACCATATCTCCATCTCCGCTCCCAGGATTCCCCGATCTGCAGACTCAGCACCCAAGCGCCGGGCAACGCTTACAGCGAGATCGAGGTTACCGGGAATTGAAACATCTTCGGTAAAGGATCACACCGGTGATCTGGACGCCGACGCCTTGCAAGTGAGATACGTTGGCAGGGCGTATCTCACTCCTGAGTCTCTTGGGCGCAAAGTAAGCGCTACAAACCTCAACTGCCGATGACGATGTATCGCCGGAGGGGCATGAACGGGGAACGGAGGCGTTGGCCCGGTGGGGTCCATACGTTAAAGCACCGATCGCCGTTATCGGCAGGCGTCTTGCGACCGCCTCTACCAAGGCCACCATCCGAACGTGGGAACGGGTGATGTGCATTGGTAGGGTCGCACGACAGTCGACCGCCGATAACGGCTCAACGCCCGGTGGGGCATGAACCGGGAACGGAGGCGTTGGCCCAGTGGGGTCCATTCGCTAAAGCGCCGATCACCGTTATCGGCAGGCGTCTTGCGACCGCCTCTACCAACGCCACCATCCGAACGTGGGAACGGGTGATGTGCATTGGTAGGGTCGCACGACAGTCGACCGCCGATAACGGTTCAACGCCCGGTGGGGCATGAACCGGGAACGGAGGTGTTGGCCCGGGTGAAGTCCATGCGTTAAAGCATCGATCACCGTTATCGGCAGGCGTCTTGCGACCGCCTCTACCAAGGCCCCCGTCCCATCCGGCAGAATCATCACGCCGCCAACAGGCACAGACTGTGCGCCGGCAACACCCACCCTCCCTGCTCGTCGCTTTCCAGCGGTGCCTCCGGCGTCTGCAGCAGCACCTTGCGGAAGCTCAGCGCTTCATCCCCCACCGCGAACCGCACGGGCTCGGTACCGGCATTGAGCAGCAGTGCCAGGCTGACATGCCGACCGGGTTCCCGCAGTCCGCTGTCAGGGCTGCGCCCATCCAGCACGATCCCCAGCGCACGGCGCTCGGCATCATGCCAATCCGCCTCCTGCATCGGTTGGCCATCCGGGCGGCACCAGCGGATGTCGCTGACCCCAAGCTCAACATCCACCTCGCCCCGCAGAAAACGATTGCGACGCAGCAGCGCGTAACGACGCCGCAATGCCAGCACCCGGCGCACGAACGCGGCCTGCGCCTGCGCGGCGGGCTGGGCGGCCTTGTCCCAGTCGATCCAGCTCAGTTCATTGTCCTGGCAGTAGGCGTTGTTGTTGCCCTGCTGGCTGTGTGCGAACTCATCACCGGCCAGCAGCATCGGCGTGCCCTGCGACAACAGCAGCGTGGCCAGCAGGTTGCGCATCTGCTGTCCGCGCAGCGCCAGTATGCCCGGCTCCTGCGTATCGCCCTCCACGCCATGGTTGCTGGACAGGTTGTGCTCGTGGCCATCGCGATTGTCCTCGCCATTGGCCTCGTTGTGCTTGTGCGCGTAGCTCACCAGGTCATGCAGCGTGAAGCCATCGTGCGCGGTGATGAAGTTGACGCTGGAGGACGGCCGCCGCCCCTGCCGGTCGAACAGGTCGGAGGAGCCGTTGAAGCGCGTCGCGAAGTCGGCCAGCTGCCCCGCATCGCCACGCCACAGGCCGCGCACGGTGTCACGGAACTTGTCATTCCATTCCGCCCAGCCCGGCGCGAAGTTACCCAGCTGGTAGCCCCCCGGGCCAATGTCCCAGGGCTCCGCGATCAGCTTGACCTGCCCCAGAATCGGATCCTGGCGTACCGCATCGAGGAAGCTCCCCGACGCATCGAAGCCATGGCGCTCACGCCCGAGAATGGTGGCCAGATCAAAGCGGAACCCATCTACCCGCATCTCCGTCACCCAATAGCGCAGCGAATCCATCACCATGCGCAGCGCGCCGGCATTGGTCAGATCGAAGGTGTTTCCGGTACCGGTGTCGTTGATGTAATAGCGACGGTCGTCCGCCAGCCGGTAGTAACTGGCGTTGTCGATGCCCTTGAACGACAACGTGGGTCCGAGCTCGTTTCCTTCGGCGGTGTGGTTGTAGACCACGTCCAGAATCACCTCCAGCCCGGCGTGGTGCAGCCGCGCCACCATCTGCTTGAACTCGGCCACCGTTCCCAGTGACAGATAGCGCGGGTGTGGCGCGAAGAAACCGATGGAGTTGTAACCCCAATAGTTGCGCAGCCCTTGCTGGAGCAGGTGCTGGTCATCAATGAAGGCATGCACTGGCAGCAGCTCGATGGCAGTCACGCCCAGGTAGTTCAGGTGATCCACCAGCGCATCATTGCGCAAGGCCGAGAAGGTGCCGCGATCGGCTTCGGCAATCTGCGGGTGGCGCATGGTCAAGCCACGCACATGCCCCTCGTAGATAACGGTGCGCTCCCACGGCGTAGCGGGCGCACGCTCGTTGCCCCAGCTGAAGGCCGGGTCGATTACCGCGCACTTGGGCATGTAATTGGCACTGTCGCGCCGGTCGAAGCTGAGGTCGGCATCGCGGTGCCCCAGCGTGTAGCCGAACAGATGCGGCGCCCATTTCAGCTCACCGACGATCTGCTTGGCATAGGGATCCAGCAGCAGCTTGTTGGGATTGAAGCGGTGGCCCGCGTCGGGTGCGTACGGGCCGTGCACGCGGTAACCGTAGCGCTGCCCGGGCCGCGCATCCGGCAGGTAGCCGTGCCAGATCTCATCGGTGTACTCCGGCAGGGTGATGCGCTCCTGCTCGCGCCCACGCGCGTCGAACAGACACAGCTCTACCTTGGTCGCGTGCCGGGAGTACAGGGCGAAGTTGACGCCCAGGCCGTCCCAGGTCGCGCCCAGCGGATAGGGTCGGCCTTCGCGCACCCGCGAGCTTTGTACCGGCTCACGACGCGCCATGTGTGCCCTCCTCTGCGTTGCGCTCGAGCTGACGGACTGCCAGTTCCGCGGCTACCAGACGTTCGGCCATGTGCCAATGCCGCTCCTGTTGGCCTTCCGGGCGGCCTTCGGCTTCCCAGATCTGGTGTGCGAGCTGTTCTGTGCGCTGGCGGCGTTCTTCATCGTCCATCGTGGTGCTCCATTTCGTTAATCGTGCAATCTTGCTAGCCGGGCAAGCCCGGCTCTACGGTTTCCTGCAACTTGCGATCTTGCTAGCCGGGCAAGCCCGGCTCTACGGTTTCCCACAGGGCGACCGGGGAACCTGCGAACAGGTCCGCCAGCGCGATCTGCTCATCTGTATGCGTCCACGCGCGGCCGTCCAGCACATTGCGGTAGCGGCCGGGCGGAAGGCCCTGCAGCAGGTGACCTTCGAGTGGGGCGTGGGCGACCAGGCTTTCGCGGGTCTGCTCCGGTTCACCCGGCCGCGTGAGTACGCCGACCAGCAATACCTGCTGCTGCCAGCGCCTGACGAACAGCAGGGCATCGGTGGCACCCGTCACCTGCAGGGGCTGCAGCGTGCCCTGCGCGAACAATTCGGGTCGCGCCTGGCGCAGCTGCAGCAGCGTGCGCAGCAACCGGGCCTTGGGCGCACCGCTGCGCCAGTCGTTGAGCAGTGCATGCCACGGGCGCGTGTCGTCCAGCCACGCGCGGCGTACGTCAAAGTCGACCGGGCGGCGGTTGTCGGGGTCCACCAGACTGGTGTCCCAGCCTTCCGAACCCTGGTAGATGTCGGGAACGCCGGGACAGGTCAGCTGCAATGCCAGCTGGGCCAGGCTCAGTCGTGCGCCGGCGGCCGCCACTGCGGAGAGGAAGTCGCGCATCTGCTCGCGCAACGCACGCGATGAGGGGTCGCAGCACAGCCATTCCACCCAGGCGCAGGCAGCGTCCTCCAGCGCGGTGTCAGGATCACTCCAATGGCTGATCTGTTTGCCTTCGCGAAGGGCTTTGCGCAGCCACTGCGCCACGCGCGCAGAGAAGGCTTCGCCTTCGTCATCGATGTCCAGCGGCCAGCTGGCCAGCAACGTCTGCCACAGCAGGTACGCCTGCGCACCGGGCAGCGGCACCGGGCGTCCGGCGTGCAGACAGTGGTCCTGCCATTGCGCCAGCGCCTGCTTCCACGCCTGCGGCCAGGCGGAAAGCACCGCCAGACGCATGCGCGCATCGGGGCCGCGCTTGTGATCGTGCGTGGCCAGCGCCAGCAGCGCACGCGGAAAGCGTGCACGACGCGCCTCTGCCAGCGCAAAGAACGCCGACGCAGACAAGGCCAGTGTCGCCGGGTCGCTGCCAACCTCATTGCGCGACAGCAACCGACCATGGCGATAGAACATCGTGTCTTCAACGGCCTTGGCATTGAGCGGTGCCGCCAGCTGCTCCAACCGCACCACGGGTTCGGGTTCGGCGGCAAGGTGCGCTGCATCCAGCAGGCGCTGCCGCAACCAGCTCAGCGCCGACTGGCCACCGCCCTCCAGCTCGGCCGCCGCCGCCGCGCACGCACGCTCCAGCACCTCGCGGTCCTGTGCATCGTGCAGGCCGTAGGTGCGGTACACCGGGAAGTGGCGCAGCAGCGCACGGACGGCGCGCTCCAGCATGCGCGGCGTGAGGTCGGCGTCCTGCAGCGCCTGCGCCTGCCCGTGCTGCAGGCTGCGCAGGCAACGGTCCAGGTCTGCCTGCAAGGCGCTGCCCAGAATCAGATCGCGTGCCTCCTGCTCGATGGCGTGCGCGTCCGCGCCGTGCCCGCTGGCACTGCTCCAGGCCGCATCTAGCGCGTCCTTCCCGGTGCCATCGTGCAGCACCGCGCTGGCCTGGTCCATGAAGTCATACCCGGTGGTGCCATCGCAGGCCCATCCCGCTGGAAGCACTTCGTCCACGGCCAGTATCTTCTCCACATGCAGGCTGAGTGACCCGGGCTCCAACCCCCGCACCGCCGCTGCTTCGTCCAGCGCCGCCCGCAGCTGCAGCAGGTACCCGGCCGGATCTGCCAGTCCGTCCACATGGTCGATGCGCAGCCCGTCGATCCATCCTTCGCGGGCCAGCCGCAGCGGCAGCCCGTGCACCGCGCTGAACACATCCGCGCGTTCCACCCGCAGCGCCACCAGCCCGTTGATATCGAAGAAGCGTCGGTAGTTGACCCGGTCCGGGCCGCTGCGCCACCACGCCAGTCGATACGCCTGGTGCTCAAGTACACGGCGCAGGTGGGCCGGGCTGTGGTTGCAGCGCTCGATCCAGGCCGCCAGATCGGCGGGCTCCGGCAGCCCCAGCGGGCTGACCGGCCAATGCTGGTCATGATGCTCCAGCAGCACCGCGTCGTGGTGCTGGATCAGCCGCAACGCGCCCTGCTCCACCGCCTTCGAAAGAGGGCGGTCCAGCACCGGCAACCACAGCCGTCCTTCGCAGCCAGGGGCGTCCCACTCGATGTCGAACCAGTCAGCGAAGGCGCTGCGCCGCCCGTGCATCAGCAGGTGGTTCCACCAGGGGTTTCGGGTATCGACCGCCAGGTGGTTCGGCACCCAGTCCAGAATGATGCCCATGCCACGTGCGCGCGCCGCCTGCGCCAAGGCCACGAAACCGCCCTCGCCGCCCAGTTCGGCGCTGACCCGGGTGGGATCAATACCGTCGTAGCCGTGTGTCGACCCCGGCACAGCCTGTGCCACCGGTGACAGATACAGGTGGCTGATGCCCAGCGCGGCGGCGTAGTCCAGCTGTGCCTGCGCTGCAGCGAACGGAAAGCCGGCGTGCAGTTGCAGCCGCAGCGTGGCGCGCAGGGGCGTCATGCAGGCACCTGCGTGCGCAGTTCCGAGAAGCGCTTCAGGCGGCTGTTCAACACGGGATCCTCCGCGTCCGGCAACCGCTGCTGCCAGTTCGGGTGCTCGTGTACGGTGCCGGGCAGATTCGGTTGCTCGCTCAGACCCAGCGCGTCCTCCAGTGGCAGCAACGCCAACGGAGCCGCAGACAGGGCGGTGACCGCCAGCGCATCGCTGTGCGGATCGTCCGATGCAATGCCGTGCTGGCGTGCCAGCATGCCCAGCTCGGCCACCTGCCGCGCCCGTTCCCCGCGCAATGCATGCGCCGCCGTGGTGTCTGACCAGCCCAGCTGCACGTGCCAGTCCAGGTCGCGCCCTGCCAGCCAGCCGGCCACCGGCGGCAGGTCATGCGTGGAGCTCATCGCCACGGCCGAATCACGCCAGCGCGAGGGCGGCCAGAAGCCTTCCCGGTCACGACTGAAGGCCAGCACATCGATGCCCAGAATGCCGCGCTCGGCCAGGGTGTCACGAATGCCGGGCGGCACCACGCCCAGGTCTTCACCGATCACGATGCAGCCGTGCCGCCACGATTCCAGCACCAGCAGATTGATCAGGTCCTGGAACGGATACCGCAGGTACGCGCCATGCGCGGCACCTGCCCCCTGCGGCACCACCCACAGACGGTTCAAGCCGAGGATGTGGTCGATGCGGATGCCACCGCGGTCGGCCATCACCGCCCGCAGCAACGCAATGAACGGTGCGTAGCCCTGTTCCACCAGCGCGTGCGGCGCGTAGCTCGTGATACCCCAGCTCTGCCCCAGTGGATTGAAGGCGTCGGGGGGCGCGCCCAGCTCCAGCCCCTGCAGCACCGCCGCCGGATTTCGCCGGGCTTCGGCCCCGTGCGGATCAAAGCCGACCGCCAGGTCCGCAATCAATCCAATGCGCAGCTGCGCCGCACGCGCCTGCTGCTGCACCTGCTGCCAACCGGTGCGGGCCAGCCAGCGCGCAAACGCGGCGTCGCTGTCGCCGGGCAGCGGATCATCGGCGGCCATATCCGCGCCGATCTGTCGCCAGCGCACCGGGTCATGCCGCTGCAGCCAGTCCGGCAAGCGGCTGATCCACGTGCGTTTGGCGGCTGCGGCGGCGGGCCAGTCGATCTGCAGCGCACGCTCGTGCGCAGCCAGCGCTTCATCCAGCGCCGGGTCGGCCGAACGCACCGCGGCGGCCGCTTCCGGCAGCACTTGCAGCGGCGCGGCATGCAGGCACTCCAGCGCCAACCGGTCCGATGGCGAGTACGGGCTGTACCCGGCGCGAATGGGCATGGCGGCGTGGATGGGGCTCAGTGCCAACGCACTGCCACCTTGGGCGGCCAGCCGCCGTACCCACGCCGCACCACCTGCGCTGTCGCCAATACCGCCATCACCCGCGCTGCGCAGGCTGTACACCTGCGCGGCCAGGCCCCAGTCACGCGCGGGGCCACTCTGGGCCGGATACCAGGCACGCAGCGGGGCAACCGCCACCTGTTGCTGCCGCCCCTGCTGCTCCCAGCGCCAGTAGCCCGGCACCGAGGGCGCGCGCCAGCTGCCCGGCCCCTGCGGCACGGCAACGCTGGCGATGCCCTGCTCATCCACCCACACCGCATCGCCGTCAGCACTGCCTGCGATGTGCACCGGTCGTTCAACCCGGCCGGTCAGCAGCGGCGGCGACCGCGTGTCGGCCTCCGGCAGCAGCGACAGCACCTGGGACACCACCGCTGCGTCCACCGTCTGCGGCGCACCGTTGACGTCCACCCACTCCACCATCAGGCCGGCGCGGTGGGCACGTTGTTTCAAGGCTGCCGGGAGGCTCATCGCATCACCCAGTGCACGCGCAGGCTGCCCGGTCCCAGCTGGCGCGCATCGCTGTGTCCCTGCTGCAGCACGCAGTTGCCCACGGGAAGCGAATGCCGCACCGGCGTTTCGCCCGCGTTGAACGCAAGCCACCATTCCCCGCTCGGCAGCTGCCAGCCAGCCTGCACCGCGTGGTCGGACAACACCTGTGTCCCCAGCGAGCGCGCCGCCTCCAGCCCGGGCTGCAGGTACTGCCTGCGCAATGCCAGCAGTTCCGTGAACCAGGCCAACGTGGCGCGTGCCTCAACGTCGTCGGCCCCCGGCAGCTCCACCACCGAGGCGGCAAACGTCTGCGGATCGTTCGGGTCGGGGATGGACGCACGCGCTGCCGGGTCACTGAAGGCAGAGAACGCGGCAAACTCGCGACGTCGTCCCTCGCGCACGGCCTCGTCCAGCGGCGGCGGAAAATCGGTGAAGAACAGGAACGGCGTCCGCGCCTGCCACGGCTCACCCATGAACAGCAGCGGCACCATCGGCACGAGTACCGTGAGTGCGGTGGCCAGGCGCGCGTGCGCAGGTGACACCAGCGTGCTCAGCCGCTCGCCGAAAGCGCGGTTGCCCACCTGGTCGTGGTTCTGTGCAAAGGCCACGAAGCGTGCTGGCGGCAGGTCGCCACTGGGTTCGCCCCGGGCCACATCGCGCGGCGTTTTCTGTCCCTGCCAGGCAAAGCCCTCGCCCAGGCAGCGCGCCAGCAGCGACGCGGCCAGGCCGGGACCCGCGTAGTCAGCGTAGTAGCCCTCATGCTCACCGGTCAGCAGCACGTGCAGCGCGTTGTGATAATCGTCGTTCCACTGCGCCTGATAAGTGCCGCGCAGCCAGCGTGCCTGGTTGCGCTCGTTCTCCAATACCAGATGCACATGGCGCGTTGCTCCCACGCTGGCGTGCACTTCATCGCTCAGCTGTTGCAGGAAGGCGTCCGAATCAATCGCATGCACTGCATCCAGCCGCAGGCCGTCGAATTGGTACTCCTGCATCCACATCAACGCGTTGTCGATGAAGAACCGGCGCACCTGCGCCTGGTTGAAATCGATGGCCGCGCCCCAGGGCGTACTACGGCCGGAGTCGAAGAACGACGGCGCATACCCGGCCAGCAGGTTGCCCATGGGCCCGAAGTGGTTGTAGACCACGTCCAGCAGCACCGCCATGCCCTGTGCGTGGGCCGCATCGACCAGTGCCTTCAACGCCTCCGGTCGACCATAGGCCTCTGCCGGCGCATACGGGAACACGCCGTCATAGCCCCAGTTGCGACGCCCCGGAAACTGCGCCACCGGCATCAGCTCCAGCGCGGTGATGCCCATCGCCGCCAGCGCCGGCAACTGCGCGCGCAGCCCCTCGAATCCACCACTGCAGCCCGCGTGGACCTCGTAGATGACCAGCTCGTGCCACGGCCGCCCGCGCCAATCGGGTGTCTGCCACGCATGGTTGTCCTCACCGAGTACCGCGCTGGCACCGTCCACGCCGTGCGGCTGCCAGCGCGAGGCCGGGTCAGGCACCTGCGCATCACCGTCGATGCGGAAACGGTACGGGGTTCCTTCCGGAGCCAGCGTGTCGACGGCGAACAGCCCATCACCTTCCGGCTGCATCGGCTGGTCCTCGCCGCACAACACCAGCGACACCGCCCGCGCCGCCGGGGACCACAGCCGGAAACGGGTACGCCCGTCCGCCAGGGGCCATGCCCCCAGTCGTTCCGGCCGCGCGTTCATGCCGTGACCTGCAGGTACAGTGTGGCCAGCGGCGGCAGGGTCAGGGACAGCGACTGCGGCTGGCCATGCAGCGGCACCGGCCGGGTGGCGACCGCGCCGCCATTGCCGACATTGCCACCGCCGTACCAGCCGCTATCGGTGTTGAGCAGCTCCTGCCACATGCCCGCCTGCGGGACACCCACGCCGTATGCGTGACGCACCACCGGGGTCAGGTTGCTGATCACCAGCACCGGTGCAGCAACACCGGCCGGGTCATGGCGCACGAAGGCGAACACACTGTTGGCCGCGTCATCGCCGATGCTCCAGCGGAAGCCCTGTTCGTTCTGCTCATCGCGATGCAACGCCGGCTGGGTGCGCAACTGGCGATTAAGGTCGCCCATCAGCCGCATCAGCCCTTGATTCAGCGGCTGCCCGGCCTTGTCCCAGTCCAGCGCATGGTCGTGCTGCCACTCGCCGGACTGGCCGAACTCGCTGCCCATGAACAGCAGTTTGCTGCCGGGGTGGGCCCACATGAACGCGTAATAGGCGCGCAGCTGCGCGAAGCGCTGCCAGTCGTCACCCGGCATGCGCTGCAGCATCGAGCCCTTGCCATGCACCACTTCGTCGTGTGACAGCGGCAGCACATAGCGCTCGGAGAAGGCATACACCAGCCCGAACGTCATCTCGCCATGGTGCCAGCGGCGATGCGCCGGGTCGCGCTGCATGTAGCCCAGTGTGTCGTGCATCCAGCCCATGTTCCATTTGTGGGTGAAGCCCAGCCCGCCGTGTTCCGGCGCGACGGTGACGCCCGGCCATGCCGTGGATTCCTCGGCAATCAGCATCACATCCGGATGCCGCGCGCGCAGGGTGCCATTCATGTGCCGCAGGAAGGCCACCGCCTGCAGGTTCTCGCGGCCGCCATGCTCGTTCGGAATCCACTCGCCATCGCGCCGGCTGTAATCGCGGTACAGCATCGACGCCACCGCATCCATGCGCACGCCGTCCAGATGGAAGCGCTCCACCCATTCCAGCACGCTGCCCAGCAGATAGGCCCCGACCTCATGGCGCCCGTAGTTGTAGATCAGGGTGTGCCAGTCCGCGTGGAAACCTTCGCGCGGGTCGGCATGTTCGTACAGCGCGGTGCCATCGAAGCGCTGCAGCCCGTGGCCGTCGTCCGGGAAATGTGCCCCGACCCAGTCCACGATCACGCCAATCCCGGCCTGGTGACAGCGATCGACGAACCTGGCGAACTCCGCGGGGGTGCCATGCCGGGCGGTGGGTGCGTACAGCCCCAACGGCTGATACCCCCAGCTGCCGCCAAACGGGTGCTCGCTGATGGGTAGCAGCTCCACGTGGGTGAAGCCCAGTGTCTGCACGTGCGGAATGAGCCGGTCGCCCAGCGTCTGCCAGTCCAGCGTCCCGCCCTGTTCGTCACGCTGCCAGGAGGGCGCGTGCACTTCGTAGATGGACAGCGGAGCCTGTCGCCAGTGCGCGCGTTGCGCCATCCAGTCGGCGTCGTGCCAGGCGAAGGGCGTGGCATCAGGGATGCGCGAGGCGGTCGCCGGTGCCAGCTCGGCCCAACGCGCCATGGGGTCAGCCTTGTCCGGCAGCACCTGCCCATCTGCGGCGGTAATCCGGAATTTGTAGCGCTCGCCCACGCGGACGTGGGCAATGAAACACTCCCAGACGCCGGCTGATGCACGCAGGCGCATGGGATGGCGCGCGCCGTCCCAGTGGTTGAAGTCGCCTACCACCGTCACATGCCGCGCATTCGGTGCCCACACGGCGAAGCGCACGCCGTCCACACCGTGACGCTGCATCGGCACCGCGCCGAGTGCACGCATGGCATCGGCGCTGCCTTCGTGCAGCTGCTGCAACAAGGTGTCGTCAAGCAGGTCTTTCCCGTGCCCGACAACGTCCTCGATGTCCACCACCGCGGGTGCTTCGCCCTGCCCTGCCATCATGCCGCTACCGCCACCGACGCCTGCGCCGGCTGCAGTTGCTGGTGGGCCTGCTGGTACAGATCCACGTACTGCTTGCCGGCCACCTCCCAGCCGCTGGGGCGCATCATCGCGGCGCGCCGCATGGCCTGAAGCAATCCCGGCATGCGATACGTGCGCAGGGCGCGCGCCACGCCATTGCGCATGCTGTCTGCGGTGGGCGCGTTGAACAGGAAGCCGGTGACCCCATCATCCACGGTGTCGACCAGCCCTCCCGTGGCATGCGCCACCGGCAGGCAGCCGAAGCGCTGCGCATACATCTGGCTCAGCCCGCAGGGTTCAAAGCGCGAGGGCATCAGCAGAAAGTCGGCACCGGCGAACATCTGACGTGCCAGCCCTTCCTCGAAGCCGATGAAGGCGCCGACCTGGCCGGGATGGCGCTGCGCCAGCTCGCGCACCTGGTGTTCCACCTGCGGCTCGCCGCCGCCGATCACCACCAGCTGCCCACCGGCCGCCACGATCTGTGGTGCCACTTCGCAGGTGAGGTCGAGTCCTTTCTGGTGCACCAGTCGCGATACCACGGCGAACAGTGGGCCATTACCCGGGCGCAGGCCGAAGTGGGCGCGCACGCTTTCCGCGTTGGCCTGACGGCCCTCGCAGCGCTCGACGCTGAAATGGGCGCGCAGGTGCTGGTCGCTGCGTGGGTCCCAGCTGGCATCAATGCCATTGACGATGCCACTCAGGTGACCGCGCGCGGCCCGGCGCGCCAGCAGTTCGTGCAGGCCACAGCCATCGTCGGGCGCGGTGATCTGGCGCGCGTAACGGACGCTGACCGTATTCAGGCGTGTGGCGTTGACGATGCCTGCCTGCAGGAAGGACAGCTGGCCGTGGAAGCGCAGGTCGTCCAGGCACATGTTGGGAATGCCCAGTGCAGGGGCGAGATCGAGCGGATAAAGCCCCTGATAGGCCAGGTTGTGAATGGTCAGAAGGGTCGGTACGGGGATGCCATCCCAGCGCACATAGGCCGCCGCCAATGCGCTGGGCCAGTCGTTCAGGTGCAGCAGCTGCGGCACCCATTCCGCATCCACCCTGCCGGCCGCAATCTGTGACGCCGCATGCGCCAGCGTGGCAAAGCGCACGGCGTTGTCCGCCCATTCGCGACCATGCTCGTCCACATAGGGGCTGCCGTTGCGCTCGAACAACTGCCTGTTCATCAGCACGTAGACGGGCAGCCCGTCCTTCTGTTCGGCCCGTGCCAGCACGCACGCAGGCAGCGCGCCGCGCGGGGCGGTCATTCCCACCCGCTCCAGGCGGTGCAGGCGCTTGAGCACCTCGGGGTAACCGGGAATCAGCACGCGGACATCGCAGGTGCTGCGCAACGCGCGCGGCAGAGAGGCGGCCACATCACCCAGGCCACCGGCCTTGACGAAGTCCGCCATCTCCGACACGACAAACAGCACACGCTGGCCGGCCGTCACCCGCCGGCGTGGCAGGAAACGTCCGCGCAGGTCGCGGCGCAGGGGTGAAGACGAAAGTGTTGGATGCAGCGCAGCCAACGGCGCAACAGCAGGCACAAACTCGGCGACAGCGTTCATGGGGGGCACGTCACGAATGGGGGAACAGATCGCCGCCGCAGCCGGCGTGCGGCTGCGGAATGGTCACGTCAGGGGACGGTTGCCACAGAAGCGTGGCGAGGTCACACCTGCAATCTATACCGGGGGTGAATCAACCGGTCGTGAAAGACCCGAGATGTATTCGTGACAGCTCATGCGGGCTGCCCATCAGCTGATGCGCTGACGGCATTACGGCGGGGCGTGCAGGGCGGCGTGCGGTCGTGGGGCCATGGGTCGCGGGGGCGTGCCGCGGATCGTGCCGCGGATTGTGTGACGGATCGTGCCGGGGTAGAGTCGCACGACAGTCGACTGCCGATGGCGTTGCATCAACCGGTGGGGCATGAACGCGGAACGGAGGCATAGGCCCGGCAGGGTCCATGCGTTAATGCACCGATCACCGTTATCGGCAGGCGTCTTGCGACCGCCTCTACCGAATCTACTGAAGCCGCCTAAGTAGCTTTACAGAGGTCGCTCCATCCACGGGATGGTCCACTGCCTTCCTCCCCCGCGAAGGAAGGCCCTGCCATGTCCAAGCCCCCGTTCAAAGGCGTGATCAAGCTCGACATCCGCGATTCCAAAGCTGACTGGGCACCGTTCCTGTCGCCCACCGCGCCCAAGGATGCCCCCAACATCCTGATCGTGCTCTACGACGACACCGGTCAGGCTGCATGGGAACCCTACGGCGGCGCGATCAACATGCCCACCCTGCAGAAGCTGGCAGACAACGGCCTCACCTACACCCAATGGCACACCACCGCGCTGTGCTCCCCTACCCGCTCCTGCTTCCTCACCGGGCGCAATCACCACCTGAATGGCATGTCCGCCATCACCGAAACCGCCAACGGCTTCCCCGGCTGGAGCGGTCGCGTGCCGGAAGAATGCATGTCGGTCGGCCAAGTGCTGCAGGACAACGGCTACAGCACCTTCTGGATCGGCAAAGACCACAACGTGCCCGAACAGGACATCTGCGCCGGTGGCCCGAAATCTGAATGGCCATTGCAGAAAGGCTTCGACCGCTATTACGGCTTCCTCGGCGGCGAAACCAATCAATGGTACCCGGACCTCACCCAGGACAACGTCTTCATCGACCAGCCCTACGGCCCGGAAGATGGCTACCACCTGTCGCGCGACCTGACCGACCAGGCGCTGCAGATGATCCGCGACCAGAAAGCCTCCAACCCCTCCAAGCCGTGGTTCATGTGGTTCTGCCCGGGTGCCAATCACGCCCCGCATCACGCGCCCAAGGAATACATCGACAAGTACAAGGGCAAGTTCGACGAAGGCTACGACGCCTACCGCAAGTGGGTAGTGCCGCGCATGATCGAGAAAGGCATGCTGCCCGCTGGCACTGAGGTGCCCGACTTCAATCCGATGCCCGAAGACCAGGCCAACGCCGCCGACTATGTGAAGCCCTGGGATGGCCTGAGCGCGGACGAGAAGCGCCTGTTCGCGCGCATGGCCGAGGTGTATGCCGGCTTCTCCGAGTACACCGACGCCCAGGTCGGCCGCATTGTTGACTATCTGGAAAAGAGCGGCCAGCTGGAGAACACCATCATCTTCTACTGTTCCGACAACGGCGCGTCCGGTGAAGGCAGCCCGACCGGTTCGGTGAACGAGAACAAGTTCTTCAACAACTACCCCGATTCGCTGGAAGAGAACCTGAAGTACATCGACGTGCTGGGCGGCCCGGAAACCTACAACCACTACCCCACCGGTTGGGCGGCGGCCTTCTCGGCCCCGTACAAGATGTTCAAGCGCTATTCCGAATATGCCGGCGGCACCTGCTGCCCGATGGTGATCCACTGGCCCAAGGGTATCAAGGCCAAAGGCGAGGTGCGCAATCAATACCACCACGCAGTGGACATCGTGCCGACCATCCTGGAGTCGATCGGCATTCCGATGCCTGACACCAATCGCGGCGTGAAGCAGCATCCGCTCTCGGGTGTGTCGATGAAGTACAGCTTCGAGAAGGACGGCCCGACCCAGAAGAAGCGCCAGTACTACGCGATGCTGGGCACCCGCGGGATCTGGGAGAACGGCTGGAAGGCCGCGGCCGTGCACGCGCCGCTGACCAGCAAGGGCCACTTCGACCAGGACCGCTGGGAGCTGTACAACGTGGATGAGGACCGCTCCGAGTCCAAGGACCTCGCCAAGGAACATCCGGACAAGCTGAAAGCACTGGTGGATGCGTGGTTCGCCGAAGCCGAGGCCAACAACGTGCTGCCGCTGGATGACCGCACCGCGGCCGAGGTGCTGGGCACCGAACGCCCGAGCACCGAAGCCCCGCGCGAACGCTACATCTACTACCCGGGCACCTCGCCGGTGCCGGAAGGCGTGGCGGTGAACGTACGTGGGCGTTCGTACAAAATCATTGCCGAAGTGGAGATCAAGGATGCGGATGCTTCAGGCGTTATCTTCGCGCACGGTTCGCGGTTTGGTGGGCACAGCCTGTTCATCAAGAACCGCAAGCTGTACTACGTGTACAACTTCCTCGGCATCAAGCCCGAGCAGGCCTTTGTGTCCACCACCGAACTGAAGCCGGGCACGTGGACGCTGGGCATGGAGTTCGAGCGGACCGGCCAGGGTGAGCATGGTGAGTCGCTGGGCAAGACCAAGTTGTATGTGAATGACAAGGTCGAAGCCGAAGGCGACATGAAAACCCAGCTGGGCAAGTTCACGCTGTCGGGTGACGGGTTGTGTATCGGTCGCGACAGTGGTGATGCGGTCAGTGCCGAGTACAAGACGCCGGGCGAGTTCAAGGGCGGCGAGATTCTGGCCGTAGGCGTCACGGTGGAGAAGGCGCAATATCTGGATCTGGAGAAGCTGGCCGCCGCCGCATTCGCGGCGGATTGACGCCAGGCACCGCGCATGACGCGCATGGCGCGTCACTACGGGGCCGCGCCTGTAGTGACACGCCATGCGTGTCATCGCGGACTGTGTACACTCCGCGCATCACCGGCACGGAATGAAACACATGCTCCCAGGAAAGCGCGTCGCCCAGGTCATCGTAGGCCTCTACGCCCTCGCCTGCCTCGGCGGCCTTGCGGTACTCCTGGTCGGAACCAAGGGCCTGTTCGGCGTCCCCACCGACGGCCTGGCTGCAGTGGTGGCGTTGATGCTGGCCATGCCGTGGTCGCTGTTTTTCATGGCACTGGGCGTGGAGACCCCGGCGGCATTCATTGCCCTGATCGTGCTGGCGATGGTGTTGAACGGCCTGATCCTGTGGGGCGTGCTCTGGCTGTTGCGCAAGGCCGTGGCGTCCTTGCTCGGGCGGTAACGGGCGGGATGGGTCGCGCGATGCAACAGGAGTGCACCGGGAACGCACCGGGAATGCGCTGGTAGAGTCGCACGACAGTCGACTGCCGATAACAGTGCATCCCCCATTGGGGCATGACCTCTGAACGGAGGCGCGCACCCGGTGGGGTCCATGCGTCAATGCACCGACCACCGTTACCGGCAGGCGTCTTGCGACCGCCTCTACCAGCGCATCATCCTGCATCTATATCGCGTCACGGCACCAATACCGCCCGACCGTGGATCCGCCCCTCGCGCAGCCGCTGGTAAACCTCCACCGCCTGGTCCAGCTTGAATGTTTCCACATCCGCACGAATACGCCCGGACGCGGCCAACGCGATCACCTCCATCAGCTCCGTGCGTGCCCCCCAATACGGCACCGTCACCTGGCAACCGTACGGCGGGTTGTTGGCAGCGTAATGCACCGTCCCGCCGCCCAGCCCGACCACGGTAAGCCGGCTGTTGCGCCCCACCACCTGCGTGCACAGGTCCACGGTAGGCTGCGCCCCGACGAAATCCAATGCCACCGCCACACCGCGTGCGCCGGCCAGGTCACGGATCTGCTCCGCTGCCGCCTTGCCGTCGCGGCTGTTGACCGTGTGCTTCACTCCCAGTTGCCGCGCGTGCGCCAGCTTGCCATCGTCGATATCCGCGGCAATCAGCTGCGCCGGGGTCAGCGCCTGCAGGATCTGCACGGCCATGTGCCCCAGCCCGCCGATGCCCACCACCAGCACGGTGGCTTCGGGTGTGAGCAACGGCAGTGCCGCTTTGATCGCGTGATACGGGGTCAGCGCCGCGTCCGAGAGCGGTGCGGCGTGCACCGGTTCCAGGCCCCGCAGCGGAACCAGCAGGCGCGGTGAAGGGACGATCATGTACTCGGCCATGCCGCCATCTGATCCCAGCCCACCGCCAAAGGTGGGGATGGAGGCGTGGTTCTCGCAGTAGTTTTCCGCCGAGGTCTGGCAGGTATGGCAGCGGCCGCAGCCCCAAGGGCCGTACACCGCCACCGGATCCCCTTCCTTCCAGCCTTCCACGCCTTCGCCAACGCCTGCGATCCAGCCGGCATTTTCGTGGCCGAGGGTGAAGGGGCCTTTCATGCCCATGTCTTCGTCAAGCACGTGCAGGTCGGAGTGGCAGACGCCCGCGCCAGCGATTTTCAGCAGGATCTGTCCTGCCTGCGGTGTGGGGGTGGGAAGATCGACAATTTCCGGCGGGCGTCCGGTTTCCACGAAGCGTACGGCTTTCATCGCGTGCGTCCTTGGGGGAAGGAATCACCAGCATGCGCGCCACGACGCGAACATCATGTAGAGCCGGGCTTGCCCGGCTGACGCCATCCGTGCCGCCAGGCAAGCCGGGCAAGCCCGGCTCTACGTAAAACTACCCACGGGCGCTACCGCACAAATGCCGTTGTGCGGGCGGGCGTCGAGTGCGAGCGTGGTGCACAGGCCTCCAGTGGTGCCCCGGCATGCTCAAGCGTCCCTTCGGCTTTCACGTGGCATTGCTTGCCACCGCCCTGCTCTGCGGCTGCGCCACGCTCGGCCCGCAGAGCATTCCGCGCGACCGCCAGGGCTACTCCAGCGCCATCAGTGACTCGTGGAAGGAGCAGACCCTGCTCAACATCGTGCGGCTGCGCTATGCCGATGCGCCGATGTTCCTGGACGTGTCCTCCATCGTGGCCTCGTACTCAGCCGAGGGGCAGATCGACGCTTCCGCCACGTTCCCGCCGCAGGATTCAGGAACGCCCAGCATCGGCGGCTATGGGCGTTACATCACCAAGCCCACCATCTCCTACGCGCCACTGACCGGCGACAAATTCACCCAGAGCCTGCTGCGACCGATTGCCCCGGCGTCGGTGTTCCAGATGATCCAGGCGGGCTATCCGGCAGATTTCATCATCGGTGCCACCACGCGCGCGATCAATGGCCATTACAACCGGTCGGCGGGGGTCAATGCGCGCGCCGCCGACCCGCAGTTCGTGCAGCTCACCGAACTGCTGCGCCGGGTGCAGCGCGCGGAGGGCCTGGGCATGCGCATCGAGCGGCGTGAGAACGGCGAGGCCACGGTGCTGTTCTTCCGCGGTGATGCGTCACCTCAGCTGGCCGAGGATGTGGCCCAAGTGCGCGGGTTGATGGGAATCCGTCCCTCGCCCGAGTTCAACCTGGTGTACGGGGCCACGCCGCGCAATGACACCGAGATCGCGCTGCTGACCCGCTCGATGCTGGAGATCCTGCTGGATTTCGCCAACTGCATCGATGTGCCCTCCTCACACGTCGCCGAAGGGCGGACTTTTGCCGGCTATGCGCAGGGCTCTCACCGCCTCGCCACCATCCACAGCGGCGCGCAGGCACCGGCCGATGCGTATACCGCCGTGCGTTACCGGGATACCTGGTATTGGGTGGATGACCGGGACATGGCGTCCAAGCGCGCGTTCGCGTTCATGATGATGTTCTTCTCGCTGGCGGAAACCGGGACCAGCAGCCCTGCGCCGGTGTTGACGATAGGGGCGAATTAGGCACCTTTGCGGGATCCAGGATCTGGGGTGGTAGCGTCGCACGACAGTCGACGGCCGATAGCGGTGCATCGCACGGTAGGGCATGAACGGGGAACGGAGAGGTCAGCCCGGTAGGGTCCATGCGTTAAAGCACCGATCACCGTTATCGGCAGGCGTCTTGCGACCGCCTCTACCAAAGCCCCCGCCGCCCTACAGTACTGGGACGGGCTCCAGCGCGCGTTCGCCCGCCAGCGCGCGGGCCTGCTGCTCCGCGTTGTTCGCCAGATCCACCTCGCCACGCCGTGTGTAAAGCGTCCACGCGAACCACGCAACGCGGTAATCGACCGCCGCATAGGCGTCCAGCTCACCCAACACCGCAGTGGCATCGTCCAGTCGGCCGGCGTCCATCAACACCCGCGCACGCAGGAGATTGGCGCGAACCCGCTCGCTGGGACTGCCGTCACGATTGGCAACGGTCAGCGCGGTATCGGCCGCCTGCAAAGCGCGGGCGCTATCGCCAAAGCGTGCCTCCATCGCCGCAAGCGACCAGGCAGACGCCACCTGCAACGCCTGCTGCGGTGGCTGCTGCGCGTCGTATCGGGTGACCCAACGCTGCGCCGCCGCACGACTGCCCGCCGCCTGCACCGCAACGACCAAGGTCGCCGACTCCAGGGTTTCGGCCAGGTCCGGCAGCCGGGCGGCAAGCCTGCCCGCACCGGCCTGGTCACCGCGCGCCAGGGCATCGGCCATCTGCAGGCGCACAAGCGACTGGCCGGTCATGCCCGATGTCGGCATGGCCTTCAGCAGCTCACGCGCGCGCACCAGCTGCCCATTGGCCAGCGCCACCTCGACCTGCGCGGTGCGCGCCACGGCCAGCAACCGGGGATCTTCCACGTGCTGCAGCAGTTGCTCGCTGCGCTCCACCGTGCGCGCCGCGGCAGCCGGTTGCACCACCGCCAGTTCGGCGTTCGCCTTGGACACCAACGTAGCAACGAAATAGTCGTAGACCTGGTAGCGCCGGAACACTTCAGCGGCGCTGTCGAACTCCTGCGTTGCCTGCGGCCAGTGATTGCGCAGTGCCTCCAGCCGTCCAAGGTTGGACCCGACCATCGCCGCCGACACCACATCGCCACTGCGCTGCATGGCAATCCGCGCATGTCCCAGGTCGGCCACGGCGGCATCCAGGTGGCCCAGCTGAACGTGCGCCACGCCACGTCCGTTGTAGGCATTGCCCAGCAGGCTGACATCCTGGGTGGACGCGGTTGCCTTCGCTGCTTCCAACGCGTCGCTGTAGTGGCGCTTGGCCTGCTCTGGCTCACCGTCACGCAACGCCACGGCCCCGAGCCCCATCAGGCCCTTGGCGCGAACCCCGGGTTCATCCGCGCCAGCCAGCGCCAACGCGCGCTGGAACGAACGGGCGGCGGCCTCCATGTGCCCGGCCCGGTACGCCAGCTGGCCTTCGCGCACCAGCAGTATCGGGGTGCCACGCAGCCCCGCCGGCGCGGCCTCGATCTGCGTCCGTGCGGCGTCCAGCTGACCGGCATCCAACTCCGCGTCGATCCGCCTCAGGTGTTCCTGCACCGCCGTGGGCACCGCCGCGGCAGGTGCTTTCCGACCCACGCGACGCAACCAGCTGTCGGTCGCGACGGCCATCGCCTGCAGCGCGGTATCGCCGGTGCCCTCCACGCTGATGTCGTCGTCGCGGCCCACTGAACGCAACTGCACGCGCCACTGCGCCCCGACCCGACGCGCCGTGGGCACGATCAACCAGCGTGCATCGCTGCGGATCCGCAGGTCGCGTAGCGCGGACGGGTCCGTCGCGGTGGGCGAACTGCGCTGCAACACGGCATCGAGGTGCAGCATCTGGTCGGTCGGGGCTACCAGCAGGCGGGCCGATCGCAGCCGCTCGGCGGCATATTCCATCGCCCCCAGCCGTACCCAGCTCAGCTCGGAATTCACCGGTTCCACGCGAACGGGCAGTACGGCGACGCGGTTGTCGATGGCCTCCACCTCGGCCGTGCCGGCCGCATGCTGCAGGTACCACACCCCTGCCGCGCCCAGCCCAAGGATCAGCACCAGCGCCAGCACAACAACCACCCGCCCTGCCCGCCAACGCGGTCTCCGCACCGGGGTAACCACCGTAACAGGTGCATCCGGCTCGGCAGGTGCCGGCACGGGCTCCATCACCTCAACCGTGGCCTGCCCGTCCACTTCTTCCACCTCGGCCACCCAGCGGTAGCCGAAGCCGGATACGGTCCGGATCACCGCCTGGCGGTCGCCGGCATCGTCCAGTGCCTTGCGCGCCCGGCGCAGGGTCTGGGTGATCACCGTGTCACTGACCTCCGCGCGCCCCCACACCGCCGATACCAGCTCGTCGCGGCCGACCGCACGTTGCCGGTGCGCGACCAGGTACACCAGGCATTCCAGCGACTTCAGCGGCAACGCGACGCGCTCACCGCAGCGGGTGAGTTCGCGTCCAGCAGGGTCCAGCACGAAATCGCCGAATCGATAATGGATAAGGCGCATCGGCCAGATCTGTCACACACGCAAACGGGGGGACCATCCTACGACAGTCCCCCCGAATTCAGGTCAGCGTGTGTGCTCAGTTCACCTTGACCAGCAGGCGCGCCCCGCTGGTGTCCTCGGTGGCCGAGATGGCCAGTGCATAGCGGCCCTGCGCGGGGTTGGCGACCGACACGGTCTGGTTGACCCCCGGCCGCGCCGAGCTGCCGACGTTGCCGTTCGGCAGCGGGTCCATCTCATAGCCCAGCAGCAGCTGCATGCCGCCACGTCCGCCATAGGTGGTGATGTCCAGGCGGGTGCTGCCAGCCGGTACGTCGATGATGTACAGGTCGCGCTGGCCGGCGCTCATTGCCGGCAGCAGCATGGCGCTGCCCAGCGGTGCCGGCGTGCCGTCAATCGGCTGGCCGAAGGTCCGGGCCCGCGCCACGGCCGCTTCCGCGTCCAGCAGGCCGCTGCCGTTGGGCTGGCTCTGCTTGACCGGGAACGCGCGTGCGGTGGCCTTGAGCAGCCCCTCCACCTGTGAGGGCGTCAGCGGCTGCGCGGCCACGCTCTGCATCAGCGCCACCACGCCGACCACATGCGGGGTGGCCATCGAGGTACCGGTGTAGCCGGCCATGATGTCGTTGCCGGGGACGGTGGTGCCGTCGTTGAGGGTGGACCAGATGTAGCCGTTCGGGTTGCCTTCGGTGCCAGCCCCACCCGGTGCGGCCAGGTCGATGCCGGGCCCGTAGTTGGAGTAGCTGGCGCGCTGGCCGGCGTAACCGGTCGCGCCAACAGTGACCACATTGGCGCAGCTGGCGGGTGCATGCCCGACCACGGGCGCGTTGTCGTTGCCGGCGGCCACCACGACCACGGTGCCGAGGCCGACGGCGGTGTTGATTGCCGCCTGCGTGTCCGGATCGCATTCATGCGCGCCGCCCAGGCTCATGTTGATCACCTCGGCCGGGTTGGCATTGTCCGGCACGCCTTCGACGTGGCCACCCGCCGCCCAGACGATGGCGTCGTTGATGTCGGAGGTGTAACCACCACAGCGGCCGAGCACGCGCACCGGCACGACCTTGGCGTTGTAGGCGATGCCGGCCCCGCCCTTGGCGTTGTTGGTGACCTCGGCAATCGTGCCGCTGACATGCGTGCCGTGCCAGCTGCTGTTGCTGGCCGGCGCACCGGTGCCGCATTCGTTCACCGCGCTGTAGTCGCCGATGTCCCAGCCGCCGGGGACGCGCTCGTCGGTGGCACGGTGCGAGACGAACGCATCGGAAATGAAGTCGTAGCCGGGCAGCAGGTTGGCTTCCAGGTCGGCATGGTGGGTGGCCCCGGTGTCGATGACGGCCACCACCACTCCGGTCCCGGATGCGCCGGCCCCCCAAGCGCTGGTGATGCGCGCGCCACCGGCACCGGTGCCGTAGTGCCACATCTGGTGCGTTGCCAGCACCGGGTCATTGGGCAGGTCCGCGCGGTGCATCAGGCGGTCCACACGCACGCTTTCGACATTCGGGTCCGCGGCAATGGCGCGCATCAGCACTTCGGCCTGGCTGCGGTCGAGGCGCTGCGAGGCGCGCACCACGTGCTGGCCCCGGAAGGTGCCGCGGACGGTCTTGACCTGCAGGGCAGCGCTGCTCTGCTGCCCGGCCAGGCGTGCGCCCATCTGCGGGCGGGCACGGCCGGCGGCTGCATCGAGTGAACGCTGGCGGGCGGCCGGCTGGGTGCGCTCGGCACTGCCGGCCTTGTAGGACACGATGAAGCGCGGCGACACGGTGGCGTCCTCCAGCGCGGTCAGGTCAACGCTGCCGGCAAAGGCGGGTGCGCAGGCACCGGCAATCAACAGGCTCAGAACGGAACGGCGAAGCATCATGGTGAATTTCCTGGAAGATGTGAGGGGTTACAGGTCGATGCCGAAGCCAACGCCGGCCGAGCGGTCATCACTGCTGAAGGCACCGCCGATGCTCATCGAGACACGCTCGCCAATGGCCTTGGAGTAGCCGACCGACAACGCGCTTTCGCCGTTCTGCCAGCCCACGCCGGCCGCCACGCGACCACGCGGGCTGCGCGAGTTGGCGGCATTGATGGCCATGTTCATCATGGCGCTGCCCATCGCGCCCTGGCGGTCCAGGCGCTTGTCCTGCAGGTCGAGGCGACGGTTCACGTCGTCGCGCAGGCCGCTGAAGCTGTCGTTCAGACCCGCCAGGCTGGCGTCGGTGTAGGCGTTGGCGCGACCCAGGGTCTGGGTGGCGGTGGTATCGGTGTAACTGTTGGCCGACGCCAGCGTGTCCGCGTCGCCTTGCTGCACCTGCGCCACGTTGGTGGCATCGGTGGCGGCGGTACCGGCGGCGACCTGGGTCAACCGACGCTGCTGGGTGGCATTGCCGACCGACACCGTGTTGGCCTCATCGGCAATGGAGCCCTGCCCCAGCGCGACCGAGCCGGACGCGGTGGCGTGGCTGTCCGCGCCGACGGCGACCGCATTGTCCGCACTGGCATCAACCAGCGCGTTGCTGCCGACCGCCACGCTGTTGGCCGCCTGCACGTTGGCTCCGTTGCCGACGGCGGTGTCGTTGGCATCGGTGGCGTTGGAGCCCGTGCCGAGCGCCAGCCCATGACCGTTGCCCGGCGACGGCCCGTGTCCCGGCGGATTCGGACCCTGCGCTTCCAGCGCGCTGACCCGCCCGCTCAGGCCGTTGAAGGCCGCATCGATGGCATTGAAGGTGCTGCCCACATTGCTGAAGGAGCCGCCCTGGAACGTATATACCGGTGCGCTGATCCCGCCAGTGCCCACCGCGGCACCGCCGCCCAGCGCGGTGGCCACGCTGTCGAGCTGGCTGCCCAGGGTGCCGCCGACATCGGCCACCACCGCATCCAGCTGGCTCTTGTTGACCGCGTCGGTAGCGTTGACCGCATCGGCCACGTGCACCACGCGACGCTCTGCGCCGGCACTGCCGACGGCGACCACGCCGTCTTCGTCGGCCACGCTGTTGGCACCCAGCGCCACGCTGTTGTAGCCGGACACGTAGGTTCCGCTGCCGACAGCCACGCCGTCTGTGCCGTCCACCACCGCCAGGCTGCCGATGGCCACCGCATTGTCCGCACCGGCAAAGCTGTTGTAGCCGCTGGCCACGCTGTACCCGCCCAGCGCGAACGCATTAGTGCCGCTGGCCAGGGCCGACTCACCGGCGGCATAGGCGTAGGTGCCCAGCGCGGTGGCGTTGGCGGCCACCGCCTGGCTGCCCGCACCGAAGGCGGCACTGTGCTCGGCCAGCGCCTGCGAGGCGCTGCCCACGGCGGTGCCTTCCACGCCCGAAACCAGGCTGCCGGTACCCATCGCCAGCGCCGAGGTCTCGGTGGCCTGGGCCCCGGTGCCGAAGGCGATGGCATTGCTGGATTCGCCGCCGGCACCGGCCGCGGTGCGGGCGTCCTGGCCGAAGGCGATGTTGCCGGTACCGGTGTAACCGTCGGCGTAGGCGTTCTCGCCAATGGCGATGTTGCGGTGCCAGGTGGCGATGGCCTGGTCGCCCAGCGCGATGCTGGCCTGGCCGTACGCGACGCTCTGCGTGCCAATGGCAATCGCGTCAGCGTCGGCCGCGGTGGATTCGCGGCCGATCGCCACGCTGGAGCGCCCCGCGGCCTGGGCGTAGAAACCGCCGGCGTAGGAGCCGGACACCACGGTCGGGTCGACGCTGTCGTAATTGCGGGTGATGCTGCTCGGGCCTGGATGCTCCGTATCGCGGTCACCGGTCGCGGCGGCTGGACCGATGGCGGTACCGTAGTTGCCGAAGGCATAGGTGCCACTGCCGAATGCAGCCGCACCCAGGCTGGTGGCGAACGCCTTGCCATAGGCATTGGTGATGCCACCCGGCCCGCGCGGGGTGCCCCCAAAGGCCTGCGCCCAGTCCAGCCAGCCGCCCACCGCCACCGAACCGGTGCCCAGCGCGTAGGACATATAGCCCATGGCGGTGGAATACGGGTTGTAGGCGATGCTGGTGTAGCCCACGGCCGTGCCGGGCCCGCGAATCGACTGCGCGTTGGCGCCGATCACGGTGTTGTTCTGGTCGGGCTGCCAGTTCGGACTGTAGCTGATGTAGAGGTAGTCGCCGCCGGTGCCGGCACCGGCACCAACGACCACATTGTTGTTGCCCTGCGAGCGGGCACCGTTGCCGATGGCGATGGAGTTCGACGCCGCCTCGCGCGTGGTCACGCCCGAGAACGTGGTCCAGCTGCCGTTGTAGGTGGTCACGCCCTTGTTGCCGTCCACCGTGGCCCCGTTGCCCAGCGCGATCGAGCCGCTGCCGTTCACGCTGGCTCCGTTGCCGATGGCAACCGAGTTCTGGGCCGGCCCCTGCACCAGCGTTTCGACCTTGGTGATGACGCCGTTGGCGTCTTCGCTGAAGCTCACCGAGCCGTTGATGGCGCGCACGGACGCCCCGGTGCCCATGGCGATGTCGTTGCTGCCGTTGGCGCTGGCCGAGGTGCCCACGGCAATGGAGTTCACGCTGCTGCCGGGCGCGGTGCTTGCCTCGGTGGTGGTCGCGCTGGATTTGTTGGTAGGCGGCGTGTAGGTGGTGGTCGTGGTGGTCGTGGTACCGGCATGCACCGCGCCCGCCTGGTTGCCGATGGCGATGCTGCCGGCGGTGGCGGTGACCGCACGCACACCAATGGCGGTGCTGTTGTCGCCCAGCGCCTGGGCGGCAGCTCCTACGGCGGTGGCATTGGCTCCCTGCGCCCAGGTGACCTCGTTCGGGTCGACCAGGCCGTCTCCGTCCAGGTCCAGCCAAGAGCCCATCGCGGTGCTGTGGTCACCGCTGGCCTGGGCGGACGGACCGCAGGCCAGCGCGTCGCTGCCGGTGGCGGTGCTGTCCACGGGCAGCGGAGTGCCGGCGTCATCGACCAGCTGGCAGTTCACTCCGGCATACGCCGGCAGGGACAACACGGTCAGCAGAGCGGCGGTGAGGGCTTTGCGATGCAGGGTGTGCGTGATCGGCAGCATGGTCGGGCTCGGGTTGGGAAGCCCCTAGAACGCCCCAACCCGCCCGGCCTTGCATGACCCGGTGATGACATTGGCGTCATCGATGGTGTCAATCCGGTGACATTAGTGACATTGCAGTGAAATCCGGCACGCAACGCGCGGGATGTTGGGGGTGTCGGTAGAGTCGCACGACAGTCGACTGCCGATAGCGGTGCAACAGGCGGTGGGGCATGACCTTTGATCCGAGGCGTCCACCCGGTTGGGTCCATGCGTCAATGCACCGATCGTTGTTATCGGCAGGCGTCTTGCGAACGCCTCTACCAATCCCCACCACCCCGCTTCTGTCAGGGCGGCAAACCGGTCGCGGTAACCGTGCAGGCGAACGTCACCTGCACGGCGCTGCCGGCGGGCAGCGAGGGGATCGCCACCCCGCCTCCAAACAGGCTGGCGGCCGGAATGGTGCCCGGGCATGTGGACCCACCGGTCGCCGCACAGGTGCCGGGCGTGGTGCAGCTCAGCCCCGCACCCGGGGTGTCTGTCAGCACGGCATTGCTCGCGTCCGCCGCCCCAACGTTGCTAGCCGTCAGGGTATAGGTCACCGTGCCGCCACTGGCCACCACGGCAGGGGTAACCTGCTTGCTGAGCGTCAGATCGGTGATCAGCGTATTGGTGAAGGTGCATTGCAGTGGGGTATCCGGCTGAAACGCCGTCGCCGGGATCGTCAGTACATTCCCACTCAGGCTGCCGATGGGACCGGGTGTTCCGCTGGATACGCAACTGGCCGCGGCCAAGGTAAAGCCCGGGGCCGGGGTTTCAGTGATAAGTACCGGCTGCTGGTCGTCGGTGACGATGAACACGTTGGGCGACTGGGTGGGCGTGTCGGCCGCCACCGTTGTGACGCTGTCAGCGCTGCCATTGAGATTGGTCATCGTGAACGAGAACGTGCCCACCCCGCCCTGGCTGACTTTGGACAACTGCACCGTCTGCGCCTGCGCCCAGGGCGAAACAAGCAGGCATGCCGCCAGCAGCAGACCGCCGCACACGCGTACCAACACCCGCTGTAGATTCCCGTGCTGCTTCATCATGCCCTCTCAGTAAGTCCCGACCATGTTCAGGAACCAGCCCTTGTGGTCGTAATCGAAATCGGTGAGGTCGTCACTGAACTGGGTGAAGTTGTAGCCCACGCCCAGACGGAAGTTCTGCCCGATGTCGCGATCCACGCCAATCAGGAAGCCCGACTGCGTGCCGCCGTCCTTCACGTCCAGCCAGCGGTACTCACCCAGCGCGTACCACTTCTGTTTCAACTGGTAGCGGGCCTGCAGCACGCTCAGGGTGGTGGCCGAGTCGAACCACGGGCCGCTGCCCCGCCCCAGCCGCACTTCGCCCTCGCGCCGGGCCAGCTTGGTGGCGAACTCCCACTGCGTGTCCAGCTTGTACACGCCTTCGAATGAGAGGATCTGGGTCTTCTGGTCCTGGTCTGCCCCACCCAACTGCGCTTCGGTGGCCAGGTCATACAGGTAGGTATAGCGCCCGAACAGCGCCCAGCGCTGGCTGTTCCACGGCCGGTAGGCAAAGCCCACGTTGGCCTCCCAGAAGCGTGCGCCGGCCAGCGCGTTGAGTTCATCGGTGGTGCGTGAGTAGTTCAGCCGCGCGGCGATGCGCCAGCTGTCGTTGAACTTGTGGGTCAGCCGGTTGGTGGTCACCCACTGGGTGCGGCGCTCGCTGCCGCTGTCCTTGCGCCACTCGATCTTGCTGCGCCAGTCGGTGTCGACCGAGGTGCGTCCGCCGCTGATGCTGACCGCATCGCGATTGACGTGCCCCCCATCCACGGTGTCCAGCTCGCCGGACTGCAGGGTGAAGCCCAGGTTCCAGCCCTGCGCGGGGTAGAAGTCCATGCCAAAGGTATGCGCCAGGCCGGACTGATCCGGCTCCTTCAGGAACTGGCTTTCGTTGTACAGGTTGGTGCGGTTGCTCAACCGCCAGCGCTGGCCCAGGGTCCAGCCATTCTGCCGCGTCGGGTTGAACAGCGATTCGTACTCGGTGGTGTCGGTGGAGTACGTGTAAGCGCCATACAGCGAGTGGTCGTTGTCCAGTTTGTACTCGGCATCCACGGTGGCCGAATCGCCGCGGTCGCCGGTGCTGACCTCGGCCCCAACGCTGGCACGGTCACCCAGCAGGTACTCACCGCCGACCGCCACCGCGTTGTTGTCCTCATAGCGGCCGCCGTCATCGTCCAGCGTGGCCTGCACCAGCCCATACAGTTCCAGCGTGTTTCCGAACTGGTGGCTGTACTTCACCGCGCCCAGCAGCCCGGCCACCGGATCGCTGCTGGAGCCCTCCTCGACCCGGCGCAGTTCGCCGCTCAGCGTGTTCCAGTCATCCGGCCGCCACTCCAGGCTGGCCTGGGCCTGGGTGAACTGCTCCGGCCCGCTTTCAGCCTTGCTGTAGCGGGCGTACATGCCCAGCTGCTGGGTGATGCGGCCCAATACCTCGGCACCGTATTCGGTGACCTCGAAGCCGGTGTCATGGCGGGCGATGGAATAACCCGGGTCGGTGTTGCGCCACCAGGCACCGCCACTCCAGTCACGCTTCGTCCAGCCCAGCTCACGCAGGTTGATCCGCCCTTCCAGCGCCTGCGCGTCGCCCTTGCGGTTGGGCTCGGTGCTGTTGGCCTGGATGAAGGTGAAGCCACCGTTGTCGGAGAAGAACGACGGCACCCCGAACGATTCGGTATGCGCGTACTCGGCCTTCAGGTAGGTGCCCTTGCCGGCCTGCAGGGTCACGTCACCGGCGGCCAGGGTGTAGTCCTGGCCGTCGCGGTTCTCATCCACGTAGGTCACGCCCACCCCGACGTGGTCGCCAAACCACTGCTTGCCGCGCACGCCGGCGGTGAGCTCGCCATCGTCGAAACCGGAGGGCAGCCACTCATAGTCCACCAGCAGGCGCTGCTCGTAGCCGTCCAGCGGCGAGTCGCGGGTCAGCGTGGGTACGTTCTCGCGGGTCACCTGTGACAGTGGCCGGGTCAGCAGCAGCCGCCCCTGCATCTCGTCGATCTCATAGTCGGTGCCGCGCTGCAGGGTGATCCGGTTCTCCACCCGCCCGGTGGTGCGGTCGCGGATCTCCAGCACCACCTGGTCCGAGCCGGGCAGGATGTCGGTATTGCGCAGGTAGTACAGGCTGCCACCGGTGCCGATGAACTCGTTGTGGCCGGGCGCGGTCTGCTCCTGCGCACCGAACAGGCGCAGGGTGCTGCGCGGGTCACCCCACGGGTTGATCGCCTGCGAACGCCAGCTCAGCGCCCCGCCATACAGCGAGCGCACGTACTGCGCGTATTCGGTGCCGGTCATGCCGGTGGCGAAGTTGCCCCACAGCGCCTGGTTCTTGTCCCAGTCCACGCGCAGGTAGAAGCGGCCCATGCTGTCCACGTCGCGATAGGTGGTGGAATCGTCGCCGTAGGTCGGGTAGTACAGGTCCGGGTCGAGCCGGCGGAAGATGTCCTGCGGCCAGGCTTCGGTGAAGCCGTCGAACAGATGCTCCAGGTCCTGCTCGGTCGTGTCGGCCTGGGCGGTAACCAGATATTTGCCGTGCACCTTGCCCTTGCCGTAGAACGCCAGCCGGCCATCGCTGATCACATCGTCGGCGTAGCGCTCCTCCACCGCGAAGGGTGCCACCGAGCCGCTGACGCTGTTCTGCGCGATGGTCACGTCGGCCAGGCCCACGCCGAAGAAGTACTTGCCGGTGACGTTGACGTCCAGCGCATGCTGCTGTTCCAGCCCGTCGCGGCCACCGCGCACGGCGATCTCGAACCGATGCTGCCCGACTGGCACCAGATACTCGGCGACGAACTTGCGCTCCATGTCGACCGGGTAGCTGTCGCCGTTGATGGTCAGGCTGGTGCCGTCCGGCAGGTCACGTCCGGTGATGCGGATGCGCGAGCCATAGATGGGAATGTTCTGCAGGCGCAGGCCGTTCTCGGCAAAGGCGGTGTCGATCAGGCTCTGCTGCAGCGCCTGGTCCAGGCCCAGCGCGGTGCCCTGACTGCGTTCCACACGGGTGCGCAGGCCGCTGAGCTGGCTGTCGGCCTCGATCGGGCGCACCAGCTGCAAGGTGTGCGGCACGGTCTCGTCATAGATGCCGTTCGCCCCGTGCGCGCGCACGATGTAGACCAGCTGGTCGCCGTTGCGGAACGGCTCGTCATCCGGCAATGCGCCGTCCCATTCGAGCTGGCTGACCGCGGCAACCTCCACCGGCACCGTGACCAGCGGCGCGATGCGATCAACATCGGTGTTGCGGAAGATCAGGATCTCCATCCGCTCGATGAAGTCGCTGTAGTTGCCGCGCACGTAGAATGGCACCGGTTTTACGATGCGGCCGCCTTCAAACGCCACCAGCGACGGGGCGGAGACCGACAGCTCGGGCTGACCGAGGTTCGGATCCTCGGTGGCCCAGATCACCCCGCCACTGGGCAGCCGCAGACTGAAGCGACCGGTGGCGACCGCACGCCCCGGTGGCGGCTGCGAGACGGTGACGCGGCGGTCCGGTTGCAGCGCCTGCTCACCGGAGCGCGCGCTGGTGCCCTCGGTCACCGGTTGCTGCTCGCCCTTGCTGCGGATGCGTAGCAGCACGCCCTCGCCTCCGCGGCATTCCTGCTCGGTGCAGCGCACAGGCGCCGGTTCGGCGGGCTCGGCCTGCTGCGC
>NZ_DAMDFR010000034.1:0-45543 GCF_032103445.1 Stenotrophomonas sp.
CGCACGGCGGGCACGGCCTTGACCCCGCCCACCGCCACCGCCTGCTCGGCGTGCACGGCGTTGGAGCTCTGCATGGCCCCGACCACGGTGCCAGCGTCATCGCGCTCTGCCGACGGCTTGGCGATCTCGCCGCCCTCGTCGGAGGCCACCACCTTGTCCGGCTGTGCCGGTGCGGTCTGGCCCGTGCTCGGGGCGGCAGCCGGTGCGGCATGTCCATGGCTGTGACCGGTGTCCTGGCCGTCGGCGCGCTGCGGCAGGTTGGGGTCCAGTTCGAACTGGGCCAGCACGCTGCCGGTGGGAATGATGTCGCCGGGGCCGCCGGACAGCTTCAGCACCTTGCCCGAGAACGGCGAGGGCACTTCGACCACGGCCTTCGCCGTTTCCATCGACACCAGCGGCTCGTCGAGCCGGATCACGTCGCCTTCCTTGACGAACCACTCGACGATGGTGGCGTCGGGCAGGCCCTCGCCCAGATCGGGCAGGTTGAAGTTCTTGTTCTCACTCATGTGCAGTTCTCTTCAAGCAGTTCGAGATCGCGGGCCGGCAGCCAGCCCGTCGCGCCGTTCGCGCGTTCGGACCACCACCAGCCGCCGTGTTCATGATGCAGTTTGACCAGTTCACCGCTTTCAACGTCCAGTTCGCGGGCGTCGTAGTCGCGCAGGGCTTCCGCGCGACCATCATCCAGCACCTGCAACCATGCCACCGGAGCCCAGCCGGCGCGCCCGTCATCGGTGCGCACCCAGGCAAACGCCGGCCATTCCTCGTCACGAACACCCAGTTCGACGATCTGGCCGGTGCGGAACCGGAGCGGGTTGGAGTACTGGCTGCGGTACGGGCCTAGAAGACGGGCCCGCATGTCAGCCTGCCGCCACCGCGCGTTTGGCCGCGCTCACAATACGGTCCACGCTGGGCAGATACTTCATTTCCAGGCGGAACAGCGGAATGTGGGTGTCGTAGCCGGTCACGCGTTCGACCGGGGCCAGCAGGTCGTACAGCGATTCCTCGGCCAGGCGTGCGGCGATTTCCGCGCCGAAGCCGGCGGTCTTCGGCGCTTCCTGCACGATCACGCAGCGGCCGGTCTTGGCCACCGATTCGGCGATGGTGGCAAAGTCCAGCGGGCGCAGCGTGGCGACGTCGATGACTTCAGCACTGATGCCTTCGCCGGCCAGCTTGTCGGCGGCTTCCAGCGCTTCCTTCACCTGCGCGCCCCAAGTCACCAGGGTCACGTCGGTGCCGTCGCGCAGCACGAAGCAGACATCCAGCGGCAGGGCTTCACCGTCGTTGACCACCACTTCCTTGTACTGGCGGTAGATGCGCTTGGGCTCCATGTAGATGACCGGATCCGGTTCGCGGATCGCAGCCAGCAGCAGGCCATAGGCACGCTGCGGCGACGACGGCAGGACCACGCGCAGGCCCGGCACGTTGGTGAAGATGGCCTCGTTGGCTTCGCTGTGGTGTTCCGGCGCGCGGATGCCACCGCCCCACGGCACGCGCAGCACCATCGGGCAGTTCAGGCGGCCACGCGTGCGGTAACGCAGACGCGCGGCATGGCAGACGATGTGGTCGACCATCGGGTACATGAAGCCGTCGAACTGGGCTTCGGCCACGGGCTTCATGCCCTGTGCGGCCAGACCAATGGTGAGGCCGGCAATGGTGGTTTCATCCAGCGGAGTGTCCAGCACGCGGTCCGCGCCGAAGCGCTGCTGCAGGCCGGCGGTGGCGCGGAACACGCCGCCGTTCACGCCCACGTCCTCGCCCAGCACCAGCACCGACTTGTCGTGCTCCAGCTCCCAGGCCAAGGCCTGGGTGATGGCTTCAATAAGGGTGATGGGGGTGCTGGTCATGGTCTGTTCTCCGCGCGCAAGGGCGGCGCTGTCGGCGGCGTGGGTCTGCGCGGTGGTGCTGGAAACGTGCTTGAGCTCATCCATGACGCTGCTCCAGGGCAATGGCCTGCGCGCGCTGGGCCAGCAGGTCCTGCGGCGGGTCGGCGTACAGATAATCGAACATTGCCTCGACCGGCTGCACCGGCGTGTTGAGGTACAGGTTCACTTCCTCATCTACGCGCTTGCCGCACTCGGCGGTCCAGGCCGCTTCTTCTGCCTCGCTCCACACACCGGCGTTGGTCAGATACTTGCGCAGGCGCAGCATCGGTTCCAGCAGCCAGGCGTCCTTCACTTCCGCGTCGTCGCGGTAGCGACGGGCGTCGTCGGCGGTGGTGTGGTCGGACAGGCGGTAGGTCATCAGTTCCAGCACGGTGCCGCCGTCGCCGGCGAGGGCGCGATCACGCGCCTGCAGCATGGCAGCCATCACCGCGATCAGGTCGTTGCCGTCCACCTGCAGGCAGTGCAGGCCGCCAGCCAGGCCCTTCTGGGCCAGGGTTTCGGCACCGGTCTGGGCCGAACGCGGGACCGAAATGGCCCAGCCGTTGTTGACGATGCACAGGATCAGCGGGAGCATGTAGGCACCGGCCGAGTTCAGCGCGGCGTAGAAGTCGGTCTTGGAGCTGCCGCCGTCGCCGCATACCGCCACGGCGATCTGCTTCTCGTTGTTGAGCTTGAACTTCAGCGCCGCACCGGCCGCGTGCAGGCACTGGGTGGAGATCGGCACGCAGAACGGGAAGTCCTTGGCCGCGTTGCCGCCGTAGTCATTGCCGCGCTCGTCGCCGCCCCAGTACATCAGCACATCGCGCGGGCGCACGCCGCGCATGAACATCGCGCCGTATTCGCGGTACGAAGGCGCGAACACGTCGTCCTTCTGCATGGCAGCACCGATGCCCACGTGCGCGGCCTCATGGCCCAGGCAGGCCGCGTAGGTGCCCAGCTTGCCGGTGCGCTGCAGCGCGATCGACTTGCCGTCGAACACGCGCACGAACAGCATCTGCTTGAACATCGGCAGCAGCGCCTTGGGGTCGCGCAGGGCCTCGGGCAGGTCATCGCGGACGAGGTTACCGTCCGTGTCCAGGTACTGCAGGTATTCGATCTTGAACTCAGCGGCAACCGTCATTGCGTACTGCACCTTCGACAGGAAGTTACAAATGATATGAATTGCCATGTTAAGGAAGGCGTACGAAAAAGCCGTCCTGCGGCGCAACAAGGAAACCGCCTGGCAGCCTCCGGGTATACCGCTGTCAGGCCGGAAAGGCCAATAACATCAACGTATTCAGTTGCCGCAACGGCGCATGAGCGCGCTCACGCCGGGGCAGCCGCGGCAATGGGTCGCAGCGGCGACCGCGCTGAACGGGGCGACCACACGCCACCGTAGGGCGGCCGCTGCGCTACGCTTGCACCCCCTTATGCGGTCACCGCCATGTCTGTCGACAAGAACCAACGCGATCTGGAAGCCGGCATCCACACCGACCTGGAGGGCCGCCTGACCTACGGGGGCTATCTGCGCCTGGACCAGCTGCTCAGCGCCCAGCAGCCGCTGTCCAACCCCCCGCACCACGACGAGATGCTGTTCATCATCCAGCACCAGACCTCCGAGCTGTGGCTGAAGCTGCTGGCCCACGAGCTGCGCGCGGCGATCGGCTTCCTGCAGCGCGACGAGGTCTGGCAGTGCCGCAAGGTGCTGGCCCGCAGCAAACAGGTGCTGCGCCAGCTGACCGAGCAGTGGTCGGTGCTGGAAACCCTGACCCCGTCCGAGTACATGGGCTTCCGCGACGTGCTGGGGCCTTCTTCGGGCTTCCAGTCGCTGCAGTACCGCTACATCGAGTTCCTGCTGGGCAACAAGAACGCGCAGATGCTGCAGGTGTTCTCGCACGACCCGGCCGGGCAGGCCCAACTGCAGCAGGTGCTGGACGCGCCCAGCCTGTACGAGGAGTTCCTGCGCTACCTGGCCCGCTTCGGCCATGCCATCCCCGAGGTGTACCAGCACCGCGATTGGCAGACCGCGCATGTGGCCGACGACGCCCTGCACCCGGTGTTCGAGCGCATCTACGAGAACACCGACCGCTACTGGCGTGAGTACTCGCTGTGCGAGGACCTGGTTGACCTGGAAACCGCCTTCCAGCTGTGGCGCTTCCGCCACATGCGCACGGTGATGCGGGTGATCGGCTTCAAGCGCGGCACCGGCGGCTCCAGCGGGGTGGGGTTCCTGCGCCAGGCGCTGGAACTGACCTTCTTCCCGGAGCTGTTCCAGGTGCGCACCACGATCCGCAACGACGATCCACTGCCACCGGGGTGAGGCCCTATTCAGGCAAACACGCGGAAGTGTTTATTTGACGTGAACGCCCAAGTTCTGGAATTCTCCCGGGTTGTTTCGCACATCGGACGTGCATGTCTTCCACCGAACCCAGGAATCCCGCATGAGCGTAGACGCCGCGAAATCCGTTCCCGAACCGGCGTTGCCGGAGTTCAAGACCACCCTCGGCCACCCGCGTCCGTTGTGGATGCTGTTCATGACCGAGTTCTGGGAACGCTTTGCGTTCTACGGAATCCGCTGGGCCCTGGTGCTGTACATCGTGGCGCAGTTCTTCGACGGCGACGCCGCCGGGCAGGGCGCGGCCAGCCGCACCTACGGTGCCTATCTGGCGCTCGTGTACGCCGCGGCGATCTTCGGCGGCTATGTGGCCGACCGGGTACTGGGCTATCAGCGCTCGATCCTGACCGGTGCGGTGATCATGGCGGCCGGCCTGTTCATGGTGGCGATGCCGGTCAAGGAAGTGTTCGAGCTGGGCCTGGCCACGATCATCATCGGCAACGGCCTGTTCAAGCCGAACATCTCGACCATGGTCGGCAAGCTGTACGGCCTGAAGGATGAGCGCCGCGATTCGGGCTTCACCATCTTCTACATGGGCATCAACGTCGGTGCGATGATCGCGCCGGTGCTGACCCAGTTCCTGGCCGAGAAGATCTTCGGTACCGAAGCCATGCCGTCCTACAAGATGGTGTTCATCGCTTCGGGCATCGGCATGCTGCTCAGCCTGGTGTGGTTCTACGTCGGTCGTGCCGGCCTGAAGGGCATCGGCGCACCGCCGGCCGGTGCCGAAGGTTACGGCCGCATCGTGATGGTGCTGGTGGGTTCGCTGGTGGCCATTCCGGTGGCCTACTTCCTGCTCTCCACCGGTGCCACCGCACTGGCCTGGATTCTCGGTGTGCTGTTCGTCGCGCTGGCAGTGCTGCTGCTGGTGGAAGGCATCCGCGAGGGCAAGGTGCAGCGTGACCGCGTGATTGCGATGCTGATCATCTTCACCTTCAACGTGATGTTCTGGATGTTCTTCGAACAGGCCGGCAGCTCGTTCACCTTCCTGGCCGACAACATCGTCAACCGCAACCTGGGTGGCTGGACCTTCCCGACCGCGTGGTTCCAGTCGGTGAACTCGGTGGCGATCATCACCCTGGCTCCGATCATTGCCTGGATCTGGGTCAAGCTGGGCAGCGCCAACCCGTCCATTCCGCGCAAGTTCGGCCTGGGCCTGCTGTTCAATGGCGCGGCCTTCGCGCTGCTGATGCTGGCCCTGTCGACCATGGTCGTGGAGGGCAAGATCCCGTTCTGGACCCTGTTCATGGTCTACGTGATCCAGTCGGTGGGTGAGCTGTGCCTGTCGCCGATCGGTCTGTCGATGGTGACCAAGCTGGCTCCGGTGCGCCTGGTTGGCTTCGGCATGGGCGGCTGGTTCCTGTCCACCGGCATCGGCAACAACCTGTCCGGCATCTTTGCCGGTGCGGTCAGCGGCGAAGGCGGCATGACTGTCGAGTCGGCGCTGAAGGGCTACACCTTCGGCTTCTGGGCCTTGATCGGTTCGGGCGTGGTGCTGTTCCTGATCGCGCCGCTGATCAACAAGCTGATGCACGGCGTCAAGTGAGGTCTGCGATGCGCATGAAGACGGGGTGTTTTTCGATGATAGTGGCGGGCCTGCTGTGCGCCTGTTCGCCCTCCTCGGCTCCCACCGCCGCGCCTGCGCAATCGCCTGCCTCCGCGCAGCCACCGGTCGCTGAGTCCGGCGCACCGGTGGCCGCCGATGTGGCGGCACTGAACACCCGCTTCGACCCGGCCCGTGACCCGGCGGCCGACCTGGCGGTCGCGCAGGCCGAAGCCCGCCGCACTGGCAAGCGCATCGTGCTCGATGTGGGCGGCGAGTGGTGTTCCTGGTGCCACCTGCTGGATGCCTTCATCGAAGGTGATGCCGACGTCCGCACGCTGGTCGATACGAAGTACGTGTGGATGAAGGTCAACTACAGCGAAGACAACGAGAACGCGGCCTTCCTGTCGCAGTTCCCGACGATCAAGGGCTACCCGCACCTGTTCGTGCTCGACGCTGACGGCAAGCTGCTGCACTCGCAGTTCACCGGCGAACTGGAAGCGGACAAGGGCCAGCCCAAGGGCTACAACCGCGAACGCTTCCTGGCGTTCGTGCAGGCCTGGGCTCCGTAAACTCGGCAAAACGTCGTCGGCACGTCATTGAATGGACGCGTGGCGACGCGTTCTTCTTCGCGGCTGCCGCAAACGTACTGCGGCGCGGCTCTACGTCATCGGTAGGCTGGGTTTCTCACACCAGTCGGCAGATTCCGAACGTCTCCGTTTCCGGATGCGCCACAGCCTCGTCGCTCAGATCGCAGACAAACCGCAAGGCACGCCCGGGCACCTCGCCCTGGGCGTCATAGTTGCGCTTGCTCATCACCCAGCCCTTATGCGTCTTGCCCTGGTAGCGCAAGGTGATGCGCTGGCCGATCACCGGCTCATGCGGCAGCAGCCCGGCGGTCCACGAGGTGGCGGTCACCGCGGGAAAGCGGAAGCGGCCCTGCGCATCGGTGGTCACCGTGGCGGTGCCGCGCTGGTCCTTCCAGTGCCAGTGATGCTCCTGCTCAACCTGCACGCCGGCGACCGGTTGTCCGTCCATCACCACGGTGCCTTCGACTTCGGAAAACAGCGTCAGCGTCTTTGAAAAAGCCATTGCCCATCCTGGGGTAAGTAGTCCAGCCAACAGGGTGCAGCACACCCACGACATCCTTTTTGACACGCGCGCTTCCTGCTCACTGCGATAACGCAGCAGACTGCCATGAAAAGAGCGCGGTGTGTCACATCTTCAACGCTCGGCCCTACAGTTACTCCACGCACTGCCGTTACCCCCAAGGACCTGACGCCGCACCCGACTGTGGCGCACCCTTGAGGACCAACCCCGCATGCAGCCCGGCACCAGCGACACCGTTTCCGAAACCACAGCGGCGGCCGTGGCGGGCGTTGCGCTGCCGCCGGCCGAAGTGTTGCTCGATGATCACTCCTCGCCCGATGCCCTTGGCAGCGAGGCGGACGCGCCGTCGCCGGGCTCTACCCTGTACCGCCTGCCGCTGATTTCGGTGCCGGACAACGTGCTGCTCAAGGCCGCCGTGCAGAAGCTGGTGGAACAGAAGGCGCAGCTGGACCGGCTGGCCCGCAATCCAGCCCTGGCCGGCCTGCTGCCGAGCGAGTGGCAGGGTGCCGGCAACCGTGGCGTGGACCTGCAGGCCTTTGTGCTGTCTGTGCTGCCCTATCTGCACAACACCGCCACGGCCGACACCCAGCCGGCGCGCTTGCCGCTCAAGCACGTGATCGGCGACAGCGGCCGCTGGGAACATGCCGATGTGGCCGAACCCAAGTCGCTGGCGTTCTTCCTGGCCAGCGACGACCGCGCCAGTGCCGGGGCCAAGGATCCGGCCGGGGCGTATCTGGTCGCCGCGCTGGGTCTGGCCTGGGCACACGAGGGACGCACCCGCCCCGGCTTCCTGCGCCAGATGGGCTACGACAGCATGGCCGCGCGCGTGCATGTACTGCCGTACCCGGAGCCGGGCGAGCTGGCGCTGTACAGCGTGGTGGCGCATGGCACTGCGCAGGTCTGGTGTGTGCTGGGCCGGCGCAAGCTGCGCCCGCTGCTGGCCCCGTGGCTGAGCGTGCCGCTGCTGACCGCGTATGGCGTTCCCGCGCCGACCCTCTGGCCTGCGTCGTATCCGCCGGTCGAGGAGGTGGCGCAGATGCTGGCCACCGTCCGCCAGGGCAAGGGGCCGGTGGAAGTGGACCTGGTCAAGACCGCCGCCAAGGTGGCCGAAGACGCCTCCGGCGAAGCGTGGGTCCCGGTCAGCCTGCTCCAGGTGGGCACCTGGGTGCCGCGCTGGCGCTACTTCATGGCCACGTTCATCGGCCTGCCGTCGGCCATCCTGGTGATCGCGGCGCTGGCCCTGCCGAACGCTGTGGAGGCCGCCGCCGTGGCGGCCTCACTGGGGCTGGCCGCCGGTGCGATCGGGGCATTGGCCGCACCCTGGGTGCACGCGCGGAAGAAGCATCTCCGGTGACGACCAACGGTCGTCACCTACCGGGCGTGCACGCAACGCGGTAGGTACCCACCGTTGGTGGGTACGCTGCCATCACCCCTCATCCATGCGCTGCAGGCCGTCCCCGGCCAGGCGCAGGATCAGCTTCTCCAACAACTGTTCTTCCTCTTCGCTGAGCACCGACATCAGCTTGCGGGTGATCTCGATTACCAGCGGAGCAATCGTCTCGTACACCTCGAAGCCGGCGGCCGAAAGCGCCAACACCGAGCGGCGGCGGTCGTCGCCATGGGTTTCACGCTTGATGAAGCCCCGCTCCAGCAGTCTGGCCACGGCGCGGCTGACCGCCACCTTGTCCATCGCGGTGCGGTCGGAGACCTCGCTGGCCGAAGACCCCGGGTATAACGCCAGGATGGTGATCACCCGCCATTCCGGGATCGCCAGCCCGTAGCGGTCGCCGTACAGCTTGGCGATGTTGCCGCTGACCCGGTTGGACAGGACGCTGAGCCGATAAGGCAGAAACTGCTCCAGGTCGAGCAGGGCGTGCGAGGCGCGGATGCGCTGGCTGGCGGGATCGGGCGGATTCATGCTGCAGTGCACCTTGATGGTGGTTTCATATGAAACTATAAACCTTCATTCCGGACTCCGCATTCTCGCGGGTCTGCCTTCCGCCCGTCATCTGGTTTTTTCAGGTGGGGCCAGTTTTGGAGCCACGTCATGAGCAGCCAGCCCAGCACCGCCACTCACGCCCCCAACCCGGGCATGCAGGTGACCACCTTCGAAAACCCGATGGGAATCGACGGGTTCGAGTTCGTCGAATTCGCAGCGCCCGCAGGACGTGGTGCCGAGCTGCACGACTATTTCCGCAAGATGGGCTTCACCGCGGTGCTGCGCCACAAGCAGCGCGCCATCACCGTGTATCGCCAGGGCGACGTGAACTTCCTGGTCAACGAAGACCCGGACTCGTTCGCTGCAGACTTCGCCGCCAAGCATGGTCCGTGTGCCTGCGGTTTCGCCATCCGCTTCCAGAAGCCGGGCGAGCAGGTGTACCAGATGGCGCTGGGCAACGGGGCCGAGGCGGTCGACTTCAAGCCCGAATCCAAGGCGGTGCCGGCTCCGGTCATCAAGGGCATCGGCGACTGCATGCTGTATCTGGTGGACCGTTATGGTGCCAACGGCAGCATGTTCGACACCGACTACGCGCCGATCGAGGGCGTCGACCAGCATCCGGTCGGCTTCGGGTTGACCTTCATCGACCACCTCACCCACAACCTGTACTTCGGCAACATGCAGCAGTGGTCGGACTACTACGAGCGGCTGTTCAACTTCCGCGAGATCCGCTACTTCGACATCAAGGGCCTGAAGACCGGCCTGGTGTCCAAGGCAATGACCGCGCCGGACGGCATCGTGCGCATTCCGCTGAACGAGTCGTCCGACCCGAAGAGCCAGATCAACGAATACCTCGATGCCTACAAGGGTGAGGGTATCCAGCACATCGCCTGCTTCACCGAGAACATCTACGACACGGTGGAAGCGATGCGTGCTCAGGGCGTGGAGTTCCTGGACACGCCGGACACCTATTTCGACGTGATCGACCAGCGCGTCCCCAACCACGGCGAAGACGTGGCCCGTCTGGCGAAGAACAAGATCCTGATCGACGCCGACCCGGAGACCAAGCAGCGCAAGCTGCTCCAGATCTTCACCCAGAACTGCATCGGCCCGATCTTCTTCGAGATCATCCAGCGCAAGGGCAACGAAGGCTTCGGCGAAGGCAACTTCACCGCGCTGTTCGAAAGCATCGAGCGCGACCAGATCAAGCGCGGCGTACTGTAACCGGAGGCCCCCATGTCCCCGTCCATCGCTTCACGCGGCTATCAAACCGGCTTCGGCAATGAATTCGCCACCGAAGCCCTGCCGGATACCCTTCCGGTCGGGCGCAACTCACCGCAACGCGTGGCGCGGGGGCTGTATGCCGAGCAACTGTCCGGCACTGCGTTCACCGCCCCGCGCGGCAGCAACCGGCGCAGCTGGGTCTACCGCATTCGCCCGGCGGTCACCCATGGGGAGTTCACCCCCTACGCGCAGCCGTACCTGCACAGCGACTTCGCGCACGGTGCGGTGTCGCCCAACCAGCTGCGCTGGGACCCGTTGCCGCTGCCGACCACGCCGACCGATTTCGTCGATGGGCTGTACACCATGGGCGGCAACGGCGCACCGGACGCGCATCATGGTGTGGGTATCCATCTGTATGCCGCTACGGCGGACATGCAGGGCCGTTACTTCTACAACGCCGATGGCGAACTGCTGATCGTGCCGCAGCTGGGCCGGTTGCGCCTGCTCAGCGAGTTCGGCGTGATCGAGATCGAACCCCAGCAGATCGCGGTGATGCCGCGTGGTGTGCGCTTCCGCGTGGAGCTGCCCGACGGGCAGGCGCGGGGCTACATCTGCGAGAACTTTGGCGCGCTGCTGAAGCTGCCCGACCTGGGGCCAATCGGCTCCAATGGGCTGGCCAACCCGCGCGACTTCGAGACCCCGCACGCGGCCTTCGAAGACGTGGAAGGCGCGTTCGAGCTGATCGCCAAGTTCCAGGGGCAGCTGTGGCGCGCCGACATCGACCACTCGCCGCTGGACGTGGTGGCCTGGCACGGCAACTACGCGCCGTACCGCTACGACCTGCGCCGCTTCAACACCATCGGCTCGATCAGCCACGACCACCCGGACCCGTCGATCTTCCTGGTGCTGCATTCGCCGAGCGACACGCCGGGAACAAGCAACATGGACTTCGCGATCTTCCCGCCGCGTTGGCTGGTGGCGCAGGACACGTTCCGCCCGCCGTGGTTCCACCGCAACATCGCCAGCGAGTTCATGGGCCTGATCCACGGTGCCTACGACGCCAAGGCGGAAGGGTTCGTGCCCGGCGGTGCCTCGCTGCATAACTGCATGAGCGGTCATGGCCCGGATGCGGCGACGTTCGAGAAGGCGTCGGCGGCTGATCTCAGCAAGCCGGACGTGATCAAGGACACGATGGCCTTCATGTTCGAAACGCGTGGGGTTATTCGACCGACCGCGCAGGCCATGGAGGCCGCGCATCGCCAGCGTGGGTATCAGCAGTGCTGGCAGGGGTTGAGGAAGCATTTCACGGTGTGACCGCCTCGCAATGCTCCAGCGGCAGCGCTTCCATCACGCGCTGCCTTACCCGCTGGGAATAGCCTTCGGACGTCATCCCCGGCAGCGCCTCCAACGCCGTCCGCAGGCTTGTCACCACATCCCCTTCGGCCCGCGCCATCTGCAGATCCCGATACAGCGCCGCCGCCTGCGGATTGCGCTGCAGCTCCAGAATGCCCAGCAGATAAATCCGCGCGGCCACCAATGAGCGACGTCGCTCCGGTGCCGGCTCCGCCGCAGCGGGAGCTGCTACTGCAGCAGGCACCGCCACCACCACCGCCGGCTCCGGCGCAGACACCAGATACCCGGCCTGGATCATCTGGATCACCATCGCCGGCGCTTCCGGGCCGATCAGCGCAGTCAGCTGGGCAATATCGCGCTGGCCGTCACACATGATCAGCAGCCGCCGCTGGCGCATGTCCAGCGGCGCACGGTGAGCCTGCAGGGCGTCGCGGGCGAGATCGGTCTTGCGCGGTTGCATGGGGAGAGGTGTCGATGCGGTGCATGCCGAGCCTGAACGGGGCAGGTGAAAGCGTGATGACAGCCGCTCGCTTGCATGCATCCGCTGCACGCCGGAGCGACTACGCTGCCGGCACTGAACGGAGGAGGTGTGCTCATGAAACAGCTGGGAGGCGTTCTGGCCATCGGTATGGTGTTGTCCCTGGCCGCCTGCGACCGGCGGCCCCCGGCGGTGGTACCCGCCGATGAATCACGGCCTGCCGCCGCAGGCGAACCGGCCGCACCTGCGCCGATGCCCACCACACAGAATGGCGCGACTGCGGGCGGCGGACCTGCGCGTCTGGACGGCTATGGCGCGGCGACTCTGGGTGCTTCGTTGGACGCGCTGAAAACCGCCTGGAACGAACCGCTGCAGGGTGACGTGCCGGATGACTATTGCCATGCGCTGCGCCCGCAGGGAGCGCAGGCCGAGGATGTGGTCTTCATGATCGAGGGCCGCAAGCTGGTCCGCTATGACGTGCGCAACGACCGCATCGTCGCCCCGGGTGGCGGCAAGGTCGGCATGACCCTGGGCGAGCTGCAGGCGCTGTATCCGGAGCGGGCGGACCTGACCCCGCACAAGTACGAGCAGAACGGGCACAACCTGCGGGTGCGGCCGGCCGCCGAGGGCGGCGCGATTCTGAACTTCGAGATCGGTGGCAATGGCACCGTTACCGCGTGGCGGGTTGGCCAGACCCCGCAGGTGGACTACGTGGAAGGCTGCAGTTGAGGTAGCGTAGGCACCGGGAGGTGCCCCGCCGGGCACATGGGAACGCCGGGCCATGCCCGGCATCATGGGGAGAGACCGATGATCGCTGCTGCCATCTGGTTCGTGCTGGGCCTGGTGCTGCTGGCACTGGGTGGGGATTCCATCGTCAAAGCGGCCTCGGGGCTGGCGCAGCGCTTTGGGGCCTCGCCGTTCGTCGCGGGGCTGCTGCTGGTCGCCTTCGGGACCTCGCTGCCGGAACTCGTGGTCAACGTGCGCGCCTTCGCGGTGGGAGCGGAGGACCTGGCGCTGGGCAACGCGGTGGGCAGCAACATCGTCAATGTCGGTCTGACCCTGGGCCTCGCCGCGCTGGCCGCGCCGCTGCTGGTACGGGCCCGGGTGCTGTCGCCACTGCTGGTGCTGCTGGCGGTGGTCAGCCTGGCGCTGATCGTATTCGGCCTGGACGGGGTCATCGCGCGCTGGGAAGGCGCACTGATGCTGCTGGGTTTCGTCGGCGTGCTGGCGTTCCTGCTGCGTGCGGCGCGGCGCGAAGCGGAGCCGGTGCGCGAAGCCATAGCCGGCTACGCAATGACCCGCACCGGCCTGTTCCTCAACCTGTTGCGGGTGGTGTTTGCCGGCGTGGCGCTGTACTACGGTGCGCGCTGGATTGTGGGTGCCGCGCCGGTGCTCGGGGCCGGACTGGGCTGGTCACCGCTGCTGGTGGGCCTGTTACCGGTGGCGATCGGCACCGCGTTGCCGGAAATTGCGGCGGCAATCGTGGCCGCGCGTCGCGGGCAGGGCGACATGGTGCTCGGCCACGTAATCGGCTCCAGCCTGTTCAACCTGCTGGTGGTGGTGGGCGGCATGGCTGCGCTGCGCCCGATTGCGCTGCCGGAATCGTTCGTGAAGCTGGAGCTGCCTGCGGCAATCGCCTTCGTGCTGGTGCTGTACCCGATGCTCCGTGGGGACCTGACTGTCAGCCGGCGTGAGGGCGGAATTCTGCTGGTGGCGTTCGTGGGCTGGGTGGTGCTGGAGCTGGCGTTGATTCGCGGCTGACCACCGGTGCCGGGTTTCCGCGGACACGCATGGCGTGTCCCTACATGATCGCTCGACCATGGGTCGTAGTGACACGCCATGCGTGTCAACGCCATGTCCCTGCACACGTATACGCCCTGCGTGGCTTCGCGGTGCCGGACCCGATCGCAGCCACGCAGGGCGTGGCTCTACGGCGATTGTTCCGGGGCCGGGTGGGTGTTGCGGGCATCGGTCATGTCGCGCGGCTCCGGCGGCGGCAACTGCTCTTCTTCGGCCTTGTCATTGCCCGGCAGGCTCGGCCGCTTCTCCATCATCAGCGACAACGCGGCCTTGGCCATCATGTGTGCGCTGATCGGCGCGGTGATGAACAGGAATGCGGTAATCAGCAGCTCACGCGGCTGCGGATCTTCACCCAGGAAGATGTGATACGCCACCGATCCGGCCAGCACGCAGCCCACGCCCAGCGTGCTGGCCTTGGTCGGCGCATGCAGGCGCTTGAAGAACGTGGACAGCTTCACCAGGCCCAGCGCACCGACCAGGATGAAGAAGCAGCCGAACAACAGCAGCAGCGACAGCAGGATCTGGATGAAGGTGATCATTCGACGATGTCCCGGCGCAGCACGAACTTGCTCAGCACCACCGTGCTGCCGAAGCCCAGCATCGCAATCACCAGCGCTGCTTCAAAGTACACCGCCGAATTGAGGTACATGCCAAACAGCATCAGTTCGGCAATGGCGGTTACCGACAAGGTATCCAGCGCCAGGATGCGATCCGGCACGGTCGGCCCGCGCAGCAGACGCCAGGTGGCCAGCAGCATGGCCAGCCCGACCACGTGCATGCACACCACCAGCGTGGTCTGGATGAACACATAACCGGTCATGGGAAGATCTCCATCAGCGGGGCTTCGTAGCGGGTCTTGATCTGCCGGATCAGCTCGTCCGGGTCATCCAGGTGCAGCACATGTACCAGCAGGTAGCGGCGGTCGTCGGACAAGGCTGCTGACACCGTGCCCGGGGTCAGCGTGATCATGCTGGTCAGCGCGGCGATGCCGTGGATATTGGCAATGTCCAGCGGCAACCAGATGAAGCCGGGGTGGATGCGGCGCTCCGGCCCCAGTACCTGGATCGCCACGCGGATGTTGGACACCAGGATGTCCCACAGGGTGACGCAGACCAGCTTGGGAATCGGCCGCAGCGAGCCGATGCGGGCGAACTCGCGGTCCAGGCGCGCGGCGAACAGCGGCACCACCACGCCCAGCACCAGCCCGAGCAGGATCTGGCCCAGAGTGAAGCTGTCGGACATCAGCACCCAGAACGCCAGCACCGTGAAGCTCAGCATCGGCGAGGGAATCAGGTGGCGGAACAACGGGCGTTTGCGCGTCATGGGCGGCGGATCTCCGGCGTGGTCGCGCGCAGCTCGCCCACGTAGTCCTGCGGTTGCAGCAACTGGGCGGCCATGGCGTCGGTGTAACGCATCAACGGGTTGGCGAACACTGCCATACCGATGCCGTAGACCAGCAGCAGTCCGGCGGCGAACAGCTCCACCGTGCGGGTAGGGGCCTTGCGCGGCGCGGGTACGCCTTCTTCGGCGACCGGCACGCGCCAGAACAGGCGCACGCCACCGCGAGTGATGCCGACGATTACCATCAAGCTGCTGACCAGCACTGCGCTCCACACCAGGCCGGTGTACTGCGCAGGCATGCCAGCCAACAGTGCGGCCTTGGCCAGGAAGCCGGACAGCGGCGGCAGGCCGGCCACCGACACCGCGGCGATCAGGAACAGCACCGCCGGGGTCTGTTTGCCGGGCATCGGCGCGATCACTTCCTTGCGGTCGCTGGCTCCGCCGCGACGACGGCGGATCAGGTCGGCGATCAGGAACAGCGCGGCGGCGACAAAGGTGCTGTGCGGCAGGTAGTACAGACCGGCCGACAGCACCTGCGGCGTGCGGATGGCGAAGGCAATGAACAGCGTCGCCGCCGACACCACCACCAGATAGGAGATCAGCACACGCAAGCGCGCAGCGGCGAGGACGCCGAGCCCGCCCAGCACCAGCGTGGCCACGCCGGCCCACAGCAGCCAATGGCTGCCATAGCCAGCCATCGGGCCGGCATCTTCACCGAACCACAGCGAGCTCACCCGCAGCACGGCATACAGGCCGACCTTGGTCATGATCGCGAACAGGGCGGCGACGGCGGCGGGCGCACGCGCGTAGGCTTCCGGCAACCACAGGTACAGCGGCATCAATGCCGCCTTGCTGCAGAACACCAGCAGCAGCAGACCCAGCGTGGCCTTGGTCAGGGTCAGGTGGCTGGCTGGCACTTCGGCGATGCGCTGCGACAGCTCGGCCATGTTCAGCGAACCCAGCGAGGCGTACAGCAGGCCCAGCGCGATCAGGAACAGGGTCGAGGCGGTGACGTTGAACACCACGTAGTGCAGGCCGATGCGCATGCGCAGGCCCCGCCCGCCGCTGAGCAGCAGGCCGTACGAGGCGATCAGCATCACCTCGAAGAACACGAACAGGTTGAAGATGTCGCCGGTGAGGAAGGCACCGTTCAAACCGACCAGCTGGAACTGGAACAACGCGTGGAAGTGCGGTGCGCGCCGGTCCCAACCGGAACAGGCATGCAGCAGGCAGGCAATGGCCAGCAGCAGGGTGGTCAGCAGCATCCAGCTGGACAGCCGGTCGGCCACCAATGCGATGCCCAGCCGTGCCGGCCAGTCACCCAGCAGGTACACCGCGATGCTGCCATCGGCCGTGCGCGTGAACAGCAGGGCCACCGCAGCGGCCAGCGCCGCCAGCGTGGTCCAGGCCACGCTGCGCTGCACCTTGGGCCCATAGCGCCGGTGTTCGACGAACAGCGAGAGCGCTGCACCGACCAACGGAATCAGGATGGGCAGAATCACCACATGATTCATGCGCCGCCCTCCCGGCCCGGCGCGGTGTCGGGTGCCGGCTCGTCCTCGTGGGCGTCCACATGGTCGCTGTGGTTGTCGCTGCGGCTGCGCATGGCCAGCACGATGCTCACTGCGGTCATCGCAAAGGCAATGACAATGGCGGTCAGCACCAGCGCCTGCGGCAGCGGGTCGGTGTAGTTGCCCAGGTTCGAGGCCACCCCTTCCTTCAGCACCGGAGCCTTGCCACTGACCAGCCGGCCACCGGCGAAGATCAACAGGTTGGTCGCGTAGGACAGGAAGGTCATGCCCAGAATCACGTCGAAGCTGCGTGCGCGCAGCAGCAGATAGACGCCGATCGTCGCCAGGACGCCAATCGCGCTTGCCAGGGCCAGTTCCATCAGTGCATCTCCCCGGTCAAGGCCGAACGGCGGTTGGGATCGATCTCACCCTTGCGGGCGTTGCGGGTGCGGTGCGGCTTGATCGTGCCCATCATCGACAGCATCAGCATCGCGCCACCGAACACCACCAGGTACACGCCGGTGTCGAATCCGATCGCACTGGCCAGCGGCACGGTGCCGATCAGCGGCAGCTCCAGGTCGATGTGACCGCTGGTCAGGAACGGCACCCCGAACAGCATCGAGGCGCAGCCACTGACGATGGCGATCAGCAGGCCGACGCCGATGCAGCGGATGTAGTCGAAGCCAAAGCGCGATTCCACCGATTCGGTGCCCTGGATCACGTACTGGATCAGCAGCGGCACTGCCAGCACCAGGCCGGCAATGAAGCCGCCACCCGGCGCGTTGTGGCCGCGCAGGAACAGGAAGATCGACACCGTCAGGGTGAGCGGGAACATGATCTGGGCCAGATCGGCCGGTACCGGCAGCTTGATCGGCGGACCCGGCATGATCTGCTCCGGAGCCATGCGCGAACGCCGCAGCAGTGCATGCACCACCAGCGCGGCAATGCCGAACACGGTGATCTCGCCGAAGGTATCGAAGCCGCGGAAGTCCACCAGGATCACGTTGACCACGTTCTCGCCGTAGGCTTCGGGCAGGGCGCGCGCCAGCATCTCGCCCGCCATGGTGTTGGGCGGCAGGGTCATCGCGCTGTAGGCCATGGCTCCCAGGCCGCCGCCGGCGATGACGGCGATCACCGCGTCACGCCGTTTGCGCCAGCGCGATTTTTCCGGTGGTGACTGCGCCGGCAGGTAGTTCATGCCCAGCAGCATCAGCACCAGGGTGACCATTTCCACCAGCAGCTGGGTCAGCGCCAGATCCGGTGCGGACAGGAACACGAAGGTCAGCGACACCATCAGCCCCACGCCACCGACCACCAGCACCGCCAGCAGGCGCTGCCGGTACACGAACAGCGCGCCGAACGAGCAGACCACGATCACCGCCCACAGCACCCAGCCCAGCAGCGGAATCGGCTGCGGCGACGGCCAGTTCGGGGAGATCGGGTTGGCCACGAACGGCGCGGCCGCGACCACGATGGCCACCACCACCAGCGCCATCAGCATGCGCTGCAGGCTGCCGTTGGCCAGCGTGTGAGTGAGGCCGTGGGCGAAGCCGAACACCAGATCCAGCTGCTTGTGGAACAGGTTGCGGCCGATGGTGCGGCTGACCACCGCATGCAGGTTGATCAGCCGGCGCAGGCCGAAGTACAGCGCTACGCCGCCGAGCACGCCGACGATGCTCATCACCAGCGGCAGGTTGAAGCCGTGCCACACCGACAGGCTGAAGCTGGGCATTGCCGGCCCCAGAATGGCCTGTGCGGCGGTGTCGAGCACCGGCGCGATGGTGATCGCCGGCGCGATGCCGACGGCCAGACAGATCACCACCAGGATCTCCACCGGCACCTTCATGAAGCGCGGCGGCTCGTGTGGCACCCGGTCCAGATCATGCGGGCCCTTGCCGAAGAAGGTGTCGTGCACGAAGCGCAGGCTGTAGGCGACGCCGAACACGCCGGCCAGCAGCGCCGCGATCGACACCGCGATGCGCATCGGCTCAGGGCCCTGCGTGGTGATCGCCTCGGCGAACAGCATTTCCTTGGACAGGAAGCCATTGAGCAGCGGAATGCCGGCCATCGCCAGCGAGGCGATGATCGCCAGCGCGCTGGTGAACGGCATCAGCCGGCGCAATCCGCCGAGCTTGCGCATGTCACGCGTGCCGGTTTCATGATCGATGATGCCGGCGGCCATGAACAGCGACGCTTTGAAGGTGGCGTGGTTGAGGATGTGGAACACGCCGGCCACCACCGCCATGGGCGTCGACAGGCCGAACAGCAGGGTGATCAGGCCCAGGTGCGAGATCGTCGAATAGGCCAGCAGGCCTTTAAGGTCATGCTGGAAGATCGCATTCCACGCGCCGATCAGCAGGGTGATCGCGCCGATGCCGCTGACCGTGTAGAAGAACAGGTCGGTGCCGGCCAGGGCCGGGTGCAGCCGCGCCAGCAGGAACACGCCGGCTTTGACCATGGTCGCCGAGTGCAGGTAGGCCGACACCGGGGTCGGCGCGGCCATGGCGTGCGGCAGCCAGAAGTGGAACGGGAACTGCGCGCTCTTGGTGAAGATGCCGGCCAGCACCAGGAACAGGGCATACGGGTACAGCGGGCTGCTGCGGATCACATCGCCCGCAGCCAGCACCGCATCCAGCTCGAAACTGCCGACAATGCGGCCGATCAGCAGGACACCGCCGAGCAGGGCCAGGCCACCGCCGCCGGTCACCACCAGCGCCATGCGCGCGCCTTCACGCGCGTCCTGGCGGTGCGACCAGAAGCCGATCAGCAGGAACGAGCTGATGCTGGTCATTTCCCAGAACACCATCAGCAGCAACAGGTTGCCCGACAGGACCATGCCCAGCATGGCCCCCATGAACAGCAGCAGGTAGCAGTAGAAGCGGTGCGCGCTGTCGCGGGCGCTCAGGTAGTAGTGGGCATACATCACCACCAGCGCGCCGATGGCCAGCACCATGCCGGCGAACATCCAGGCCAGCCCGTCCAGGCGCAGCGAGAAGGCCAGGCCGATCTGTGGCAGCCAGTCGCCGAAGCTGCGCACCACCTCGCCGTGCATCACGGCCGGGGTCATCGTCGCCAGCAGCGCCAGCCCGCCCAACGGGGCGACGCCGGCCAGCCAGGCGGCAGTGGCGCGGGAGCTGGTACGGAATGTGGCCACGACCGCTGCCATCAGGAAGGGCAGGGCCAGCAGCAGGAGCAGGGCAGGATTCATGCAGGGAATGCGCGATTCACGAGCAGGTTGTTCAGTCTAACAGGCGGTCATTTGTCGCCGATATACCCGAATACGCCAGCAACTGCAGGGAACGTGCGTGGTTCATTTTTTCAGGCCCCATATCCGCCCCATTCGGCACCCGTCAAAGCCGTATGGACAAACCCGTCCGCTTTGCCGCATCTGGCCCCTTGTTGTTCAGCGTGGGCGTTTCCGCCCAGCAATGGCAGGGGCTGCGACCACACCTCGGCTGGCCTGGACATGAACGGCCGATGTCGAAAATGGATCACCCACGGCGATGCTGGGCGCGGGTCCGTGCAGCGCCGGTGATGATCGATTTCGTTCAGGTTTGGGGGTTAATATTTCCAGCCCATCTGGCGGAACAGCTTGGCCATCACCCAGGCCGGCCCGATCAGCAGATAGGTCAGGTCGGTGAGGAAGCTGGGCTTGCGGCCCTCGAACTTGTGGCCGATGAACTGCGCGATCCACGCCACCACGAACACGCCCAGCGCGGTCCAGCCCAGACCGGCAATGCCGATCTGGGCTTCCAGCAGGCGGCACACGCAGCCGCAGACGAACAGCATGCCCAGCATGCCAATGCCCAGCGACCTCGACAGGCGGTTGTAGAAGCACCAGGCGGTGAACATCGCCAGGCCGGCCCAGACGCCGTGCTGGAACCAGGTGATCAGCGGCGGAATGCACCACAGCAGACCCACCACCGACCACAGGATCGCCGGAACCGCGACCACGTGGATGCGCTGGTTCAGTGCATTGCGATGGTCATCGGAGTAGCTGGCGAAGTAGCGGTCAATCGGCCGCACAACCTGGGTGGTGGTGGACATGGTGGCTTCCGTCAATCCACGCTGATGCCGGCCAGGCGCTGCAGCGCCTCGGCGTACTTGGCGCGGGTACGTTCGATGATGTCGGCCGGGATGTTCGGGCCCGGGGCGGTCTTGCCCCAGTCCAGCGTTTCCAGGTAGTCACGTACGAACTGCTTGTCGTAGCTTGGCGGGCTGGTGCCCACTTCGTACTCATCGGCCGGCCAGTAGCGCGACGAATCCGGGGTCAGCATCTCGTCCATGATGTACAGGCGGCCGTCTTCATCGGTGCCGAACTCGAACTTGGTGTCGGCCAGGATGATGCCGCGCTCGCGGGCGTAATCCGCCGCGAACTTGTAGATGCGCAGGGTGGCGTCGCGCACGCGCTCGGCCAGGTCCACGCCCACCTGCTTGACCATCGCGTCGAAGTCGATGTTCTCGTCGTGGTCGCCCACCGCCGCCTTGGTCGACGGGGTGAAGATCGGTTCCGGCAGCTGCTCGGCCTGGCGCAGGCCGTCGGGCAGCTCGATGCCGCTGACCTTGCCGGTGCGCTGGTAGTCCTTCCAGCCGCTGCCGATCAGGTAGCCGCGGGCGATGGCCTCGACCGGCACGGGCTTCAGCTTGCGGGTGACCACCGCGCGCCTGGCGTACAGCGCCGGGTCCACGCCTTCGGGCAGGACGCTGGCGACATCAATGCCGGTCAGGTGGTTGGGCATCAGGTGCGCGGTCTTGGCGAACCAGAAGTTCGAGACCTGGCAGAGCATTTCGCCCTTGCCCGGAATCGGGTCCGGCAGCACCACGTCGAAGGCCGACAGACGGTCGGTGGCGACCATCAGCAGGTAGTCCCCCGGCGGGGTGCCGGCGGGCAGCCGGTCGCGCGGAATGTCGAAAACATCACGCACCTTGCCGCGATGGCGCAAGGGCAGGCCGGGGAGATCGGATTGCAACAACGTGGTCGGCACGGGCACTCCTGAGGCTTCGTCGAGACAGCTGTCCAGGGCACCCGGTGACGGGCCCGCCAGACAGCGGGCGGCCTAGTGTAAAGCGGGTTGGGCCCGCTGTGACGTAAAATGGATCACCTTTTTCAAGCGGCCGCCCCGACGACCATGCGCTGGTACGGAAAACTGCTCGGATTCATCGCCGGGGCCCTGCTGTTCCGGCCCAACCCGCTGTTCGGGGCGGTCATCGGCCTGCTGCTCGGCCACGCCTTCGACGCCGACTGGTTCCGGCTGAACAGGGAAAACCCCTACCGCGAGCTGGGACTGACCTCCGAGGCCACCGACGCAGAGATCGACCTGGCCTACCGCCGGCTGATCTCCCAGTACCACCCCGACAAGGTGGTGGGCGCGGCCCCTGAGCTGCGCCAGCAGGCCGAGCGCAAGTCGCGCCAGCTCAACGCCGCCTACGACCGCATCAAGACCCTGCGCAAGCGCGGTTAGCGCTGCCCTCCCTTCTTCCTTCTGCAAGGCCCTGGCCATGTCCAACTGCATCATCGCCCCCTCGATCCTGTCCGCCGATTTCGCCCGTCTCGGCGAGGAAGTGGACAACGTGCTTGCCGCCGGTGCCGACTGGGTGCACTTCGACGTGATGGACAACCATTACGTGCCGAACCTGACCATCGGTCCGATGGTGTGCCAGGCGCTGCGCAAGCACGGCATCACCGCGCCCATCGACGTGCACCTGATGGTGGAACCGGTGGACCGCATCATTCCCGACTTCGCCGAGGCCGGGGCCACCTACATCAGCTTCCACCCGGAAGCCAGCCGCCACGTGCACCGCACCATCCAGCTGATCCGTTCGCTGGGCTGCAAGCCGGGCCTGGTGCTCAACCCGGGCACCCCGGTCGACGTGCTGGACTGGGTGCTGGATGACCTGGACCTGGTGCTGCTGATGTCGGTCAACCCGGGCTTCGGTGGCCAGGCCTTCATTCCCTCGGCGCTGGACAAGCTGCGCGTGGTGCGCGAGAAGATCGACGCCAGTGGCCGCGACATCCGCCTCGAGATCGACGGCGGGGTGAAGGCCGACAACATCGGTGCGATCGCTGCTGCCGGTGCCGATGCCTTCGTCGCCGGTTCGGCCATCTTCAATGCGCCGATCAGCTACAAGGACGTGATCGAGCAGATGCGCCGCAACGTCGCCAAGGCGCGGGGCTGAGCATGGCCGCCTCCGGCGTGCTGATCCGCGATGCCATTGCCGGGGATGCGGCGCTGATCCTGCGCTTCATCCGCGAGCTGGCGATCTACGAGAGGGCCGAATCGTCGGTGCAGACCGACGAGGCCGGCATCCGCGACAGCCTGTTCGGTGCCGGTGCCAAGGCGCGCGCGCTGATCTGCGAAGCCGACGGCCAGCCCATCGGCTACGCGGTGTACTTCTACAACTACTCGACCTGGCTGGGCCGAAACGGCATCTACCTGGAAGACCTGTACGTCAGCCCCGCCAGCCGTGGCAGCGGTGCCGGCAAGGCCCTGCTGCAGTACATCGCACGGCAGGCGGTGGCGGAAGGCTGCGGCCGCTTCGAGTGGTCGGTGCTGGACTGGAACACCCCGGCCATCGACTTCTATGAAGCGATGGGTGCGCGTCCGCAGAGCGAGTGGACCGTGTACCGGCTTGAAGGCGACGCGTTGAAGGCGTTCGCGGAGCGCGCGTAAGCGTTGCAGGCATGGGCTTTTGCCGACGCATTGTCGGCATTGCCTCTGACGTGATCAGGCGAGCGTGAAGACAATTGCAGGTACTTTCTTGCCTGCGTCGAGGTCTCCGTGCTGCCGCCACAATGTCCGCTGAGTTCCCATGTCAGTCACTCCAACGCGCTGAGTGCCGAGCGCGCGGTTACCGGCCTGTCTGCGTTGGGCAACTCACTGCACGACATGGCTAACCGGGCCGTGGTCTGGGTGCGCGATGCGAGCTTGTCTGACGATCAGGCTGGGGTTGAACCGCGTGGCGGAATGTCACTGGGCATGATGATTGGGCTCTCGTTTGCGATCGCCCTGGTTTGGAACGTAGGCAAGTTCCGAATGTGGGAACGCCGCGTCGCCCGGGTGCGTGCCCATCTGGCGCAGGAGTTGCGGCGGCCGCAACGTATCCAGCATCGTCGCAATGCGATTGATGAACCTGCGGTTGGCGTTATTGGAGTAAGGGAGCTGCGCTTCCTGGCCGAGCTGGGGTTGGCTCCGTCCGCGTCGGTTCGGCCGCCTCACGCAGAACATCTGTCCATCCGCCAGCGGGACCTGATCCATGCGCTCGGAGCACGGCACGGATACCGTGAGGCCGTCGGCGTACCAGCAGAGGGTCAAGAGGTCGCTGGCGAATCCATCGCTAGTCCAGTTGCAGACGGCGATGATGCAGCCATCGACAACACCCCGTGGGACGAAAGCATCGAAACGCTGGAGCAACGATTCCCGGAGGCGCTGCGCCACGAGGTGAGGCGGGAGTATGAGGTGGGATATGGCATCGCCAGGGACGCCGCCGAACTGTGGCACGCAGCAACGCTATCCGATGCGGACGAATCGTCGGGCCCCAACTAAAAAAGGCCGCACCCTTTCAGATGCGACCCCGGAAACAGCGGGAGGCTGATCCTGCCTCCATCCATCATCCCTGCTATGGCCTTCTATTCTCCGGGTGTTGGGTGACCGTTTGATGACGTTCACCACGGCTGAAACACCGCGCTGCTAGCCTGCGCGTCCCCACTGATGGAAATGCTGCATGAGCCGTGCCCGCTGGCGTCTGATCCTGAACGGAAAATCCACCGGCAACCAGGATGTGCGCGAGGCCGTGCACATTCTGCGCGAGCGTGGCATTGCACTGGACGTACGTGTCACCTGGGAAGGAGGCGACGCCGATCGCTACGTGGCCGAGGCCATCGAGCATGGCGTGGACACCATCATTGCCGCCGGCGGTGACGGCACCCTGAGCGAGGTCGCAGAAACCCTGGCCCACCGTGACGAGCTCGCCGATGCGCTGCCCTCGCTGGGCCTGCTGCCGCTGGGCACCGCCAATGACTTCGCCACCGCCGCCGGCATTCCGGACGAACCGCTGGCCGCGCTGAGCCTGATCGAGCAACAGTCTCCGCGCCCGGTCGACCTGCTGCGCATCGACGCCGACGGCAAGCCGTGGTGGTGCGCCAACGTCGCCAGCGGCGGTTTCGGTACCGAGGTCACGGTGGAGACCGATGAAGGGCTGAAGAAGGTGCTGGGTGGGCTGGCATACCTGGTCACCGGCATCTCGCGGCTGGGCAAGATCGAGCCGATCCAGGCCCGCGTGCGCGCCGAAGGCTTCCACTGGCAGGGCGGTTTCATCGCACTGGGCATCGGCAACGGCCGCCAGGCCGGCGGCGGCCAGGTGCTGTGCCCGGAGGCGGTGATCAACGACGGCCTGCTCGACCTGACCATCATTCCCGAGCTCAGCGGTGAGGTCATGTCCACCTTCGCGGCGCTGGTGAAGGGCGGCAAGCGCGGTGCACTGGAGCAGGTCGCCGAGCGCACCCGCGCGCAATGGGTGGAGATCGACGCCGATCAGCCGATGACGCTGAATCTGGATGGCGAGCCGGTCAAAGCGCGCCACTTCCGCACCGACTGCGTGCCCAGCCGCGTGCGCATGCACCTGCCGCATGACAGCGAGCTGGTGTAACCGGATACGGCATCACCGCGCCTGATGATCCCGCCGGTACAACGCCCATTCCTCGATCCTGGTTCCATCTGGCAGATGGCAGAACCCGGTCTGCGCACCCGCGCTGTCGGTCTCGATCACACTCTTGCCACCACGCTCGACGCAGTACACCGACGCTGGATTGGCCATGCCAACAGCAGGGTCGGCAGCGTCCGGCTTTGCCGCGGACCCGCACCCGGCGAGCATCATCCCCGCACCCACCACAGCCGCATTCATCACCTTACGCATTACAGCCTCCCGTTGCGCGGACTCGCCCGCCCTCTTTCATGACGCCGGCATCTGCCCACCCGCGTGCACAACATCTGCACCGGCCGTGCTGCTTCCCGTAGAGCCGGGCTTGCCCGGCTGCTTCACTCAAAGCAGCGGTATCTCTTCTTCTTTGTATGGAAATCCGAACGCCTTGCGCTTGTCCCGGATGCCGTCGGGCATGGCAGGGCGCGGAATGTTGCGCGCAATCAGACATTCCTGACACTTCTTCTGCCAGGGGATCAGGTCCGGCGTGGTGATGCCCCAATAGATGTCTTCCGCAATGTGCATCCTGCCAGGCTTTCCAATTGACGACTTCATCATCACCGTAGGGTCCGCTCCGTGCTCCAAGAGCCAGTACGCATGCTCGAATCCCCCGCGCGTGGTGTACCAGCCCAGCACAGTGTCTGCTGAACCACGATTGGACTCGTTCACTTCTGCGCCGTTCTCTACGAGGAGCTTCACGTTCTCCCACTGATTTCCGCTGATGAATGCTTGGTAAAGAAGTGTTTCGTTATTGACGTTCCTGATATTCGGATCGCCACCGTGCTTCAAGAGAAGGGCAAGATAGCGAGGGTCGTCCATCATCGCCGCGAATACCATGGCGTTGTTGAAGTGGATCATTTCGCCGTTCATGTGTTTCGACTCGCGCGCATTGGGATCTGCGCCAGCCTCAAGCAGCGCATCCAGTCCTTCTAGATTGCGGGCGCGGAGTGGCCAGGCGACGACGGGAATGCCATCGCGGCTTGCAAAGGTTGTGTCGGGATTCACCCCGTCTTCTTTGACGAGTCGCGTGATGGTGTCGGAATCGCCATTTTCGGAGGCAATGGCCAACTGCAGGGCTTTCCCCTCGAAGTAGCCATCTGCGCCGAGAGTGGACACTGGGGTGCAGGATGTGAGTGGCAGGAGTGCGAGGACGCCTACTGCCATAAGTGCCGCTCCGACACCCTGTAGAGTGCAGGTCGCCCTCACAGAAGGGGAATTTCCTTCTCGTCCGTTGGATACCCGAAAGCAGCCCTTTTTTTCAGAATGTTGCCCGGCATTGGCGGGCGCGGGATGTTGCGCTCGATGAGCCATTGCTGACACTTCCTCTGCCAAGGCAAGAGATCGGGCGTTGTGATCTCCCAGTAAATATCCTCAACCATCAATTGGCGGGCCGATTGGCCACTTCCCGGCAGCGGAGCGAGTTCAAGTGTTGGGTCGGCACCATGCTCAAGCAGCCAGTATGCGGAATCGAATCCTCCTCGTGATGTGTAGGAGCTGAGGATGGTGTCGTCAGAAGCGCGGTTGGGTGCATTGATGTTTGCCCCATTCTCTATGAGCAGCTTTACGTTCTCCCACTGGTTTCCACTGATGAATGCTTGGAAAAGTAGTGTTTCGTTATTGACGTTCCTGATGTTTGGATCGCCACCGTGCTTGAGGAGAAGGGCAAGATAGCGAGGGTCGTCCATCATCGCCGCGAAGACCATGGCGTTGTTGAAGTGGATCAACTCGCCATTCATGTGTTTTGACTCGCGCGCATTCGGATCTGCGCCAGCCTCGAGCAACGCATTCAACCCGTCGAGGCTTCGGGCGCGGAGTGGCCAAGCTATGAGGGGAATGCCATCGCGGCTTGCAAAAGTTGTGTCGGGATTCACCCCCTCTTCTTTAATGAGGCGTGCGATGGTGTCGGAATCGCCACTTTCGGTGGCAATCGCCAACTGCAGGGCTTTTCCCTGGAAGTAGTCGCCTGCGCCGTGCGCGGAGGACGCGGCACAGCCGCTTGCAAGGAAAAGTGTGATCCATGCCGCACTTAGGAGCGCTTTTGCTATGAAATTGTGAACAGTGGAGCGCATGGTCGTCCTGATGTGAGACCCCTGATGGGGTGACATTAGCAAACTGTTCTGTTATTCGATAAGCATCGCGGACCCGGGGCCGCGTCCTTCACAGAGCAAAGGAGTTTGCCATGAGCGGTCCGGATATCGAGGCGCGTGCGCGTGCTGTCCAAGCGCAGAACGAACTTGTGCAGCAGCTGCGCGAGAGCGGCAATGACCGAGAAGCTGATCGACTCCAGGAGACGTATCACGCTCGCGAAATGTCGGGTCTGGCTGCGGACGTTTACAAATCCGCAAACCATGAAGGGGCACCACCTGCAGGGTGGACGCGCGCGAGTTCCGATCCCGCAGCTCTTCGTGCGGCAGGGATCAATCTCTCAGACCAGGAGATTCGTGAAGCGCTCCAGCCGCGATATTCAGGGTTTCGCGCGGAGATATATCTGCCCGACAAGGCGGTATTCGGAGAGAACGCCAAGCCCGTCGTCGTATACAAGGGGTCCACTGGGCCGATCTTCGACCCCTCTGCTCCAAGCGGCCGCCGGGAGTCCGGGGCAGAAGACTTCCTGAACAACGGGCAGCAAGGTATCGGGATGCGTAGTGATTACTACGATCGCGCCATGGGGCTTGCAGCACGGTTGGACAGAGTCACTGCCGGCAACTTCGAAATCGCCGGCCACTCCCTGGGTGGCGGCATGGCCTCCGCCGCCTCCGCTGTCACCGGTGCCCGCGCCACCACCTTCAACGCCGCTGGCCTGCATCCGGATACCCCGGCGCGCTTCGCCAAAGAAAACGGCCTGCCTACCTTCAATCCGCAGCAGACCGTGCACACCTACCAGACGGCCGGTGAGGTGTTGAATGACGTGCAGAACGGCATGCAGAAGCTCAACGACGAGCAGCGTCGGGGCTATGGCGTGCTCGCCAATGAAATGGGCATGCTGCTGAAAGAGCCGGCCATGCAGAAGCTGGTCGGCGACAAGCTGCGCGACATGATGCCCGCGGGCGCGCAGACCTCGGCCGCGCAGTTCGTCGAACAGCTGGCAACCAAGCCCGGGCAGGAGGCGCTGCGCAACATCCCGGTGGCGGCAGGCAAGCTTGAGCTTCTGCTCGACTCCAAGATGGTCGACAAAAATGACAGAATCGTCGACCGCCCGAATGTGGCGGCACCCAGCCAGGTGGCCGAGCTGGCCGGTCCCCTGTCGCATGCACTGCATGCCACCGGGTACGGCATGCGTGGTGGCCGCATCATCGGTGAACAGGTCGAGCGGGTAGGCGCAGCCGGTGCGCACGTGCTGGACAAGGTCGGCGATGGTGCCGAGACCGTGCTCAAGACGCAGGGAATGGCGATCGGGCAAGTGGTCAACTTCGGCTCGGCCACCATGCAGGTCAGTACCAAAGCATCTGCCACAGTGATTGCCTCCGGGCGCGAGCTCACCGGCAGCATCGAGGCCACCGCGCACCGCGTCCAATCGCGGTTGCATTCGGGAAGTGCTTCGGCCCTGTCATGGATCACCGACAAGGTTGGCCTGGACAGCTTCTCCGATCGCTTGGCGAAGGAAGCGGAGCACGCCCGCAGCGACGGCGAGCAGCGGGCACAGAATGCCACCCGCCACGCGCAGTCCGATGCAGAGGGGATCCGCGCGGTGGGTGATCGTAGCGCCGCCGCCATCGGCCACAGCGGGCAATGGGTGGCCGGTAAGCTGCAGAACGGGTTTGCTACCGCCGGGGCTTACGTGGACAGCGGCTACGATCTGGCCGCATCTCATGTGAAGGGCATCACCTCGCATGCTCCTGCCGTATTCGCCACAACGGGTGGCGTCGCCGCCGGCCTGACCACGGCGGCTGCGACCCACGTGCCTGCGGGGCCGCCGCCGTTGGCGATCACCAACCTCTCCAACCTTGCGCAGTCGGCGCGACTGATTGGCGACCTCAGCCCCTCGTTCGGCGAATCGGCGGCCCGCCACGGCATGGGCGATACCGTCATCCCGAGTCTGGACTTCGAACTGATCAAACAGGAAGCCGCCGCCCGCCAGATGGTCGAGCAACACCAGCGCATCCAGCATCCCAACGACGGCCGTCAGGCCAGCCTGAACGCCGAGCCGGCGTCACTGGTGGTGGGCATCAACGACCCCCGCAACGCCGATTACAAGCTGTTCAAAGGCGCGCAGACCGGTGTGCACGCGCTGGACGTGGCCCACAACCTCAGCCCGGACCTGCACAGCGACCAGTTGGCCGGGGCGCTGGCCAGCAAGGCCAAGCAGGGCGGGCTGGAGTCCATCGAACACGTGGTGCTCAGCACCGACCGCACCCGCGTGTTCGCGGTCGACACCCAGGACACCACCTCGGTGCACCGCAAATTGGCTCAGGTGGATATTGCCGAGGGCCGTCAGCAGCCGCTCAGCGTCAGTACCGAGCAGGTCGCCGAGGTCAACCGGCAGCAGATCGCCCAGGCCACTCCCGACAAGCAGCAGGCCCAGGACCTCGATGCCGGCCAGCGCGACCAGGAGCAGCAGCCCGCCGCCCGCCGCATGGGCTGAGGCCCGGCCGGGCCCGCCTCCCGCCTGGGCCACCGTGCCCGGGCGGGTTCCCCTGGCCCCGGCCTTGGGGTACAGTCCCCGGGTGTCCATTCTGACGACCCCGCATACCCTTTCTTCCGCTCGCCGTGGTTGGCGATGGTGGCCTGTTGCCGTCGTCCGTCCCGCCACCACCGTTTCCCGGAAGGAAAGTCGTCTTGATCACGCTCGAGCAGTTCCAGCAGCAGGCCGCTGAAGGCCACACCCGCATCCCCGTCGTCCGTGAAGTGCTGTCCGACCTGGACACGCCGCTTTCGGTGTACCTGAAGCTCGCTGACGGCCCGCATACCTACCTGTTTGAATCCGTCGAAGGCGGCGAGCGCTTTGGGCGCTACTCCATCATCGGCCTGCCGGCGCGCCGGGTGTATGCCTTCCACGGCCATACCCTGACCGTGCGCGAGGCGGGGCAGGTGGTGGAAACCCGTGACGTGGCCGACCCCTTCGCCGAAGTGGAGGCACTGCGTAGCGCCCATTCGGTGCCCAAGCTGGCCGGTCTGCCGGGCTTCACCGGCGGGCTGGTGGGCTGGTTCGGCTTTGAATGCATCGGCTACATCGAACCGCGCCTGGCCCCGCCGCGTGGCCGCGATGAGCTGGGCACGCCGGACATCCTGCTGCTGCATTCGGAAGACCTTGCGGTCTTTGACAACCTCAAGGGCCGTCTGTACCTGATCGTGCACGCCGACCCGCGCCAGCCCGGTGCCTTCGACGAGGCGCAGGGCCGCCTGGATGCCCTGGTGACCAAGCTGCGCGCCCCGGGCGCAGGCTATCCGGCCCCAATCACCCGCGATGTACTGGATGAGAACGACTTCGTGTCCGGCTTCACCCGCGACGGCTTCATTGCCGCGGTGGACAAGTCCAAGGAATACATCCGTGCCGGCGACATCTTCCAGGTGGTGCTCAGCCAGCGCCTGAGCGTGCCGTTCAAGGCGCGCCCCGTGGACGTGTACCGCGCGCTGCGCGCGCTGAATCCGTCGCCGTACATGTATTTCCTCGACACCGGCGACGTGCAGGTGGTGGGCTCCTCACCGGAAATCCTGGTGCGCCTGCAGGACGGCGAAGTCACCGTGCGTCCCATCGCCGGCACCCGCCCGCGCGGGGCCACGGTGGAAGAAGACAACGCACTGGAAGCCGAGCTGCTGGCCGACCCCAAGGAACGTGCCGAGCACCTGATGCTGATCGACCTCGGCCGCAACGACGCCGGCCGCGTCTCGCAGGCCGGCACGGTGGAAGTGGGTGAGCAGTTCGTGATCGAACGCTACAGCCACGTCATGCACATCGTCAGCGAAGTCACTGGCCGGCTGCAGCCGGGCCTGAGCTACGCCGACGTGCTGCGCGCGACGTTCCCGGCCGGCACGGTCAGCGGTGCGCCGAAGATCCGCGCGCTGGAAGTGATCCGCGAGCTGGAGCCGATCAAGCGCAACGTGTACGCCGGCAGCATCGGCTACATCGGCTGGCACGGCGACGCGGATACCGCCATTGCGATCCGCACGGCGGTGATCAAGGACGGCCGCCTGCACGTGCAGGCCGGTGCCGGCATCGTCTATGACTCGGACCCGGGCAAGGAATGGGACGAGACCATGAACAAGGGCCGTGCGCTGTTCCGCGCCGTTGCGCAGGCCGCCAAGGGCCTTTGAGGTTTTTTTGTTGCCGGCCAGCGGCCGGCACTACCCACAGAATTCCAGGGATTTTTCCATGTTGTGGATGATCGACAACTACGACAGCTTCACCTACAACCTTGTGCAGTACCTGCAGACGCTGGGTGCCGAGGTCAAGGTGGTGCGCAATGACGCGATGAGCGTGGACGAGATTGCCGCGCAGCGGCCCGAGCGCATCGTGATCTCGCCCGGTCCGTGCACGCCCAATGAAGCGGGCGTGTCGCTGGAGCTGATCCAGCGGCTGGGGCCGACCACGCCGATCCTCGGCGTGTGCCTGGGCCACCAGAGCATTGGCCAGGTGTATGGCGGCGACGTGATCCGTGCCGGCAACATCATGCACGGCAAGACCTCACCCATCCGGCATGAAGGTAAGGGTGTGTTCGCCGGCCTGCCGGACCGCTACCAGGCCACCCGCTACCACTCGCTGGTGGTCGACAAGGCCACGCTGCCGTCGTGCCTGGAAGTCACCGCCTGGACCGAGAACGACGACGGTTCCATCGAGGAAATCATGGGCCTGCGTCACCGCGAGCATCCGGTCGAGGGCGTGCAGTTTCACCCCGAATCGATCCTCACCGAGCACGGCCACGCCCTGCTGAAAAACTTCCTGCAGCGCTGAGCCGCGCTGCCCGCATCACAAAGGACACCCGCATGACCTTCTCCCCCCAGGAAGCCCTGCAGCGCACGATCGAGCATCGCGAGATCTTCTTTGACGAGATGATCGACCTGATGCGTCAGGTGATGCGCGGTGAAGTGTCACCGGTGATGACCGCCGCCATCCTCACTGGATTGCGGGTGAAAAAGGAAACGGTCGGCGAAATCGCGGGCGCGGCCACGGTAATGCGCGAACTGGCACTGGCGGTGCCGGTGCAGGACAAGACCCACCTGGTGGACATTGTCGGCACCGGTGGTGACGGCTCGCACACCTTCAACATCTCCACCTGCGCGATGTTCGTGGTCGCCGCGGCCGGAGCCAAGGTCGCCAAGCACGGCAACCGCAGCGTGTCGTCGAAGTCCGGCAGCGCCGACGCGGTGGAAGCGCTGGGCGCGGTGATCGAGCTGCGCCCGGAGCAGGTCGCACGCGCGATTGAAGAGACCGGCATCGGCTTCATGTTCGCGCCGATGCATCACCCGGCGATGAAGGTGGTGGCACCGGTGCGCCGCGAAATGGGCGTGCGCACCATCTTCAACATCCTTGGCCCGCTGACCAATCCGGTCGGGGCCACCAATGTGCTGATGGGCGTGTTCCATCCGGATCTGGTGGGCATCCAGGCGCGCGTGCTGCGCGAGCTGGGGGCCGAGCGCGCGCTGGTGGTGTGGGGGCGCGACAACATGGATGAGATTTCGCTGGGCGCGGGCACCCTGGTGGGCGAACTGCGCGACGGCAAGGTGCGCGAGTACGAGATCCACCCGGAAGACTTCGGCATCGCCATGTCCGCCAGCCGCAACCTGAAGGTGAGCGGGCCGGAAGAGTCCATCGCCATGCTGCGCGGCGTGCTCGACAACGAACCCGGCCCGGCGCTGGACATCGTGGCGCTGAATGCCGGTGCCGCGTTGTACGTGGCCGGCGTGGCCGACAGCATCGCCGACGGGCTGGCACGCGCACGCGCGGCCATTGCCGACGGCAGCGCCCGCCAGCGCATGCAGGACTACGTCGCCGCCACCCGCCGCCTGAACGACGCGGGCTGAGCCCGCCTTCACGCCCCACCCGCTGCTGGCCGATAATCGCCTGCTTGAATGCATGGCTGGCCTGAAGGACCCGAATTCCCCATGAGCGACATCCTCGACACCATCCTGGCCCGCAAGGTCGAAGAAGTGGCCGCGCGCCGTGCGCAGGTGCCGCTGGAGACCCTCCAGGCCCAGGTGGCCAGCGCACCGCCCGTGCGCGGCTTTGCCCGCGCGCTGCAGGCGGCCATCGCCAACGGCGACCCGGCGGTGATTGCCGAGGTGAAGAAGGCCAGCCCGTCCAAGGGGGTGATCCGCCCGGACTTCCATCCGGCCGACATTGCGGTCAGCTACGAGTTCGGCGGGGCCAGCTGCCTGTCGGTGCTGACCGACGTGGACTTCTTCCAGGGTGCTGACGCCTACCTGCAGCAGGCGCGCGACGCCTGCACGCTGCCGGTGCTGCGCAAGGACTTCGTGATCGACCCGTATCAGGTGTACGAGGCGCGCGTGCTGGGCGCGGACTGCATCCTGCTGATCGTGGCCGCGCTGGATGATCGCCAGCTGGCCGAACTGTCCGACCTGGCCATGCAACTGGGCATGGACGTGCTGGTGGAAGTACACGACATCGACGAGCTGGAGCGTGCCCTGCAGGTGCCGGTGCCGCTGGTGGGCATCAACAACCGTAATCTGCGCACGTTTGAAGTCTCGCTGCAGACCACGCTGGAGATGCGCCAGGCGGTGCCGCGCGACCGTCTGCTGGTGACCGAAAGCGGCATTCTGGGGCCCGATGATGTCGCCCTGATGCGCAATGCCGGCGTGCATGCGTTCCTGGTCGGCGAGGCCTTCATGCGGGTGGAAGAGCCCGGCGAGGGGCTGCGTCAGCTATTCTTCAACGCATGACTGCGACCTATCCGACTCCGCGTGACGACGCCCCGCTGGTTGTTTTCGACTTCGATCACACCCTGTACGACGGCGATTCCGGCAGCCACCTGTTTGCTTCGCTGATCAAGCGCAATCCGCTGCGGCTGCTGGCCGCGCTGCTGGTCACCCCCATTGCGGGGCCGTTGGTGGCGATGCTGCCGACGCGGCGTACCGGCATCTCGGTCTATGTATGGATTGCCACCTTCGGGCTGCACCGCGCGCGCGAGTTCAACCGGGTCATCGACGCCTACGTGATCAAGCACGAGGCGCAGCTGCGCGCCAAGCTGCTGCCGCAGGCGCTGGCCGTGTTCGCCGAGCACCGGGCCAAGGGTGACCGCGTGGTCGTGGCCACCGGTGCGCCGCCGGAGCTGGCCCGTGCCATCCTCGCCTTCGTTGCCCACCAGGGCGTGCCGGTGATCGGCAGCGAAGTGGGGCCGCGCCTGGGCGCGGTCGGGGCAACCCGGCACTGCCACAACGAAGAGAAGATGCGCATGCTGCGTGAGCGCGGCTATGGCGATATCGACGTGGCCTACTCGGACAGCACCGCTGACCTGCCGCTGCTGCTGGCGGCGAAGGATCCGGTGGTGGTGAATCCGAAGCATTCGAAGGTCGACTACTTCCGTCAGGTGTTGAAGCCGGGTACGCGCATCCTCAATTGGGGCTGTGTGGATCGCGGCGGTGACGTTGCCTGATCGCAGGCATCGCGGGGGCCGGCCAACGGCCGGCGCTACCGGTGATGTCGGATCAGATGGCAGGTAGCGCCGGCCGTTGGCCGGCCCTCGCGATGCCGGATTACCCCGCCAACCATCCCTTCACCGCGCTGCCCACCTGGAACAGGCTGATCCCCAGCACCAGCACGCCTACCGCGACCAGCACCCAGCGCTCCTTCACGCGCTTGACCAGAATGGCCGCCAACGGCGCGGCCATCATGCCGCCGATCAGCAGGCCGGCGACGATGTTCAGGTACTGCAGTCCCATCGACAGCAGGAAGGTCACCGACACCGCCACGGTCACGACGAACTCGGCCGCATTGACGGTACCGATGGTGGTCCGGGCCTGGCCGCCGCGCGCCAGCAGGGTTGAGGTGGCCACCGGCCCCCAGCCGCCGCCGCCGCTGGCGTCGAGCATGCCGGCCACGAAGCCCAGCAACGGCACGCGCTTGACCTCCTGACGCGGGACCAGCCGCCCCGCTGCGCGCAGCAGGATGAACACCGCCAGCACCAGCAGATAGGCGTAGATGAAGGGACGGATCGCGTCGCCGGGGAGCTGGGTCAGCACGTAAGCCCCGAGAACGCCGCCCACCGCACCCGGCAGGGCCAGGCGCAGGAACAGTCGTTTATCAACGTTGCCGGCTACCAGGTGGGACACCCCGGACGCCCCGGTGGTGAACACTTCAGCCGTATGCACGCTGGCGCTGACTGCCGCGGGTGGGATGCCCATGCTCAGCATCACTGACGAGGAAACCAGCCCGAACGCCATGCCCAGCGCGCCGTCCACCAGCTGCGCGCCAAGGCCGATCAGGATGAACCAATAGAATTCGCTGCCTAGTTCCATGCCTTCAGCCTATCGGGTCCAGGTGAAGGCCGCGGTACGGCGTGACGACCAACGGTCGTCACCCACCGGGGGAATCGGGCGTCAACGGGTGCCGTACAGAACAACGGTCTTGCCACGCGCGTGCAGCAGCCCGTCGCTCTGCAGCTTCTTCAGCACGCGGCCGGCCATTTCACGCGAGCAACCGACCAGGCGGGCCAGCTCCTGGCGCGACACGCGCAGCTGGGTGCCCTGCGGGTGGCTCATGGCCTCCGGCTCCTTGGACAGGTCGTGCAGGGTGCGCACGATGCGGTCGGTCACATCCAGGAACGCCAGCCGGCTGGCCTTGCGGCTGGTGTCGAGCAGGCGCTTGGAGACCTGCTGGCCCAGGGCATACAGCAGGCGGGGGGCATCGGAGGAGAGCGGCCCCAGGAACAGCTGGTGCAGGCGCTCGTAGCTGATCTCGGCCAGCTCGCAGGGAGTGCGGGTACGCAGCACGACTTCACGGCGGTCGGATTCGACGAACAGGCCCATTTCGCCGACGAACTCGCCTGCGCCGAAGTAGCCCAGCACCAGTTCGCGGTCGTCTTCTTCCTCGGCCATTATCGAAACCGAGCCGCTGATCACGTAGTAGAGGGTTCCGGCGGGGTCCCCGGGCCGGAACACGTCGGTCCGGGCGGGGTAGCGCCGGCGGTGGCTGTGGGCCAGAAACCGGTCAATGGTGGCGATGTCCAGGGCCAATGGACTTGTAGCAAGGCGCACAGTTGACACGGTAAGGCGCTCCCTCTGCTCATGAAGAATTCACGGCTGTATCCCGCGAGCTTAACGATCAGCATTGTGAAGGGCAAACCCAGCACACGAACTTGCCTCGATGCAAGTTTCGCCCCCGGCCCGTTTGCCCCATAATTCCCCCTTTCCCACCACACACAGGATCGACCGCCGTGGTCAAGCCGTTGCCTCGCCTGAGGTTGCAGGGTTTCAACAACCTCACCAAGGCGCTGAGCTTCAACATCTATGACGTGTGTTACGCCCGCACCGAAGAGGAGCGCCAGCGTTACATTGAATACATCGATGAAGAGTACAACGCCGATAGGCTGACTCAAATCTTGACCGATGTCGCTGAGATCATCGGCGCCAACATCCTCAACGTCGCGCGCCAGGATTACGATCCGCAGGGTGCGTCGGTGACCATCCTGATCTCCGAAGAACCGGTGATCGACAAGAAGCTGGCCGGCAAGGAGCTGATCTCCGACGCCGTGGTCGCGCACATGGACAAGAGCCACATCACTGTCCACACCTACCCGGAAACCCATCCGCAGGAAGGTATTGCGACGTTCCGTGCCGACATCGACGTGGCCACCTGTGGCGTGATCTCGCCGCTGAAGGCGCTGAACTACCTGATCGAGAGTCTGGAATCGGACATCGTGATCATGGACTACCGCGTGCGTGGCTTCACCCGTGACGTGAAGGGCAAGAAGCACTTCATCGACCACAAGATCAACTCGATCCAGAACTTCCTGGCCAAGAACATCAAGTCGCGTTACGAGATGTTCGACGTCAACGTCTACCAGGAAAACATCTTCCACACGAAGATGCACCTGAAGGACTTCGACCTGGACCAGTACCTGTTCGAAGAGAAGGCCAAGAACCTGTCCTTCAAGGAACGCATGAAGATCGAAGCGCTGCTCAAGCGCGAGATCGAAGAGCTGTTCCACGGACGCAATCTGTCCGAGTAATCGGTTGCGTGGAACGTCGGGTCGCGCAGATCCGACGTTTCACGGTCTTCTGACGAGACGGCCCGGTGTGAAGACACTGGGCCGTTTTGCTTTCATTCATCACAACCGGTAGGCCACGCCCTTCATCACCTTCGACGCCAGCGCCATCACGGTCGGGATCGGTGGCGGCAGGCGGCGCGCGCCGGCATGCTCGGCGTGGTCGGCGTGGCGGGCCTCATCGATCTTCATCACCTTGAGGATCTCGCGGCTGCGCAGATCGGCCGGGGGCAGGGTGTCCAGGTGCTCGTCCAGGTGGGCTTCGACCTGGCGCTCGGTTTCGACCACGAAGCCCAGGTTCCAGCCGTCGCCGCGCAGGCCGGCCAGGGTGCCGATGGTGTAGCTGCCGGCATACCACAGCGGATTGAACAGGCTGGGGCGACTGTCCAGTTCGCGCAGGCGCTGGGCGCACCAGGCCAGGTGGTCGGTCTCTTCCTGGGCGGCTTCCAGCAGATGGGCGCGGGTTTCCGGCTCGCGGGCCACGGCGGCCTGGCCGAAATACAGACCCTGGGCACAAACCTCGCCGACGTGGTTGATGCGCATCAGACCGGCGGCGTGGCGGCGCTCATCTGCGTCCAGCTCCACGTCCGGCGTGGCTTCGGCGGGGTAGGGGCGGTGCGCCGGCGGGTTGCCGAACACCGTGTCCAAGGCCCGTTGGGCTTCGGTCAGCAGGTGGTCCAGCGGGGTGATCTGGCGGAGCGAGGTCATGCGCAGGCACGGCAGCAGCGGGGGTGGTCCGATTTTCGCCCGGGCGGCGGCCCGGTGCCAACCACAGCCCCGGCTGACTTGCATGCCGGGCAGGGGGCCGGTACAATCCCGCCTCTTCACAACGCGTGGCAGAGTTCCGGTGGTTCCATCGCCGCAATGAGCCCGACCTACTTGAGTTCTTTCATGAGCACTTTCACTGCAAAGTCCGAGACCGTCCAGCGCGACTGGTATCTCGTTGACGCCTCCGGCAAGACGCTGGGTCGTCTGTCCTCCGAGCTGGCCCGCCGTCTGCGCGGCAAGCACAAGCCGGTTTACACCCCGCACGTCGACACCGGTGACTACCTGGTTGTCATCAATGCAGAAAAGATTGCCGTCACCGGCAACAAGCTGCAGGACAAGCTGTACCACCGCTTCACTGGCTACATCGGCAACCTGAAGACCGAAACCCTGGCCCAGGCGCTGGAGCGCCACCCGGAACGCGTCATCGAAATCGCCGTCAAGGGCATGCTGCCGAAGGGCCCGCTGGGCCGCGCCATGTACCGTAAGCTCAAGGTGTACTCGGGCTCCGAGCACCCGCACGCCGCTCAGCAGCCCCAGGTTCTGGATATCTAATCATGGCTATCACTCAAAACTACGGCACCGGCCGCCGCAAGTCCTCCACTGCCCGCGTTTTCCTGCGCAAGGGCGCTGGCAACATCACCGTCAACGGCCGTCCGCTGGACGAGTTCTTTGGTCGTGAAACCGCTCGCATGATCGTGCGTCAGCCGCTGGAGCTGACCAAGAACACCGAGAGCTTCGACATCACCGTGACCGCCGCTGGCGGTGGCACCACCGGCCAGGCCGGTGCGATCCGCCTGGGCATCGCCCGCGCGCTGGTCGAGTACGACGAAACCCTGAAGTCCGAGCTGCGCAAGGCTGGCTTCATGACCCGTGACGCCCGTGAAGTCGAGCGTAAGAAGGTCGGTCTGCACAAGGCCCGTCGCGCCACCCAGTTCTCCAAGCGTTAATCGCGCCTGGGTTGGGCTCCTCGGAGTCCAACTGGGAAAAGCAAAAGCCCGGCTCCGGCCGGGCTTTTGTCGTTTCTGGGGTACTCGACTTCTGTGGTGAAGAGCCTTCGTTTGCAGATGTATCGGCCTGGGTCCGTAATGCATGATCCAAAAGATGCTTCCGCCACCGAAAGGCGAGCGAAGCGAAGCCGCCTCTCTGGAGGAGAGCCCCCTTCTTGTTGAAGGGGGCGCACCGAAGGTGCGGGGTTAAGGTGGTACGCGCTGGCGCCGAAACCTTGCAAGGCAAGGTTTCGGGCTTGGGCGCTTTGCGCCCAAGCTAGCGCCCACACAAAAGCAAAAAGCCTGATCAAAGATCAGGCTTTTTGCTTTTGTGTGGCTGCCCCGGATGGATTCGAACCACCGAATGCCTGAGTCAGAGTCAGGTGCCTTACCGCTTGGCGACGGGGCAAAATGTGCGTGCAATTATTGCACTTTTCCCAAGTTAAACCAAGCGGACTTGGTGGCTATGGGTGGACTCGAACCACCGACCCCAGCATTATGAGTGCTGTGCTCTAACCGGCTGAGCTACATAGCCTTGGGAGCCGGTAATTCTGGGGTGCAAGATGGGATCTGTCAACACTTTTCCATCACGCTTGTGAGTGGGGTGCCGGCATGGCACAGTCCCAACCAGTAGATTTTATTCAGGAGTCCGCATCGTGATCGATCCGGACGGCTATCGACCGAACGTCGGCATTGTGCTGATGCGGCAGGACGGGCAGGTGTTCTGGGCACGACGTGTGCGCCGGGATGGCTGGCAGTTCCCGCAAGGCGGCATGAACACCGATGAGACCCCGGTCGAGGCCATGTATCGCGAGTTGCAGGAAGAAACCGGTCTGTTGCCCGAGCACGTGGAAGTGCTGGGTGCGACACCGGGCTGGCTGCGCTATCGCCTGCCGGCGCGGGCTGTGCGGCGCAATGAGCGTCAGGTCTGCATCGGCCAGAAGCAGGTGTGGTTCCTGCTGCGCCTGGCGGGCGACGAGTCGCATGTGAAGCTGGACCATACCGACAGCCCCGAGTTCGATCAGTGGCGCTGGGTGGACTTCTGGTACCCGGTGGAGCACGTGGTGATGTTCAAGCGCGGGGTCTATGCCCGCGCGCTGCGCCACCTGGCTCCGCTGGCGCGCGGGGTCGCCGGAGCGGGGGTGCAGAACATGCCCAAGTCGGCCCAGGAGGCCTGGATGCCCGGCAATGCGGCCGGGCACGACCGCCCGCGCAAGCGCGCGCCGGCCCCCAAGCGGGGCGGGGGCTACTGGCCGAGGAAGAAGACCGAGCCGGGTGGTGGGCAGGCTGGCTGAATCCTATCGAGAATGATTCAGTTTCGAAATTGACAACCATTCTCGTTTCGATTCAAATGCGCACAGGCCGATTCCGGCCTGTCAGCCGAGTCCGCCACGTGTACGTCTGCATCTGCAATGGGGTTACCGACCACCAGATCCGCGAAGCCGCCCAGAGCGGTGTTGCGAACGTGGCCGAACTGACCATGCGGACCGGCTGCGGTGCGACCTGCGGCTCCTGCCTGGACATGGCCGCCGACCTGCTGGCCAAGGCCCGCAACACCCACGACCTGCCGCTTCCGGTTCTGGGTTTGGCCCAGGTTGCCTGACGGCAACCCGCGCCAATCCCGCTAAAGTCATCCGGCCAGGGGCCGGCTGCTACCGGATCATTTCCGCGCCTTGAGCGGCACCCCGCCGAAAAGCGCTACCGATCATGATTCGCGTTTAATCATCCCCCTGCCCAACGCGCTACAGTGCCGGCGTTTTCACGCTGCAGGAGCACGGTCATGAAGGGCGACGCCAAGGTCATCGAATTCCTCAACAAGGTCCTCTACAACGAGCTGACCGCCATCAACCAGTACTTCCTGCACGCCAAGATGCTGAAGAACTGGGGGCTGAAGGAACTCTCCGAACACGAGTACAAGGAATCGATCGAAGAAATGAAGCACGCCGACGTGCTGTCCGATCGCATCCTGTTCCTGGAAGGCCTGCCCAACTTCCAGGCGCTGGGCAAGCTGCGCATTGGCGAAAACCCGACCGAGATCCTGCAGTGCGACCTGGCGCTGGAGCGGGAAGGCGCGGTCACCCTGCGTGAGGCGGTGGCCTACGCCGACTCCGTGGGCGACTACGTCAGCCGCCAGCTGTTCGTGAAGATCCTCGACAACGAGGAAGAGCACATCGACTGGCTGGAGACCCAGCTCGACCTGATCGAACGCATCGGTGAGCCGCAGTACCTGCTGACCAAGCTGGAAGAGTGAGTTACGGCGCGGCCGGATTGCGCAGGGCGGACTGATAGCCGGCCAGCGCGATCCGGGCCCGTGCGAACTCTGCCACCAGCAGCGCCACGGCCACGGCCGGGCGCTCCAGCGAACCGGCGCGTGCATCCTGCTCGATGCGCAGGGCCGCCATCGACAACGCCATCGCGCCCACGTTCGCGCTCGCCGACTTCAGGCTGTGCGCCAGGTTGCGCAGTTGTTCCAGGTCACCGGCCACCGACGCGTCCTGCAGCTGGCGGATCAACGGTGGGGTGTCGTCCAGGAACACGCCGATGATGTGCGCGGTTTCCGGCCCGATCACCTCCTGCAGTTCGTCCAGCACCGCCGGGTCCAGCACGACTTGGGCCGGTTCCTCGCTGCGCGTTTCCGGCTCCAGCCCGCGCAGCAGCGGTGCGTCGTTGAGCGGCGGCAGGGGTGGGGGCGTGGGTGCCGGCAGCGGCTCGGCCTGCACCGCCAGGGCAACCGCATTGTTCTCGGCATTCTGCTGCCAGCGCAGCAGGCAGGCCTGCAGCGACTCGCGGTTGACCGGCTTGGACAGATAGTCGTCCATGCCGGCCTGCAGGCAGCGTTCGCGGTCGCCCGCCATCGCGTTGGCGGTCATCGCCACGATCGGCAGCCGGCCGACCCGGCTTTCGGCTTCCAGTGCCCGCCAGCGGCGAGTGGCGGTGTAGCCGTCCATCACCGGCATCTGGCAGTCCATCAATACCAGGTCGAACGACTGGGTCTGCAGGGCCTGCAGGGCCTGCTCGCCATCGGTGGCGGTAGTGACGGTGCAGCCCAGCACCTGCAGCAGGCGCTGGGCCACCAGCAGGTTGACGCTGTTGTCTTCCACCAGCAGCAGGTTCAAACCCAGCTGCTGCGCGTCCACCGGCTCGGCGTAATCCTCCACATTGACCAGCAGCGGGGCCGGGCGCGCACTGGGCTGCGGCGGACGCAGCAGCGCATGCAGTTCGATGTCACCCACGTCGCGCGACACCGCCAAGGCGTCCTCATGCAGCAGCGCGGCCAGCGACTCGGTACCCTCCAGCCACAGCAGGTGCGGGCGCGGCTCGCGCGGTTCGCGCAGCACGGCGCGGTGCAGCGCGGTGGCTCCGTGGCGCAGCGCATCGGCGTCGGCGATCACCCAGGTCAGGTCCGGCTCGATCCCACGCCGCGACGGGGCGCGCAGGATATCCAGGGCAGCTGAAGCGCTTTCCACGGTGTGCAGGCGGATGTCGTGGTGCAGGGTCACCCGCTGCAGGCGCTGGATCAGCAGCGGGTCCTGGCTGACCAGCAGGGCGCGGGTGGTAGCGCTGGGCGGCGGCAGGTCGCCGGCCACTTTCAGCAAGGGAATCTCGAACCAGAAGTTGGCACCATGCCCCGGCGTCGAGCTGACCCCGATGCGCCCATGCATCAGGTCGATGATGCGCTTGCAGATGGCCAGGCCAAGCCCGGTGCCGCCATAGATGCGGGTGGTGGAGGCATCAGCCTGGCTGAAGGACTGGAACAGACGCGACTGCATTGCCGGCTCGATGCCGATCCCGCTGTCGATCACTTCGAAACGCAGCAGATGCTGGTTGCCGCTCTCGCCCTGGCGGCTCGCCCGCAGGCGGATGCCACCACGCTCAGTGAACTTGATCGCGTTCACCAGCAGGTTGCCCAGCACCTGGCGCAGCCGCACCGGGTCGCCGCGCACTGCCAGCCGCACCGACGGATCCAGTTCCAGCGTCAGGGCCAGGCGCTTGGCCTCGGCGGTGCGCCGCATCAGCTGCACCAGGCCTTCCAGTAACTCGCGCAGGTTGAAGGTGGTGGTCTCCAGGTCCAGGCCCTTGGCCTCCAGCCGGGAGTAATCCAGGATGTCGTCAACGATGCGCAGCAGCTGCTGGGAGCTGACCGTGGCGGTCTGCAGCATCTGCCGTTGGTCGCTGGCCAGTTGCCCACGCGCGATCAGGTCGAGCATCGGCAGGATGCCGTTGAGCGGCGTGCGGATCTCGTGGCTCATCGTGGCCAGGAACTCGCCCTTGGCCAGCGCGGCGGTTTCTGCCGCCTGTTTGGCCTGCAGCAGCTCCTGTTCCAGCGCGTCCTGCTGCTGCAGCGTGCGCAGCAGCTGGTCGCGCTCCCCGGCCAGGGCGGCGTGGCGGCGTTGCTGCTGGGCGAGGGTGCCCTCCAGTTCGTGCCAGCGGCGCATCGCCATCAGGGCGGCCACCAGGGCCACACCGGCAGCACCGGCCGCGATCCACATCCACGGCGCGCGCAGCGTCACCACCGCCATCACACTGGCCGTCGCCGCCAACGCCGCGGTGATGGCGGCCAGCCAGAACGCGAATGGAACCCGTCCCTGGGCCGCCACGGTTACAGCACCGCGTTATGGAAGTCGAAGTTCAGTTCGCTGCCGGCCGACTGCACCATGTTGCCCTGGATGAAGTCGACGCCGCCCATCCACATCGCTGCGGCGGCCTGCGGATCTTCGATCTGCTGGCCGATGATCAGCGCGCCGGCGCGGTGCGCCGCATCGATGGCACCGCGCAGTTCGTCGCGGGTTTTCTGGTTGGCATGCGTGCTGGAGAAGCGCGCGGCCATGCGCACGTAAGACAGCGGCAACTGGGTCAGCAACGCGTTGGCCTCGGTGCCCGGCTCGAACTGGCTCAGGCAGAAGCGCACGCCGGCCGCGCTCATGCGGTTGCAGAACTGCTGCAGGGTGACCGTATGGATCAGCGCATCCGGCAGGCGTACGTCGATGACGACCGCGCTGCCGGCGATCTGGCGTCGCTCCAGCGACTCCAGCAGCCAGTCGGCAAAGGCGTCGCGGGCCAGCGTGCGCAGCGACTGCGAGACGAACAGATGCAGTGGCTGGGTGGCATGGCGGTACAGGTCCAGCAGCCCCAGCGCGTGGTCGAGTACCTGCTGGTCCAGGTCGGCGATGCGCCCGGCCGCTTCTGCCGCCGGAATCACCTGGCCGGCCGACAGCAGGGTGCCGTCGGCCTGGCGCAGGCGCAGCAGCACCTGGTACTGCGCGGTGTTGCCGCCGGCCACCGCCACGATCGGCTGGTAGGCCAGTTCCAGCTGTCCTTCCAGCAGGGCCAGGTGTTCCTGCGCAGCCACGTCCTCGCGGCGCACGTAGGCGGCCACGCCCGAGGACAGCAGGCGCGCCTGCAGGGTGGTGCGTTCGACTGCTTCCAGCGCGGTGCCGGCGTCGCTGAAACCGCCGGACAGTTGGGCATGGCCGACCACACCACGCAGGTGCACCGATTCTTCGTCGCGGATCACGAAGGCGCGTTCGGACAACTGCGTGCGCAGGTTCTGCGCGATGGTGTCCAGACTGTCCTCGTCGATCCCGCGGGCCAGCACCAGGAAGCTGTTGTCGTTCAACCGCGCCAGCAGGTGTGGGTGCGCGCTGTCAGCCAGGCGCTGTGCGGCCTGCACCATCAGGCGTTCGAATGCTGCGTAGCCGTAGCGTTCGCGCAGCCCCAGCGCGCTGGCTACTTCAATGAAAAACAGGCCGCCGTGATCGCCATGCGCCAGCGCCGCAGACAATTGCTGCAGCACATGGTGGCGGGTCGGCAACCCGGTCTCCGGGTTGTTCATCACCGGGCCGCCGCCAGCACCGCTCTGGGTCGCAGCCTGCGCGCGGGCGCGGCGGATGCGGTTGGACACGGCCGCAATCAGGTGGCGGGGTCGGATCGGCTTGCTCAGGAAGTCATCGGCACCACTGTCGAGCACTTCGAACTGGCGCTCCGGGTCGGGGTCGCCGCTGAGGAACACGATCGGCAGCAGTTGCTGGCCGGGCTGCTGGCGGATCAGCGCGGTCAGGCGCATGCCGTCCAGGCCCGGCAGATGCAGATCCATCAGGATCAGGTCGGGGCGGTGCTCGGCAATGGCCTGCTGCGCGCCTTCGGCGTCGCTGATCACGATCGCCTCCATCCCAGCCCCGTGCAGCACGCTCTGCGCGAACAGGGCCTGCGAACGGTCGTCCTCCACGATCAGCACCCGGTACGGCGCTTCGGAGCCGAGTGGCGGGGCAGTGTCGGCCGGCAGGCTCGGTGCGGGAGCCACCGTCAGCGGCGGGGGCGTGGCTACGGCCGCGCTGGCGGCGGTGGCCAGCGGCACCACGTTGCTGGGCAACGGGGCCG
>NZ_DAMDFR010000035.1:0-45307 GCF_032103445.1 Stenotrophomonas sp.
CCGTTTGATCCCGAAATCGCCCTTGCATAGGCAGGGGCGAGACGGTATCTACAGGTCGCGCGACCAAGGGTCGTAGTGACACGCCATGCGTGTCAACGCCATCATCCTGCGCACGTAAACACGCCATGCGTGTCATCGGGTAATTACAGGAAGTCGTAGCTCACCGTAAACCGCACATTACGCCCCGGCTGCGACCAGCGGCCGATGCCTTCCGGGCTGGTAGCGCCCTGGAAAACAGCGGTACCCGCACCGGCGGTACGCACGCGGTTCCACAGGTAGTACTCCTTGTCGAACACGTTGTACACGCCGGCGGTCAGCTGCAGCCGCGAGGTGATCGCGTAGCTGCCGAACACATCCAGCAGGGTGTATTCGCGCGCCTTGTAGGCATACACCGGCACCACTTCCTCGCCATAGCTGCCGTTGGTGATGCTGCGGCCATAGTCGGAAGGGTCCTTGCGCTGCTGGTGGGTGACGTTGGCGGTGACACTCCACTTCCGCGACGGCGCGTTGTAGGTCAGGCCACCCACGGCTTTGGCCGGGATGATGCTGGCCAGCGGCTCGTCGTCGTTGTCGGTGCCTTCGTTGTAGGAATACGCCACGCGCGCCAGCCAGTCATCGGCCAGCAGCCACATGCCTTCGGCCTCCACGCCCTTCACTTCCACTTCGCCGCGGTTGATCGGCATGGTGTAGACGTAGCCGTTGGTGATGGTGGTCATGCCACGGACCGTGGTGCTGTACTGGGTGTTGGGGTCACCGACGAACTGCGCGGTGTCGATGAAGTTGCTGTACTTGTCGCGGAACACCGAGACGCCTGCGCGCAGGCGGTCGCCCTGGAAGCGCCAGCCCAGTTCCAGGTTGAGGCTGCGTTCGGCTTCCAGGTTCGGGTTGCTGCGGCCGTCGGGCACGGTCACGGTGGCACCGTCGGAGACGCGGGTCACCTCGGTGGTGGACGAGGTGCCGTACATGTCATTTACACCGGGGGCACGGAAACCACGACCGCCCTGCACCCACAGCGACTGGGTGTCGGTGAACTTGAACTCGGCACCCAGGTTCCAGGTGGGCGAGGAGAACTTCGACACACCGACGCTGCCGCCTCCGTCTTCATAGCCGGACTCGACGTTGCCGCCGACCGAGGTTTCCGGGGTGTACTTGTAGCGGTCATAGCGCAGGCTGCCGGTCAGGCTGAGGCGGTCGTCCAGCAGGCGGACGCGGTCACGCACGTAGGCGGTGAGGTTGGTTTCGCGGGTGTCCGGCCAAAGCGACGGGTCGGTGTCGCGGGTGAACAGGCTGCCATCGTTGCCCCAGCGCGAATCCACCGAGTTCCAATGGATCTTCGCCTGCTGCCAGGCCGCACCGTAGACGATGTCGTGGCGGACGCCACCGGTTTCGACGCTTTTGTCGAAATCCAGCGCGACGCGCTGGCGCTTCTGGGTATCCCAGCGGTCTTCCTGGCGCGAGCACGGGGCATTGACCGAGCAGCGGGTGCCATAGGTCGCGGCGGTGCCGTTGGCCACCAGCACGTTGGTCTGGCCCTGGATGTAGTTCTTCTGGTAATCGGCGGTGGCATCCATGCTGTCGAAAAGCACGTTGGCGGCGCGCAGGGTGTACTTCAGGCCGTAGCGGTCGCGGTCGCTGCGGTCTTCGGCGCTGCGGAAGTAGTACGAACCCACGCCGTCGCTGCGGGTCCAGTTGTCGACGTCATTGGTGGTGCGGGCGCGTTCGTAGACCACGCCGAGGGTCTGGTTATCGGTGGCCAGGAAGTTGAGCTTGAACAGCAGGTTGTCGCTGTCGCGGTCGACCGGATCCGGGGTGCGGCGGCCCGGGCCGAGCAGGACGTCGGTGGAGGCGTACCAGGATTCGGTCTCGTGCCCCTTGCGCTTCGTGTAGACCAGCAGCGACTCGAAGCGACCGGCACGGTTGGCCAGGGTGAGCGAGCCCATGTTCTCGTCGCTGGAACCGGTGTAGCCGTACTTCACCGAGCCGAAGCTGTCATTACCGCTGGCCTTCAGGAAGTCCGCCGGGTCCTTGGTGGTGAACATCACCGCGCCGCTGAGCGCGCCGCTGCCGGCAGTGATCGCATCGGCACCCTTGATGATCTCCACGGTCTTCACGGCTTCCAGATCGACGCTGCCGCGGCCGGAGCGGAAGAACTCGTACGGCTGGTAGGTGCCCGGGTCCATGCTCTGCGGGAAGCTCAGGCCATCCAGGGTGATGGAGACGCGGTCGGCTTCCATGCCGCGGATGTTGAAGCCGTTGAAGCCGGCGCGGCCCAGATCCACCATCTCCACGCCGGGCACGTAGCGGATGGCGTCTTCCATGCTCTGCGCGCCCTGCTGGCGCAGGTCGTTGGCCGAAAGCGTGGTGACATTCTGGTTGTTGGATTGCTTGCGCGTTTCGGTCACCTGGATGGTGTCCAGGGTGCTGTCAGCCGGGGCTTCGGCGTGCGCGGGGAGCGCCAGGCTGGTGGCGATGGCCAGCGCGAGCGCGCTCAGGGGGGATTTCATCGGGAAACTCCGCAGGGAAAAGGGGAAGGCAGTGGAGGCCGTTCCTGGCTGCGGCGATCGGGTGATCGAGCGGGGCTGGGGGGCGTGCGAACAGCGAGGTGTTCGCGGGATTCGGATCGGTAGCGCCGGCCGTTGGCCGGCCCAGGCGGTGCGTAGGCCGGCCAACGGCCGGCGCTACCAGGATTGCGACACCGGGTGTTTTATCGATTGCCGTTGGCCGAATGCGAACCGGCAGCCGGCTCGGGGTCGCGCGCATCGACCACGCCGTCGCCGTTGCTGTCGGCACGGGTGAACAGGCGCTTGCCCGACACCTGGTACTCGGCAAAGGTCATGCGGCCGTCCTTGTCCGTGTCCAGCGCACCGAAGCGCACCTTGGACTGACGGTCTGCATCGGCGCGCACGCGCACGCGCTGGGCATCCAGGCGCTGTTCGAATTCGGCGGTGTACTCGGCCAGGCTCAAGGTGCCGTCGCGGTCGGTATCGGTGGCAGTGAACTGCGCAGCACGCACCGCATCGAACTCGGCACGATCGACCACGCCATCCTTGTTCTGGTCATACAGTTCCAGCATGCCGTTGGCAGTATGCGAAGTCGGCATCTTCAGCGGGTCGCGGTTGGTCGCAGCCGCATCTTCGCGGGTGGCGTTCTGTGCCTTCTCGTAGCCGGCCCAGGTGCGCTCGCCGGCGGCATCGAACTCGGCGCGGCTGATCCGGCCGTCGTTGTCGCGGTCCAATGCCTTGAAACGGGTGTCGGTCTGCTTCAGGTGCCCGGCGCGCGCTTTGGCCAGACGCGCATCGAAGCGCTGCAGGTACTCAGCGGCGTACTCCTGCGCATCCACGGTGCCGTTGTTGTTGGTGTCGGTAGCGGTGTAACGCTGCTGACGGAACGCCTCGAACTGCGCCCAGGTCAGGCTCTGCGCATCTTCTTCGCCGAACTGGGCGAGGAAGGCGGCGGCGGTGGGCGACAGCGCGGCCTCTTTCGAAGCGGTGGCCGGCTGCGCGTGGGCGGCATGGGCCAGCACTGCTGCCAGCACGGCAGCGGTGAGTCGGACGGTCTTCATGGTGGTCTCCCCAATGAGTGTGGCGGTTACGGTTCGAGAACGCGGAAGCTCAGCGTGTAGTTGTTGCCGTACATCGGTGCGGCGGCACCGGCGGGTGCGGGCCCGCGATAGCGGATCAGCGCCAGATAGCTGCCGGCGTCGGTCAGGGCGAACCGCGCCTTGCCGGCGGCGTCGGTGGTGACCACGACCGGTGCGGGCTGCGTGTGGCCGTCGCCCAGCGCGCGGTGGAATTCCACCTTCTGGTCGGCCAGCGGCTTGCCGTCGTACTGCACGCTGAAGTCGAACTGCTCGCCCTGGTAAAGATCATTGGGATGCGTGACCGGGACCAGTTCCAGACCCTTGCCGTAAGGCGTGAGCGCGGTGGTGGTCGGGCCGCCGGCGGTCAGGTAGACCTCCGAGCGCGACAGGCTCTGGTAGTGGCTGGTCAGCTTCGCACCGGCGGGCAGCGGCTTGGCCGGGTCACGGCTGGATTCGGTTTTTCCATTGAGTTCCCAGGTGCGGAACACCGCGCCCAGGCGGTTGCCGGTGCTGAAGCGATAGGTGCCCTTCTGGCCCGGCAGGGTGTGCTCGACCACGGCCCGGGTCTTGAGCAGGTGCACTGTGTCCGGTGCGGTGGTGCTGCCATCGGGCAGGGTCACCGCGAAGGTGCTGTTGTCGAACACTACTTCGGGCACGAAGAAGGTTTCGGCGAAGCTGGCGTCCAGGGTCACCACGCTGTCGGCGCGGACCTCGAAGCTGGCCGGGGCCAGGTAGGGTGTGTGTGCGGCAGCAGGCAGAGCCAGCGCAGCCAACAGCAGCGCGGCAAACGGGCGGACAAACATGGCAGGCACTCGCGGATGGGATCGGGCAATCCCGGCGGCCGACATCCTATGCTTGTTGCGAATGATTCGCAATACGATTTGTTCACAACCGTTATGTTGGGGGTGCCGGACGCGGCCGACACCGCGAGGACACGCATGGCGTGTCCCTACAACGAACGCCCACCCAACCCGAGCGACCAAGGATCGTAGTGACACGCCATGCGTGTCAAAGCGATGACCCTGCGCACGTAGTTGCGATGGTCGCCCGGATCACCGCGCGGGGATTACCCGCGCGGTTTGGTTGGGTTCAACAGGTTGCCGAAGAACACCGCGTTCAACAGCAGGCGTTCGGTACCGTGCCAGTACTTGCGGTGTGCCGGATCATCTGCAAACAGCACCACGTTGCCCTGCCCCTGCGGCGATACCAGCAGCCAGGCGGTGCCGGCCACGCGGCTGCGGTTGGTCTCCGACAGATACCCATTCACCCGCGGCGCATCATCAATCCGCACCACGGTGGAGAACGGATTTCGGCTGGGCTTGAAGCTGATGCCGTTTTCTTTGTTCACCGCCAGCTGCGTGCGCGGCAGGCCGAACCCGAGCGGATGGCTGGTGTCTACTTCGGCGCTGAGGATGTTGCCGCTGACCCGCTCGATCGCCGCGATGTCGCGCTGGTCACCGAACGCGCGACGGGCGCTGTCCGGGGTCTGCTCCTCCTGGCCCAGCACTTCGTCGGCCAGCTTCTGCTCGATCGCCCAGCGCGAGGCGGTGCCGTAGGTCACCAACGAACCACCGGCGTTGATCCAGCGCTTCAGCGCGGCCACGGCCGCAGCATCCACGCCGGTGTAGGTACCACCGGCCAGCACGATGCTGGTGTAGCGGTCCAGGTTGATCTTGCCCAGCTGCGCCGGATCGATCTTGCTGGCCGGCAACTGCAGGTGCTGGTCGAGCAGGAACCAGGCCGAGCCGATCTCGGTGGCACTGACACCCTCGCCCATCACCAGCGCCACCGCCGGCTTGCGCAGCGACTTCACGCTGTCGCTGCCCAGGTCAATGCCGCTGCGGCTCTGGCCGCTGGCCAGCGCCTGGATCTGCACGCCACTGCTGCGGCCGGCGTCGTCCACTGCGGCACGCAGCGCGGCTCCGCTGAGCGGCTGGCCGGCGACCGGAATCACCACGCTGCCGCGTGCAAACGCCTGCTCGCCATTGGCGGTGCTGCCGGTAAACGGCTGGAACGCGGCGCGCGCCAGCAGCCCCTTCGCCTGCAGTGCATACAGCGCGCGGCTGGCGTTGTAGTCGCGCCAGTCGAACACATAGGCATATCCCGCTTCGCCGCCATTCACCCCGCCCTGCACGGCGGGCAGCGCGGAGATGCGCTCGCCGCCGGCAACGCGGCTGCGGCTGCCGGCAAACGCCACGCCATAGGCCGGTGCAATCGCATACGAGGTGCTGCCGTAGAACACATCCCCCTTGATCGGCGGGGTCTCGGCAAAGATCGAATGCACCAACCGGAACTGCGGCTGTGCGGTGGGCACCACGTAGGCACTGCCCGGTTCAAAGCGCTGCCCGTCCACGGTCACCGCGCTGGTCAGCGGCTGCACGGTGATCTGGTGCTGCAGCAACAGATCGAGCAGGCGGCGGGTCAGGCCCGGGTCGTGCGCATCGCCAAACACGAACGACTTCACCGGTTGCTGCCCAGCCTGCTTCAGCGCGGACTGGAAGAACTCCTTCTGCAGCTTCAGCAGCCCATCACGCTCGGTCACCGCCCCGCGCACCGTGCCCAGGCCAGTGGCGACCTGGTTGCGGATGGTGAACGGGAAGGTCAGCAGGCCATTCACCGACTCCTGCACGCGTCCGCGCGAGCTGGCCTGCTCCACGGTCACACCGACCGCACCGTGGAAGTCCGGATAGGTGGAGCCATACACCGGCGAGAAGTTGTCGAAGTTCTCACCGGTGTAGTACAGCGAGCCCAGCGCATCCAGCGACTGCGCGTGGTACTTCGCCAGCGTCTTGTTGAACTCGTACGACGCGGCCGGAATCAGCGGGCTGTGCATGCTTGCCGGGGAAGGTTCGAAGTAGTACGTGCTGTCCTTGCCCATCTCGTGGAAGTCGATCTGGACGTTCGGGTACCACTGGTGGAAAAACGCGATCTTCGGCCGCGTGTCCTGCTGGGTCAGCGCCAGCCAGTCGCGGTTGAGGTCGGTGAAGTAATGGTTGGTGCGTCCTTGTGGGAACGGCTCCACATGCTCTTTGTCGGCCGGGTCGGCCGATGCCGGGAACGAGGCATAGGCGTTGTGCCAGCTGGCCGCGCGGTCGCGGCCATCCGGGTTCTGCGCCGGGTCCACCAGCACGACCGCCTGTTGCAGCCACTGCGCGGTTTCCGGGCTGCGGTTGGCCACCAGGTAGTACGCGGTGAGCAGCGCGGCTTCGCCGCTGGAGGTTTCATTGCCGTGCACGCTGTAGCCCAGCCACACCACCACCGGGCTGCTGCCGGCCGCCGACAGCGGCTGCGCCGGGTCGGCCAGGGTCACGTGCTGGCGACGCAGCGACTCGAGCTGCTGCTGGTTCTGCGCAGAGGTGATGGTGGCGATCAGCAGCGGGCGGCCTTCGTAACTGGTGCCGATACGCTGCACCTTGATCTTGTCCGAGTGCCTGGCCAACTCGTCGAAATACGCCACCAACTGGTCGTGGCGGGTGTAACGGCTGCCGATCTCGTAGCCCAGGAACTGCTGCGGGGTGGGAATGGACGGATCGAACTCACCCGCCTTCGGGAAGAAATAGTCGCTCTGGGCGAACGCCGGTGCGGCCAACAGCCACACCGATGCCAGCAACCAACGCGCACGACGCGAAACACCTCGGTACACGGACACAACAAACCCCCAATCAGAAGCGGTAATCAAAACCCACGGTGAAGTAGCGGCCGCGCAGGTCGTACTGGCTGAAGTCGTACGGCGCACGGATGCCCGGGAACGAAGCGTCGTACGGCGGCTCCTCGTCCGCCAGGTTCTGCACCTTGGCGTACAGGGTCAGCTTGTCCACGCCGGTGTAGGCCAGGTACAGGTCGAACTGGCTGTAGGAATCCACGCGGTCCTGCACCGCCGTGGCTGCAGCGCTCGCCTTCTGGTCATAGCCGCTGGTGTAGTACCAGGTCAGCGCGGTGCGGAAGTCACCCAGTGCCCAGTCGAGGGTGGTGGTGGCCTTGTTCTTGGGCAGGGTGGCACCGAGGTTGCTGCCGGCGTAATCCACCAGCGGACCACCGACCACGGTCGGGCGGCTGTAGTTGCGCACGTGGGTGAAGGCACTGCTCAGGGTGAAGTCACCCGCGTTGGCGGTGGGGAAACGCTGGCGCAGTTCCACATCGAAACCGGAAGTCTTCAGCTCGCTCAGGTTCTGGTAACGGTTGTACACCGCCTGCAGCTTGCCGCGTTCATCGCGCAGCACCGCACCCGGCACGTCATTGGTCACCAGGGTCTGGGTGTTGTTGGTGCCGACCAGGTTTTCCAGTTCGATGCGGTAGTAGTCCACGCTCAGGCTGGTGTTGCTCCACGGCGACAGCACCACGCCCAGGTTGTAGCTGCGGGTGCGCTCCGGCTTCAGGTCGCTGTTGCCGACGGTGAAGAAGGTCGGGTTCTGGCGCGAGCCCGGCACGTCCGGGTCACGCGGGTCGATCACGCTGCCGTAGGCGATGCTGGTGCTGTTGGAGTTTTCCGACAGCGACGGCGCGCGGAAGCCCTTGGATGCAGCGGCGCGCACCAGCAGGAAATCCAACGGCTGCCAGCGCAGGCTCAGCTTCGGCGAGAACGCATCGCCGAAGTCGCTGTAGTGGTCAGCGCGCGCGGCGGCCTGCACTTCCAGCTTCTCGGCCAGCGGCACATTCACTTCCGCGTAGGCGGCGGTGACCTTGCGTTCGCCGTGCACCTCGGCAATCGCCGGACGCACCTGCAGGCCGGCATCGATCTGCCACGGATTCTCGGAATCCAGCTTCTCGCGACGCCATTCCACGCCAGCGGCGAAGCCGACTTCACCGGCCCAGGTGCTGCCCAGCGCGCCGGAGATCTTGGCGTCCACGCCCTGCAGCACGGACTCGGCCGGGCGCAGCGTGCTCAGGTTGATCGCATCCAGCACGGCCTGCGGGGTGGCCGAGGGATTGAGCAGGTTGTAGCTGCCGGTGGCCAGCGCATCGGCCAGCGTCCAGCGGTTGGCGAATCCGCCGGAGACGGTTTCGCGTTCGCTGCTGCGTGCGCCGAACGCGCCCACCTCCCAGTCCCAGTTCTGCAGGCTGCCACGCAGGCCGACCACGCCGCGGTACGCCTGCGAGCGGTTGGTCTTGATCGACGGCCCCAGGTTGAAGAAGGTGTATTCGATCGGAATCGCACGGCCGTACGGGTTGTACGGGTTGCTGGCCGGCAGGTTGGAGGAGACCGGCTCGGCCAGACCGGTGTCGGCGTTCAGTGCGAAGCGCCCGCTTTCCAGGGTGAAGAACGGGCTGCTGCCGAACCACGCTTCGCCCTTGATGTTGCTGTAGATCACTTCACCGAAGGCTTCGACGTTGTCGTTCACCCGGAAGGTGCCGTTGACGTAGGCCTGGTAGCGCTTGGTGGAGGGAATCAGCGTGGTGTACGGGGCCAGGTTGAAACCGCAGGTGTCGCCGGCCAGGCCATCGATCGGCGCGCTGGCCACCAGCGTGGTGTTTTCCGGGCAGTTGCCGTTGGCATCCAGCATCGGCACCGAGACGCCGTTGACCAGATAGCGCGCGCCCTTGGCCGACCAGCCGTTCCAGCGACCGCCGGGCTTGTCGGTATAGATGCCGCTCTTGGTCAGGTCACGGTCGTCCTGGTCCAGCCGCTCGCGGTTGTAGCCTTCCAGGCTGACCAGGATGTTGTAGCCGTCGGTGTCCAGATCGCCGATGCCACCGATGAACTTCAGCTTCTGCTCGTCCAGCCCGCCCTGGTCGGCAGTGCCGACGCTGCCGCCAAGCTCCGCGCCTTCAAAGCCCTGGCGGGTGATGATGTTGACCACGCCGGCCACCGCATCGGAGCCGTACACGGCCGACGCGCCGTCCTTGAGCACTTCAATGCGCTCCACCGCGACCATCGGCAGCGCATTGAGATTGACGAAGGTGTCTGACAGGCCGCCGGCGGGGAAGCCGTAGTTGGCCAGGCGGCGGCCGTTGAGCAGCACCAGCGTGTTCTTCTGCGACAGACCGCGCAGGCCGATGCCGGCAGAACCCGAAGCCCAGCCGTTGTTGGTGGTTTCGTTGTTGGCGTTACCGGTGTTGGCCGAGATCGAGCGCAACAGGTCGGCGACGGTGGCCTTGCCGGTCGCTTCGATCTCCTGGCGACCGATCACCTGCACCGGATTGGCCGATTCGGTGTCGGTGCGCTTGATGTTGGAACCGGTCACGCGGACCGCGTCGAGGGTTGTGCTGGCACCGCTGGCGGCGGCATCCGGGCTGGCGTCGGCAAATGCAGACAAAGGCGAAGCCAGAGCGGCCGACAGAGCGGCCACGAGAAGGGTGTGCTTGGGCATGTACGTCAGTGGGGTGGTGAACGTCAGTTCCGCAGTAATCCATGCCAGGCCGTTGACCGGCCAATAACATCGCTTCATGCGGATATAACGAAATGTACCATCTCTTCATCCGGATGGATATGTTCGGATGAAACCAGCACGGGTTCGGCGGAGCGCCGGTGGCCCTGTCGCACCGCTACAATGCGCGCATGGAAATCTTCAAAGTCTTTACCCTCGAGGCCGCCCACCGCCTTCCCAACGTGCCGCCGGGCCACAAGTGCGCGCGCCTGCACGGCCATTCGTTCCAAGTGGAACTCAAGGTGGAAGGCGAACCGGGCGAGCACACCGGCTGGATCATGGACTTCGGCGACGTGAAGGCGGCTTTCAAGCCAATCTACGACCGCCTCGACCACCATTACCTCAATGACATCCCCGGGCTGGAGAACCCGACCAGCGAAGTGCTGGCGCGGTGGATCTGGAACGAGCTCAAGCCGAGCCTGCCGGAATTGAGCGAAGTGACCGTGCATGAGACGTGCACGTCCGGGTGCCGGTATCGGGGGTGAGGCAACGGCAGCCGGGCAAGCCCGGCTCTACGGCGCAGATTGCCGGTAGCGCCGGCCGTTGGCCGGCCCAGGCAGGCTCCGCCTCCGCATCGTTCACAATCAACGCAGCAACCAATTGATTTATCTACATTTATCCTGAATCCGTACCGAATCCGGAAAATTATGTTGCATCGCGTCAAAATCGGCGTATGCTGCATTGCATCAAGTTCACGAGCCGTCCTCCCATGGCGTCCGCGTTCACCGATTCCTTCAGCGATTACACCCGCCAGCTGGCCGCCACGGCCACGCGTGCCAACCGGCTCGCACTGGAGAACGCCGAGAGCATGTTCGGCGTGCAGTTGAAGACGCTGGAGAAGAACATCACCGCCACCAGCGGGTTCTTCGGTGAAATCGTGCAGTCATGCGAGCCCGGCACGCTGGCACCGAAAGGCGCACAGTTGGTCAAGGACAATCTGGAGCGCTGGACCACCGCGCACCAGGAAGTAGTTGGCCTGGGACTGAAAGCTACTGAAGCGCTGAGCGAACTGGCGCGGCAACCCTTCGCCGCCAAACGCTGAGCCGACAACCGAACGGATATCGCGTGGGTCCCTCCCCCCACGTGATCCCAGACCCGACAGAACCCTCCCTCTGTCGGGTCTTTTTTTTGTTTACGGCTCCGCCAACGGCCGCACCACCTGCACCAACGTCATCAACGTCTTTCCGGGCTCTTCCCACGGCACCATGTGCGCGGAATGCTCAAACCACACGGCCTGTTTGAACGGCGCATGCACCGCCTTCAACCAACGGTCGGTCGGTGCGGTCGGGGTGGTGTAATCGTGCCGCCCCATGAACATCACCACCGGAATCGGAAACTGCTTCACCGGGTTGAAATCCACCTTCAGCATCTGCGGCAGCAACGGGTCCAGCGACAGCACGCTGCCCTTGTCCACATTGCAGCGGTCCGCATCGCTGTACTCCGGCGACAGGCGCGCCGCACCGAAGTAGTACTTCGAATCATCCCGATACGCTGTCAGCCCACCGTAGTACTGCGGCCAGGTACGCGCCACGATGATCCGCTCACGTGTGATCGGCGTATTCCCCGGGTAAGGCGCAATCGCCTCCAGCGCCGCCACCGCCTTGGTGTTGCCATGCGCCTTCGCCTGCGCCAGCCCGTAGTCGAAGCTGATCTTCTCGTTCTCCACCTGGTTGATGATCTGACCGATGCCCACGTACGCATGGAACAGATCCGGGCGCTTCAGCGCGGCCTTGAAGGCGACGATGGTGCCCCAGCTGTGCCCCATCAGGATCACCTTGGGCTGGCCCAGATGGGTGCGCAGGTGTTCGGCCACTTCGATGGCGTCGTCCACGTAGCGGTCGATGGTCAGGGTCGGTTTGATCCGTTCCGGCGTAGCTTCCGCGTAGGTCTTGCCCGCCCCGCGCTGGTCCCAGTCGACCACCGTGAAGTACTCCTCCCACGGCCGCTGGAACTGCCACAGGCTGGGCGTGGACGGGCTGGCGGGACCGCCGTGCACGAACAGGATCACCGGATTGGCGCGGTCGTGGCCACGAATGGTCAGCCACTGGTTGAGGCCGCCAATCGGCGTGGCGTAGTGCTCCTGGATGCCGTTGGGAGTGGTGATGCGTTGCAGGTCACGGACCACGGCGCGGGCGGGTTCCAGTGCAGCGGTGTCCGGGCAGGCGTTGGCCGCCAGAGCGGGGAACGAGGTGCACAGCAGCGAGACGAGGCAGAACCAGAGGCGCATGCGGTTACCAGAGAAGAAGGTGGCCTGGACCTCATCTTGCCAGTCCCCCACCCGCCCGCATGTGTCAAAAGTAGTGACGCGCCATGCGCGTCAATGCCATGCCGACGCGCCCGACATCACACCGGCAACGCAAACTCGAACACCGCGCCTGCCTCGCTCTCCAGCAGCCGGATCTGCCCGCCGTGCAGCTGCACGATACGGTGCACGATCAACAACCCGAGCCCACCACTGTCCGGCCGCTGGCTGCCCAGCGCGGGCGGGGTGTGGAACAGCTGCGCACGCCGCTCCGGCGCAATGCCCGCGCCGGTGTCGGCCACCCGCACCCAGACCTTCGCCTCGTCCGCACGCAGACTGACCGTGATCCGTCCGCCTTCCGGCGTATGCCGGATCGCGTTGTCGAGCAGGTTGGTCAGCACCCGCTCGATCAAGCCAAGGTCGGCGCGAACCGCCGGCAGCCGGGGCGGAATCTCTGCAGACAACGTCTGTCGACGTGCTTCGGCGGCCAGCTCGAACTTCTGGAACACGTCCTGCAGCAGGTCCGGCAGCGAGAACGCCTGCACATCCAGCACCACGCCGCCGTGTTCCAGCCGCGCCAGTTCAAACAGTGCCTGCGCCAGGCGGCCGACCTTCTGGCTCTGTGCCAGCGCGATACCCAGATAGCGCTGGCGCTCTTCCGCGCTGAGCGTGGCGTCCTTCAGCGACAGCGTTTCCAGATACCCGTGCAGCGACGACAACGGCGTGCGCAGATCATGCGAGATGTTGGCCACCAGTTCGCGCCGCTGCAGGTCCTGCTCGCGCAGTTGCTGCCACTGCTCGCCCAGGCGCTGGCTCATATGGCCGAAGCTGTGCTCAAGGATCGCCAGCTCATCGCGTTCCCCCGGGCGCAACTCCGCGGGCAGCGGCAGCGCAGCCGGCGCGGCGGTGTCCACGTCGAAGGCCTGGATACGCGCGGTCAGCCGGCGCAGCGGGCGGGTCACCCAGCCGAACGCGAAGGCACCGGCCAGCAGGCCGAGCCCGACCACGATCGCCAATGACCACAGCGTGGTGCGCAGCGCGGCATTGCCGGCCACGTTGGCCGCCAGTGCCTCACGCTGCTCGCCGACCAGCACCACGTAGATATAGCCCACCTGTCGCCCCTGCACCCACAGCGGCGCGGCGTTGAACACCTTGCGGCCGGTGGCGCTGCGCGGGTCATCGCCGAGAATGGGCAGCGGCTCATCGCGCAGCAGTGCCTGCACCGGCTCCAGGTCCACGCGGTCACGCTTGAGATGCCCTTCCGGCGCGTCGTGGCCGAGGATGCGACCCTGCTCGTCCAGCAGGTACACCTCCACGCTGGGGTTCACCGCCATCAGCTTGCCGAACAGCGCACGCACATCACCACCGCGCATGCCGCGCGCATCCATCAGCTCACCACTGCGCGCGATGTGCTCGGCCAGCCCGCGCGACAGTCGCTGCACGGTTTCCTGCTCGTGCATGGCAGTGCTGCGCATCTGGATCCACATCAGCGCCGCACCGCAGGCCAGCAACAGGGCGAAAAACACGGCAGTGAGCCGCTGCGAGAGCGTGAGCCGGATCATGCCGCGCCCTCGCCCGCTTCACTGACCAGCTTGTAACCACGTCCCCACACGGTCTGGATGCGCTGCGGCGCTGCGGGGTCGTGCTCGATCTTGTTGCGCAGGCGGTTGATGTGGGTGTTTACGGTGTGCTCGTAGCCGTCGTGCTGGTAACCCCACACCTGGTTGAGCAGGTCCATGCGCGAATACACCTGGTCCGGGTGGCGGGCAAAAAAGGCCAGCAGGTCGAACTCACGCGGGGTCAGCTCGAGTGCGCGCCCATCGACCTGCGCACTGCGCGCGATCGGGTCGATGCGCAGCCCCGCTACCTCGATCAACCCGGCATCCAGCCGCGCGTTCTGGGCCAGCGCCTCCACCCGGCGCAGCAGCGCCTTCACCCGCGCCACCAGCTCCAGCATCGAGAACGGCTTGGCCAGGTAGTCATCCGCACCCAGCTCCAGCCCCAGGATGCGGTGCACCTCGCTGGCGCGGGCACTGGTGATGATGATCGGGGTATAGCGTGCCATCGCGCGTGCGCGCTTGCAGATCTCCAGCCCGTCCACGCCCGGCAGCATCAGGTCCAGCACCAGCGCGCTCCACGGCTGTTCTTCGACCAGGCGCAGCCCCTCGTCGCCGGTGGCGGCGTGGGTGACCTCGTAGCCCTCGTCGCGCAGGTGCATGCGCAGCAGGTTGGCGATGTGGACGTCGTCTTCGACGATCAGGACACGTTTGGCGCTGTTCATGGGTGCATTGTCGACGCTCACGCACCTGAATGTGTCACGGAAAATTTAACCCTGCGTGAGGATTCGTTGACTGCCCCGGGCGCAGCATGGCCGCATCGTTCCTGGCTGGAGACCTGCCATGCGCCTGACCCGTCGCAAACTGCTCGGCGTAAGTGCCCTGGGGGTGGGAGGTGGCCTGCTTGGCCTGACCGCCTGCAGCCGCGCCGCCCCGGTGGCCGCCGCCGAACCGGCACGCAAGTTCGAGGTGATGCGGACCGACGCGCAGTGGCAGCAGCAGCTGACCCCGGCGCAGTACTCGGTGCTGCGCCGCAAGGGCACCGAGCGCCCGTACAGCAGCCCGCTCAACAAGGAGCACCGCAAGGGCACGTTCACCTGTGCCGGCTGCGCGCTGCCGCTGTTTTCCTCGTCCACCAAGTTCGACAGCGGCACCGGCTGGCCGAGCTTCTGGGCCCCGCTGCACGACGCCGTGGGCGAGGACCGCGACACCAGCTACGGCATGGTGCGGGTGGAAGCGCACTGCCGCCGCTGTGGTGGGCATCTGGGGCATGTGTTCGATGACGGGCCGCGACCGACCGGGTTGCGGTACTGCATGAACGGTGTGGCGATGCAGTTCGTGCCTGCCTGATTTTCCGTGTTGCCGGCCAGCGGCCGGCACTACCGATGCTGACGACTTCAACCAAGGACGCTCCATGATTCTGCTTGTTCTGGCCTACCTGGGCGGCGTACTCACCCTGCTCAGCCCGTGCATCCTGCCGGTGCTGCCGTTTGTGTTCGCGCGCGCCGACCGGCCGTTCCTGCGCAGCGGGTTGCCGCTGCTGATCGGCATGGCGCTGATGTTCGCCGTGGTGGCCAGCCTCGCCGCCGTGGGCAGCCAATGGGTGGCGCAGGCCAACCAGATCGGGCGCTGGATCGCGCTGGTGGTGATGGCACTGTTCGCCCTGGCACTGCTGCTTCCGCGCCTTGCCGACCATCTGCTGTCACCGTTCCAGCGTGCCGGCGCGCGGCTGAGTGCACGCGCTGACGCGGCCGACGCGCAGGGCCGTGGCGGCGTGGGCACCTCACTGCTGATCGGCGTGGCCACCGGCCTGCTGTGGGCACCCTGCGCAGGCCCGATTCTGGGCCTTATCCTCACCGGGGCGGCCTTGCAGGGCGCCAGCGTCGGCACCAGTGGTCTGCTGCTCGCCTATGCGCTCGGCGCGGCCACCTCGCTTGCCCTGGCCCTGTGGGTCGGCGGGCGCGTGTTCAACGCACTCAAGCAGCGGCTGGGCACCACCGAATGGATCCGGCGCGGGCTGGGCGTGGCCGCGCTGCTGGCGGTGGTCGCCATTGCCATGGGCTGGGACACCGGCGTGCTGACCCGTCTTTCCACCGTGAGCACGGCCAAGCTCGAGCAGGGCCTGCTGGAGGTACTGCCAGCGCAGCAGGAAACTGCCGGCCCGGCGATGATGATGTCGGCCGCCCACAGTGGCGACAGCACGCTGCCGGTGGAGGGCGAACTGCCCTCCCTGGCGGGGGCCACCGATTGGCTCAACAGCCCGCCGCTGGATGCCGCGGGACTGCGCGGCAAGGTGGTGCTGGTCGATTTCTGGACCTACTCCTGCATCAACTGCCTGCGCGCCCTGCCGCACGTGCGCGAATGGGCCGAGCGCTACCGCGACCACGGCCTGGTGGTGATCGGCGTGCACGCGCCGGAGTTCGCCTTCGAACGCAACCTGGGCAACGTGCAGCGCGCGGTGAAGGACCTGAAGGTGACCTACCCGGTGGCCGTGGACAACGACTTCGCCATCTGGCGCGGCTTCAACAACCGCTACTGGCCGGCGCATTACTTCATCGATGCACAGGGTCGCATCCGCGCGCATCACTTCGGCGAGGGCAACTACGCGCAGTCCGAGCAGATCATTCGCCAGCTGCTGCGCGAGGCCGGGCATGCGCTGCCGGACGACGCACCTTCGATGGCGCGCAGCATGGCCGCCAGTCGCGAAGGCGTGGAGCGCCAGGCCGACATGGGCAACCTGAAGTCACCGGAAACCTATCTGGGCCATGCCCGCGCGGAGAACTTCGCCTCCCCCGGCGGGCAGCAGCCGGATCGTGCGGCGGACTACAGCGTGCCGGGCACCCTGGCATTGAACCAGTGGGCATTGGGCGGGCGCTGGACCGTGGGCGACGAGGATGCCCGTTCGCAGGCTGCCGGCGACCGCATCGCGTTCCGCTTCCATGCCCGCGACCTGCACCTGGTGCTGTCTCCGGGGGCGGATGGCAAACCGGTTCGGTACCGCGTGCGTATTGATGGGCAGCCGCCGGGAGCCAGCGCCGGGGGCGACAGCGCCGCCGACGGCAGCGGCCAGGTGGATGGCAACCGGCTGTATCAGCTGATCCGCCAGAACGGCGAGGTGCGTGAGCGCACCTTCGAGATCGAGTTCCTCGACCCCGGCGTGCATGCCTACGCCTTCACCTTCGGTTGAACGCAGGAGACGACCATGAAGATCGCAATGGAAAAAATGGTGGCGGGTGGCATTGCGGCCGCAATTGCTGCGCTGACGATCACCGCGGTGCTCAGCCTTGATCGCCCGGTGATGGCGGCACCCGCCGCGCACGTGGCGCTGCCGGCTCCGCAGGGTCCGGCGGTACTGGCCCAGCCCAATGTGCAGCGCGCGCAGGTGGTGTTTGCCGGCGGCTGCTTCTGGGGCGTGCAGGGCGTGTTCCAGCACATGAAGGGCGTAGAGAACGCGGTTTCCGGTTACATCGGCGGCACTGCCGGCGACGCCCGCTACGAGCGCGTGGGCACTGGGCAGACCGGTCATGCCGAAGCAGTGCAGGTCACCTACGATCCGGCCCAGGTGAGCTACGCTCAGCTGATGCAGGTGTTCTTCTCGGTCGCACATGACCCGACCCAGCTCAACCGGCAGGGCCCCGACCACGGCACTCAGTACCGCTCGGCGGTGTACACCGATAACGCAGCGCAGCGCGCTGCCACGGTGGCGTATATCAGCCAATTGCAGCAGGCACGCGTATTCCCGGCCAAGGTAGTTACGCAGGTGGATGGCGGCAAGCCGTTCTTCCGTGCCGAGGGCTACCACCAGAACTACCTCACCCTGCACCCGGACAACCTGTACATCCGCATCAACGACCTGCCCAAGGTGGAGGCACTGAAACAACAGTACCCCACCCTGTACCAAGAGAAACCGCGGCTGGTGGCCACGGTTTCTGTGCGGTAGACCGCGTTACTTCACCGGCGCGTTGCTGGCTCGTTGCGCAAACCGTGCCAAGGAGCGACTGAACACTGCCTCGTAGACTTCACGAGTATCTGAAGCCACCTGAACACTCACAAGCGCGCGTCCAACTTTAGGGTTCTGGTCACGGTTGATGAACCAATAGGCCCTGTTACCTTCCTCAGGGGCCTCAACTCCGTGTACGCGTCGCAACGTGATCTTGCTGCTGTCCCTGATTAGCGTCCCCAAGACCTGCGAAACAGCCGAGTCCGGATTCAGCGCGAGATTCTCCGGCTCTACGGTGTAATTCCAGCTACCCATCTGGCGCTGCTCCAGCGAATCAGCGTCAATCAGCTCGACCTGTGCTGATCTCATGCTGGAGGCGATTCCCGGCCCATTCGATACATGGCGGGGAGCTGCATGACCGGGCACCGTGCCCGCTAACGAGCCTGAGCTGCCAGCGGCGGTTGTAGAACGCGAGATGGTTGGTTGCGCGGCAGTGGTGCCAACGGTGCTCTTCAACATGTTTCTGAAATCCAAACAATGGGGGCTGCATGGTAGGTAGCTCACCCCGCCCGCACCTTCAGAATTGTTGCATTGGCACCTGCAGATGCTTGGCCATCTCCGCCGGGTCCGCCCCCGGCGCATAAGGCAGCCGGCCCCAGTAAGGCAGCGGCAGACGCGCGCGCAGCATCGCTACGTTGTCGTCGATGCGCGCCATCTGCGGATCGACTTCATTGGCGATCCAGCCGATGCAGGTCGCGCCGGCCGCGGCAATCGCCTCTGCGCTGAGCCGGGCGTGGTTGAGGAGCCCAGGCGCAGGCCGACCACCAGCACCACCGGCAGCTGCAGGGCGTGGACCAGATGCGACTGGTCGAGGTCGGCACTCAGCGGGGCCAGCCAGCCGCCCACGCCCTCCACCACCACGGTGTCGGCCTGGGCGCGCAGGCGCTCGAACGCGGCCTGGATGGGCGGCAGCGACAGGGTTACGCCGGCGTCAGCGGCAGCCAGTTCCGGGGCCAGGGGTTCCGACAGGGCGAACGGATTCAGGTCGGCATAGGCCGGCGTCGGATCGCTGGCGGCGCGCAGGGCGACCGCGTCTTCATTGCGCAGCCCTTCCGGGGTCATCTCGCAGCCGCTGGCGACCGGCTTCATGCCCACTGCGCGCAGGCCTTGCTGGCGCAGGGCGTGCAGCAGGGCGCAGCTGCTGAAAGTCTTGCCGATGCCGGTATCGGTGCCGGTGACGTAGACAGCCGGTGGGAACGGGACGCCTTGGGACATGGGGATCGTGGGTGATGAACGGTGGGGCATTATCGCGGACACGCGTGGCCTGTCCCTACGCTAGACTGCGGCCATGTTTACCTCTTCCTCGCTCACCGGCAGCAAGCCGGAACAGTACGGCCAGCTGCTGGCCCAGGCCCGCGCCCTGGTGCACGGTGAATCGGACCGCATCGCCAACGCCGCCAACCTGGCGGCGCTGGTGTACCACGCCCTGCCCGAGCTGAACTGGGCTGGCTTCTACTTCTTCGACGGCACCGAACTGGTGGTCGGCCCGTTCCAGGGCCTGCCGGCCTGCGTGCGCATTCCGCTGAGCAAGGGCGTGTGTGGCGCGGCCGCGTCCACCCGCACCACCCAGCGCATCGAGGATGTGGACGCTTTCCCGGGCCACATTGCGTGCGACTCGGCCTCGCGCTCGGAACTGGTGGTGCCACTGTTCAAGGGCGATACCCTGATCGGCGTGTTCGACCTGGACAGCCCGGTGCTGGCCCGCTTCGACGCCGAGGACCAGGCCGGCCTGGAAGCCATTGCCGCGGTGTTCGTCGAGGCGCTGGGATGAGTGCCAAGCTGCGCAACATCGGCCCCAAGAGCGCTGCCTGGCTGCGCCAGGTCGGGTTGCGCACGCCGGAGGATCTGGCCGCCATCGGCGCGGTCGGAGCCTTCGTGAAGGTGAGACGGGCCGGGTTCAAGCCCAGCCTCAACCTGCTGTATTCGCTGGAGGGCGCGCTGCAGGACTGCCATTGGCAGGAACTGCCGGAGGCGCGCCGTACCACGTTGGTGGCGGAGTACGAGGCGATCATTGCCGAGCAGCCACTGAAGAAGGCTCCGCCGGCGTCCGGACCGGTGTATGAGCGGGTGGTGGAAGAAGATCAGGAAGACGCGTCGTTCGACCGCGACGACGAACCGTAATCACCCGTAGAGCCGCGCCCTGCGTGGCTGCGACCCCGTCGGACACCACGAAGCCACGCAGGGCGTGGCTCTACGGATCGATTCGCCGCGCGGGGATTGCACCGACGCGATAGAATCCGCGTGCTTCTGGGTGACGGGAAGCCGGTGAAAAGCCGGCGCTGCCCCCGCAACGGTAAGCGTGGAAGCCAGGCGAGATACCACTGTGCTGCGGCATGGGAAGGTGCCTGGTGCGAGCGGACAGCGTCCGCTCGTCGCGCCAGCCCGGAGACCGGCCCTGAAGCTGACTGGTTGCGATGCGGCGGGCATGGCGGCGGCAGCAGCGCCGTGCGCGTCTGCCCACCGTCGACGTCCGTTGCAGCGTGATCCTCCTTTTCCTTGCCGCGCGGGAGTGCGCGGTACCCGGAGTGATTGATGAAGCTGCAAACCCTTACCCTGGCCGTGCTGAGCGCACTGCCGCTGCTGGCCGCCGCACAGGACGATGCCACCGCGCTGGACCAGGTGCTGGTCACCGCCACGCGTACCCCGATTGCCCTGCAGGACAGCATCGCACCGGCACAGGTGATCGACCGCGCCGAGATCGAGCGCAGTCAGTCGGCCTCGCTGCAGGACCTGCTGCGCGGCCGCGCCGGCATCAACCTCAACAACAGCGGCGGGCTGGGCAAGCAGAGTTCGCTGTTCCTGCGCGGCACCAATTCCGCCCACACCCTGGTCCTGGTGGACGGCGTGCGCATCAACACCGGCGACCTGGGCCTTGCGATGATCCAGGACCTGCCGCTGGAACAGATCGAGCGCGTGGAAATCGTGCGCGGCCCGCAGTCCAGCCTGTACGGTGCCGACGCCATCGGCGGCGTCATCCAGATCTTCACCCGCCGTAACACCGGCACCTTTGCCCCGCACTTCCAGCTGGGTGGCGGCAGCAATGGCCTGCGTGAGGCCAGCGGCGGCATTGGCGGCAGCGGCGAGCGCGGCTGGTTCGGCACCGATATCGCCTACCAGCACACCGATGGCATCAACAGCTGCCGTGGCGATGCGGCCACCTTCGCCGGCTGTGGCGCGGACGAACCCGACCGCGACGGCTACCGCAACCTGTCGATGAGCCTGCGCGGCGGCTACGCGCTGACCGACGCGCTCAGCGTGGAAGGCACCGCGCTGCGCGCGGAAGGTGAGAACCACTACGACGGCTACTACAACTATTCGGAAACGCTGCAGCAGGTGCTGGGCGGCAAGGTGCGCTATGCGCCGAGCGAGCGCTTCACTCTGACCGCCAATGTCGGCCGCGCTGACAACGAGTCGGACAACTACAACGACAGCACCTGGCTGGGCGCGGCGCAGACCCACCGCGACAGCGCCTCGGTGCAGGCCGACATCGGCGTGGCCGAAGGCCAGCTGCTCAGTGCGGGTGTGGACTGGAGCCAGGACAACCTGGACGGCAGCAGTGCCGGCTATCTGGTCGACAGCCGCGACAACACCGGTGTGTTCGTGCAGTACCAGGCCCGCTTCGGTGCGCACCACCTGCAGGCCAGCGCGCGCAACGACGACAACGAACAGTTCGGCAACCACACCACCGGCAGCCTCGGCTGGGGCATGGAGCTGGGCGGCGGCTTCCGTTTGAATGCCAGCTACGGCACCGCGTTCAAGGCTCCGACCTTCAGCGATCTGTATGACCCGTGGAGTGGCGTCCCGACGCTGGAGCCGGAGGAATCCAAGAGTGCCAACCTCGGCATTGCCCAGCAGGGCGACGGCTGGCGCTGGGGCCTGGATGTGTATGAAACGCGCATCGATGACCTGATCACCTATGACGCCACCACCTTCATGATGTCGCAGGTGGAGAAGGCACGCATCCGCGGTGCCGAGCTGACCGGTTCGCTCAGCGTGGCAGGCTTCGACGTCAATGCACAGCTCAGCCACACCGATCCGCGCAACCGCACCGACGGCAGCGCGCAGTTCGACAACTGGCTGGCGCGTCGTGCGCAGAACACCGCGCGTCTGGATGTGGATCGCAGCTTCGGCGGGTTCCGTGCCGGTGTGACCGCGTTCGGGGCGGGCAAGCGTTATGACAATGCGGCCAACACGGTGCGGCTGGCGGGGTACGGCACCGTGGACCTGCGCCTGGAGTATGCGATCAGCCGCGACTGGTCGGTGCTGGGCCGGGTGAGCAATGTGTTTGACCGCGAGTACGAAACCGTGGCCTGGTACAACCAGCCGGGGCGTGAGTACCGGTTGAGCATTCGTTACCAGCCGCGTTGATCGGTTGGGAGCCGGGCAAGCCCGGCTCTACGATCTGATGCAGCCGGGCAAGCCCGGCTCTACGTTCCGAACGTGATCAGTTCGCGCAGGTCGTCCATCACCGCGACGGCCTGCACGGCCTCAAGGTCCAGCCCGCGCGGATAGCCGTAACGCACCAGCGCAACGGGCATGCCGGCATCTACCGCCGCGCGGTAGTCGGTGATCGAATCGCCGACCATAAGCGCGTCCGACGGCGCGACATCGAATGCGGCCGCGATATGCCGCAATGGCGCACCGCTGGGCTTGCGCTCAGGCAGCGAGTCGCCGCCCAGTACCAACGCGAAGTACTTCTGCACGCCCAGATGCGCGACCAGCGGGCCCACCATTGCGTGCGGTTTGTTGGTGCAGATGGCGAGGGTGACACCTTGCGCGCGCAGCGCTTCCAGCGCCGGTACCACGCCGTCATACAGGCGCGGACTGCGCAGCAGGCATGCTTCGTAGTGGCGCATGAAGCCGGGCATCACGGCGCCCAGGTCGGCCGTGTGGCCGGCGGCGGTGAAGGCCTGTTCCACCAGCCGGCGCACGCCGTCGCCGATCCAGGTATGCACAGTGGCTTCGGGAACACGCGGCAGCTGCTGGTCTTCCAGCGTTCGGTTGAGGGCTTCGGCGATGTCGGCGGCGCTGTCGACCAGGGTGCCGTCGAGGTCGAAGATCACCAGCGGGTAGGGATACGGCAAAGCGGTGTCACCTTGTGACGTGGGAACCACGATTGTATTCCGGCACCCCATGGACACGCATGGCGTGTCCCTACAGGATCACGCAACCCCATCAACGTTCGACCCCGACATCGCCCGACCAAGGGTCGTAGTGACACGCCATGCGTGTCAACGCCATGATCCTGTGCACGTAAACCCGCCATGCGTGTCCGCGCGGTTCACATACGTGATCGGAACTCCTCGCTGGCGAAACGTTCCACCAGGAAATCCAGAAAGCTGCGCATCACCGCCGGCAGCTGCCGGCGCGAGGCATACACGGCATGCAGGCCCATCACGTCCAGTTCGTACTCGGGTAACACCTGCACCAGCTCGCCAGATTCCAGCAGTGGTCCAATCTGGTAGATCGGCAACATCGCAATGCCCGCACCGGCACGCACCGCCTCCACCAGCAACGATGCCTCATTCGCGCTGATGTTGCCGCCCACCGCGACACTCACGGTGCGCCCGTCGCGTTGCAGCTGCCACACGCTTTTGCCCACGTAGTGGTGGGTCAGGCAGTTGTGCGCGGCCAGCGCATCGGCCGTGGCCGGTGCACCGTGCGCGGCCAGGTAGGCCGGCGACGCACACAGCACCGAATGACACTGCCCCAGCGGCCGTGCGATCAGGTTGGGATCAATCGCCCGCGAGATGCGCACGGCCACGTCCACCCGCTCTTCGACCAGGTTGACCATCCGGTCCACCAGCAGCAGTTCCACCCGGGTCAGCGGGTAGCGCTGGACGAATCCGGCCACCGCCGCGGCCAGGTGCGACTGCCCGAACGATACGCTGGCGGTCACCCGCAGCACGCCGTGCGGCTCGGGGTTGTCAGTGGCCAGCTCGCCGTGCAGTTCCTCGCCGATCGCCAGCATCTGCCGGAACCGCAGCAGGGCGGCCTCCCCCGGGCCGGTCAGGCTGATCCGGCGCGTGGTCCGGTGCAGCAGGCGCGCGCCCAGCCAGCGCTCCACCTCGGCCAGGTACCGGGTGACCATGGCCCGCGACATGTCCAGCGCGTCTGCCGCCGCAGTCAGGCTGCCGCGCTCGACCACCTCCACAAACACCGTCATGGCCGTCATCCGGTCCATCTGATCGATCCACGCAACAAATTAGGCCGTTATACGCAGTTTTTCGTTCGATTTCAGGCGCATAACCTGAGCATCCTCTCTCAGCGGAAACGCAGCTCATGAAGATTGCCCTTGTGGGTGCCACCGGCAACATCGGTCGCGAAATCACCCGTCAGGCCCTGGAACGCGGCCATCAGGTCACCGCCATCGTCCGCCGCGACAGTGGCCTGCCGGCCGAACTGGACGGAGCCCAGCTGGCGATTGCCGCGCTGGACGATACCGACGCGCTGGCGGCGGTGATCGCCGGCCATGACCTGCTCGCCAGCGCGTTCGGCCCGCGTCCGGGCGACGACCCGGCCACCGTCACCACGGTGACCGGCCAGCTGGTGCAGGCCGCGCGCCAGGCCGGCGTGCCGCGCTTCCTGATGGTCGGCGGGGCCGGCACCCTGGAAGTGGCCCCGGGCGTGCAACTGGTGGACACCGAGGGCTTCCCGGACGCCTACAAGCCGGTCGCGCTGGCCGCACGCAAGGCGTTCAACCTGCTGCAGCAGGTGGATGACCTGGAGTGGACGTTCTATTCGCCGGCTGCGGAGATTGGTCCGGGGCCGCAGAAGGGTGGGTTCCGAACGCAGGCCAAGCAGTTCCTGGTCGGGGCGGATGGGCACAGCCGGATCAGTTATGCCGATTATGCCGATGCGTTTGTGAGTGAGATCGAGGTGCCGCAGTACAAGAAGCAGATTGCGACCGTGGCGTATTGAGGTGTGATGGGGCGCGTGCGGATTCGGGGATTTTCATGCCCTACCGCGCGCGGCCGTGCTATCGGCGGTCAACTGTCGTGCGACCCTACCGGAGCCAGGCATCGCGGGGCACGGCCGGGCCACCGTGAACAACGAACGGAGCCATTGGTAGGGTCGCACGACAGTCGACCGCCGATAGCGATGATCGGTGCGACGAAGGCATGCCCCCCGCATCGCGCATCACGTCGCGTCAAACAATCCCGGCTGCACCACCTCATCGGGCTCGCGGAACCCACCCAGCCCCACCCCCACCAACCGGTAACGCGTCTCCGCGGGCAGATCCACCCGCGACCGCAGCGCCAGCGCGATGTCGCGCAGTTCCTCCAGCGACGCCGGTGGTGCCTCCGGGGTGAAGCTGCGGGTGATGATCCGGAACTGCGAGGTCTTCAACTTCAGCACCACGGTGTGCCCCACCCGCTCGGTCTTGCGGGTGGCCTGCCAGGTACGCGCGGCCAGTTCGACAATCGCCGGCTCCAGCGCCTCCAGCGGCAGGTCCTCGGCAAAGGTGTCCTCGGCGGAAATCGACTGCACCGGCTGGTCCGGCTCCACCGGCCGGTTGTCGATGCCGCGCGCGCGCCGGTACAGGCTTTCACCAAAACTGCCAAAACGCGCCTGCAGCGCCTCCAGCGGCAGCGCACGCAGGTCGCCGACGGTGACAATGCCCAGTTCGCTGAGCTTGCCTTCCATCACCTTGCCCACGCCGGGCACGCGCTTGACCGGCAACGGGGTCAGGAACTGCTCGATCCGGTGCGGCGGCACCACGAACTGACCGTCCGGCTTGCGCCAGTCCGAGGCGATCTTGGCCAGGAACTTGTTCGGCGCGATGCCGGCCGAGGCGGTCAGCTGGGTTTCCTCGCGGATCTGCGCGCGGATCAGCTGCGCGATCTCGGTGGCCACGGTCATCCCGCCCTTGTGCGCGGTGACATCCAGGTAGGCCTCGTCCAGCGACAGCGGCTCGACCAGATCGGTGTGACGCAGGAGTATCTCGCGCACCTGTCGCGACACCGCCTTGTAGCGGGTGAAATCCGGCGGCACGAACACCGCATCGGGGCATAACCGTTCCGCACGCAACGCCGGCATCGCCGAGCGCACCCCGAACACGCGCGCTTCATACGAGGCCGCGCACACCACCGAGCGGGCACCCTTCCATGCGACCACTACGGGCTTGCCGCGCAGCGACGGATTGTCGCGCTGTTCCACCGACGCGTAGAACGCGTCCATGTCGACATGAATGATCTTGCGAAGGGCGGACACGTTGGCAGGCTTGGGATTCAGATGAACAAGATTACAGCCACACGCTTGAGTATGGTCTTTTCATAACAACAACATGCGTTTTTCAAGCTGAAAACACTACGCCGGCGTACGGTTAAAACGTTTGATTGAATCACTTTTTGTCTGCACTCTCAGCGCCTGTTTCCGCTGCAACTTCTTCAGGATTGCGCTTTCCATGACTCGTCTCAACGCGTTCTCGCGCGAACAGCTGCTGGCCAGTGCCCGCGGTGAACTGTTCGGCCCGGGCAGTGGTCGCCTGCCCAACGACCCGATGCTGATGTTCGACCGCATCACCGACATCCGCGAAGACGGCGGCCCGCACGGCAAGGGCATGGTACGCGCCGAACTGGATATCCGCCCGGACCTGTGGTTCTTCGGTTGCCACTTCATCGGCGACCCGGTGATGCCGGGCTGCCTGGGGCTGGATGCGATGTGGCAGCTGACCGGTTTCTACCTGACCTGGCTGGGCGCACCCGGCCGTGGCCGTGCGCTGGGCTGTGGCGAGGTGAAGTTCACCGGCCAGGTGCTGCCGGAAGCGAAGCTGGTCAGCTATGAAATCGACATCACCCGTGTGATCAACCGCAAGCTGGTGATGGCCCAGGCCGACGCCCGCATGCTCGTGGACGGCCGCGAGATCTACACCGCCAAAGACCTGCGTGTAGGTCTGTTCACTTCGACCGAGAATTTCTGATGCGTCGCGTAGTCATCACCGGAATGGGCATCACCTCGTGCCTGGGCAATGATCTGGACACCGTTTCGACCGCACTGCGTGAAGGCAAGGCGGGCATCCGCCCGCTGCCCGACCACGCGGAAGCGGGCCTGCGCAGCCACGTCGGTGGCAACGTGCTGCTGGACCTGGACGCACAGATCGACCGCAAACTGAAGCGCTTCATGAGCGACGCCTCGGCGTACGCCTACATCGCGATGCGCGATGCGATCGCCGATGCCGGCCTGGATGAAAGCCAGGTGGCCAATCCGCGCACCGGCCTGATTGCCGGTTCGGGCGGTGGTTCCAGCCAGTGGCAGGTGGAATCGGCCGACATCCTGCGCGCGCGCGGCGTGCGCAAGGTTGGCCCGTACATGGTGCCGCGCACGATGTGCTCCACCGTCTCGGCGTGCCTGGCCACCGCGTTCCAGATCAAGGGCCTGAGCTATTCGCTGTCGGCCGCGTGCGCCACCTCGGCACACTGCATCGGTGCGGCGGCGGATCTGATCCGTCACGGTGCGCAGGACGTGATGTTCGCCGGCGGCGGTGAAGACCTGCACTGGTCGATGAGCGTGATGTTCGACGCGATGGGCGCACTGTCCACGCGCTTCAACGAGACCCCGGAAACCGCATCGCGTCCGTACGACAAGGACCGCGACGGTTTCGTCATCGCGGGCGGTGGCGGCATGCTGGTACTGGAAGACTACGACCACGCCGTTGCCCGTGGCGCACGCATCTACGCGGAGCTGGTCGGCTACGGCGTGACCTCGGACGGTGCGGACATGGTGGCCCCGTCGGGCGAAGGCGCGGTGCGCTGCATGCACATGGCGATGGCCAACGTCAGCGGTCCGATCGACTACCTCAACACCCATGGCACCTCCACCCCGCTTGGCGACGTGACCGAACTTAAGGCGGTGCGCGAAGTGTTCGGCGAAGCGGTGCCGCCGCTGTCCTCGACCAAGGCGCTGTCGGGGCACTCGCTGGGTGCGGCAAGCGTGCACGAAGCGATCTACTGCCTGCTGATGATGCGCGACGGCTTCATTGCCGGTTCGGCCAACATCGGCGAACTGGACCCGGCAGTGGAAGGCTTCCCGATCGTGCGCGAAACGCAGAACGCGCAGTTGAATACGGTGATGTCGAACAGCTTCGGCTTCGGCGGCACGAACGCAGCGCTGGTGTTCGGGCGCGTTTGATCTGCTGTATCGCACGGGATTGATTCCCGTAGAGCCGGGCTTGCCCGGCTGCCGTTGGCTCCTGGCGAACAACCGTTGGTTCATCGGTTCCCGTGCTTGGGCGCACCGGGGTGGGTTTGCGGGACACGCCGTAAACCCGTCCATGGGGGCTCGTAGAAAACATCCATGTTTTCTACGGTCCCGCAAACCCACCCCGGCACGCCCCAGACGGTTGGCCGGTGGCCATGGAAGATCAAAAGCACCTGCCCCCCCGGTGGGATCGCAAATGCCCCGGTGGGATCGGTCGACAGACGATCGCCGTGAAATCCCCAACATTCATTAACGCATGACCCCGGATCAACGTTGCCGTTGATCTTGCATTTCCCATGGCCACCGACCATGTGTCGAAGGGCCATCGGATGGGGGGTACGGGACCGTTGAAAACATGGATGTTTTCGACGAGCCCCCATGGATGGGTTAACGGCGTGTCCCGTACCCCCCATCCGATGGCCCAAAGCACGTAGACCGCCAGCCGAGGGTTTTTCGCGCGAATCCAACAGCAGCCACGCAGGGCGTGGCTCTACGTAGTGCGCGCTATCAAGCCATCAGGAGCGGCAGCAGCAGTGCGTGCACGTCGGTGAGAGAGTCGGCGATGCGGTGGCCTAGGGCGCGTTGAGCGGCGTCGGGAAGCACCAGGTCGGGGACCTGGATGACCGTCATGCCTGCGGCCAGGGCGGCGCGGGTGCCGGCGGGGGAATCTTCCAGCGCCAGGCAGCGAGCCGGGGCCTTGCCCAGCTTGGCTGCGGCCAGCAGGTAGATGTCCGGGGCCGGCTTCGGGTGGCTGACGTCGCTGCTGGTCACCACGGCGGCGAAGTACGGCAGCAGGCCGCACGCCGCCAGCTTGCGTGAGGCGCGCGGTTCGCGCGTGGAGGTGGCCACCGCGCGCGGAATGTCGTGCTGCTTCAGCAGCTCCAGCAGTTCCATGATGCCCGGCCGCAACGGAAGGCCCTGCTGGGTGCGCGCTTCGTACAGATCGTGGCAGCGCGTGTACAACGCCTGCATCTGCGCTGCGTCGATATGTTCGCGCAGCAGCAGTTCGCAGTCGCGGTCGCCCAGGCCCACCAGCTGCAGCCAGAACGTCTCTTCGATCGGCAGCGCCAGTTCACCCGCCGCCTGCGACCAGCACGCGATCGACACCCGCTCGCTGTCGATCATCAGGCCATCCATGTCGAAGATGACCGCCTCAGGCAGGAACGGTAACGCCGCCAGCGTGGTCATGCAGCGTTGAACAGGATGTCGAGGTCCGCCGCATCGAGGATGCGCCACTCGCCTTCCGGCAGCGCGCCCAGGGTCAGCCCGCCAATCCGGCTGCGATGCAGTGCCTCCACATGGTTGCCCACTGCGGCGAACATCCGCCGAACCTGGTGGTAGCGGCCTTCGTGCAGCACCAGCTGCGCCTGGCGCGGCCCCTGCACGTCCAGTTCCGCCGGCAGCAGCGGCTTGTCGTCCGACTCCAGCATCAGCGTGCCGCTGGCGAAACGCGCGCCTTCGTCGCCGCGCAGGTCGTCAGCCAGGGTGACCTCATAGGCCTTGTCCAGCTTCGCCTTCGGCGACACGATCCGGTGCAGCAGCGCGCCATCGTCAGTCATCAGCAGCAGGCCGCTGGTGTCGCGGTCCAGCCGCCCCACCGACGACAGCTGCGGTGAGCGCTCGCGGAAACGCGGCGGCAGCAGGTCGTAGATCAGCCGGCCGGTGTCCTTGGTCGAGCAGGTGTAGCCGCGCGGCTTGTGCAGCATCAGGGTCAGCCCCGGCGGCGGATCCAGCGGTTCGCCATCGATGCGGATCGCCTCGTGCGCCACGGTGTCGTCCGCGTACAGCACCTCGCCGTCGGCGTCGGTGATGCGGCCCTCGCGGAACATCAGCTGCACCTGCTTGCGGCTGCCATAGCCCAGGTTGGCGATGTGCTTGACCAGCTTCATGCGCGACCACCGCTGCGGCCACGGGTGGCTTCGATCAGCTTGAAACCGTCGCGCTCGGCGGCCACCCGCACCTCGCCGAAGCTTTCATTGAGAATCTGCTCGTACGGCAGGTGGCGGTTGGCCACCAGCCACAGCCGCCCACCCGGGCGCAGCGCCTGCGCCGCCACCGCGATGAAGCGCTGGCCGATGTCGGGGCGGTCCGCGCGGGCCGGGGTGTGGAACGGGGGGTTGGTCACGATGAAGTCGTAGCGCCCCTCGATGCCGGCAGTGACGTCCTGCCACAGGTAACGCAGGGTCGCCTTGCTGCCCAGCGCCTGCAGGTTCACCTGCGCCAGCGCCAGCGCGCGGCCTTCGGCCTCGTACAGGTCCAGCCCGGTCACGTTCGGGCAGCGGCTCAGCACTTCGCTGGACAGATATCCGAAGCCCGCGCCGAGGTCGGCCCCGTGCCCGGCCAAGTCGGCCGGCAGCTGCTCCACCAGCAGTGCCGAGGCCGGGTCGATGCGGTCCCAGGCAAAGATGCCCGGGCGGCTCTGGAAGCGCCCGCCGAGGATGCCGCGTGGGGCATCCAGCGCGGCCCAGCGCGCGGCCAGCGCCGCGTCGTGCTGGCCGTTCAGCGGCGCGGTCCAGTACACCCGGCAGTGGTTCTTGGTCAGCTTGCCGCCCAGCCCGGCCAGCTGCTGCAGGTCGCTTTCGCCGGAGCGCGCGCCTTCGTTGTTGTGCTGGCAGGCCACCACGATGCCGCCCGGGGCGGCCAGGGCCAGCGCCCGGGCGAACAGCGCACGTGCCTCTTCGCGCTGGCGCGGCGGTAGCACCAGCACCACCGCATAGCGGGTGCTGTCGGCGGCCAGCTGGGCCTCGTCACGCACCGTCCAGCCGCTGGCCTCCAGGGCTGCGGCGAAGGGCCGGAAGCTCTGTTCACAGATCAGCTGGCCCGGCTGGGCACGCTCGCGCAGCGGCCAACCGTCGCGGGCGCGCAGGAACAGCACTGGGCCGGACGGCCAGTCCAGGGCACCGCCGAAGGGCAGGAACAGGGTTTCCAGGGGGGCGTCGTGCTGGGGGGCCATGCGGGGTACGTCTAGAAATGAGACGGCCATTCTACCTTTTCAGGATTCCGCGCTCTGTCCGTGGGCGTAGAGCCACGCCCTGCGTGGCTTCGACCACGTCTGACACCGCGAAGCCACGCAGGGCGTGGCTCTACGTCGGTCATGCGGCGTGGTTGGATTGCGTGGGGGCGGTCATGCCAATCCACCAATTAGCATTTGTTCAACGGGGTCTTGATGCCCTCGCAACATCGTGTCGGTCAGGGTAAAGGCTCTTTCGAAGCGGAGCTGGCTCATGCGTGCATTGTTCGTCGGTGGCAAGGTCGACAACAGCGAAATGGACCTGGAAGGCGCGCAGCCGCCGGTTCACTACCCTGAAGATACCGGCGGCGGTCATGCGCGCTATCGCCTGCACCAGGTCGGTCGCCAGTCCGATGGCCAGGTGGCGTATGCGGTGTACGGCGCGCCTGACATGGCCGATGACGAAGTGGCACGGGTCGCCGACGAACGCGCCTACGCACGCCGCTTCGACGCCGAACCGGAAGTCTTCCAGCACTAAGCGTGCACGCCGCCGGTCACTCGATCGGCGGCAGCTCACGGATCGATGCGATCTGGTCCAGCCAGACGTGGTGCTGCTGCACCGGCACATCCAGATCATCCAGCCGCAACTCGCCGTTGCTGCCCTCGTTCTCTTCCGCATCGCGATACTGCTGCACGGTGGGGCGCACCGCCACCGTGCCCAGCACGCGGCTGCCGTCCTTCAATGTCACTTCCACCCGGGCCTCGTCGGGCAGCTGCGGCAGCAGCGTTTTCAGCCGTGCGATGTCGTCGGCATGGGTGTAAACAACCGGTGCAGTGCGTGACATGATGATCCTCGCGTAATGACACGCCATGCGTGTCAGAAACTCTCAACCGGCCTCGGCCCTCGCCTGCGCCAGCACGTTGCGCACCGCCGTGACCAGCTGCGCCACCGAATAGGGTTTGGCCACGTGCTCCTGGAAGCCTGACGCCAGCGCGCGCTTGCGGTCATCCGCCCTTGCCAGCGCGGTCACCGCGACGGCGGGCAACGCCTTCGCATCCACCCCCATGTCCTCGCGCAGGGTGCGCACCAGCCCATAGCCGTCCATACCCGGCATGCCGATGTCGGTGAGCAATGCATCCACCTGTTCGTGCCGGCCGGCGTCGAGCAGTGCCAGCGCTTCGCCGGCAGACGCCGCCACCGTGACCTGCGCACCCTGCTCTTCCAGCATGCGGCGCAGATACTCCAGCACTTCGGGTTGATCCTCCACCGCCAGCAGGCGCAGCCCACGCAGCGGGTAGGGTTCGATCACCTGCTCGCTGATCGGGCCATTGAAGACTTCGCGCAGCGGCCGGCCGTCGGACTGCGGCTGGTAGCACGGCAGGCTGACCGTGAACTGGGCACCCAGGCCCTGCCCCTCGCTGGCCGCACTGACGGTGCCACCGTGCAGTTCCACCAGCTGCTGCACGATCGCCAGGCCCAGCCCAAGGCCGCCATGGCGGCGGGTGGTGGTGCCGTCGGCCTGGCGGAAGCGACTGAACAGATGGCGCAGGAATTCCGGCGCGATGCCGTCGCCGGTGTCGCGCACGGTGATCACCCAGTGCCCACCCTCGCGGGCCAGGGTCACGGTGACCGAACCTTCAGCCGGGGTGAACTTGATCGCATTGGACAGCAGGTTCCACCACACCTGCTGCAGGCGGGTGGCGTCGCCCAGTACCAGCGCGCCCTCTTCCGGCAGATGCAGCTGCATGTCCAGTGCCTTGCCTTCGGCCACCAGTTCCTGCGCGCCCAGCGCTTCGGTCAGCTGCGCACGCAGGTCGACCACTTCTACTTCCAGCTGCACCTTGCCCAGCAGCATGCTGCTCAGGTCCAGCATGTCCGAGATCAGCCGCTTCTGCGCCATCGCGCTGTTGGCGATCACGCCCAGGCCCTTGAACAGCGGGCTGGTGTTGTCCACCCGCTGCAGCAGCAGTTCGCTCCAGCCCAGGATGGTGGTCAGCGGCGTGCGCAGTTCATGCGACAGGGTGGCCAGGAATTCGTCCTTCAGCCGCGCCATGTTTTCCGCGGCGCTGCGCGCGGCACGCTCGGACTGCAGCAGCTCCTCGCGCGCCATTTCAATTTCACGGCGCTCGGTAACGTCCGGGCTGCTGCCAGCCAGGCCGATGAAGCGGCCCATGCGCGAGAAGCGCGGGCGGGCGTTCATTTCCAGCCAGCGCCACTGGCCGTCCGAACGCAGCCCACGCACCAGCGCCTGCATCGAACGCTGCGCCTTCAGCGCCTCCTGCAGTTCGTAATCGAACACCGAAGCGTCGTCGGGATGCACGAGCCCGCGCCACACGTCTTCCGGCACGCGTTGTTCGTCACCGCCAAAGAACTCGGTAAACGCACTGTTGACGAAGCGGGCATGGCCGCGGTCATCCAGCACCCACACCGGCATCGGCAGGCCGTCGGCCAGCGCGGAGAAGCGCGCTTCGCTTTCGGCCAGATCCACTTCCACCTGCTTGCGGCTGGTGATGTCGAAGAACAGGATCGCCACCTGGCGCTGCTCCGGCTCACCCACCCGCATCGCTTCCACCGAGTACCAGCGGCCCAGTGCGCGCGCCTCCATGTCGAAATGGTGCGGCCGCCCGGTCAGGGCCACCTGGCCGTAGATGCGGTACCAGTCCTGCTCGTGCGCCGGCTGCAGCTCGCTCATCAGGCGGCCGGTCGCATTGACCAGCCCGGTGCTGCGCTCGAAGGCGTCGTTCACCTGCACGAAGCGATAGTCCACCCCGACGCCGTCTTCGATCAGGCATTCCACCACGCAGAAGCCGGCGTTGAGCCCTTCCAGCACGTGACGGTGCAGGGCGGGATCAAGCGCAGGAGCCACCGGGGTGGCGCGTTCGAGGGTCGGTACGGTCGGGCTGGACAAGGAGGTCAAAGGGCGTGGCAGGCAGAGCGCTGGGAGATAGCATCATCCAGACCGCGTATTCGTAGCGTCAAGCGTGGGATTCATGTGTACCCCGGGTGAATTCATGCCGAATACGACGAATTCGTCGCAGTTTTGCCAATTGTCCCGGGCTGTGATCGGGATCACACTGCATTGGGCCATCCTGACCACTTACGGGAGTTCGCAGTGAACCTCAAAACCCTGATGACGGCCGCGCTGGGCGGCCTGCTGGCTTTAGCCACGCTGTCCGCTGCGGCGGCACCGCGTACGGTGACTGACCCCAAGGCACCTACCGAGCTGAAAGAAGAAGGCCCGGTGCAGGTTCGCTGGACCGATCCTTCGAAGTTCACCGAGATTCGCAACAGCTCCAACCGCTGGGAAGCCGAGCGCGGCAACTGGGTCCATGACCTGGCCACCTACATCCGCACTACCGCGGCGAAGCGGCTGGCTCCGGGCCAGACCCTCGACGTGACCATTACCGACATCAAGCGCGCCGGCGATTACGAGCCCCAGCACGGGCCGCGTGCCCAGGACATCCGCATCATGAAAGACATCTATCCCCCGCGCATGACGCTGGACTATGTGCTCAAGGACGCACAGGGCAATGTGCTGAAGCAGAGCACCGGCGAGAAGCTGATCGACATGGGCTATCTCAGCACTGGCGTGGGCCTGCTGTCGGACAGTGACCCGCTGCGCTACGAAAAGCGGATGCTGAATGACTGGCTGCGGAAAGTGTTACCCGCCGCCTGACGCATCACGAATGCGTCAGGCATTACCGGGGCCGCCCCGAAGACGACGGAGCCATACGCCGCAGCCTTACCCGTCAGCGGATTTCGCGCGCGACGCGCTTCACCGCGCAGGGCAGCTGGTACGCGCTCACATTGCACAGCGGGGCGAGCACGTCCAGGCGCGGGCTCTCGCCCCACAGCTCCACCGTGCTGCCCACGCCCGCCTGCGGCAGGTCGGTCAGGTCCACGGTGAGCATGTCCATCGACACCCGGCCGATCAGATGGCCGGGCTGGCCGTCGATCTGCACCGGGGTGCCATTCGGGGCGAACTGCGGGTAGCCGTCGGCATAGCCCATCGCCACCACGCCGACGCGGGTGGGTCGCTCGGCGATAAAGCGCGCGCCGTAACCCACCGGTTCGCCGGCCGCGATCTCGCGCACCGCGAAAATCTTCGACTGCATGGTCATCACCGGGCGCAGCCGCGCGGTCTGCGCGCTGCTGCCAGGCAGCGGGTTGGCCCCGTACAGCATCAGGCCCGGGCGCACCCAGTCACTGCGCACTTCCGGCCAGCCCAGCAGCGCCGGCGAATTGCACAGGCTGGTTTCGCCAGCCAGGCCTTCAATGGCGGCCGCGAACGTCGCAGCCTGCTCGCGGGTGCGCGGGTTGTCCAGTTCGTCAGCGCGCGCCAGATGGCTCATCAGCACCATCGGGCCAACCTGCGGCAACGCCGACAGGCGCGCATGCGCGCTGCGGAAATCGGCCGGCGACAGCCCCAGCCGGTGCATGCCGCTGTCCAGCTTCAGCCAGATATTCAAGCGCGCATCGGTCTGGAACGCTTCCACCGCGTCCACCTGCCACGGCGCAGCCACCGCGAACCACAGCTCGTGCTGCACGATCAGCGGCAGTTCGGCTGCGTCGAAGAAGCCCTCCAGCAGCAGGATCGGCGTGGTGATGCCGGCCGCGCGCAGTTCCAGCGCCTCTTCAATGCAGGCCACGCCGAAGGCATCGGCTTCGCCTTCCAGCGCGCGCGCGCACACCACGGCACCGTGGCCATAGGCATCGGCCTTTACCGCGGCCAGGGTCTTGCGACCGCCGCCCAGTTCACGGGCCAGGCGGAAGTTGGAGCGCAACGCGTCCAGGTCGATCAACGCGCGGGCAGGACGCATGTTTCAGTTTCACTCTGTTGAAAAGCGGCGGCATGCGGATTGGCACGCCCGCCATAGCGGAAGATATCCAGGCCTTCGGTGCTGATCTGCGGCTGGCGCGCGCTCATCAGGTCGGCCAGGTAGCGACCCGACCCGCAGGCCATGGTCCAGCCCAGCGTGCCGTGGCCGGTGTTGAGGAACAGATTGCGGTACGGCGTGGCCCCGATCACCGGGGTGCCGTCCGGGGTGGCCGGGCGCAGCCCGGTCCAGAACTCGGCGCGCGACAGATCGCCGCCGTGCGGGTACAGGTCGCGCACCACCTTTTCCAGGGTGGCGCGGCGACGCGGCGACAGCGACAGGTCAAACCCGCCCACCTCGGCCATGCCACCCACGCGGATGCGGTCGTCGAAGCGGGTCACCGCCACCTTGTAGCTTTCGTCCAGGATGGTCGAGGTGGGAGCCATCGCCGGGTCGGTGATCGGCAGGGTCAGCGAATAGCCCTTCAGCGGGTACACCGGCAGGTGCATGCCGAGTGGTGCGACCAGCGACGGCGAGTAACTGCCCAGCGCAACCACGTAGTGGTCGGCGGTTTCCAGCTGGCCGTCGATACGCACGCCGGTGATGCGGTTGCCGCTGGTTTCCAGCCCGGCAATGTCCTGGTCGAAACGGAATTCCACGCCGGCGGCGCTGGCCATCTGCGCCAGGCGACGGGTGAACAGCTGGCAATCGCCGGTCTGGTCACGCGGCAGGCGCAGCGCACCCACCAGGGTGTCGGCCACGGCGGCCAGCGCCGGCTCGGCGGCGATGATGCCGGCACGGTCCAGCACTTCATACGGCACGCCGTACTGCGCCAGCACTTCGATGTCCTGCGCCGAGGCATCCAGCTGCTGCTGGGTGCGGAACAGCTGGGTGGTGCCGAGGTCGCGGCCTTCGAATTCGATGCCGGTTTCAGCACGCAGTTCGTTCAGGCAGTCACGGCTGTACTCGGACATGCGCACCATGCGCGCCTTGTTGATCGCGTAGCGTTCCTGGGTGCAGTTGCGCAGCATCTGCGCCAGCCAGCGGTACTGGTTGAGGTCCAGGCCCGGGCGGATCGCCAGCGGCGCATGCTCCTCGAACAGCCACTTCACCGCCTTGAGCGGCACGCCCGGCGCGGCCCACGGCGAGGTGTAGCCGAACGACAGCTGGCCCGCATTGGCGAAGCTGGTTTCCAGCGCCGGTCCGGGCTGGCGGTCGACCACGGTGACATCAAAGCCGGCCTGCCGCAGGTACCAGGCACTGGTCGTGCCGATCACCCCGCTGCCAAGAACAAGTACGCGCATGAGACCTCTCCAACCGGATCATTCCCTGCACTCAGCGGTGCCGGGACCATAATTGCGGAAGTATAGGCCGCTGTTGCCGGGCATTTTTCCTGTATTTAACACCTACTGCAGTGTATTGTCGCGCCATTCACCCTGCCGAGTTGACGCCATGGCCACCCGGGTCCGCGAACTGGACAAGATCGACCGCAAGATCCTGCGCATCCTGCAGGCCGAGGGGCGCATTTCCTTCACCGAACTGGGCGAGCGGGTCGGGCTGTCGACCACGCCCTGTACCGAGCGGGTGCGCCGGCTGGAGCGCGACGGGGCGATCACCGGCTACTACGCCAAGCTCGACCCGCACTACCTCAAGGCCAGCCTGCTGGTGTTCGTGGAAATCAGCCTGGCCTACAAATCCGGCGACATCTTCGAGGAGTTCCGGCGCGCGGCGTTGAAGCTGCCGAATGTGCTGGAGTGCCATCTGGTTTCGGGCGATTTCGATTACCTGCTGAAAGCGCGGATCAGCGAGATGGCGTCGTACCGCAAGTTGCTGGGCAGCACCTTGCTGACCTTGCCGCATGTGCGCGAAAGCAAGAGCTACATCGTGATGGAAGAGGTCAAAGAAACGCTGACACTGCCGATTCCGGATTGAGGTGGTCGTAAAAAAAGGCGGCGCGCGAGTGCGCACCGCCTTCTTCCGGTTTCACCCCCGAACAAAGGGTGTTACGCCGAACCGCGCATCAGCGCTGCTGTTTCTGGTCCGGGTTGCGCTGCTGCTGATCCTGCTGCTTACCCTTCTGGTTCTGCTGATCCCACTGCTGCTGGCTCTGCTGACCCTTCTGGTTCTGCTGATCCTGCGGCTTGTTGGGATTGTTCTGCTGCTGGTTAGCCATGGTTGCACTCTTCTCGTCATCTTGGGGATGCGCGATCTTGCGGCGCAGGTGCAGAGTCGAGGAAATGCGGTTAATTAAGGGCGAAAATGCGGTGAGGTTTTGTGTTGACGCGGATGACTGGGGGCGAGAAGTTGTGAAGCGTTCACGGTTTTATCTGTTGTCCTTGCGTCGCGGGCGCGCTGTCGTAATAGCGACCGGTGCGCGAATCGAACACGCGATTCGGGCCCACCGGTTTGACGCCGGGAATGATGCGGCCGTTGCGGTCGTACACCTTCGGCGGTGCGGTGGTTGGCGGTGCGGGGACCACCTGCGCCGGTCCCTGGCTCTGGATCGGCTGCGTGCCGAGCTGCTGGCGGATCTGCGAATCGGAGGTCACCGGGGCGACCTTGCCGGCCTGGCTTTCCATCGGGGCGGGGCGCACCGGGGTGGGCAGCGGCGTCGGGGCGGGTGCGGGCGTGACCACCGGGCGGGTGTCGGTGGGCTTGCGTGGCGCGGCGATCTGCGCGCCGGCATCGAAGGTCATCGCAACCGCCAGTATGGCGGGCAACAGCAGCAGTCGGGTGTTCATCACAGCAGCCCTCCCGGGTCGGTCAACGGTTTCATCCTGCACCCCGCCGCCGTGCGGCAGCATGAACGCCTGCCTTGCGCCCTTCACGCGCTGCCCCCATTTCACAGCCATCCCCACGAGGAATGCCCATGACCGCCTTCGACCTCTCTCCCCCCAGCGACGCCCAGCGCCAGGCGCTGGAGGCCGGCCTGAGCGCCGACGAGCGCCGCGTGCTGCTGCAGCACGGCACCGAGGCCCCGTTCTGCGGGGTGTTCCTGGACAACAAGCAGGACGGCGTCTACGGCTGCCGCCTGTGCGGCCTGCCGCTGTTCCGTTCCAGCACCAAGTTCGACTCCGGCACCGGCTGGCCCAGCTTCTTTGCCCCGTTTGACCCGGCCCATGTCCGCGAAATCCGTGACACCAGTCACGGCATGATCCGCACCGAGATCGTCTGCGCCCGCTGCGGCAGCCACCTCGGCCATGTGTTCCCGGACGGTCCGCCGCCCACGGGCGAGCGCCATTGCCTCAACTCGGTCTCGCTGGATTTCACGCCCAATGGCAGCCCCTACCCGGATCCGCTGCAGCGTGGCGGGGTCGAGGCCGGCCCGGCAGGCTGATCTGCAAAAGTGTGACGTTCATCCAACGTCACCCTTCAGAACCCCGACATGGGGCCGACATGGAGGTATCCCCTCCTCCGCGTCTGCCCCATGCTCATCATTGTTGGTTTTCTGATCGTCATTCTCAGCGTGCTCGGGGGGTACGTCGGCGCGCACGGCAAGCTGGCGGCCCTGTGGCAGCCCTACGAGCTGGTCATCATTGGCGGTGCAGCGCTGGGCGCGTTCCTGGTCGGCACGCCGGTCAAGACGGTCAAGCAGACCCTGGCCGCCAGCGTCGGCGTGTTCAAAGGCCCGCGCTACAAGCAGCAGGACTACCTGGACGTGTTGAGCCTGCTGTACGAACTGCTCAACAAGGCGCGCCGGGAAGGCTTCATGTCGCTGGAAGACCACGTCGAGCGCCCGGCCGACAGCGCGATCTTCGCCAACTATCCCAAGGTGCAGGCCGACCATCACCTGGTCGACTTCATGACCGACTGCCTGCGCCTGATGATCGGCAGCAACATCGAACCGCACGAACTGGAACCGCTGCTGGAAATGGAGCTGGAAAAGCACCATGGCGAAGCCATGCAGCCGGCGGCCGTGCTGAACAAGGTGTCCGACGGCCTGCCTGGCTTCGGCATCGTCGCCGCAGTGCTGGGCATCGTGATCACCATGGGCTCGATCGGCGGTGAAATCACCGAAGTGGGCGCACACGTGGCCGGCGCGCTGGTCGGTACCTTCCTCGGCATTCTGCTGGCCTATGGCTTTGTCAGCCCGCTGGCGGCCGCGGTGGAAGCGCGCGCCGAGCAGGACAGCCGCATCTACGAGTCCGTCAAGACCGCCCTGCTGGCCTGCCTGCGTGGCTACAACCCGAAGATCGCGCTGGAATTCGCCCGCAAGACCCTGCCGTCGAACGTGCGCCCGGGCTTCAGCGAATTCGAAGCCCACCTGAAGACGATCAAGTAAGGCAGCGTCATGGCCAACGACAAACCCACCGTCATTGTCCGCAAGGTCAAGAAGGCCGGCCACGGGGCCCATCATGGCGGTGCCTGGAAGGTGGCGTATGCCGACTTCGTGACCGCGATGATGGCGTTCTTCCTGGTGCTGTGGCTGATGGCGGCCACCAGCAAGCCCGAGCGCGCGGCCATTTCCGAGTACTTCCGCAACCCCAGCCCGCTGACCGGGCAGAGCCCGACGCCTGCGCCCGGCATGGCCGGCCCGGGCGGGGCCAGCACCTCGATGATCAAGCTGGGCGGGGCCACCGATGTCTCCCGCGGCACCAGCAACGACCCGTTCCAGAACGCGCAGGCCGAACGGCCGGTGCCGCAGGAAGACGAGCGCGAGCGTGAAAAGAAGCAACTGGAAGTGCTGAAGCAGGAACTGGAGGAAGCGATCAGCAAGAGCCAGGCGCTGGAGCCGTTCAAGGACCAGCTGCTGCTGGACCTCACCCCCGAGGGCCTGCGCATCCAGATCGTGGACAAGCAGAACCGGCCGATGTTCGACGTCGGCAGCGCCGCGCTGAAGCCGTACACGCGCGCGATCCTCAAGGAACTGTCCGAGTTCATCAACCACGTGCCGAACCGGATCAGCATCACCGGCCACACCGACATCACCGCGTACACCGCCGCCCACGGCTACAGCAACTGGGAACTCAGCGCCGACCGTGCCAATGCCGCGCGCCGGGCCCTGCTGGAAGGCGGCATGGCGGAAGAAAAGGTGACCCGCGTGGTCGGGCTGTCGTCGTCGGTGCTGTTCGACAAGGTCAAGCCGGACAACCCGATCAACCGCCGCATCAGCATCGTGGTGATGACCAAGGCGGCCGAAGCCGCGGCATTGTCCGGGTCCGGGCAGCAGGTCGGGTTATCGGGCACCACGGTGGATCCGGATGTGCAGGCCGATATCGCGCCGCCGGCCGGGCCGTCGGTGCCGGTGTTGGGGCCGGCGGACGGGGCACCGTAGGGGATCCGGTAGCGCCGGCCGTTGGCCGGCCCAAGGGATGTTTCCGGCGCCATGAGGGCCGGCCAACGGCCGGCGCTACCGCAATGACGATTACAATGGCCCTTTCCGAATCCAGAAAGACGTAATCCCATGTCCAAGCAGTCCAAGGCCAAGCGCGACAAGCGCAAGAAGTCGCAGCCCAAGCGCCCGATCCAGCGCCTGAACAGCCAGCAGCCGGTGCAGAACCACGCCGTGCTGCAGAACGCAGAAGGCCAGGTCGTGGCCGCCATCGGCCTGCAGGGCACCGAGTGGCTGCTGGCCATCGGCGGCCAGACCATGGGCAATGCCGACAACCCGGTGCCGATGCTGGCCATGCTCAAGCACCTGGCCAACGTGCAGGAGAAGGAAGGCCGCCCGGTCACCCTGGAAACCTCGCCGCAGCTGCAGCAGATGATTGACGACCTGGCCGCCGACGAAGGCAAGACCGCCGAGGAATACCTGGCCCAGCTGGTGTCCGAGTTCGAAGGCGTGGAAGACGCGGCCGACGACGCCGAAGGCGAAGCCGCTGAAGCCAGCACCGACGCCGAAGCCGCCCCGGCCGATGCCGACGCCCCGGCCGACAGCAGCGAGCAGCCCAAGGGCTGATCGCCACCGGTGACGGTCTATATCGACGATGCGGTTCACCCCTGGCGCGACCAGCGCTGGGCGCATCTGATGGCCGACACCCTGCCCGAGCTGCACGCCATGGCGGCGCAGCTCGGGATTCCACGGCGGGCGTTCCAGAACCGCCGCAGCGGCGCGCATTACGACGTGCCGGCCCCGATGCGTGAGCGCGCCATCGCGCTGGGCGCACGCGCCATTTCGCGGCATACCGACCGGGAATTGTTGAAGGCGGTGATCGCCAACGCGCGGTTGCAATACGACGCAACCGCGTGACGCATTGCGCGGGCCGGCCAACGGCCGGCGCTACCGTAATGCGTCCGACGGCAAGGTAGTGCCGGCCGCTGGCCGGCAACCAAGCGGTCTCCGGTGCGGTTCATGAGGTTGCCGGCCAGCGGCCGGCACCACCGGGACATCCGTCAGAACGGATCCGCCCCCGGGCGCACTTCCACCCCCAGCAACGAACACAGCGCCAGCATCGCGTCATCATCGCGGCTCAACGCCATCCAGCCCGCCAAGCCACCATTGCCGGTATCCACGCTCCACAGGCTGTAGTTGTGCTCGCGCAGGCGGTCATACGCGGTCGCCATCAACATCGGCGCATCCACGTCCTCGGCGAAGTCCTCATCGTCCAGGTCGCCGCCCCAGTCCACCTGCACGTTGAAGCGCGCGGACAGCTCGTTCACCGCCGACACCAGCGAGTCGGCGTCATCGCGCTCGACCTCGTAGCTCGACTGCCAGGCGGTCGCCACCATCAGGGGCGGCAGCCAGTCAGCCTCCTCGTCAATGGACTCCCCCGCCTCCAGCAGCTGCTCGCGCCAGCGGTTGAACTGCTGCAGTGCCAGTTCCTCGTCGCCCGGGTTGATCAGCACGAACAGATTCCAGATCCGCGCCTCGAAATCGTCTTCGTCGAAATCGCGCTCGTCTTCTTCGAAGTCGAAATAATCGCTGTTGTCGGGCATGGGCGGGAACTCCTGGAAACAGTCCGCATTCTGACCTGCCAGCGCGTGCGCAGGAAGCGAAATCGGCTTAAACCGGGGGCCTCGGGTATCCTGTGCGCCTGAAGGCGGCCGCGGTGGCCGTCAGTGTGAACCCGAATCATGAGCGATACCCCTCCGGATCATCTGGCGATCAACCCGGCCAGCCCCTTCCACGATGCCGCTGCCCTGGAGCGCGGCGTGGGCATTCGTTTCAACGATGTCGAGCGTGACAACGTTGAGGAATACTCGGTCAGCGAAGGCTGGATCCGCGTGCAGGCCGGCAAGTCGCGCGACCGTCGCGGCAACCCGATGACGGTGAAGGTCAAGGGCACCGTGGTGGCGTATTACCTGGATCAGAAGCCGGAAGCGTAATCGCGCGCGGGGAGTTTCCCGCACGGACGCGCATGGCGTGTGGGTCGAACGCAGGATCATGGCGTTGACACGCATGGCGTGTCACTACGACCCTTGGTCGGGCGACCTGTAGGGACGCGCCGTGCGCGTCCGGCGCGGCGTCACTCCCGCTGCCGGGTTTCCAGCAGATCCAGATTGCGGATCAGCTTGCGCGAGATCTCATCGGAAATGCTGCCGCGCCGGGTCAGCCGGAACAGCTCCTCGCGCTCGGCGGTGAGCCCTGCGTTGCGCAGCTGCCGGTAGCCCTGCTCCATCCGCTTCACCTTCTCCGGGTCCGCATCGGGCCCGTGTTCCTTCTCCAGGTTGCGCTGGTACAGCAGGCTCACCCGTGCGGCCGCATCGTTGTACAGCTGCACGTTCTCGGTGTTCTGGTTCTGCACCAGCTGCTGGCGCATGCGCTCCACGCCCGCCAGTGCGGCCTTGGATGCCAACCGGCGCGCCAGGTCCTCTTCCTTGCGTTCACCGGAATCGGCCGGCAGCTGCAGGCCTTTCAACAGCCTCGGCAAGGCCACGCTGGCTCCGATCAACGAGAACAGAATCACCGCCGCCGCCAGGAAGATCACCAGGTCGCGCGCCGGGAAGGCCGAGCCATCCGGCAGGAACAACGGCAGGGTCAGCACGCCGGCCAGGGTGATCGCACCGCGCACGCCGGCCACCGAGGTGGCCACCACCACCCGCCACTGGGTGACCGGACGTTCTTCGCCACGATGCCGTGCACGCAGCAGGCTCCAGCGCAGCGACAGCCACACCCACAGCAGGCGCAGCGCGACCAGCGCCACGTTGATCACCACCACGTACACCAGCAGCCACCACGCGCTGTGGTGTCCGCTTTCGTTCACCGTGTCGATGGCGCGCTCCACGATGCCCGGCAGCTGCTCGCCCAGCAGCACGAACATGATGCCGTTGAAGCTGAACTGCAGCATGTTCCACACCGCCGTGCGCTGCACGCGCATGCTTCCGGACACGCGACCGGTCAGCTCGACGTAGCTCATGGTGATGCCGGCCGCGACCGCAGCCAGGATGCCCGAGGCCTTGGCCTCTTCGGCCAGCAGATAGGCCGCGAACGGAATCAGCAGATTGACCAGCAGCGCCGCGCCGGGCTCTTCACCGAAGCGCCGCCATAGCCAGCGCTGGAAGGTGGACACGCCAAGGGTCACCGCCACGCCGATTGCCAGCCCGGCCACCGCCACCCACAGGAAGGTCAGCGAAGCGGTGGCCAGCGAGAACGAACCGGTCATCACTGCCGCCACCGCGAAGCGGAAGCAGACCAGGCCGGACGCATCGTTCAACAGCGACTCGCCTTCCAGAATGTGCATCAGCCGCTTCGGAATCGGCATGCGCGAGGCGATCGAGCTGACCGCCACCGGGTCGGTCGGCGAGATGATCGCCGCCAGCGCGAACGCCACTCCCAGCGGCATCACCGGAATCATCCAGTGGATCAGCAGGCCCGCACCGATCACGGTGAAGATCACCAGCCCGAAGGCCAGTTCCAGAATCACGCCTTTGTCGCGGAACAGGCCCTGCTTGGGAATGCGCCAGCCGTCCAGGAACAGCAGCGGTGGCAGGAACAGCAGGAAGAACATTTCCGGCTGCAGCGCGTGGCCGCGGTTGAACACGCCGGCAATGACCGCGCCCAGGCCGATCTGCACCAGCGGTAAGGGCAGTGAAAGCGGCAACACGCGCACCAGGTAGCCACTGGCCACCACGGCGACCAGCATCGCCAGGACGACTTCAATCGTATGCATGCCGAAAAAATTACCACAGCGGCACCGTTACCTGAACACGGTGCCGACCTGCGGCTCAGTGGGCGGACAGGCGTCAGCCGGCCGCGCCGTCGAAGCGGTAGATGTCCATCGCCAGCATGCCGGCGTCGATACCGGCATCGATGCGCTGCGCGCCCAGCTGTTCACCGCCCGCGGCACCCATCGCGAAGTGCAGCGGCTGGAAGTGCTCGTCGGTGGGATGCGCGCGCTCGGCATACGGAGCCTGGCGGCGGTAATCGAGCAATGCAGCGGTGTCGTCGGCCTGCAGCCGCTGCTCCACCCACTCGATGAAGGGGCGCACATACGGGGCTTCGCCGCCGCTGTGATACGCGCGGAAGTCGTGCAGGTTGTGGGTGATGCTGCCCGACCCTATCAGCAGCACGCCGTCATCGCGCAGCGGGGCCAGCGCGCGGCCGAGGGCCAGCTGGTGCGCCGGGCCCAGCATCGGCTGCAGCGCCAGCGGCACCACGGGAATGTCGGCATCCGGGTAGAGCAGGCGCAGCGGCACCCAGGCTCCGTGATCGAGCC